>JAQTTV010000062.1 GCA_028710565.1 Gallionella sp.
CGATTATAGCAGGGTATCCGAAAACTAACATAACCTACTAAGCGATAACCTTACAATTCGCTGTGCGCTCTTGTTCGGTTTTCGCTTAGTAGGCAAAGGGGCAAGCCCCTTTTGAAACCCCGATGAGTGGCGGCTTTACTATTATGTGACTTGCTGCGATTTGAGCAGATGGATGAGCGCCAGGTCTATGATCTCTTTTTGTGACTTGTCGCCATATATGGTGATGAGGTCATTCAGAGCCATATGCGCGTCACCCGACAACATCACGGAGATCGGCTTCCCGCTGTAGCCTTCCATCGGGAAGCGGCGACGGTCGCGGCTGGCCTTGGCCCGTTCCGCTGCCGTCATGGGGCGGTCGCCCTTGGGCTTCCGGCCTCTTTTTTGGGTGACAGGTTGTGATAACACCTCGGCTATTTTGGTCATGGCGGTTCTCCGCATTGGTTGCCTGAATCTTATTATATGTGACACGTCACTATTTATCAATAATTGTGTGACTTGTTGCGCTGATCTGCAAACGGTCGGCCATGACTTGCGGTTTATCCCCAAAATCTGTGCGGTACCCTGTGAGCAATGATGACAAGACCATGACAGGGATATGAAAAGCGCCTGGGCTAAAAATGAGGCATGACTGGGCATGGATTTCCGTTACGGTAACAAGGCGAACGGCTCAAACCCTCTCCCCCCGGCCCCCCTCACCCAGCCTGTGCAGACCAAAGTAAGCACGCTGTAGCCACTATTCCGCCCTCTGGGCGGTTGCGGATTCGTTCGACGATTTGCAAGCAAATCCCCGCCCTCACCCGCGCTCACTACTCAAACACCACCAGCTAAAGCTTTCTGTACGTTCAGACGCCATGCCAGCCTAACCCAGGCCAAAGCCCCCGCAAGCGGCTGTTATCTGATATAGGCTCGGTTCGTTGCACCATGGATAGGCCATTCATTGCGCATTTTAAAGAAACCTGGCAATTTTATTGCTCTTGAGCAAGCCAGTACTTTACCGTTCTGAGAGATACGCCCAGAGCATCGGCGGTAGCCTGCTGCGTATGCCCCTGAGCTCGCATCAGCCGTGCCGTGGCCCTGTCCTGCTCGCGGGATAGGCTGCGGGCCTGCCCACTGGCAATGCCGCCCATTGCGGCAATATCTGCCTGATTGGTGGATGCCAAGCCGCCCTTTCTGCCCCGCTCCGCCTGCTTCTCCGTGGTGTGCGTCCGCTCGATGAGGTCTTGCAGGCCTGCGGGCGTCATGTTCCGCCAGGTCCACCCGCTGATGCTCTTGGCTGTGGCTTTCACTTCGGCAAAGGGTAAGGGCTGCGGGAACTCGCCGTTAATGGCCTGTAATCGCTCCAGAACGGCTTTTGACCATCGGCCAAGCCCGTTAGGTGCCCAATACTCTCTGACGGCCCCGTAAGCCCAGAAACGGCCTGTATCGAACATGGTGCAGTTACGACCCAGCCCGAAGCTCTCCGATGCGTCAGAGGGCAATCTAGCGGCCTTGGCGGTCAAATCCACATAGACGGCCAGATCGTCCAGCGTGTACGGGTTGCCGTGGATCTCCCAAACCTGCCAGCGGTCGTTAAACGGATTTTTGCAGATGAGACCCGCATAGCCAGGGTCTGCGCCCAGAACGGCGGTATAGACCCGCTCAATGCTGGCGATGTAGCGCAAGGGTTTGAGGTGTGCGAGTTCCGTCCGGCAGACACCCGCTTCCAGCAGATAAATCAGGTGGCCACGTTTCGTCCGGTGATTCATGACGGCGATGTTGGGCGGCGGCAGTCCGACGCTTTCCCAGATCGGCCACCAGTCGGTCGGATTCACACAGGCCCGGTCCACGTCATAGACCATGGCCCAGATCATGCCGGGGTGGTTGTGCTGGATATAAGCGCGTTGTAAGGCGGTTTTTAAGGACCGGATTTGCAGGCCTGCAGTCAGGTCGTCCGTGCAATACGGCTTATGGGGCAGGTGTTCGGCAAAGCGGTCAAGAACACAAGAGGCTGTGGGATCAAATCTGCCCATCAAAGCCCCCGATCGCGCTCATGCTCTGCATGGGGACCGGATAGGCTTTGATTGCATAGCCAAGGGCGGCTATACTTGACCTATCCGTCGCCGGATATGAGATGCCCCGTATACCTTTGTCGGCCAAGACTTTGAGGTTACGGGGCATTACCATTTCTATCATGGGTAATGCCTTTGGGTTGTTGTTAATCCTCCGAGACTACGCCCGAAAGCCGCTATTCGGCAAGATTACCCCCAAAACTGCCACCAAGGGCGTCTCACCCCCGGCCCAGATAATGACGCGGGTTGCAGGGCATCCACCTTCGCCTTGAGCCATTCCTCCCTGAGTTTTGCTTCATCCAACTGTTTCTCGTACACCTGAACAAGCGCCTGTAGCCGCGCCACCTCAGCCTGCAAAAATGGGGTGTTCAGCTGTATTTTATCGGTGTGAACCTCTGTAGCTTTTGCTGTAGCTCCGAACTGATCGCCGAACACCCTTAAAATCTCAGAAGTGTCTATCTCTGGAGCGCCGCGAGAATCCCTATCAACAGACAACCTCCCTGTTTTTATGTAACTTCTGTAAAGCGCAGACCTGGATAAACCAACCTGCCTAGCCGCCTCTGATATGCTGATCTTTGCCATGTGAACCTTTGTCGCTTTTGCTGTAGCTGTTAATGTAGCGCGTGAACAGGTGCATCCTAGCCCCTTATATTCATTAGCCCAAGCCAAATAGTCGCTTTTCTTTGGTGTACATCTGTGCAATCATAAGATATGGAATTCACCTGGCACGACAAAAAGCGGCAGACCAACCTGCGCGATCATCGCGTGGACTTTGCCGATGCCGTCGGGGTCTTTTTCGATGACCGCGCCCTGACTACAGAAGACATAGATGCCGAAGGCGAGCAGCGTCTGGTGACGATGGGGCGGGACTTCCTGGATCGGGTACTGATCGTGGTGTACACCGAGCGCGGTGAAGATGAAATACGCCTCATATCTGCCCGTAAAGCCAGTCCAGGAGAATGTAAAGCTTATGCAGGAGGTGTGACACCATGAAAGCAGAGTATGATTTCAGCCAGGCCCGGCGGGGTGCCGTCGCCATAGAACCGGGGAAAACCCGCGTGACCATCCGCTTAGATAACGACGTGTTGGACTGGTACAGAAAGCAGGCGCAAGAACATGGCGGCAATTATCAGACCGCGATCAACGCCGCCTTACGGGAACAAATGACCGCGCAGGATGGGGCACTGGAACGGGTGTTGCGGCGGGTAATTCGTAAAGAAATGCTGGCCTGATTTAATGTCTCATAATACCCGTTTTTCCGGCTTGCCGGGTATGAGGAGAATCAGTACATTAGCGACAGAGAGAAAAACGCCAACGAGACAGAATGGCGCATTGTGTCTGGTAAATAAGCAGGAAGGTCACCCCATATTATACGGCATAACCCATTGTTACACGGCACCGACAGGGCCATCGAATTTACGTTAGGTCACATGAGATGAACGCAAACATAACTATCAAGCCCGCAACATCAGACGATGCCCATGGAATTGCCGTAATGGTCGGCGAGTTGCTGCGTGAAATTATGAACACTATTGGTGTTCAAACATTCAACTTCGATCTGGAAGAAACAACCGATAGGCTCAAGGACTTTCTCCATCGCGAAAAATACTTCGTATTTATCGCGCGCGATGAAGGCAGAAAAGCGGTCGGCTTTCTTGCTCTGTATGAAAGCCACGCCCTTTACGCTGAAGGAGCCTTTGGAACCATACCGGAGCTTTATGTTCGCCCTGAATACCGCTCAAACAATGTTGGGTTCTGCCTCGTGTCCAAAGCAAAATCTTTCGGCGCAACTCGGGGCTGGAAACGTCTAGAAGTGACAACGCCACCGCTACCACAGTTTGATAAGACATTGGCATTTTATGAGCGTGAAGGCTTCGCTATTACTGGTGGCCGTAAGTTAAAAGTGACTCTATGAGCTTTGTCAAACCCTTCCTTCAAGCGGACGCGCCTTTGGCACGCAGCTTAAGTCAAACGTTAGCTGCCAATGCAACTTGATCGCCAAATTGAAGATTTTTTAAAAGAAGTCGGTTCTGGCGCCGTCGAAATCTATAACGAGTTCAGCCTGCAGCACGAGCTAGGTATCTTCCTTCGTAATCAGCTTGGAGGTTGCAAGGTCCAGTTTGAGCGCAATGTCTCCCACTTCAAGCTGCAGAAGGCAGCACTCGAAAAGAAGGAAATAGATATTACTGTTACTTCGGTAGACTCAGGCGAGCGTTTGAGTGCCATCGAGCTGAAATATCCTAGGAACGGGCAAGTCCCAGAGTCTATGTTTAGCTTCTGCAAGGACATCGCCTTTCTGGAACAACTCGTTTCTTCCGGCTTCCAGTCTGCCTACTTCCTCGCAATAGCTGATGACCAGCTCTTTTACTCAGGCAATTGCAGCGGCATCTACGGCCACTTCCGCGGCGGCAATCCAATAACCGGAAAGATCACAAAGCCAACCGGATCCAAAGACAAACAAGTGAGCATCATGGGCTCCTACACTGCAAGCTGGCTCCCGGTTTCAGGCAATAAAAAGTTCTGCCTTGTCCGTGTTGGCAGCTAACAATTCATTCAAACCTACGTAGCGGCACATATTAATTCATGCGTTATGATTTATGAAAGGAATACATCGTGAGTTACACAGTCAATTGCACTTCCATTGAAGAAGTCCGCACAAACATCGACCGCATTGATCGTGAGATTGTTGCTCTTTTGGCTGAACGTGGCAGCTTTGTGAAGCAGGCTGCTAGCTTCAAAAAATCCACGGAGGATGTCAAAGCACCTCAACGCGTCGAACAGGTTATTTCTAAGGTTATAACGCTATCGCAAGAACTTGGTGCAAATCCATCTGTCACAGAGCATGTGTATCGTGCGATGATCTCTGGCTTCATTAACGCGGAGTTAACTGAACATGCGGAACTCAATACAGGTAGGGAAAAGCCTAACAAGTAGCGTCATTACGTTACAGTAACGCTTATGATAGAGCCCCCCGGATTGATAATCCGCTGGTCTGGTCGGTTCACACACCAGCAAAAACAGGCGTTTTAGCCTACGCCATACCGTAATTTTTGGCGATTTGCCCAAATAATGCCCAAGTGAACTCCAAAAATACATTATCTGTGACTGGTCACTATATATAATTGTTACGCAGTAACTGCCTGTCCTAGTCCCCCGGTCCATTCCGACGATTCACCTCCAGGCTCAGCTTCTGTTCGTCCAACGCCTTTTGAAAACTCGCCATCGAGGAGGCCGATTCAACGGCCCTCAACACTTTGCCCCGGTTCATACTCGCATTCTGGATCCCCAGAATACTCCCGACATGCATCCCCACCGTTTCCAGACGCTGCTTGAGCCGGGTGTTCTCGGCATAAACGTCATCGTGGTTTTTCAGTCGGTTTTCTCGGGTATTCAGGGTTTCATGCCATTCTTGCAATTCTGCCTCTTGTCCATTCAGCTGGCTTTCTTTGGCGCGGACGGCCTGTTCCCGCTGCACAATACGGGCCTTTTCCGACTGGACCGCGCTTTCCACTTTTGCCGCTATCGTATCCCGAATGTACTCCGCCACTTGCTGGT
>JAQTTV010000042.1:0-21659 GCA_028710565.1 Gallionella sp.
TTGTGTCGTCATCTGCTTCATCCTCATGATAAAGTATAAAAAATCCCTTTCGGGGTGAGGATGAATTATCTTGTCTAATCAATCGCTGAAGGAATATTTCTCCGCGATAGCGGCTTCGTTCAACCCGTACTCCAACCCCTAGGACGTTTCATGCCAGCGATTTTGCAGGCTTGGGCGACATAGCCATAGGGGAATAGCGCGAAGATCAGGTTGCGGTCTTTGCTGCCGTGTTCCTCTGCCAAATGTTTGATGACGTGGCGGACATCGGGGATAATTTGGTGTTCTGCGTAATAGTCGCGCATAAAGCGGATCGCTTGCCAATGCGCTTCGCTCAAAGTCAGTTCCGCTTCTTGTGCCAAAGTTAGCGCGACAGTTTCATTCCATAGCGCGGGATCAATCAGGTAACCTTCTTCATCTCGGTCGGGTAGTAATGGCTCGGCGGATTCCATTCGGTGCTCCTTGGTCTATGGTTTGGAAATAGTGCGCTTGCAACCCCTTATTCTATAAGGACTTACAGCAGATCGGTGATTCTATCCAAGTAGCGCGCGCGATAGAGCAGGCGGGGGTGCGTGGGGTCGTCGGTGAAGGCGGTGCGGTCATGCAGGACGTTGTTGCACAGCAAGCCCATGCCTGCTTGCAGTTTGAGTTGATGGATATGGGGCGAGGGGGTCGCCAGTAGTTGTTCCAAGTATTGAACCGCTGCAAGGGTGGTGTCGTCTTGCTTCCAAACGATGCTGCGGGTGCGGGCGGTGTAGCGCATGTGTAATCGACCTGTCGCATCGACCGAAAACACAGGTCCTGTTTGGGCGGGGCGGATGCCATCCGTTTCATCGACGCGCTCAGGAATGGTCATGACATCGGGAGCAGAAAGGGCGCGGATAAAATCAGGACTCGCATCGCGCAGGCTTATATAGGCGATTTCGTGATCCATGATGCGATTTTCACCGCCTGTTCCTGCCTCTTGCACACAATGTAACACCATGGCGCGTATTTGACGTTCCGGCGGATTGTAATAGCCGTCGGTATGCCATTTGATGGCGCGATCGGTATAGGGAATATAAGTCTGGCGCGTGTGTTCATCGCGGCACACGGTAATGCGGGTGATCCCTTGTTCGCCCGCCAGCCAGTTGGCATCCAAGCGTTGTAGTCCCAGTTGCACGCCTAAGCGTTGCATACCGCGTTCATCTATGGGCGTAGCTGAGGCATAAATCACCATATTGCTGCGCTGGCAGCGTGACAGCAAGGCGTTGTGATCGGCTGTGGTGAGGGTGTTGGGGTCTTGAATTTCGACGATTAGCGCATTGGTGTCGGTGATGGCGTGGGCTAATTTGTGCGCACGCCAATCCAAATAAGCGGCGGTGTTGCTAAGGTCGAAAGGGTTCGCCATGTTAGCGAGCTTTGACAGGGGTGAGGCGACGACGTGGGGGGCGCGCGGGGCGGGGTTTAGTATCCAGCAAGTCGCGGAAGTTTTTCTCCAGCATCTCGATGGCTTCGGGCGACTCGATACTCATGATTTGGTCGATAATCCAGTCGCGATCTCCCTCATCCATAATATGCCCCATACAGAAAGCCAGATAGCGGGTAAAGGCAAAGTCTGGCCCTGTTTCGCTATAGCCAAACTCGGCATATTCGCCCGCTCGTTGGTTCAGCAAGTCGATAAACTGTTGCTTGCTGACGCTCAACTCGCCGTTCATCAAGCGGCTATGATTCTCCGCATAAGTGGCGGCGACATGGTTGGCAAGACGACCCGTAAAGGTAATGCGGTTTTCTGCGGTGAACTGACGATAAGCCAGTCTATCCGCCACCAGTATCAAAAACACCAGAAATTCAGCCAGAAAGGCGAAATATTGCGGACCGATGGCTACCTCAAATTTCGCCTTACGGGTGTTTTTCAGTGCGTTTTCGGCGATACGCGATACGTTGAATGCGACTGCGCCCGCCAACTCTTCGGGCGTGTGTTCGCGTCCCGCCAAAAACCACTTACTTTTGATGCGCATCGCTTAGTATCCGCCCTTGCCTAATGGTTGTGGCAAGCCCGCCACTTTGGCAGCTTGCTTGGCTGGACCAATGGGAAATAAGTCATACAAGGCTTTGCTGTCCGCTTCTGGCCAAAATTCATTGACGGCTTTTAACATATTGCGGAAGTTGGGCGTATGGCCGTGTTCGCGATATTGTTCGCGCATAAAGTTGATGATTTCCCAGTGTTTGGGGGTTAATTCTATGGCTTCTGCCGCTGCGATGACTTCAACTACTTCATCGCTAAAGTCGGCTTCTAACAAATAGCCCTCAGCGTCCGTTTCCAATTCATTGCCTGCTACGATGTAAGTCATATTTCCTCCTTTTGATGAAAAAACCTACGTCACCATTAGTCCAAATCGGTAATGGCTTTGTAGGGCACAAAAATGCCGCAACCATAATGGCGGTCGGCACCTAATCCCGTGTACTGCAATCGTAATGAAGCTTCTGGCTTTAAGTCGTGTATCACCAGACTGTAACCTTGTATTTTGCGTTGTGGCGTTTCTAACTGATTGCGCATGCCGCAAATCAGGTTGGCGACAATTCCCAGTTCCGTCAATCGAGTATTCACTTGCTCAATAAATTGCACCTCTTCATCATCAGTACTCACCAAGTGCGCATGCAGCGTGGGGTAGGGTTGCAGGGGACGCAACTTCAGGTTGCCGAGCTGTAATGTGCTGCCTTCGAGGTCTAGCTGCTGCATGGCCAAAGACGCGGCGTGTTCCGCCATTTCCATAGGGATACGCAGGACGAGTTTAGCGCGCTTAGGCAGCAACATTCCCGCTTCATTGTGGGTGGTGCGCAATGGCACGACACCGACCAAATGGTCAGATGCTAGCAGAGGAAGATGATGTAGCAAGGCGTGCCAAAGTGCAAAAGGATAGGCTGCGGGTAAGGTGTCACCACTGACATCAAACACGGCATCTATCAGTTTGGGGCTGGTATCACTCATGGGCGGTGGCGTCTTGTTGATCTGCCCATTTTTGCATTTCCATTGCCCATTCACGTGCGGTGCTGGGGTCGATGTCAAAAATAGTGAAACGTTTACCTTCTCGAATACGAATGCGCATCAAGCTCATGCCACCTTCCGCATGGTCAATCTGCTGTAGCTCGATTTCTTGTGAACCCAAGGGAACCTTGAGCTTCGCTAGACTACTGATTTCAGCCATGAGATTACCTTTACGCGTCATTGAATTTGTGCGGCTAGTGTATCGTTAAAACAGACTGTTTTGGAATACTACTCGCGGAAGAGAAATAACACCCATTAGGGTTATAAAAGATACCCGCTATGGGTAATAGTTTGATATGGGGATGCCCCGTAGTATGCGTCCCATCAAGAAACCGAGTCTGAACACTGATAGAACTCGGACATATCCGATAAATGACTGCCCCGCAGGGCATAGAACCGAAGTCTGACGCGACTGAAAGGAAGAACAATGGCGAAGCAGATGCATGATACCCCAAACCTAGATCAGCTTGAGGATGGTCCTTGGCCTAGTTTCGTGACGGGGCTGAAAGAGTTGGCTAAAGATAAAGACTATGTGGTTGATCTGTTGGGTCAGCTGGAAGAGTCTTACAAAACTCGAAAAGGTTATTGGAAGGGTGGTACGGTCGGCGTTTTTGGCTACGGTGGCGGGGTCATTCCACGTTTTACTGAGCTAAAGAATGAAGACGGTACGCCGAAGTTTAAGGATGCGGCCGAGTTCCATACCTTGCGTATTATGCCGCCTGCTGGGATGCACTACGACACCGCTACGCTGCGTCAATTCTGCGACATCTGGGATCGTCATGGTTCGGGTTTGATTGCATTCCATGGTCAGTCTGGTGACATTATGTTCCAAGGCGCGACCACCGAAAACGTACAAAAAGCCTTCGATGAACTCAATGAAATGGGTTTCGATCTGGGTGGTGCGGGTCCTGCGGTACGTACTTCGATGTCTTGTGTGGGTGCGGCGCGTTGCGAACAATCCTGCTACGACGAAGCGAAGACCCATCGTGCGGTCATCAATACTTTCTTGGATGATATTCATCGTCCTTCTCTGCCTTACAAATTCAAATTCAAATTCTCTGGCTGCCCCAATGACTGTATGAACTCCGTGCAACGTGCGGATATGGCGGTGATTGGTACTTGGCGCGACAACATTCGCACCGATGAAGCGTTGGCGAAAACATGGTTCGCTAAGCACGGTATGGATGAGTTGGTCAATGACATTGTAGCGCGTTGCCCAACAAAGACTTTCCAAGTGAAAGAGCTGAAAAAAATCAAAACGGGCGAGCATATTTCTACCGTTGCGGTGAGCGATACGCATGGCATCGAAATCAACAATCAAGACTGTGTGCGTTGTATGCACTGTATCAATGTCATGACGGGTGCGTTGGCTCCAGGTCAAGACAAAGGTGCGACTATTTTGGTCGGCGGTAAGAGTCATCTGAAAATCGGCGGGCTGATGGGTACCGTGGTGATCCCATTTATCAAGCTGGATACCGATGAAAATCTTGAAAAGTTGGTGGATTTTGCACAGCGCACCATTGATTTCTTTGCGGAAAATGCGCTGGAACATGAACGTACTGGCGAAATGATCGAACGTATTGGTTTGGCTAACTTCTTGGATGCCATGGAATTGGATGTCGATCCTGCGATGGTAAATTCACCGCGTATGAATCCTTATGTTCGTACTGATGGTTGGGATGATGAAGTTGCCAAAATCAATGCCAAGAAACAAGCTGCCTAACGCTCACTCTGGAGATAAATTATGAACCAAGCCGTTCAAGCCGCCGCACCTGCTGCTAAGCGCAAGCCCAAAGAAACGGGCGTACCAGACAATAAGAAGTTCCTGCATCCGTCACTCGAAAAGAATTACGGAAACTGGAAATACCATGACCGCCCCCGTCCAGGCGTGTTGCACCATGTGTCGCACAGTGGGGATCAAGTCTGGTCCGTGCGTGCAGGTACCCAACGTCAAATGGACATCTACACCATTCGTAAGTTGTGTGACATTGCTGATACGTTTGCAGAAGGTCGTGTACGCTTTACCATTCGCTCTAACATCGAATTTATCGTTTCGGATGAAAGCAAGGTTGCGCCGTTGATTGCTGAGTTGGAATCCAATGGTTTCCCAGTCGGTGGCACAGGTAATTCTGTGACCATGATTGCACATACCCAAGGTTGGTTGCATTGCGACATTCCTGGTACGGATGCGTCAGGCGTGGTCAAAGCCTTGATGGATGAGTTGTATGACGAGTTCCGTCGTGAAGAAATGCCAAACCGTGTGCATTTGTCTACTTCATGCTGCGAAATTAACTGTGGCGGCCAAGCTGACATTGCGATCATTGTGCAACACACTAAACCTCCCGTCATCAATCATGATTTGGTAGCAAATGTGTGTGAACGTCCAACCGTGGTGGCGCGTTGCCCAGTTGCAGCGATTCGTCCTGCGATGGTCAATGGTAAGCCTTCACTGGAAATCGATGAGTCCAAATGTATGTGCTGCGGTGCGTGTTATCCCCCCTGCCCACCGATGCAAATCAATGACCCAGAAAATTCTAAGTTGGCAATTTGGGTCGGCGGTAAGAACTCTAATGCACGTGGCAAACCAACCTTTATGAAAATGGTTGCGTCTGGCTTGCCCAATAATGCACCGCGTTGGCCTGAAGTGGCAGATGCCGTGAAAAACATTATCAGTGTTTACAAAGAAGATGCCCGCCCTTGGGAACGTATGGCGGATTGGATTGACCGTATTGGCTGGCCGCGTTTCTTCGAGAAAACAGGCTTGCCGTTTACAAAGTATTTGATCGACGATTGGCGCGGTTCACGTGCCAACCTGAACGCCTCGACCCACATCCGTTTCTAAAAGGAAGTCAGAAATGAAGTTTGGAATTGTAGTGAACGAAGGGCCTTATCAGCATCAAGCCAGCGACTCGGCTTATCTGTTTGCCAAAGCAGCGATTGCCAAAGGGCACGAAGTTTGGCGCGTGTTTTTCTACCATGACGGCGTAAACAATGCCTCTAAGCTGACTGAGCCCCCTCAGGATGATCGCCATATTGTGAACCGATGGACGAAATTGGCGGAAGAACACAAGGTAGATTTGGTGGTGTGTGTGGCAGCTGCGTTGCGCCGTGGTATTCAAGAAGAAAACTTGGCGGCAGGTTTCCGTATTTCTGGCTTAGGTCAGTTGGTCGAAGCGGGCACGCAGTGTGACCGTTTGGTCACCTTCGGCGATTAAGGAGAAACGAGATGAGTACTGTTAAAAAATTCATGTTCGTTAATCGCAAAGCTCCATACGGCACGATCTACGCGTTGGAATCCTTGGAAGTCGTGTTGATTACGGCCGCATTCGATCAAGATGTTTCGTTGGTCTTTATGGATGACGGTGTATATCAGTTGAAAAAGGGTCAACAACCCAAAGGAATTGAGACCAAAAACTTTTCACCCGCTTATCGTGCACTCGAAGACTATGACATCGAAAAGTTATATGTCGATGAAGAATCCATGGCAGCACGAGGTCTCACCGAAGCGGATTTGCTTGTGAATGTCACTGTTCTGAATCGTGCGGAAATGGGCGCACTAATGGAAGAACAAGACGTGGTCTTAAGTTTCTAAGGGGCAGTTATGTTACACATTGTCAATAAATCACCACTGACCAGTACCACACTGGACAGTTGCTTGAATACAGCAATTGGCGGAGATATTCTGCTAATTGAAGATGCCGTTTATGCTGCCACTTGTGGTAATGCCGCAGAAGCAAAGCTAAAAACGGCAATGGGAAAGTTTAAGATTCATGTACTCATGCCTGACCTTGAAGCGCGTGGATTGGGTAATAATATGAGCGCAGGCGTGATCCCCGTAGATTATGCAGGTTTCGTGGATCTGGCTGCCAACAACAAATCTTGCCAATCTTGGCTTTAATCACTAAAACAAAGGAGTCTCACTATGTCCAGCATCGAAGTCGGCGGTAAAAGCTATGAAACAGACGAAGAAGGTTATTTGACTGATTTGTCTGAGTGGAATAAGGATGTAGCTGATTACATCGCTAAAACAGAAAACATTGAAATGACCGAACAGCACTGGGAAGTGGTCAATTTCCTGCGCGAATACTTTGAAGAATATCAAATTGCACCTGCGGTACGTGTGTTGACCAAGTCCATCGGTAAGAAGTTGGGCGCGGACAAAGGCAATAGCGAATATCTGTATGGTTTGTTCCCTTACGGCCCTGGTAAACAAGCGTGCAAAATTGCAGGTTTGCCTAAGCCAACTGGCTGCGTTTAATTCACAAAAGGGCTAGACGCTACGATGAACACACTGCTTGCAATACTCTTTTATCTTGCGACCTTACTGTTCGTCGTGGGTTTGGCTCATCGCATTCGCACTTACGCTATTACACCTGCTCCCCTGAAAATACCGACTACGCCAGCACCCACAACACAAGTTGGTGTGGTGTTCAGAATGACACGCGAGGTGGTCTTTTTTGAGAGCTTGTTTAAAGCGAATTTGTGGACATGGGGGATGGGCTGGTTATTTCATGCCAGCTTAGCCTTAGTGATACTGCGTCATCTACGATATTTCACTGATCCCGTATGGTCATGGGTGGCTTTTATTCAGCCATTCGGTCTATACGCTGGTATCACCATGTTGTTGGGTCTATGTGGTCTGTGGGCTCGTCGTATCTTGGTTGAGCGTATCCGCTACATTTCTACGCCATCCGATCACTTAATGTTATTGCTGTTGATTACGATTGCGGCTTCTGGATTGCTGATGCAATTCGTCTCGCATACTGATGTCGTCGCAGTTAAAGGATTTTTTCAAGGGTTGATGCAGTTCAGTATTCAACCTTTGCCAGCAGACGCGATACTCGCGCTGCATTTATTGTCGGTTGCTGTGCTACTGGTGATTTTCCCGTTTAGTAAACTCTTACATGCCCCTGGCGTGTTCTTCTCACCCACACGCAATCAAACCGACAACCCCAGAGAAAAACGCCATCTCTCTGCATGGGCGGCCAAAATGGAATCGGAGAATTAGCATGGCAGATTACACCGCACCCGCATATCGCGTTATCCCCATCATTCCAGCATTAAAACCTGGTGCAATGGAAGGCAAAGGGCCTTTTGTATCCAGCGATAAAATCAATGAAGCACTTGGATTTCCAGGTCATTTAGTCGATGACTGGCATGACAAAGCTATCGCTAAGATGGGCGAGTTGCTGGGCAAATATCGTTCGCTTCGCGTGTTCTTGGATGCTTGTGTGCATTGCGGCGCGTGTTCCGATAAGTGCCACTATTTTATCGGCACGCAAGATCCTAAAAACATGCCCGTGGCACGTCAGGACTTATTACGCAGTGTGTATCGCCGCTATTTCACCTTGCCAGGCAAGCTATTTCCTAAATTGGTCGGCGCACGTGATTTGACGCGTGAAGTGCTGGATGAATGGCATAACTATTATCACCAATGTTCTGAGTGCCGTCGTTGTTCAGTGTTCTGCCCTTATGGGATTGATACCGCTGAAATCACCATGGCGGCGCGTGAAATACTGGATTCGATTGGTTACTCCCAAAAATATGCCATTGAAATTATCGGCAAAGTACATCGTATTGGTAATAATTTGGGACTACCAGGTCCCGCGTTGATTGATACCTTGGAAGGCTTGGAAGAGGATGTCAAAGACGCAACAGGCATTGATGTGCGTTTTCCCATTGATGTCAAAGGTGCTGAGGTACTACTGATTACGCCTTCAGCAGACTTTTTTGCTGAACCGCATATTGACAGCCTAATAGGCTACGCCAAAGTGTTTCACGCGACGGGAACCAGCTGGACGCTGTCTTCCATGTCTTCTGAAGCGGGTAATTTTGGCATGTTTATTGGCAACTATGACCAGTTGCGCAAAATTGCCTTGCGTATACGCGAAGCCGCGCTGGAACTGGGGGTCAAACGCATTGTGGTGGGTGAGTGTGGTCATGCTTGGCGCGTAGCTTACAGTTTCTGGAATACGCTCAGTGGGGTAGGGGATGGCTCTGATCCGACGGATCGCTTTGCACAAATGTTGCAAAAGCAATTAGATCATCGCTACAAACAACCGACGCATATTTGCGAGTTTACGTGGGACATGATTGAAGATGAACGCTTGACGTTTGATAAATCATTGAACGACAAACATATTATTACTTTTCATGATTCTTGCAATGTGGCGCGTGGTTCGCGCATGGGGGATTTTGCAGGCGGACAATTTGAAATTCCGCGCAATATCATCAAAGCCGTTGCCAATAATTTTGTCGAGATGGATCCGCGAACGACCCGCGAACAGACCTTTTGTTGCGGTGGTGGCGGCGGGTTATTAACCGATGATTTGATGGACATACGCGTCAAGGGAGCTTTGCCGCGTATGGAAGTGTTGCAACAAGTCGTAGATGAGCACGGGGTGAATTTTATGGCGACCATTTGCGCGATTTGCAAGGCGCAATTTACCAAGGTGATGCCGATTTATGGGTTTGATCGACGTATGGTCGGTGGTGTACATCAATTAGTCAGCAATGCGATTGTGCTGGGCAAGAATAACTAGGAGACAGGCAAATGTCAGCAGTGAGCGAAACAACCCAAAAGATTACTTTCCGCCGCTATAAAGACGGCGATAACAAGCCTAAGCGTTTCAGCGACGTCATTATTCAGGCGAGCCATACGCATAAATGTCCAACCTATATTCAATCTACGCCCCCTTGCCAAGGGAGCTGCCCAGCTGGCGAAGATATTCGTGGCTATCTGTCTATCGTCCGTGGCACTGAAAAACCACCCGTCGGGAAAGATGGCAAACCTACGATACCATGGCAGGAATATGCTTGGCGACGTTTGACGGAAGCCAATCCATTTCCTTCTGTGATGGGTCGTGTATGTCCAGCACCTTGCGAATCGGGTTGTAATCGTAATGAAGTCGAAGATCACGTCGGCATCAATTCGGTTGAGCATTTTCTGGGTGAATACGCGATAGCCAATAAATTAGCCTTCAACAAGCCTAATGTAGAACCATCAGGTAAAAAGGTTGCCATTTTAGGCGGCGGCCCAGCGGGTTTGTCATGTGCTTATCAACTCACACTGAAAGGACATGAAGTCACCATTTTTGATGACCATGCCTATCTGGGCGGCATGATGCGCTACGGGATTCCTGGTTTCCGTACTCCTCGTGATGTATTGGATGCGGAAATCCAGCGCATATTGGATTTAGGGGTGAAGACTCGCCTGAATTGCCACGTTGGTAAAGACATTACGCTGGAACAGATTCGTGCAGAATTTGATGCGGTCTTTTTGGGCATGGGCGCACAAGCGGGGCGTGCATTGCCGACTCCTGACTCAGATGCTCCCAATGTCGTCACGGCAACCGCGTTCTTGAAAGCCTTTAACGACGGTCGTTTGCAACATGTGGGCAAACGCGTGGTGGTGGTTGGCGGTGGCGATACGTCTATTGACGTGGCGACCGTGGCGCGTCGTTTAGGTCATATCGAACATGCGAAACCAACCGATGCTGAATCTGCAATTGCGGGTCGTATGGCGCATGACGTAGCGGATATTTCTGCTAAGCAAGGTGCGGAAGTGACGCTGACCTCCATCTTCAATATCGACAAGATGCAGGCGAATCAGCACGAAATCGAACAAGCCTTGGCTGAAGGTATTCATATCATGGGTAGCTTGGTGCCGATTGGTATTGTCCGTGGTGCGGATGGCCGTGCAACCGCATTGCGTGTGGCACGCTGCGAAGCAAAAATAGCGGGCGGCAAGTTAGACATCAAGCAAATCGAAGGCAGTGAGCACGACATTGAAGCCGATCTGATCGTATCTGCGATTGGTCAAGCGGTTGATTTCACAGGTTTAGAAGCATTCGACAACGGCAAAGGTGCGGTGACGACGGATCGCAATTATGTAGTCAAAGGTCAAACGGGTGTATTTGCAGGTGGTGACGTGATTCGTCCCCATTTGCTGACCACGGCGATTGGTCATGGCTCGATTGCAGCGGACGGCATTCACAGCTACATGCTGGGTATGGAATTGGATAAACGTCCCAAGATTGATGCGCATCAGTTTGATTTAATGCGCAAGCTGGTGGAAAAAGGCATTGAAATCAAACAAGTGCATGAACCATTGCGTGGCACAAATAGCTCCAATGTCGCGATTCATAACTTCGACAATCGTTCAGACCGTTATGTGATTCCGCACGACAAGCTGTTTTTGGGGCATTTTTCCTACGTGCCACGTAATCAACGTGACATCGTTACCTTGGACAAAGAAACGGCCCTCGGTAATTTCGACGAGCGTTTAGTCGCTTTGGTGCAGGAAAAAGCAGTGGCAGAAGCCAAGCGTTGCATGAGCTGCGGTATGTGTTTTGAGTGCGATAACTGCGTGGTGTATTGTCCCCAAACGGCAGTGTCTCGTGTCAAGAAGAGCGAAGCCACATTGGGTCGTTATGTGACCACAGATTACAACAAGTGCATCGGCTGCCACATTTGCGCAGATGTGTGTCCAACAGGCTACATCCAAATGGGGCTGGGCGAGTAATGAGGCTAATCGCACTTTTGCTGCTGTGTTTGTGTGCCACTGTGGTTTGGGCGGGACAAACAACTCCTTTTAAGCTGGACATCGGGCAGGGTGGTAAATGCGTGAAGGATCCTGAGTGGATGCGCAAAAATCACATGCAGCTGCTGAAGCATCAGCGTGATGAAGCGGTACGCAAAGGTGCGAGAGATGACAAGGTAAGTCTTAAAACCTGTGTCGAGTGCCATGCCAGCACCAAAGACAACAGCGTGATTGCCCGTGATGACAGCTTTTGCGTGGCGTGTCATCGCTACGAAGCTGTTAAGTTGGATTGTTTTGAGTGCCATTCAGGTGTACGTAAAAGTTATTGGCTGAAGAGGAATGCGAAATGAGTGAAGTCAATAACCAGCGACGTGCTTTTCTAAAGACTTCTCTGGGGGCAGCTGCGGTTGCGATTGCGCCTGGTATGTTGTTGTTTGATATGGCTCATGGCAGCACTGAACCCGTCAGTGGCAAAGTGCGCTGGGGGATGTTGATTGACACGAATCAATGCAAACCTGGTTGTGATGAGTGCGTGACTGCGTGTAATACCGAAAATGGTTTGTCAGGTGGCAAATTGCCGACTGATTCTCAGTGGATACGCAAGATTGAAATAAAGGACATCAGCACAGGTCGTCAAAGCTCATTGCCAATGATGTGTCAGCATTGCGAACATCCGCCTTGTGTGGATGTGTGTCCGACTGCAGCATCTTTCAAACGTGCTGACGGCATCGTGCTGGTCGATAAACATCGCTGTATCGGTTGTCGCTATTGCATGATGGCATGTCCGTACAAAGCGCGTTCATTTGTGCATGAACCATTACATGACCAGAATCCTGATGTGCCACGTGGTAAAGGCACCGTCGAAAGTTGCACCTTATGCGTGCATCGTATTGATGAAGGTTTGCAGCCAGCTTGCGCAACTTCATGCCCCAACAAGGCAATTTTGTTTGGTGACTTAAATGATCCCAATAGCCCGATTGCGCAAAAGCTACGTACTGTCGCATCGACACAAGTACGTGCGGATTTGAAGCTTAATACTGGCATACGCTATCAAGGACTGTAATCATGGCGACACTCTCTGCTTTACATACCAAAAACAAACTCTTTTATCTTCTGCTCGCCCTCGGTGGCTTGATGGTATTGGCAGGTTTATATGCCGTTCACATGATGGAAGAACATGGACATATCATCAGTGGCATGAATAACCAAATCGTGTGGGGATTGCCCCACGTGTTCGCGATCTTCCTGATCGTAGCCGCATCGGGTGTATTGAATGTAGCCTCTATCGGTTCAGTGTTTGGCAAAACGATCTACAAAGCACGCGCACCATTAGCCAGTTTGTTATCTGTCGCCATGTTGGCGGGTGGTTTGACCGTGTTGATGTTGGACTTGGGTAGACCCGATCGCATCATCGTTGCCGCAACCAATTTTAATATCACCTCGGTATTTGCGTGGAATATCGTGTTGTACTCTGGCATGTTCTCGCTGGTGGCGGTTTATCTGTGGACGATGATGGAACAGTGCATGAATTGCTGGACGAAACCAGCAGGTTTTGCCGTGTTTGCGTGGCGTTTTATTCTGACCACTGGGACGGGGCTGATTTTCGCTTTCTTGTTGGCTCGTCAGGCGTACGGCTCAGCTTTATTGCCCCCAATGTTTATCGTATTGTCTTTTGCATGGGGTTTAGCCGTTTTTCATGTGGTTCAAGCCGTGATTTATGCTTGGAATGAGAAGGTGCTGGATCCCACTATCCTGCAGCGTAAGAAGAATTTGCTCGGTATTTTCGTGCTTGGTTCTTTGTATATGGTCGCGACTTACCACTTTACCAATTTGTACTTTGCGAATCGTGTTGAGTTTGAACACTTTATCTTGTTTGACGGCGGTTTATTTCCCAATTTGTTTTGGTGGGGTTATGTGTTTTTTGGCAATCTGATTCCCCTCGCATTGATTTACCTGCCTGGATTAGGTCAAACGCGCTGCGTGATGGCGGCTTCGATGGCGGTGGTATTGGGTGCTTTTGTCTTTTTGTATGTGTTTATCATCGGCGGCCAAGCGTTTCCGCTAAGCATTTTCCCAGGGTTTGAGGTCAGCAGCACGTTTGCCGATGGGCAGATTAACGAATATCATCCCTCCGTGTATGAGTTCTTGGTGGGGATAATGGGGTTGGCTATCGCCTTTATGATCACCACCGTGAGTGTGCGCGTGTTGAATTTTATGCCACAAGATAAGCACTATATCGCTGACTAAACTGTTCTTAAGGCTGCCATGAATCAAATGCTAATATCGGCAGCACACAAATCCTCTGGTAAAACCATGGTCAGCATCGGCTTATGCGCCGCGTTGACCGCTCGTGGTCACGTGGTTCAGCCGTTCAAAAAAGGCCCTGATTACATTGATCCGATGTGGCTGGGTCAGGCAGCAGGTCATCCTTGTCGTAATTTGGATCTCTACTTAATGGCGCAGGATGAGGTGGTTGCTACGTTCGAGCAACATCGCAAAGCCGTCAATATAGTAGAAGGCAACAAGGGCTTGTACGACGGTCTGGCACTGGACGGGAGTAACAGCAATGCGGCATTGGCAAAAATGTTGGATTTGCCCGTATTTCTGGTGATCGACGCACGCGGTATGACCCGTGGTATTGCCCCGCTGATCTTAGGCTATCAAGCGTTTGACCGAGATATTCAGATTGCTGGCGTTATCCTCAACAACTTGGGTGGTTCACGCCACGAGTCAAAATTGCGTGCCGTCATTGAGCACTACACGGATGTGCCTGTGGTCGGGGCGATCCATCATGATGCACGTTTGAGCATCGTTGAACGTCATCTGGGTTTAATGCCCAGTAACGAATCCCACGTCGCCACCGCCAAAATCAAACAGATAGGTGAAGCCATTGCCGAACAAGTGGATTTGGACAAGGTGCTTCTGCTCACACATGTGTCGGTAGGCGAGACCGAACAACTCCTTCCCCCTTGCAGGGAGGGGGTTGAAACGTCAATTTCTAGCAGCCCTGTCAGCTCAACCCCCATCCTAACCTTCCCCCTGCAAGGGGGAAGGAACACAAAAGTGCGCATCGCCATTGCCCGTGATCGGGCTTTTGGTTTTTATTACGCAGATGATCTGGATGCGCTTGAGGAAGCTGGGGCAGAATTAATACCGTTTGATGCCTTGCGGGATGAACATTTGCCCGAAGTCGATGGGCTGTATATCGGCGGGGGATTTCCTGAAACGTGCGCTGAGGCATTGGAAGCCAATGTTACATTACGTCAGGAAATTCGGCAGGCGATAGCAAATGGGATGCCAGCCTATGCTGAATGTGGTGGCTTGATGTATTTGTCTCGCAGCATAGATTATCAGGGGCGTGTATATGACATGGTGGGGGCGATTCCTGGTGATGTGAAAATGCACGATAAGCCGATTGGTCGGGGATATGTGCATTTGCGCGAGGAGCTAACCCATCCTTGGCCACGTCCTGATATGCCCGCCAAACAAATTCGGGCTCATGAATTTCATTACTCCAGTCTAGAAAATCTTCCCTCTGACGCGCGCTTCGCATACCATGTTGAGCGCGGATATGGGATAGACGGCGATAAGGATGGACTGATCGTGCATAACTTGCTCGCTTCCTATACCCATTTGCGCACCATCGGTCGCTGTTATTGGGCGACGCGATTCGTCGCTTTTATTCGGCAACATAAAATACACGATTCAATTCAATCTATTGAGAAAACAACATGACACAGTCACATTACCAAGCTGCTATTGCAGCATTCGATTCGGCCAACGCCGAAGATCCAAACCAAGAATTGGCCAACGGTCAGGCATATCCTAAAGAGCTGCTCTATGCGCAACGTATGACCGAAATGCAGGAACGTTTTGCACCTGAAGCGTCTGAAGCCGTCAAGCTCGCGGTGCGCGCTCAGCATATCCAACGTTGGAAAATCCCCCGTAGTGACTACGCCATGGACAAGCCTGGCTATATGTTATGGCGCACTACCTTGTATAAATACCATGCGGAAACGGCAGGGAATTTGATGCGCAGCGTGGGGTATGACGACGACATGATAGATCGCGTCAAAACCATTGTGAGCAAGAAAGACCTGAAGACCAATCCAGAAACGCAGATGATGGAAGACATTGTCGATTTGGTGTTTATCGAACATTACATGGTGGCTTTTGCCTCTGGTCATCCTGAATATGACGAAGCAAAGTGGATACTGATTATCAAAAAAACATGGAATAAAATGTCTGCGCAGGCGCATGACTTTGCACTGGCGGGCAAAATTAAACTGCCAGCAGCATTGATCCCCTTGATTTTAAAGGCGGTTCAATAATGGATTTTCTGCCGATTTTTGCTGACGTTAAAAACAGACTGTGTCTCGTCGTAGGCGGCGGAGAAGTCGCGAAACGCAAAGCGGGCGTGTTGTTGGAGGCGGGGGCGAAAGTCCGCGTCGTCGCACCCGACATTGCGGCTGAATTACGCAACGATGTCAGGGTGATGCCTATTTTGGCGCGTTTCGAGGCGGTACATTTGGATGACGTGATGTTGGTGATCGCCGCCACCAATGACCGTCAAGTTAATCAACAGGTTTCCGAGCTAGCACGGGCGCGTCATATTCTGGTCAACGTGGTGGATGATCCTGAGTTGTGTTCTTTCATTATGCCCGCCATTTTGGATCGCTCTCCGCTGATGGTGGCATTTTCCAGTGGCGGTGCCTCGCCTGTGTTAACGCGCATGATGCGCGGCAAATTGGAAACCGTGATTCCGCAGAATTACAGTCGTTTGGCGGCTTTTGCGGAACGCTTTCGTGAAGCGGTCAAGATCAAAGTGACTAATCCAGCCAAACGGCGCATTTTTTGGGAAAACGCGTTAGAAGGCGTGGTTGCTGAAAAGGTGCTGACGGGTGATGAGCCAAGCGCGGAAGCGATGTTGCAAAAGATGCTGGAAAATGAGGACAACATTCAACGCGGTGAAGTCTATCTGGTTGGTGCTGGTCCTGGCGATCCTGATTTATTGACTTTCCGTGCACTGAGATTGATGCAAAAAGCCGATGTCGTGGTGTATGACAATCTGGTGGCAAAAGCGATTGTGGACATGACGCGGCGCGATGCGGAACGGATTTTTGTCGGTAAAAAGCGCGCCGATCACACCTTGCGTCAGGAAGAAATCAACGAGTTGTTGGTGCGTTTGGCGAAGGAGGGTAAACGCGTGTTGCGTCTTAAAGGTGGGGATCCGTTTATTTTCGGGCGGGGTGGTGAGGAAATTGAAACCTTGGCTGCGGAAAACATTCCCTTTCAAGTCGTGCCTGGCATTACGGCAGCTTCAGGTGTGGCATCCTACGCAGGCATACCGCTGACGCATCGCGATTATGCCCAATCTTGTCTATTCGTCACGGGTCATCTCAAAGATGGCACGATGAACTTGGATTGGGATGCGCTGGCACGACCCAAACAAACCGTGGTGGTGTATATGGGGCTGCATGGGCTGGAAACACTGTGTGTTGAACTCGTTAAACACGGTATGCCAGACAGCACACCGATTGCGATTGTGCAACAAGGCACGACGCAAAATCAGCGCGTGATTACGGGTACGTTGGCGACCTTGCCTGCGATTGCCGAACGTGAGCAACCGCAAGCCCCGACCCTGATTATCGTGGGGGGCGTGGTAGAACTACGTGAAAAACTGGCGTGGTTCCATCCACAGAATACTTAATGAGCAGGAGAAAGACATGACAATAGCGTTGTTAACCGCCGTGCAAGCGGGTGATGTGGCGAATGCGATGCAGCTGTTGAAGGCGGGTGCGGATGCCAATGGGCGCGATGACACAGGTGCGACTTTGCTGATGTTGGCGGCACATGCGGGCCATGTTGAGATGGTGTTGGTATTGCTGGCAGCAGGGGCGGAAGTTAATGCCCATGATGCGGCAGGTTGGACGCCGTTGGCTAAAGCGGTTTTTAATGCTGAAGCAAAATGCGGTTTTCCCGATGTGGTGCAGGTGTTGATTGCGGTGGGAGCAAATCTTGAGGCGGCGATTGGTTATGGCGTGCGCCCCTTGATGCTGGCGGCAGGTTATGGCGAAGCTGAGATTGTCGATATGCTGTTGCAAGCGGGTGCGGATGTATTGGCGCGCAACGAAGGGGGCTACACCGCCCTGATGATGGTAAAACAAAAACATTATGTGGATGTGATTAACTTGCTGCATGAAGCCGAGCAGTTGGCAGGCGTAGGGGAGGGCAGTTGTGCCACCAAAAATTCACCCGATACGAATGTGGTTACTTTCCTAAAACGCACTGGTGCCTAACAGGCCGCTAATGTGTTGCCCCTTTGGGCGATCAACTAACGAGTAAACGATGCCCTACTATATTTACCAAATCACCGCCCAGCCGATCAAGATGTTGAAAAAGCTGGAGCAACATGACAGCTATAAAGCCTCATCAGCTCGCGTGAAGCAGCTACGCGCCGAACTTGACCAAGATTCACCTGCAACCATTAAGATGATCTATGCGGATTCGGAATTTCAGGCTGAAGATTTGCTCAATGAGATTCGCGCTGCAGCACCGCAGTTAGGTGACGATTAGCCCCATGAATCACCCCGTGCTGCTGGATAGTTTGCAGCGTCCCATGCTGGATTTGCGTATTTCGGTGACGGACAGGTGTAATTTTCGTTGCGCCTATTGTATGCCGAGCGAAATTTTCGATCAGCATCACACTTTTCTGCCGCGTGCAGAATTGCTGAGTTTTGAAGAAATTGTGCGGGTTGCTCAGGTTTTTGTCTGTTTGGGTGTGCGCAAAATACGGCTGACAGGGGGCGAACCCTTGCTGCGACGCGGCATTGAGCGATTGGTCGCGCAATTAGCGGCCCTCCGCACGCCGCAGGGTGAGCTGGTTGAAGTGACCATGACCACCAATGGGGCTTTTCGCTACTAACAGGCTGCTGAAAAACGTTATGAGCGAAGGCGAGACAAGGAAAAAAGGGGCGAAAAAGCGGAATTTACTCGAGTAAATGAGCATTTTGAGCCACTTTTTGACACAGTATCGGCAAGCCCAATAGTTTTGCAGCAGCCTGCTAAAGCGCAAGCCCTCAAAGAGGCTGGTTTGTCGCGTATTACGGTCAGCTTAGACGGACTCCATCAAGACATTTTCCCGCGTATGACAGGCACAAATGTTCAAGTCGCTACCATGTTAGCGGGCATAGTGGCAGCGCAACGCGATCGACCTCATTTCTGTGCAATTTCCTCTATCGCCCATCGCGCCAACTTGCACAGGTGAAGTGGCGCATCGTTGGGTGTATCAAGATGGCGCGGGCGAAGTCGGTCAAATCACCTCGGTCACCCAAGTCTTTTGCCATGAATGTACCCGCACTCGTTTATCTACGGATGGCAAGCTTTATACCTGTCTATTTGCCGATCAAGCGCGTGTCAACCGCTATTCTGCGCTACGCCAAACTGTCGTCCAACCACCTCGGCAGAAAATTGAGATGTCCTAATATCGGCGGATAGCCCGCAATTTTCACCCTCGACTGTGGTTGCAAAATTCGTCTTTTAGTGCGTGAGCAAGGCTTGTTTGTCGCGTTTTTCGCTCTGTCGGGTGAGGTGGGAATCTGTTGTGCCCATAATCCCGCAGTTTGCTCAAAGTGAGAATTTTGGTTGCTTATACCAGCGGTCAATAAACTGTAACTCAGTTGATATATAATCACGAGCAATAGCTAATCAATTTTAAGCAGGGTATTCGTGAAAATGGCAATAAAAGATCTTGCAATTAGACACAAAATTGTACTATTGATTTCGTTGGCTGCATTACTGCCGATGATGGTTGTAACTTATTATGCTAATTTAAAAAGCAGTCAGGCTTTTAAAGCGCAAGCCTTAGATTCCATGGATTTTAAGGTGCAGGGAGTCTCCTCTCATATCCAAACTATTTTAGAGGTGGGTAAATCCGATGCTGTGTTTTTAGCTGATGTGCCTGCGCTACGTGGTCTTGTTCGTGCGCGCCAAAATAATGGCTACGATAAAGAAGCGGGGCTGAGTGAGCAAGTGTGGATGGATCGTTTGAATAACATCTATTCATCGTTTGGCAAAACCAAAGCGAACTACCTGAAAGTACGCTACATCGATGAGCAGGGTAATGAGATTGTACGCATCAATTTCAAAGAAGGAAAAGCTAGGATAGTCCCGTCCATCGCCTTACAAAACAAAGAGGATAGGCCTTATTTTGTTGAGACTATGAAATTGTCTCAAGGACAAGTGTATGTGTCACCACTTAATCTCAATCGTGAAGAAGGTCGTGTTTCGGAACCTTATACCCCTGTGGTGCGTTTTGCGGTTCCTGTTTTTAATAAGGAAGGTGAGCGTCAGGGCATCGTGGTCGTCAGTGTGTTGGGTCAATATCTGTTGGATTTTATCCCGAAAGGGAGTGAAGCCATGCGGGGGCAATTTATCATGGTAGATAGGGACGGCTATTATATATCGCGCAAGGATAAGGCAAAGTTGTTTGGGGGGGATCTCAATCGACCTGATAATTTGTTCAGAGAGGCGGATTTGGCAAGTTTGGCAACCAACTCGCAGCAACACGGCACATTGAAGGAGTCTGATGCTCAGTTGATAGCCTACTCGGTCATTTACCCTAATGCTAAAGATTTGTCTGACCGCTGGATAATACTCAACGTTGAACAGCGAGTGAATGTACTGAGTTCCTTGATGAGCTTTCAACGCACACTCTATTTGCTAGTTGCTTTTTCATTGCTTATCACGATGATGATAGGCATCTGGCTATCTCGAATATGGTTTGTCAACCCTTTGACTCGAATATTGTTGGTGCTAAACCGCTTCGCGCATGGAGATACCTCGGTTCGACTGAGTACGCTCAGTGAGGATGAGATAGGCAAAGTGGGTGCTGCCTTTAATCAAATGGCGCAACAACAATCGGAAAGTCAGCGGCGTGAACGTGAGCAACTAGAAGAGTTGCGAGAAGCTGCGGATATTCGAGGTCGAGTGACGACTTTGCGTGAACATATCGTGCGGGTCGCTTCTGGAGATTTGACGCAGCGGCTGGTGGTGACAGGTAATGATGATTTGTCTCAATTGGGACGCAACATCAACATGATGACCGAAAATATCTCCGCAATCTCATCAGGAACCACCGAGGTCGTGAACGTTATTCAACGTACGCTGCAAGAGATGCAAAATGCAATCAATCATCAGTCCTCAGGTGCATCAGAACAAGCCGTTGCAGTAAATGAAACTACTGCTGCATTGGAACAAATCAAAGGCATGGCGGCACAAGCGATGGAACGCGTGCATCTTTTAGGTACAACGGCTGATCGGAGTCGTCAAGAAAGCGAACAGGGTAGTGCCGCTGTGGAAGCAGCCATTGCGGGCATGGAAAGTATCTTGCATCGCATGGAGGGCATTGCCCAGACGATCTTGGCATTGAGCGAGCAGATTCAGCAAATTGGCGAAATCACAGGTGTAGTCACCAATTTGGCGCAACAATCCAAGATGTTGGCATTGAATGCGTCGATTGAAGCCGCCAAAGCGGGCGAAGCGGGCAAAGGTTTCGCGGTGGTGGCAGCGGAAGTGCGCGAGTTAGCCGAACAATCACAACAATCCACCGCCCAAGTGCAAAAGATCCTGCAAGATATTCGTCACGCCACCGACCGTGCGGTCATGGCAACCGAAGAAGGCAGTAAAGGCGTGGATGCGGGCATGTTGTCAGTACAGCGCAGCGGTGATGCGATGCGACAACTGAGTGAGGTGGTACGTGAAACCGCTTTGGCTAGTCATCAAATTTCTGCTGTCGTGAAACAGCAGTTCCTTGGTCTAGAACAAGTTTCTTCGGCAATGAAGGATATTAACAAAGTAACCTCCCAGTTCGTCATCAACACCCACCAAAGCAAGGCTGCGTCCGAAGAAATCTCCAAAGTGGTTGAGCAACTACATGAAAGCGTCAATATCTACCAGTTATAGCTGTTAGTTGTTAGTTGTTAGTTGTTAGTTGTTAGTTGTTAGTTGTTAGTTGTTAGTTGTTAGTTGTTAGTTGTTAGTTGTTAGTTGTTAGTTGTTAGTTGTTAGTTGTTAGTTGTTAGTTGTTAGTTG
>JAQTTV010000042.1:21759-23402 GCA_028710565.1 Gallionella sp.
GTTAGTTGTTAGTTGTTAGTTGTTAGTTGTTAGTTGTTAGTTGTTAGTTGTTAGTTGTTAGTTGTTAGTTGTTAGTTGTTAGTTGTTAGTTGTTAGTTGTTAGTTGTTAGTTGTTAGTTGTTAGTTGGTAGTTGGTAGTTGGTAGTTGGTAGTTGGTAGTTGGTAGTTGGTAGTTGGTAGTTGGTAGTTGGTAGTTGGTAGTTGGTAGTTGGTAGTTGGTAGTTGGTAGTTGGTAGTTGGTAGTTGGTAGGGTGGGTAAGCGCACCAAACATTTTGCAATATATTCAATCAGATATGCTCATGTATTCACCTCGCTAACTAATAGCTAACGATTAACATCGTTCTTAAACAAGCCCATCGTTTTGCGATATTATTGCCACCTACAAAACATAAATAAATTCAGTTGAGGTATTCGTAAGTGACAATCAAAAATCTTGCCATTGGTCACAAAATTATCATTGTGCTTGTCTTGGCGGCGTTACTGCCGTTAATAGTTATTGCCTACCACGCCGTCTCCAGTAGTAAAGATTCACTAGAAACCAATGCCTTAGCTTCGATGGATTCTACAGTGCAGGACGTTGCCTCTCATATTCAAACCTTTGTCGATATGGTCAAATGGGATGCAGATTTTATTATTGGAGTGCCGTCCGTACGGGGTATTGCTCGCACCCGTGAAAACAATGGCTACGATGAGCAAGACAAGTCTAGTTATGAGGAATGGCGCGGGCGATTGAGCATGATCCTTGCAAATTTTGCCATGGCAAAGCCCCATTATTACAAGCTACGCTACCTTGATGAGCAGGGTAATGAAATGATACGTGTCGATTTCAAAGAAGGGAAAGCGCGAATCGCCCCCACCAATGAGTTACAGAATCAAGCTAAAACCCCCTATTTTATTGAAACCATGAAATTGGCAGCGGGGCAAATATATGTTTCATCCTTCAATCTTGATCGTGAGGGCGGGCGCGTTACAGAACCCCATACCCCCGTGGTGCGGTTTGGTATTCCCGTATTTAACAGTGTGGGTCAACGTCGTGGAATCTTAGTACTCAATGTACTGGGACAATACATTTTGGACTTTATTCCGAAAAGTAATGCGGCTACGCTGGGGCAATTTATGATGGTGAACAAGGAGGGTTATTATTTATTTAACGAGGATAAGACTAAGACTTGGGGTATGGATCTGAATACACCCAATAACCTGTTCAAGGACATGAGCCTTGTCAATTTGGCAACCACCGATCAACAACACGGCACCATGAAAGACTTAGACGGTCAACTCATGGCGTACTCACTAGTACATCCCAATGCAAACAACAAATCAGATCGTTGGATCGTAGTCAATGTTGCGCAGCGTGCGACGGTGTTGAGTTCTGTGGCTAGATTTCAGCGAATGTTCTATTTGCTAGCGGCGGTTGCAATGGTCGCCGCCTTAACCATCGGCTTATGGCTCTCTCGTACTTGGTTTGTGCATCCGCTCACCCGAATTCTATTGGGATTGAGTAGCTTCGCTCAGGGTGACACCACCGTTCGTCTGGGTGATCTTGGTAGAGATGAGATAGGCAAAGTAGCGACGGCCTTTAATCACATGGCACAGCAGCAAGAGGAAAGTCAGCAGCGTGAACATGAACAGCTGGATGAAT
>JAQTTV010000043.1 GCA_028710565.1 Gallionella sp.
AGCAAAGTCCAACTTGCCAAAAGACGCGCCAGAGGCTACCGCAATATCAAGAATTTCATCAGCATGATTTACTTCCTCTGCGGAAAAATGAAATTCAACTACCCACTGTATTTCACATAGAGCCAATTCACTTAACGAACAAATACCCCAATATAAAAGGTTTTTATCCTATCTCCTGCATAGATGGCAATGGCATTCCTGAATTAAAGCAGGCGATTCAAAACACGGTTTCTACTTTGCCGCATATTCACGACCTGATCCCCGCTGCGTGGATGGCGATCAAGCAGGCACTGGAACAAAAAGGTGAAAATTATATTAGCTACGAGGCGTATCGCGCCTTGTGTACAGCAAACGGCATCACCGAACCAGACAGCCAAAAAACCTTATGCGGGCTATTGCATGATTTAGGTATCGTGTTGAATTTCCAAGATGATGAGCGGTTTGATCGTTTGCGCGAAACCAATGTATTAAACCCAGAGTGGGTGACCAATGCGGTTTATAAATTGCTGAACATTCGGAAGCTGTTTCAAAATCATGGGGTGTTAAATCGAACCGATTTGGCGGGAATTCTGGATAAAAAGTTGTATCCGACTGTTAACGATCATCAGTTTATCATCGACATGATGCGCAAGTTTGAAATGTGCTTTTCCATTACGGATAAACAGAATCAGTATTTAATTCCCGAATTGCTGCTAGATAATGAACCTTATTTAAACTGGGATAAAGAAGATAGTCTGCGTTTTGAATATCATTATGACATCCTGCCGCATAGCGTATTTTCGCGCTTTATTGTGCGTTTGCATGATTACATTTTCCAACAAACTTATTGGCGCACTGGCGTGGTGTTAGCGCATGAAGGCAATAAAGCCCTGATTAAAGCCGATTTAATAGATAGGAAAATTTTTGTTTGGGTGACAGGAACAAAAACAACGCGGCGGAGTTTACTAGCCATTATTCGTAAAGAGTTTAAACACATCCATCAGACGATTAAAGGTTTAGAGGTTAAAGAGTGTGTGCCGTTGACTGAAAAGGTGGTTATTACCTACGCTGAACTGCTCAATTTAGAAAACAAAAAAATAGAGACGCATTATTATGCGGCGATTGATGCCGAAATAAATGTGGCAGAATGGTTGAGTGGAATTGAAAGCGAAGAAGCGCGGGATATAGCCAATAGATCCACGACTACAATACACGCTGAAACTGTTGTTTTAACTCATGGAGGCAATGCGGAAATGTCCAGTCATAAAATAGAAAAGGTTGAAAAAGGTGCGATTGCACAAATCGGCACAGGTGATCATTCGCCACAAACCGCAACAAATAATCCACCGCCAAAAGAAGAAAGTTTTTGGAAAAATAAGATTTTTCTTGCGTTGATCGTTGTCGCAGCCATCATGGGATATTTAATTTTTAATGTTACTAAACTCTGTGATAACAAAATACTTTCTGATAAATCCTGCCGAATTTTGTACCAAGACATTATCCATAAAACCATGCCTATTGCTAATCAAGATAATGCAAAATAGGCGCGCATAACCGTAGTAAAAACCGTACCACTTTTGCATTTTCGCTGCGCTTATCTACGCTACCAACTAACAACTAACAGCCTAACGCCTTACCCACGATATTTTACCTTCAGGTCTTTATCCCATCCCTATCCCCGTTGCAGCAACTTTAAATATGCGCGGCGTTCTTCATCGCTTAGATTCGCCATACCGACTTGGGCAACCCTTTCTTGCAGTTGCTCAAAACGGTGACGGCGTTGGTGGGTGGCGAGTTGGTTGAGCAGTCCTGTGAATTCGGCTTGGATGTCAAAGCCTTCGCCCCAATTCAGCAAATCGGCTTGGGCGAGGGTCAGTGGTTTTTCGTGGCGCGTGCCTTGAAACGTTTGGATTAGCACGGCATTGCTGAGCTTAAAATTGGCTTCACGCAGCACGGCTAAGACAGCCGCGACGGCTTCAGCTTCTGCCCCATCTTCGTGCCAATCAACAGGAAGTTGCGCACCGAGGGCGGGTTGCGCGATCAAACATTGCAGCAGCAAGCGATGGGCAGAAGGCGTGGTGCGACTGGCTTTTTGAAATGCGGGGCGGGCAGGGCGGGCGACTGGGGTGATTTCATACAGTGCTTCCAATTCGCCTTGGCTAATTCCTGCCAGTGCGGCGACTTCTTTGCGTAGCAGCAGCGCGGTGGTGGGGGCGGTAATCGCTGCCAACAACGGTTTGGCGCGTTGCAACAATTGGTTGCGCCCTTCCGAGGTGCGTAAATTCAACTCAAAGCTAATTTGGCGTAGCAAATAGGTCGAAAGCGGTAGCGCATCGTCCAGTTTATTTTCAAATCCTTCTTGTCCATAAGCGCGGATGTAGCTGTCAGGATCATGCTCTTCGGGCAGAAACAAAAAGCTGAGCGATTTTCCATCTTGTAAATGCGGTAAGGCGTTTTCCAGCGCGCGCCACGCGGCTTTTTGCCCCGCTCTGTCGCCATCAAAACAAAAAATAACGTGGGAGGTGAAGCGGAGTAGTTTCTGGATATGATGGGGTGTCGTCGCTGTGCCCAAGGTGGCAACGGCATAATCTACCCCATGTTGCGCCAGTGCCACCACATCCATATAGCCTTCCACCACCAAGACTTGCTGGCGGTCACGAATGGCTTTTTGCGATTGGTAAAGTCCGTATAGCTCCCGCCCTTTTTCAAATAAAGGCGTTTCAGGAGAATTCAAATACTTAGGTTCGCCTTTATCTAACACCCGTCCGCCAAAGCCGATCACTTGTCCGCGCACATTGACGATGGGGAACATAATGCGGTCACGGAAGCGGTCGTAACGTTTGCCCTCATCATTGCTAATCACCAAACCCACTTCGGTCAGGGTGTTGTCTTGATAGTTGGGAAAGGTGGCGGCGAGGTTTTGCCAATCATCGGGGGCATAACCCAGACCAAATCTGGCGGCAATTTCACCCGTTAATTCGCGTTGTTTTAAATACTCAATCGCACGTGGCGAGGCTTTGAGTTGCTGGCGATAATAGCGCGTCGCCGTTTTCATCACCTCGTATAAATCTTGAGATACTTTTTGCACTTCCGCCGTTCCACGTTCGTGCGGTACGGTGATGCCCGCATTGCCTGCCAGCGTTTCAATCGCATCGACATAGCCCATGCCCGCGTGTTCCATGACAAAACCAATCGCCGTGCCATGCGCGCCGCAGCCAAAGCAGTGATAAAACTGGCGGGTTTGGCTGACGGTAAAGGACGGGGATTTCTCGTTATGGAACGGACAGCAGGCGACAAAATTCGCGCCCGCTTTTTTCAACGGAACATAGCGTTCAATCACATCGACAATATCAACGCGATTGAGTAAGTCTTGGATAAAACTTTTGGGGATCAAATGGGTAACAACCTATTTTTTTAGGATAATTGATGTGCTATGTTTGACGCAATTGTTGAATTTCCTGTTCGGACAGCCCTGTTTTAAGGGCAATGGTGGCATTGTCCAGCACATCCAGAAAATTGCGGGCAAGCTCTAAAGTTTTGTTTCTTGCACCTCGCTCAAGTCCTTCCACAAGTCCTTTTTCAAGTCCTCGTTGAAGTCCTTTTTCCTCCGCTTCCTCAATCGCAGTTTCCATTACACCTTTCCAGTCGCGGTAGTTTTTTAAGCTTTCTTGATAGGCATCTCGTTCCACGGAGTTGAAACAAGCGAGTTCGGCAGTTTCAAAGAGTTGCGGGAATACGCCTTCGTTAAAGATTGCGGGGATTTCTTGTAAATCTTGCAAGTGTTTGAAAATATATAGCCATTTATCTTGCGCGGTTTCCAATTCGTCCAAAGTTTTGTGAAAGCGCGGCAAGGTCAAATAAATGAAGGTGAGTTTGTCGTAAAACACCTCGCCATTTTGGTTTTTGAGTTGAATAAAATGCACCACTTCGTCGTTGTCGCGGTCTTCTTCAAACAGAAAATCCAGAATCCCAACGGTATAAACCGCCGACAATTTGTAATCCCAATCCCCGCGCTGCGCCTGTTCCTGAATCGGAAAAGTGGCGTAATACACGGTACGGTCTTTGAAAAAATTATGTTTGGCTTTTTGCAGCTCCACCACAAACCGTTCGCCCGTGGGGCTGACGCAACTCAAATCAAAAATCGCTCGGCGATCCAATAAGGTCAAGCCTAGGCGTTCGGTGCGGGTGTATTGTAAATCTTGAATTTGGTGTTTTTCGGGCAGCAAGGCGTTCAAAAAAGCGATCAACACTTCCTTGTGCGGCTCTTCACCAAACAGCTTTTTAAAACCGAAGTCAGTGAATGGATTGAGGTATTTGTCTTGCAACATGATGCACCCCTTGGATAAAAACGAGGGCGGCATTTTAGCATGGTTGTGTTGGATGGATTCGCGTAGCAAATCGCTGTTTTGGAGAGGAAAAGGCGGATGCTGATGTGAATCCACCTGACGATTTCTTCAGCCTCGCTAATAACCTTTCGTGATAGCACTGATTAAGCGGCGCACAAAACAAACCCATGCTTTCTGCGCCGCTTGAATCCATGACCGAAATTAGCTCTCTGTAGAATTTTCACCGATAAAACGATAAATTAGCGCACCTAAAATCGCGCCCACAATCGGCGCAACCCAGAACAGCCACAATTGTGAAACTGCCCAGTCACCCACAAACAATGCCACGCCTGTGCTACGCGCTGGATTTACCGATGTGTTGGTGACGGGGATGCTGACCAAATGAATCAAGGTCAAGCCTAAGCCAATCGGCAACGGCGCGAAACCTTGTGGCGCACGTTTGTCGGTTGCACCCATGATGATAACTAAGAACATCATGGTCATCACCACTTCGGTTACCAGTGCCGCTAGCAAAGAGTAGCCACCTGGGGAATGTTCGCCGTAACCGTTCGACGCGAAACCCGCCGACACATCAAAGCCCGCTTTGCCTGTGGCGATCAAGTACAACACGCCGCCCGCAGCAATCGCACCCATAACCTGCGCCGCGATGTAAGGTAATAATTTATTCGCGGGGAAACGTCCACCCGCCCACAACCCGATTGAAACAGCGGGATTTAAATGGCATCCCGAAATATGCCCAATTGCATACGCCATGGTCAAAACGGTCAAACCAAACGCTAGCGAAACGCCTAGCAGGCCAATCCCAACACCAGGGAACGCCGCCGCCAAAACTGCGCTGCCGCACCCGCCCAACACTAGCCAAAACGTCCCGAAGAACTCCGCACCACATTGTTTCATCATTTTCTCCTCAAATTGTATAGGCAAAATATACCCACTATCAGTTTAATGCAATCCGACAAAGCACGCACCTCATTAACGCTAATGAGCAAAACAATTCCATGTGCCAATGCTTGTGATCGGGGGATGATTCAGATCCTGTCGCAGGATATTTTCACTGGACTTTGGTATATAGAAACCTAATTTAAGGGCGAAAAAAAGATGGGTATCGCTCGCGCTTAACCCATCTTTCTATGCATCTGGTGAATTTATGCCAAACGCGCTTTAATCAGTCCCGATACTTTGCTCATGTCGGCACGCCCAACCAGTTTTGGTTTGACTATCGCCATGACTTTGCCCATATCTTGCGCACTGCTTGCGCCTGCTGCGGCAATCGCGGCATCAATTTCTGCCATGACTTCTGCTTCGGTGAATGCTTGCGGCAAATAATTTTGCAGCACTGACATTTCAAACTTTTCCACGTCCGCCAATTCTTGGCGACCAGCGGCTTCGTATTGGCTGATGGAGTCGCGCCGTTGTTTGTTCATCTTTTCGATGATAGCAATGATGTCTGTATCGGATAATTCGATACGTTCATCCACTTCGCGTTGTTTCATCGCGGCGAGCAATAGACGAATTGCGCCCAGACGTGCCGTTTCTTTGGCACGCATGGCAGACTTCATGTCATCGGTAATTTGTTGCTTGAGCGTCATAGTTGCAACCTTTTGCCCCATCCAGAGCGGACAGGGCGGGTGAGATTAGTACAGCTTAGGTGGCAGGGTTTGACCCATAATACGTTTGTAATGACGCTTAACTGCCGCAGCCATTTTACGTTTACGTTCAGCTGTAGGCTTTTCGTAGAATTCGCGAGCGCGCAAATCTGTTAATAAGCCAGTTTTTTCGACGGAACGTTTGAAACGACGCATTGCAACTTCAAACGGTTCATTTTCTTTTACGCGTACTGTTGTCATGGACAAGCTACCTATCTAACCAAAAATTTGAGGGCGCGATTCTAGCAAAAGCCTATATGCACCACAACCTTAATTTGTGATTATTTCGTGGCAAATGATGCCGAAGGCGATTTTTGATGGGTTATTTATGTATTGTGCAAAAGATAATCAGGATTGCTGTTGCCCTGACGGGGGTTTTCGGGGAAAATCCGCCTCCCTTTCCACCCTTATATTCAGAGATTTAACTGGGTATGTCCCACATTGAAAAAACACAACATTTAACGGCTCTGCCGTCTGCGCCACCAATGAGCTGGTATTTTGAACCGCACATTCTGGCTGTTGAACAACAAAAGCTCTTTGCACAAGGGTCGAATTACGTCGGGCATGAATTGATGGTGCCCAACTTAGGGGATTACCATGTCTTAACAGGCGAAGCACAGATGTTGGTGCGCAATCCCAATGGCGTAGAGCTGCTGAGCAATGTTTGCCGTCATCGACAAGCGACCATGCTAGAAGGGCGCGGCAATGCTCAGCACATCGTTTGTCCGCTACACCGCTGGACTTACGAGCTAGACGGGCAATTACTGGGCGCACCGCATTTTCCGCAGAATCCTTGCTTGCACTTGAATAAGTCTGTTCTGCAAAATTGGAATGGCTTATTGTTTAATGGTGAACGGGATGTCGCTAAGGATTTGGCGAAAGTAGGCGTGATGCAAGATTTGGACTTTTCGGGCTATATGCTTGATCGTATCCAAGTTGATGAGTATGACTTTAATTGGAAAACCTTCATTGAGGTCTATCTTGAGGATTACCATGTCGTGCCTTTCCATCCAGGTTTAGGTAGTTTCGTGAATTGCGACGACTTAAAATGGGAATTTGGCGAGCAATACAGCGTGCAAACGGTAGGTATTAATCATGCATTGCGCAAAGTTGGCAGCGAGGTGTATGGCAAGTGGCAAGAACAGGTGCTGCGGTTGCACGGAGGCAAGTTGCCCAAGTATGGCGCGATTTGGCTCACGTATTACCCCAATATTATGGTGGAGTGGTATCCCAATACCTTGGTGGTGAGTACCATTATTCCTCGTGGAACAGAAGCGTGTACCAATATCGTGGAGTTTTACTATCCAGAAGAAATTGCATTGTTCGAGCGGGAGTATGTGGAGGCAGAGCAAAAGGCGTATCACGAAACGGCTGTGGAAGACGATGTGATTTGCCTGAAAATGCACCAAGGTCGCAAGGCGTTGTACCAACAAGGCATTGAGCAGCATGGCCCCTACCAATCTCCTACTGAGGATGGTATGTTGCACTTTCACGAGTACTTGCAACGACACCTTGCGCCGCATATTTAATGCGCAGTGTTAATGTGCCGTTGATGAATGACTTGGCTGAATAGCAACTTTGCTATTGCCATATTTGCAATAAATTTTTATAAGGTATTTTATGTCTGATATGTTGGTCATGCTGTCATCAGGTTCATTTTGGGTTGATGTCTTTAAAATTATTATGATCGACCTGTTGCTCAGTGGCGATAATGCGGTGGTCATTGCGTTGGCTTGTCGCAACTTGCCCGATCATCAACGCAAAAAGGGCATCTTATTTGGGGTGGGCGGGGCGATTGGGCTGCGCGTTATTTTGACTTTCTTTGCTGTAAGCTTGTTGGCGTTGCCATACCTTAAACTGGTTGGCGCGCTCTTGCTGTTATGGATCGGCATCAAGCTTATTCTGCCCGAAGATGAACATAGCGAAGACAATATCAAAGCAGACTCGCGCCTGTTTGGCGCAGTCAAAACCATCATCATCGCCGACTTTGTGATGAGTTTAGATAATGTGTTGGGCGTGGCTGCAGCTGCAAAGGGTAATATGCCCTTGCTGGTCTTTGGTTTGCTGATTAGTATTCCCTTGATTGCATGGAGCAGCCAGTTGGTGTTGAAGTTGATTGATCGTTTCCCTTACATTATTTATGGTGGCGGTGCCTTGCTTGGTTATGTCGCGGGCGAAATGTTGGTGAGTGAAGCGGCATTCGCATCACTGGTTGAATCTCGGCATTATTTGCATACCGCTGTGCCTATTTGTGGTGCGGTACTGGTGCTGACAATCGGAAAATGGCTCGCAACACGCAAGCAAGCCCATGAAGAAGTGGTCAATTTGCTAGATGAAACTGTGAAATCCAAAAAATGAGTCGCAAGGGTCATCCCAGAATAACGACCTAACATTGAGAGAATAAAAATATGAAATTCCTGATTCCTATTGATGGCTCGGCACAAGCGAATGCAGTGGTCGATTATGTGTTAAATCATGCACAAGACTTCAGCTCAGCTCCACAAATCTGCTTGCTGAATGTGCAATGGAAAATTGCGACGGGCAATGTCAAATTATTCATCAATGCAGATACCATTGATGATTATTACCGTGAACTTGGCATGGCGGCATTAGCAGAAGCTCGCACTAAGTTAGATGCTGCCAATCTCGGCTACGAATACCACATCAGCGTCGGTACGCCCGCCGAAGCAATCGTGCAATACGCCAATCAGCACGGCGTAACACAAATTGTGATGAGCCATCACAGTGAGAGTGATTTGCAGGCATTTTTATTAGGCTCGGTCGTCAGTAAAGTGCTACATCTCGCTAACTGCCCTGTCCTAGTTGTGAAATAGTTGCAACAGAGGTACTGAACAAGTAGTTCATCACACTTACCACTAGGGTTGCACTTTGAAAGATTGGTCGTTAAGCTTGTTGTCGAAAAAGTCTTTCTGGAAACAGGATGGCTTACTCAGCATGTTCGTTGTATTGGCGATGCTGTTGGGCGCAAATACTCCCTTAATGCGCAGTTTGGAGCAACAGTTTTACGATTGGGGTATGCAACTATCCGCGCGGTTACCGAGTGATCAAGTTGCCGTGATTCTCATTGATGAGAATAGTGTGAATAATTTGGGGCGTTGGCCATGGTCACGCGCCATCCACGCCAAAATGATAGACACCTTGAGCGGTGGACATCCTAAGCTCATCAGCTATACCCCTTTCTTTTTCGAGCCGCAATTGGACGAGGGCTTAAGCTACCTTTATAAAATTGCGGAATTTATCGGCACGCCCACGTTTAGAAGTGCGATACATCCTGACCACATTGCCGAATTAACACGATTAAACGGCTTATTGCACGGCGCGACGCAAAGTCTCGACCATGACCATAAACTCAGCGACAGCATGGTGCAAGCCAATAATGTACTGCTGGGTATGTCGTTTGAGTGGGGTGGTGAGTTGCAAGGCAAACCGAATCAGGCTTTACCTGATGATGTTATCCGTAACAGTCTAACCAACATACAAAATCGGGACGGCGAGCAGCCCTTTATTACCCAAAAAGTCTCAGCACCCATAGCTATGCTAGGGGGGGCGGCGATGGGTTTGGGGCATTTGGATGTTCGTCCAGATAGCGATGGAAAAGTTAGATCAGAGCCTTTAGTCGTCCGATACTACGATCAATACTATCCTGCTTTGTCATTATTGTTGGCCGCAAAAAGCCTCAATTTAGACATTAAAGACATTCAAGTTAAACTGGGCGAGGGCGTGCAATTAGGCAATCATAAAATTGCGACAGATGCACAATTACAAATGCGCCCCTATTCTTATCCAGATCATGATGGTTTAGCTGCATTTCAAACAGACTCCTTTTATGATGTTTATACGGGCAGAATATCCCCTGATAAATATCGTGACAAAATTATCCTAGTTGGAACCTCTATTGCAGGCGTTAATACCCTTCAAGCAACCGCTACGTTGACTGATGTCCCTCCTGTGCTGATGCTGGCAAATTCGTTGTCTAGCATTCTAAAGGGAGATTATTTTGTTACGCCTAAGTGGTCAAAATGGCTAGGCTATGCATTGTTCTTGTGCGTAGCAGGCTATTTGATTTTCGTTTTGCCCCGTCTCAAATTCCGCGTTGCCACTGCACTCACAATGTGCGGAATGTTCGGTTTGTTGGGCTCGTATTTCTTCTTGATGACTACTCAATTCATTTGCTTGCCGCTGGTGTTGCCTGCAGCACTATTAGTAGCTGGGTATTTGTTATTGGGAGTCAAGCATGTGATGCAGGTTGAAAGAAGTGGTCGACTTGCGGCAGAGGAGACAGCTGAAAACAACCGCATGTTAGGGTTGGCTTTTCAAGGACAAGGGCAATTAGATGTCGCGTTTGATAAGCTACGCAAAGTGCCGATGGATGATAGTTTGATGGAAGTTTTATATAATTTGGGGTTGGACTTTGAGCGGCAACGAAAGCTGAATCAAGCAGAATCTGTTTTTAAATACATCGCTGGGTACGATGCCAATTTCCGTGATTTACCACAGCGTTTAAGTCAAGCTCGGACGCTTTGGGATACTTTCGTGTTAGGTGGCCCCACCCCCCCCCGAACCAATGTCAGCAATTTGCAACTGGATGGCGCGATTAAACCCATGTTAGGGCGTTACGAAATCGAAAAGGAGCTGGGCAAGGGCACAATGGGGGTTGTGTATCGCGGTCGAGACACCAAGATTGGGCGTGTGGTCGCAATTAAAACGATGACTTTTTCTCAAGATTTCGAGGCAGACGAACTGAAAGAAGTGTCAGCTCGCTTTTTCCGAGAAGCTGAAACGGCAGGGCGATTGAGCCACCCGAATATTGTCTCTATTTATGACGTCGGCGAAGCGCAAGATTTATCCTATATTGCGATGGAGTTTTTGAATGGTGACAATCTGGAACAATATACGAATCCCGATCATTTATTGCCATTAAATAAGGTCGTCAGCATTGTCGCCAGCGTGGCTGACGCATTGGATTATGCACACAAACAAAATGTCGTGCATCGGGACATTAAGCCAGCCAATATTATGTATGATGCAAACACGGAGAGCGTCAAAGTGACCGATTTCGGTATTGCACGGATTACGAATTCCAGCCAAACTAAAACGGGGATGGTGTTCGGCACGCCGTCCTATATGTCGCCAGAACAACTGGCAGGGAAAAAAATCCAAGGCACATCCGACCTGTTTTCACTAGGGATTACTTTGTACCAACTGGCTTGTGGTAAGCTTCCCTTTGACGGGGAGTCAATGGCACAATTGATGTATGCCATTGCCAATCAGCCCCACTTGGATATTTTGACTGTACGTCCAGATATACCACCTTGTTTGGTGACGATTATCAATAAAGCATTAACAAAGCGATTGGACACAAGATACGCCAATGGTGCGCAGATGGCGGAAGCATTGCGGTTATGTGCATCAAGCACTTGGGTGAATAAATCATGAAAGTGATGAATGCTTTACAAGTTATTGCCAAGACGCATTCAGGTATGGTGAGAGCGCATAACGAAGATACAGTCGATTACAATGCTTCTAACGGCTTGGTCGTATTAGCGGATGGCATGGGTGGGTACAATGCAGGAGAGGTGGCTAGCGGCATTGCGGTTTCAGTCGTGCTATCTGAGATTTCTCAGTATTTGCAATCAGGTAGCCCTCTGGATATTGATGCAGATACGGGTGATGAATGCGCGGTGTCGCTGTTGCGTAAGTATATTTGCCAAGCCAATGGTTCAATTTTTAAGGCGGCAGAGAAGCAACCACAATTTACAGGTATGGGCACAACCATCGTGGCGGGGCTGTTTTATGATAACCGTGTCGCAGTCGCACATGTAGGTGATTCACGCATGTATCGTTTGCGTGGTGAAATATTGATTCCCGTTACACGAGATCATTCTTTTTTGCAGGAACAAATTGACTGTGGCGTGATTAGTTCAGAAGAAGCTCGACACTCCAGAAACAAGAATCTGGTGACACGTGCGGTGGGAATAGATGAGGAAGTTTCACCAGAAATCCATGTCCATGAGGTACGTGTGGGTGATGTTTATCTGCTCTGTTCAGATGGATTGAATGACATGGTTGCAGATGAAGATATTCAATCTGTGCTATATGCGATGCAAGGTAATTTACCTCTTGCCGCAGAACAGTTGATACAAACAGCCAACGATCAAGGCGGAAAAGATAATGTCTCGGTCATACTGGTTAAAGTAATAGCCGATTTTGCCGAGCCACGGGGCTGGCTAACAAATTTGTTAAATCGATTTAAGACATAATGAGCGTGAAGGAAGAGCGATGACAGCAAAATTGATACTAAGCTTGAATGGTGTGATACTCGACGAGTATCCACTAGACAAAGAGCGGGTGACAATAGGACGCAAACCAACGAACGATATTGCGATTGACAATCTCGCGGTTAGTGGCGAACACGCAGTGGTCATTACCTTGCTCAATGATTCCTTTTTAGAAGATTTAGAAAGCACAAATGGCGTGATTGTGAATGGCTTCGAGGTTAAAAAGCATTACCTCATCCACAATGACCTCATTGAAATTGGACGGCACACCCTACTCTACGTGAACGACCAACAGAAACCATTGGCGGATGTTGACAAGACCGTACTGGTGCGCCATACGCCAAAAAATAATGTTGTGGAGGCCGATAAAAAAGCTCCCCGTGAACGTAGCGCACCGAGTTCCTTGCCGCATGCTGACAAAGACAGCACTGAGGCGAACTCGCATTTGTCGACACAGACACAACACACGGCGGCTCATCCTGTCGCAACCATTCAGATTCTCACTGGACCGAATACAGGCAAGGAACTAGAGCTCACCAAAAGTCTCACCACCTTAGGCAAGCCTGGTGTGCAGGTTGCCGTGCTCACTCGTCGACCACACGGGTTTTATATTACCCATGTGGAAGGTAAAAAATTCCCCTTGATCAATGGCTTGCCCATAAAGGATCAACCCCATGTGCTGCAGGATCACGATGTGATTGAACTGGCGGGGATCAAGATGGAATTCTATTTAAAGTAAAAAACGGCGGATACAGGCAAATGTATAGAGCAAGGCACTATTGTCGTACTCTACCCGACTCAACAAACAGGGCAATCAAACACAATGAAATTTAGAGTATTGGGGTGTAGCGGCGGCATTGGTGGCAATCTACATACCACTTCTTTCCTGCTGGATCAAGATGTGTTAATTGACGCAGGAACAGGTGTGAATGAACTCAGCCTGACTGAACTCAGTAAAATTGATCACATTTTTATCACACATTCGCATTTGGATCATATTGCCTGTATTCCCTTGCTACTGGATAGCGTGGGATTTATGCGGGAACATCCAGTGACCTTGTACGCCCGTGCAGACATTCTAGAGATTTTGAAAACCCATATTTTTAATTGGAAAATATGGCCAGATTTCAGTGAAATTCCCAGTGTTCAACAACCCTTCATGCGTTATCAAGAAATTGAAGTGGGGGAAACCATTTCACTGAACGGGCGAAAAATTACAGCACTACCAGCTAATCATGTCGTGCCCGCTGTAGGCTACCACTTAGACAGCGGTGCGCACAGTTTGGTCTTTAGTGGGGATACCACAACCAATGATGCATTCTGGAAAGTGGTTAATGAGATTAGCAACTTGCGCTTTTTGATTATTGAAACGGCATTTTCCAATAGTGAAAGGGACTTGGCGATCTTGTCCAAACATTTGTGCCCCAGTTTGTTAACAGAAGAGCTTGGTAAGTTTACGGGCAATGCCGCTGTTTATATTTGTCATTTAAAACCTGGTGAGATGGAATTGATTATGGATGAAATTAATCATAGTGAGCATGGTGTTCACGCCAAAATGCTGCTTAATAATCAAGTATTTGAATTTTAGATTCAATGAGTATTCCTGATAACCAACAGCCTCGTTTTGCAAGGAAGCTAATATGAGTACGGTCAAAAACGCTGCCACTTCATCCCGCGATATGGGGATTGTGTTGGAGTTCAATAAGAACCTCAATCACGTTACCAACAAGGTTCATGCCGCGAACAATGTAGATGAAATTATTTTGGAAGTGAGCAAGGATATTTGTGCCTTGTTTAATGCAGACCGCCTGACCATTTATGTCGTAGGTGAAGATAATGCCTCTCTCGTTTCTAAAATTAAAACAGGACTCAAATCCTTCAAAGATTTAAAGCTACCGATTGCAGAGCAAAGTCTGGCGGGTTATGCCGCTGTACATAAGAAAATGCTCAACGTCCAAGACGTGTATGACACCAAAGAGCTGGCTAATATCAGCCCTCATTTGCGCTTTTTACAAGAGGTTGACAAAAGAACAGGATACCGTACCAAGCAAATGCTGGTCGCCCCGATTTTGGATGCTTCCAATAATTCCTTGGTTGGCGTCATTCAGGTCATCAACAATAAAGGAGGGGTTCCTTTTTCAAACATGGTTGAAGAAGGGCTGCAAGAATTGGCCGAAGGGATTGCGGTTGCGCTACGTCAACGTCAGCAAACCAACACCATTAAAACCAAATATGACTTTCTAGTCAGCAACTCAGTATTGACTGCGGCTGAGTTTGATTTAGCTACCCGTGCTGCACGTCGCAAAAATGTAGATCTTGAAGTTGTACTCATCCAAGACTTTCAAGTCAGTATCAGTGCCTTGGGTAGTGCATTGTCCAAGTTTTTCGGTGTCGCTTATGAACCATTCAAGGAAGATCGCCTTAAACCGACGGAATTATTAAAGAATTTAAAACGAGAATACATTGAAAGTAGCCATTGGGTGCCGATTGATGAAACCCAAGAGGGTCTTATCATTCTCACCACAGACCCTGAACGTATTCAAGCTTCACGGGTTGTCAATAACATCTTCTCTCGTCATCGCTTGGTGTATCGCGTTTGTACACAGAAAGAGTTTAAACAAACTTTAGATCAGTTTTATGGGGGCAGTAGTGCTTCAAGCAGTGAAGCCACCGACAATTCTGCGTTAGAAGATGGCTCTTCCGTACATGACATGCTTTCAGACTTAAGTGAGCAGGATGTTGATGATGAAGAAGGTGGAAATATCAGTGCGGACGAGGCCAGCGCGGCCTCGGACAATGAGCTGGTTAAGTTGGTCAATAAAATCATCATTGATTCTTATAAGATGGGGGCGTCAGATATCCACATCGAACCCAACCCAGGTAAAGGAAAAACGCAAATTCGCGTGCGCAAAGATGGTTCGCTGCTGAATTATATTGAGATACCCTCTAGTTATCGTAATGCGCTGATTACACGTATCAAAATTATGTGCGAACTGGATATCTCCGAGAAGCGGAAGCCACAGGATGGCAAAATTAAATTCAAAAAATATGCCCCACTGGACATCGAATTGCGGGTGGCGACCATTCCTTCTCAAGGTGGTGTAGAGGATGTGGTCATGCGGATTCTGGCTTCGGGCGAACCGCTGCCATTGGAAAAAATGGGATTTTCCGCACGTAACAATGAACTGATCCGAACGACGGTCAGCAAACCTTATGGACTATTCTTTGTGTGCGGACCGACGGGTTCGGGTAAAACAACTACGCTGCACTCGATTTTAAAATTCATCAACACGCCAGACACCAAAATCTGGACGGCCGAAGACCCTGTGGAAATTACCCAAAAGGGGCTGCGTCAGGTACAGATTAACAAAAAAGCGGGACTGGATTTTGCCACCATCATGCGCGCGTTCTTGCGTGCCGATCCTGACGTGATTATGGTGGGTGAAATGCGGGATAAAGAAACCGTGTCCATTGGGATTGAAGCGTCGCTGACAGGTCACTTGGTGTTCGCTACCTTGCACACCAACAGCGCACCAGAGTCTATCATTCGTTTGCTGGATATGGGGATGGATCCATTTAACTTTGCCGATGCCTTGCTGGGTATTCTGGCTCAACGTCTTGCAAAACGCTTGTGTGGAGATTGCAAAAAGCCACATGTCGCCACCCCAGAAGAAATCAAGGTGTTGCTCACTGAATACAGCGCAGAGCTAACCAATACCACGACATGGCAAAAAGATCCCAATGCCGCCATGCGTGCGATTTATACCGATTGGGTAAAACTCTATGGCAATGAGAAACAGCAAATTACATTGTGTACCCCCGTGGGATGTCCTAAATGTTCCAACACAGGCTACCGTGGGCGGGTGGGTTTACACGAATTGCTGATCGGGAGCGATCCTGTTAAGCGTGCGATTCAAGGTCATGCCCGCGTGGCAGAACTGTTAGCCATCGGTCTGGAAGAGGGGATGCACACCCTGAAACAGGATGGCATGGAAAAAGTGCTGCAAGGCATTACCGACATGCACCAAGTACGGGCGGTGTGTATCAAGTAAATACTTTTATGTGATGCTAAACAAAAAGGTCGGGTTTCCCCGACCTTTTTGCTGATGAAGACAATTACAGCATCGCTATGCTCGCACAGCCACGCGATGTCCTCAACGAGGTGCCGCCTTGCGCTTGAACTTGCTCCAAATCTTGCGCACCAACCATGTGAGCAACCCAAAAACGAACAACCAAGGCAACACAAACGCACTGGCAGTGATGGCGGTCGAAACGCCTTGCGCCAGATTGCCCGAAAAGTCGCTGATCGCTGACTTAATCGGAGCCCACCACGAGAGGTTTTGCGTCGATTCTATGGTGAGATTGAGCACTTCGGTCTGTACCCGTTTGAGCAAGTACGCATGTTCACCTGCTAGTGCTTCAAGATCAGACTGCACTTGCGCCAATTCTTTGGTGATTTTGATGGCTGCATCAATATCGTTGTTTGCCTTGCCACGCAGTCCTTCCAATTGGGTGCGATAACTGGTCAGCATGGCGAGTTTCTTTTCCGCATCCCCAATGGGTGTAGCCAAATCCTCCACCGTCGTAGATTGGTGGGTAATTTCGCCCAACTTCCCCAAAGAATCAGTGATCTTCTTAACGAACTCAGGACGAACGCGCATCTTAATTGTCGCATTGCTTTGCCGCCCTGTGCTCAAACGGGACTCTAACACCACGCAACCCGCATCTGGCAAGGACTGGCAAGTCGCCAAACTCTGACGATAAATCCCAGCCACTTCTGTTTCGCTGGCATCCACCGTAAGCCAATGCTCATAAGCTAAAAACTGCCGCGCCGAGGATAAACTTTGTGCAGAGGTACTGGATTCTTGAAAAGTTTTGTTCGCAACCCCTGAAGCAGGTGCGAGTGCGCGCATATCCTGTTGACCACACGCAACCAAGACAAACGAAATGAGCAAATAAATGAAGTAACGAGTCATAAAGGTTTCCTATATTCTAAAACTGCTGAAAATGGCGGTTGTTTGGCGGAATTTTGACGAATGCCAGTCAAACCAAGAGCAATAACCAAATTTAGCCCTGAAGATGAAGCGTCCAATTCTGAATATTGTAGTTATCCAATGAATCGAAGTCCTGTACCACATAAACCTCCCCTTCAACCTGTATTCGTCGAATCACCCCAGTATGACTCCGAAGTACGAAAATGTTTCCCTCTACATGGTATGTGCCTGGTTCACTCAGCGCAATGACACCTAACTCGCCTTTTGCTCGATTCCAATTTTTCTTAAGAACGTAATACCCCCCTTTGTGGAATGAAATATCAACCGTCTGATTGTCGCTAGCCCCTACAAGGCGGAACAGCCTTGTAAACCTACTGGTGCGCCATAGCTCACCAGCAAGACGCGGTGCTATGCTGATAAAAAATAGGGTTCCAATATCTGCAAGCCAAGGTACGACGAGCCACCAATAGGACGCGCCTTCCGAGACAAGCCACCAATCAATCATTATCGGACCGACAACAGGCACGAAAATGGCGGATGAGTGCCGCTTCGTCTTGATGGATTGCAATGTACTGGCAATAAAGCTCAACCAGCTGATGACTGGAAAGAGCAGTCCAAACACTAACAAAAAATGATTATTCATAGCCCGATAAATTGAGCGGATTTAAGGTATATGCGCAACACCTTGCGTTTCCCACGAAAACTCTTGACTTCATGTTGCCAACCCCATCCGCGAACTACCGTTAATAACCCAGAGATTCAACTCGACAGACTAACCCGCACGAATCAGCTTAAGCACCGTTGAAACTGCATTGATTTCGTTGGCGACAGTCACATCGAAGGTAGCGGACATGCCCGCCACTTTTTCTGGCTCTAATCCCGCGACCAACAATAAAAAGTTGGTTTTGCCCAATTTCAGCCGTTTGCGCAAATCAGCAGATTTTTGCAAATAGGCACGGTGGTCACCCGATTTGCATTCAATCAGCAGCGGCACTTTGTCATCTAACAAATAGAACAAATCGAATTCATTGCGTTCGCCGTTTTGCCATGTGACGGTAAAGTTTTTCAAACACGAAACCTTGCGCCCCGCCTTGTACAACGCGTCCAGTACTTTCACATACACATACCATTCCAACCAGCCGCCCGCGAAAAATCGCACGATGGGCTTGGCTTCTTGTGGGGTAATGAACAACAGGTCGGGGTTGTTGCGGTCAATGTTGTAGCGGCTGATAAACGAATAACCATGCAACTGACGGCAGAAGCGTTTCAGATAGTCAACTTGGTGTGGCTTGTAATCACTCAGCTTAATTTTGACGGTGTTGTGTCCCCGCATCTGGGCATTTTTGATGCGCTCGGAAACCACACTGAGCAGGGCGTAATGATCGCCTAACTCCACCGCCACTTCGTCAAAAAAGCCTTCTGTACTGAGTGCGGCTTGATCAACTTCCACCTGAATCTGACGAGAAGTAAACCATCGCATGGCAGAGCCATATTGCGATTCCTCCGCCAGTTCGCTGCTGTTGTGGACATCCACGATAGGCGAAACCACGCGGGGGGCAGGTTGTTGCGCCGCTGTCAGCCGAGCGCGTACTTCCAGAAAATTACTTTGCAAGGCTTGATAATGCTGGAACATCTGGGTGACGAAATCCACGGTGTCGTAGATGTGATTGTCAGGATGAGCGCAACTGGGACACTTAGCCGTTTTGCCCACATGTTCCGCCGCCACCTCACGCAAATGGTTGCATTTATTGCATCGAAAAAGTGCCATGGTCGGCTTCGCTGGAGGAAAGGAGTGGATTGTAGCGGAAAACACGGCGTAGGATGGCGGCCACGCGGCGGCTTGTAGAGGGTGATTCGCTGACGCTCAGCGATGTAGTCAAACAACCGTTGCCCGTTGCGAATACCTGCTACTAAGCCCGTGTCGCTTGCCCCGCATACAACTGTTTCTGAAAATCAAAAAACAAGCCGCGAATGTGTTCTACGCTACCTAATGTTTCCGCCGCGTCGCTCAACGAACCGTATTTCAGATCAAGTAAATGGGGAAGGCTGGTCTGGTTAAGTTCTTCAAATCCTGTTTCGATGTATTTGAACAGCACGAATTCTAAGAACTCCCGATGCGATGGACTCAGCCCATGCAAAATGTGCGGCTGGGCTTGCGCAGCACGCACATCTCGCGTGATGGGTTTGATTTCATAAGCGATGTATTCCAGCACATCAAATAAATCGCTTTTTTCCGCATTGACTAATTTTTGCAGCTCCGCCAAGGCGTCCTGTCCATATCCCGCGCCCGCCAGCTGGTCTAACAAGGTTTTGCGGGTCAGCGGATTTGACCAAATTTCGCGCAACTGTGCTTCGCTGTTGAAATAGGAGGGTAGGGTGGTGTTGAGTTGATCCAAGAATTCTAAGGCAGACAAGGGCTGACCATCCGCGCCCCAAAACATCGTTTGGATCGTATGTTGAATTTCCAGCTCTTTGCCATCGCGCAGTTTGACGATTACTTTCTGACACACGCAAGGCGTTTGCAGACAAACCTCGCAAGGTGGTGGCGGTTCTTTGATGCAAATACAGGGCTGCATGCCGCATACCTTACAAGACTGGGGTGGTTGTTTTTCACACATGCATGGCGATTGTCCACATTTGCTGCACACCACGGGTTCAATCGGCTCACCATCCCACTCTGGGTCTAAAAAATTTTGATACGCATCGAAATAATCATAAATCGTGAAATATCGCTTGCCATCAAACAGCCGTGTGCCACGGCCGATAATCTGTTTGAATTCAATCATATTATTCACGGCGCGCAGCAATACAATGTTGCGGACATTACGCGCATCCACCCCCGTCGATAATTTGTGCGAGGTGGTCAAAATCGTCGGAATGGTTTTATCGTTATCCTGAAACTCGCGCAGTGCCTGTTCGCCTAATTCGCCATCATTCGCCGTTACCCGCACACAATAACTCGGATGCTTGCTGTCGCTGTGCTGGTTAATCAAATCCCGAACCATCGCCGCATGGGCTTGATTGGCGCAAAACACCAGTGTTTTTTCCTGCTGATTGATTTCAGATAACAGCACTTTCACCAGTTTGGCTTCGCGTTCTTGAATAAAAATGCGGGTGTTAAATTCCTCTTTGACATACAACTTGCCCGCCTCCACCTGCCCTTGCAGCACGGTATCGTCCGAGGTGTAAACGTAATCATCCAAGGTCGTTTTGATGCGCTTCACTTTAAACGGGGTCAGAAAACCATCATCCGTCCCTTCCTTCAACGAATACACATACACGGGTTCGCCAAAATAACGATACGTGTCCGCGTTATCCTTGCGTTTGGGCGTGGCAGTCAGCCCAATCTGCACCGCTGGTGCAAAATAATTCAAAATCTCGCGCCAACTACTTTCATCATTCGCCCCGCCGCGATGGCATTCATCCACGATGATGCAATCAAAATAATCAGCGGGATATTGTCCAAAGTACGGCGTATTGTCAGGGCCGCTCATAAAGGTCTGAAAGATGGTGAAAAACACGCTGCCATTCATCGGCACTGCGCCGCGCTTGCTGATTTCTTCAGGCTTAATGCGCACCAACGCATCCTCAGGTAAAGCACTAAAGGCGTTAAACGCCTGATTCGCCAATATGTTGCGATCCGCCAAAAACAAAATGCGCGGGCGACGACTGCCATCCCGCTTTAAATTCCAGCGCGTTTGGAACAACTTCCACACCACCTGAAACGCAATAAACGTCTTCCCCGTCCCCGTTGCCAAGGTCAGCAAAATCCGCTGCTGTGATTCCGCAATTGCTTGCAAGGCTTTCGCCACCGCAATTTCTTGGTAATAGCGCGCCGTTTTCGACCCGCCCACGCTTTCAAACGGAATCGCATCAAACTTTTCCCGCCACGCATTTTGGTCAGAAAATGTCTGCGCCCACAGCGCGTCAGGCGTTGGAAACGCCGTCACCAGCCCTTGCTCCCCCGTGCTCATGCAAATTTGGTAAATTTCCCTGCCGTTGCACGCGTAGGTATAAGCAAGGCACAACTTTTCCGCATAACGCTTCGCCTGCGCCACGCCTTCACCCACCGCCAGCCCCACGCGCTTGGCTTCAATCACCGCCACTTTGCGCTGCCGATACACCAACACATAATCCGCCACCATCGGTTGCGACTTCGCCCCGCCCGCCTGAATTTTGCCTGGCGCGATCATAAACTCCCGCAACACCTTCGCCTCCCCCACGCCCCACCCACTCGCGGCTAACAGCGGGTCGATCAATTGGGCTCTGGTATCAGCTTCATTCATGGTGACTCCTTTATTTTCGGCATTCACGATGGGCGCGGATTACGCCCACTTTTGTATTTTGATTAAACCTGCTTGCTTTGCATTTTAATTTAATCCGAACGACCCGCTAATTAAATCCGTTCGCCCTGAGCCGTGAGTCGTGAGCGTGTCGAACGATCGAACGGTCGAAGGGTGAATGGATTTAATTTTTCGTTCATGGTTCGACAAGCTCACCACGAACGGATCACGGATTCAACCTTCCGCTCATGCTGAGCCATATTTAGCCTTCCGTTCGTAGTGAGCCATTTTTCACCTTCCGTTCGTCCTGAGCCTGTCGAAGGATGATCGGAAGGTTAAAAATCACCCCGCATCCTAAACCAACTTCCCCGTAAATGCCTGATGCAAGATGGATTGCTTAAGCTCCCCCAGCGCGTTTAGCTTTTGCTGGTAGAGGGCTTCGAGGCGTTTGGTTTCTTTTGATATATCCAACAACTTCTCAACAATGGCGTGTTGGTGCGACAAAGGCGGAATCGGCAGTACTGCCTTTTTTACAAGGTCGCCACTGATATTTTTGACGACAGAACCACTAGCCAACTGAGCAAACTGTTCTTGAACAAAGCCTGATGAAAGCAAATAGTAAAAGAAATCTGTATCAATCGAAGTGTTGAGCCTCAGTACAAACCACCCGTCGTGAATACAACCCATTGTTTTCATGATATATGGTCTCCCATAAGACATGGAATTTGTCAGAATAAAATCGCCCTCTTTAACAAATCTAGATTGCATTGCTCCTTCAGGAGTAATCATTTGGGCAGTGGAATAAACATACTTTCCGCCTTCTTCGGTGTCGCCAATTTTGATCCAATTAACCCCATTTAATGCCGTTGTAAAGTATTCCTTGATAGGTCTAGGTGAACTTCCTCGTTCAACAACGCACACTTGATCTAAGGTTTTATCCTTGCCTATCCGCTTGGTACACCCGCTTTTCGCAAGTGGTTATATGCAAAAAGGTGAGGATGATAATCCCACTGGGCATCGTATAGCTCGCGATAAGTTGGTGCAGCTACATTCACGCAGATAC
>JAQTTV010000044.1 GCA_028710565.1 Gallionella sp.
CCTTCCGAAAAAATATTGAACACTTTTTCGTGAGCACCATCCCCGAAATTAAAGACCGCCTGCGCTCCAGAATTACTGATAATTTTCAAACATTCAACACGGGGTTTTCAAGTTGAATGGGTATAGAGGTCATGGGGCAATTTTTAGTGGCTCGTTTTACGCCATTCAAACCAAATCGAGTGGCGTGGCAGTTTGATAGCAATTCAATGATCTTTCGATTCGCCACACAACGGCACTGTCCCTGAAACGCCTTCAGGAGCGACTTTCCAGTGTGCGTTTGTTATTCACCGTCGAATTGCATCAAAAATAAGGCTGAACATCATGTTCACCCTCCCTTGTTTTAAGTATTGTCTAAGCATCGCAGATGTCATTGCTGCTCAGCTTGAGCGCAATCTTTCTCCGTTTTTCGTCCATAAACTTGACAATGGATGAGTGATTATCGTGAGTGAATGCAAGCCGCGCTGTGCGGTGCCGCACATAACGATAAGCAAGTTGCTGAAAAAACAGTCAACCCGCTAATTTGCTAAAACAGTGGCATGGTGAAATGGGGGTGATGTCCCTGCGAGGAATCGAGTTCCAGTCGAAGGACATGGGAGGCGGACAAAAATGACGATAACTAAGCTTTTGTGACGGAATGCCGCAAGTACAAGCAGATCAAAGAGTGCTTATAGATGTGGCCAGATTATGTTTGAACTTTTTCGCAGATAACCCTATGTGAAATATAGCAAAAGTTTTCACAAATGCTTCAAACTTCACTTGACCGAATCAATAGGCTGGAGAAAAAATATTGCTCTGATGCGTAAATTACCGCATCGTGGAGAGAATCGCATGAACCAGCTGTTTCAGTTCAAAGCGGAGGCTGGTAGCCTAGGTACGTACTGATTAAATCCGTTCGCCCTGAGCTTGTCGAAGGGTGAACGAATTTAATCTATTGATTTCATTAAATCCTCCATTCATAGTTCGACAAGCTCACCACGAATGGAAGATTTAATCAGCGTTTCCCTAGCAGTTGACGGTTCGGATGATCGGTTTTATCGGGTCACGCGACCGCTAACACGACCTACGCGGACTCACCCCGCCGATAACAAACTTTCATATGGGATATTCAACCCGTTGTGCAGCCGTTTAATCATTTGCAAACTCAAGCCGCGTTTGTGGTTTAACACTTCGGACACGCGTCCGCTGGAACCGATAAAGGGTTCGAGGTCTTTTTGGGTTAAGCCTTGTTGTTCCATGCGAAATTTAATCGCATCGACGGGATCTGCGGCGGCAATCGGGTAATGCTTGCGCTCATACCCCTCAATCAGCGTCACCAAAATCTCCATTTCATCCGCTTCGAGCGTGCCTGCTTGGGCTTGAAAAACGCGCTCAAGTTGTTGGAACGCGGCGCGCAAGTCGTCTTCATTGCGTATGGGTTTAATGTTCATTGACGTTCTCCACATTGATTTGATCGTATTGCGCGTGCGTGCCGATAAATTTCACCCACACGATGCCCGCTTGATATTGCATTTCTGCCACGAGGCGATATTTATTGCCCGCGATGTTGAACACCACTCGGTTGTTGCCGCAAATGCTGGCGTTGCGATATTGGTTTTTGATGTCTTGTGGGGTAGTCCAATTCGCCTTCATCGCCTCGTCGTGCCAACTGCGTAACGCACCTGCTGAATCTGCATAACTGGTCTGACTCCAAAATTTGACCAATGTACTTTTGGCGATGACACGCATGACTAAATCTCCCATTTTGGGAGAGTATAGCCAATTAGGGAGGAGGGTGCAACCTGCGTTAGTGCATCTCCAACACCACAAACGCCACGACCATGCTGCGTTCGTCGCTGATGGTGAGGTGGTGCGCGCTGATGCCGAGTTGGGCTAAATACAGGCGCAGGGTGTCGTCGAAGTGGAGCATGGGTTTGCCGAGTCCGTCGTGGATGATACTGATGCGCGTTAGGCTGACGGGGTGACGCAGTCCGCTGCCGACGGCTTTGGCGAAGGCTTCTTTGGCGGCGAAGCGTTTGGCGAGTAGGCGGGCGGGGTGGGGGTGATTTTGTAAATCAGGTCGTTCGCGTTCGGTCAGGATTTTTGCCGCGAAGCGTGCGCCGTGTTTTGCCCACAGGGTTTCCATGCGGGCAAGCTCTACGATGTCGGTGCCGATGCCGAAGATCATGGAGTGCTCCATGGTAGGGTGGATAAGCGTAAGCGCATCCACCCTACCATATCCCCTCCCCCTTGCAGGGGGAGGGTTAGAGCCTGCCCCGTACTTGATACGGGGGTGGGGGTAGAAGCGTTCACTTGTGACGAACCATTCAACCCCCATCCCACAGGCCCCCTCGCTATGCTCTCCCCCTCTCCTAGGGGGAAGGAGTTGATTCTAGTGGGATTTAAAAGACAAAAGCGTGCGAATAAATTCGCGCCCACATTTTGGTTCATACCAGCAACGCTTTCATTTTTCGCACGGCGGCATCTAAGCCAATAAACAAGGATTCGGCAATGACCGAGTGTCCGATGTTTAACTCGACGATGTGGGGAATGGCGACGATGTCTTGGACATTGTGGTAATGCAAGCCATGCCCCGCGTTGACGTGCAATCCTAGGGTATGGGCGTGTTCAGCTGCGGCGCGGATGCGTTCGAGTTCGTGCAGGCGTTCTGACACGCTGTCGGCATCGGCGTATTTTCCTGTGTGCAATTCGATAACGGGCGCACCTGCGCGACGGGCGGCATCAATTTGCTTTTCATTTGCGTCGATAAACAAGGACACGCGAATATCGGCTTCGGCGCAGCGGTCGCAGGCGGATTTGACTTGGTCGAAGTAGCGAATCACGTCCAAGCCGCCTTCTGTGGTCAATTCTTCGCGCCGTTCTGGCACGAGGCAAATATCGTGCGGCTTGGTGCGCAGGGCAATTTTCAGCATTTCTTCCGTGACCGCGCACTCCAAATTCATGCGAGTTTGCAGCATGTCGCGCAAAATTTCCACATCACGGTCTTGAATGTGGCGACGGTCTTCGCGCAAGTGCAGGGTAATCGCATCCGCACCTGCTTCTTCGCAAATCAGCGCGGCGCGTACCACGTTGGGGTAACGCGCACCGCGTGCTTGGCGCAAGGTGGCGATATGGTCTATGTTTAAGCCGAGTTTCATCATAATTTCTGTAAATCCTTAATCAATTCACGGGTGTGTAAAATCTTGCCACCCAGATGGTGGTTGAGTAATAAGCGCATCAATTGCTTGCTTTGCTGTGCCGTGGTGGGATCGCTGTATTCGTCCGCAGCCATATCCAGCAAGGTTTTCCCTAGTATAGGCAATCCTTGGCGGTCATGGTGTTGCATAGGCTCTGCGCCGTGTTCCGCGAGGTAGCGATAATGTCGGTCAGGCTGAATCGGGTCGCCGTGGTTGGCTTCCCGTTCCAGCGGCAGTGCATAGCCCAAAGCTTGTAACAAGTGTTTTTCAAAGCAGCGCAAGGTGGCGGCGTGGTCATGCTCGTGCGCCAAACGGTACAGCGTGGCGCGGTAATAGTCGAATAAAACCGCATGCGCATCGTCTTTTGCCAATAAATTCAACAATAATTCATTCAAATAAAAGCCGCACATCAATGCTGTGCCTTGCAAATACGGCTGCCCGCCTTGCCATTCCGCGCTGTGTAAGGTGCGGACTTCACCCTTGCCAAACCAGCTTAACAACACGGGCTGAAAATTCATCAACACGCCGCGCAACGCGGATTTGGGTCGCCGCGCCCCCCGCGCCACGATAGACAGCCGTCCATGTTCGCGGCTAAACGTGTCAATAATCAGACTGGTTTCGCGAAAAGGATAGCTGTGCAGCACGAAAGCGATTTCGTTTTGCTGTTTATTGTGCCGAATGGCGGTGGTCATCTGCGAGTTGGTCGTTTGGAAAGAAGGGCTTGTAAAGGGGCAAACAGTTTGATACGGGATTTAAATATGCTGATTGTAATACACCCTAACCTGCTTGTTCTATCTGAACTCACTGAATGTGTTGTAGCGTCCTTACTTCAATGCGGCATTCTTGATGGAGTGGCAACAAACACCGCCTCATCCACCACCAGATAAATAGTTCGGATAGTAAAACGTGGCTGTAGGTGAGTAGCGGGTTGTTTAAATAGAGCCCAAGCATGATGAGCGGCAGATCGAGACCCCAGGTCACGACGCTTTCCATTCTGGCGACACTTGCGAATGCCTGTCGTGCCTGAAGTAGGGCGCGTTGTAAGTTATTAAAAAATCGTAAGGGTAAGGAGAGGGCTAGTACCAAAATGAGGGGAGACCACCAGCGATCATTTTGTTGCCCATACAATACTTTTCCTAAGTAATCACCACTGAAATACAGTGCGATGGACACGAGCATTACCAGTGGCAATCCCACGCCAGCTAACACTTTGAGTGCAGACAACATGCTTTGCGGCGAACAGCCTGCTAGCTGAAATGCCAGTGAACGCATCAGTGCGACGAGTGGTGCGGAGAGTAGCATCATCAATGCCGTGCCTGAGGTATAAGCACTGAGTCGTGCCAGCTCTGTGGGTGCAAAATAGGACGAGGCAAATAATGCCAATGTGAGCAAAGCAAACAATTGTGCCGAGAGTAAGCGTTGCGCTTCCCAGCCCACTTTACGCAGAAAGTCACGCAGCCAAGCGGCTTCGGGTAAACGAAGTTGGAAATCCATTTGTTGATGTAATCTATGCAGCGACCAGCTACATGTCACCAACGTGACGATGAGACTTGCGATATAGCTGCCCTTGAATCCCAGTGCTAAGGTAAAAATAAGCAGGGTGTTTAAGGATATTTTGAGCAGCAATTCGATGCACTTCCATATCACCACACGTTGCCCTTCGCCCAACGCATGCAGGGTAAATATCGCTGTCGCAGCGACCACCCGAAAGGGCGCGCCTAATGAATACCAAAAAACCGCATCTTGCACGAATGTTGAGACTTCGCCCCTGCCGACCAGCCAAGTGGCTAGATGTGGGTAACATAACCATCCTACTACCATCGCGACCCCGCCCAATATGGCAGCAGTGCTTAACGCGTATTGGACGACGATATTCACATTCCCCTCTTGGCGCGCTTGTGAAACAAGCACGGAAGTCACCGACCCTACCGCGATCATTAGCATCATGTCCAATAATGCGATGCGAATAATCGCAATGCAAGCGACAGTGGCAGACGCTCCCAAACGAGAGAGCATCACCAAATCTACTTGTAACACCAGTTGAGCAACACCAAAGGTTAAGAGCATCGGCAAGAATGCCCGCCAAAACACATCCCACTTCATCGCAAAATTTCAGACCATCCAGGAAAGGTATTGAGCTCAAATTGGGGAATGGTGAAATAGCCAAACTTTCCTGGCGGCGTAGGGAGCGGCTCATCCAACTCAACCAATTCAATCTCGCGTCCTTCGTCGATGTGATGGCTCTTCCATGCAACCACCAACTCAGGAAAATCTGCGCAACCCACTGCGATGCCGCCGCTGGCACTGCGATCACCTACTGCCCAGCGCGCCGCAGAAGCTGCGGTTAAGGCACGTGCAATTTTGGGTGTCACTCGCTCACGGAATTCAGATTGCAACAGCCACTGGTACACCCAAAGGTAATAAGTCCAATCTAACGATAATTGACGCTCATTTGCCCACGCCATAAAAGGGCGATAAATAGCCAATCCATCGGGTGTTGTCAACGCCAATACATCAGGACAAATATCAAATAAAGAGTGCCAATAAACCCGCAAGCTACAATCAATGCGGACAAAGGCATGAGAATCACGCGGGTAATCCCCTTGTTTGGCGGGAACCATCAGCGCATCCAAGAGATCGTTGTCGATCACACGAGACGAATTCATTGTGTACCTCCTTTGGGATGACCAAAGATTGCACGCAATTTTCTTAAATCTGAGACGATGTCATCGTATTCGATATTTTCATCACGCTCGTAAGTCATCGTGGCATTCGGTTTATCGAAATGATCTTTGTAGCGCGTCAAAAAAGCCAATGTTTCGGGCGATAATTCAACATCATGCGTGTCCAGCACAACTTTGGGTTCGAGAATGGAAAGACTATATCCTGCCACATGAAAATGCGTTGTGGAATCAATGACATTGAGCCAGCGATCTAAACCAAGACCACAATTTAGTTGAGCACAGACGGCATTGGACGCATCGAACAATACCCCCGCGCCTGTATCTTGTACCAGTCGCTCAAAAAATTCAGGAGCATCATGCCCGCCATCCATAATGGAGGGGTAATTTTCTAGATAGAGTCGTTGCCCTAATTTTTCTTGCCACCAATCAACTCGTTGGCGGACATGATGGTATTCATTGGGATAATCTAGCTCCGCCAGATGATAAAGCGTGCGTCCCTTATGGGTGAAACGTGCCAGATGGTCGGATATATACAGCGGTTTTAGCACGTCGATGTATTCACGCAGACGTTCTGCCATGGATTCAAGATAGGCGGCATCACTTTCTAAAAATTTTGAAAACATGATGTGTAGCCCGATAGGACACGCAAACGCATCCCGCAATTCACTCGGCGGTACTTGCAAAAAATTGTCGATCAATAGCTCGCAATAATCAATTTCCCCTTCTTTTGCGAGTCGCTGCACCAGCTCCAATGTGCCACCCAGCGTAAAATTCAATCCAATTAACATAAATTTTGCCCTGTTGGTATTCAGCAATAAAATTCAGCATAACAACATCCGTTCCCCGTGTTGAACTGGAAACGGATGATGTCAAACCGTGGACTTAGTTCACGCCCAACGCCGCGCACATGCCTGCGCATTTGATGCCAGCACGACCAGGAACGCTGATGCTTTGTACTTTAGTGACTTTGATAGACATTTTGTTTCTCCTATTGATTTTAAAATTGGCGGAATGGTTTGCTGCAAATGGACACATCATCCGCCGATAGATGTGTCCACAATTCAAAATTATTCGTGTGCCTTCATGACTGGATGCATTGCTTGGGTGGTTGTAGTACTCACTCCTGACGCATTCCATGGGTTGGAAAATTGCGGATTGGTGAGAAAAATTTGATCTGTGAGCGATTCCATAAACGCAATTAAGTCATTGAGTTCTGCATCCGTAATAGCAAAACCTTCAATAAGCGCGTCGCGCAATGGGCTGGGTGCATGTCCATCATTAACGGCTTTCCCTTTGATGGCATAGTGTTTCAGGATAACTTCACGCAAGGTGCCAATCGAACCGTCGTGCATATACGGTGCGGTGACGGCAATGTTGCGCAGTGTGGGGGTGCGAAATTTGCCTTCATCAGCGGGATGATCGGTGACGGCACGAATGCCTGTGTTGTCAGGTGGATATGCACCTTTGCCATCGCGGTTGTACATGCCCGTGTTATGAAAACCGATTTCGGGGAAGGGTAGGCGGCTATGCTGGACATTGTCAGTGAAGTTAAAGCCACCATGACAATGGGAACACTCTAATTCTTCACCAAAAAATAGTCCTTCGCCGCGTTTGGCAGCGGCAGAAATCGCATTAGATTCTCCCCCGTATTTGTAGCGGTCATAAGGGGCGTTAAATGAAAGCAAGCTGCGCTCAAAGCTGGCAATCGCTTGGGAAATCGTGGCGAGATTGATGACACCTTGTTGTTGGGGAAAGGCGCGGCGAAATAATTTGGGGTAAAGGGCATCGTTTTGCAAGCGTGTGAACAATGCTTGCTCCCGTCCTTCCATACCGAGTTCAATAGGGTTGCTGCCAAAAATAGGTACTAGCAACTGCTTTTCCAGATGCTTCTGGTTGGGGTTTGCCCATGTTAGTACGGGAAGATAAGCCAGATTAACCAACGACATCGCGCTGCGCACGCCCTCTTCACCATGGATATTAGGCGAGCGTGCTTTGCCATCCGTGAATGCTTGGTCTTGTTGATGGCATGTGGCACACGCCATCGTGTTGTTCAAGGACAAACGTTTGTCATAAAACAAGTGTCTGCCCAATTCAATTTTAGCGGTACTCATGGGATTGTCGGTGGGAACAACGGGTTCGGGTACCCAATCTGGCTTGTCCCAACGATAGGCGGTCGTGCCACCCGCCCCCAGCAAGGTGGCAAGCAACATGACCAGTACACCATTTTGCAACCAAGGTTTCAGGCGCATGGTCTCACCTGATGTGAAAGAAACGTTGGGGCGTGGCGGGTTGGTCGTTAAAAGACAAACCAAAGGCGCGCATCACAGTGGCACAATCCGCATCGTTGCTCGCCGACATGCAACCAGGTGCGCTATCAGGCGCATTTACATCCACATTGCTGTCTTGCAATAAGCTGGCAATATCAGCAACGATGACATTTTTGTTGACCTCAAAATGCTCGAAGCGCACTGCTACGCGATTAGGATTGCGGCACTCACTGGGTGGACTCGTCAGTGACGGCGAGGCACAGGCAGTGCTACCGAGATGAACTGAAAAGCCTGCGGCACGAGGTGTTTTAGGGCTGGAGACGGCGGAAGTAGGTAAGGTGGCGGCTGCTTGCGGCAAGCCACTACTCGCCATATCTATTTTAACGAATTTGTAACCTGCCTGCCAAACCCAGAACATCGAGGTTAAGTTCAATGGCGAGGGGGCAATGGTTGGATCGCCATGATTTAATCCAAACGGCACGCCCAAGGTAAAACGCACGCCGCGATAATGTCCCACGGGGATGGTGCCTGTTACCGCCGTATGCAACCCCGTATTTCCGTTGCGACATGCACCCTCACCATTTTCAAAATCCAACAGCGCGATATTTTGATATTGCCAAATGCCATCCTGTGCCAAAGTTAAAGGGACTTCTTTGCCCTCGTCATTAAGTAAGGCAATCTCCGACACAAAAAAACGCATATCCGAAGGTGTAATACGTGAATGCGTGACCCCGATGTCATCATAGCTTTGCCCACACGCAAAGGTCTGTGTACCCACGACGGCATCAAATTTCAATGCCACTTGTTGCAAGTGTGTGTGGTGTTTCTTTGCTTTTGGGGATGTATCATGATCGTGTGCGGCACTGAGTTGACCAACCATCAACAACGGTAGCGCAACCAGACGCATTACTTTTTTTACTTGCATTATCTGTCCTCTACTGGAAATTTCCCGAAGCAAAGCCATGAGGTCGCCACAAAGCAACCCCATGTCATCCAAGCCAACAGGGATTAGAACGATCCCGACAAAGTGAATTTGTAATTTCGACCCATTTCATATGCCGTTGCGGCAAGTGCATTACCAGACTGATAGACTAGGTAGCGTTTATCAAATAGATTGCCGATACCAAAATCAAGTTGGAGCTTCGTATTCAGCGGAGTCCACGTCATGTATAAATCATGCACGCTATAGCCGCTACGGCGACGAGCCACTGTTGAGTCGTAATCCTGTGCCGCCACGGCGGTAGTTCCCCATAACACCGACACATTAGTAGCAGGAATGGCATAACGAACTTGTGCAGCCAATTTATCGGGCGGCGCAAATAAATTATTACCTGTTGCGTCGTCCTTGACGCGCAAGGTGCTGTAGTTTGCATTCAATTGCCATGAATTCAGGTTGTACCGACCTTCCAGTTCCAAACCGTTACGACTGGCACTACTGACGTTTTGCGCTTGAAAAATCAAACCCACAGGGCCAAGAATCCTCGCGCCAAAACCTGTACGGGTGTAAGTGCCGAAAATAGCATTGGAATTAATCATGTCCTTTGCTTTGGATTGAAATGCAGTTGCGCGAATCTTCAAATTGTCATCTGCTGAAAACAGATTGCCTTTGCTATAGTTGGCTCCAATTTCCAGTGTGGTATCGGTTTCTGGTTTAAGGTTAGCGTTGCCTGCGAAATTAAAGAAATTGCCAGTCGGCGCAACATTGCCTGCCAGTAGTGTATTGCTATACATTTCACCTACCGTTGGTGCGCGATAAGCCTGACCATAACTACCGTACAAACTCAACTGCTCCGTTGTCTGCCAAGCCAACGCAATTTTGGGCGAAAGATGACTAAAGCTGGCGGCTGGGACAACGCTATTATTCGCCGATGCTGAAAATTGGTCATAACGTGCGCTGGGAGTAATGCGCAAATTTGAACCCACAATAATTTCATCCTGTAAAAAAGCACCCGTAACTTGTGTCTTGCCATCGGGGTTAAACAGACTTGGCGCAGCACCTTGTAGCGAAGCCAACTTGTCTTGATACGTATCTACGCCATAAGTTAGGCGATGACCACCAAAACCATTGCTGGCGAGGCGCGTTGTGTTTTGTACACTCCCCCCGACCGTATTGGTTGCCGAGCTGCTATAGAGTTGCGCAAGTGCTGGATTCGCATCATTTTGATGCTTTAACGAACTTTGATAGATCCGAACATCCAACGCCTTTTCACCATTTTCATCTAGTGTCGTGGCTTTCAATACCGTTTCATTTTGATTGATGTGACTGAGTTGGGTTTGCAGCGTGGAATTCAGTTGAGGATTGTTTGGTTGCAAACTTTGCTTTTGATAGAGCTGATGAGAAAGTTCAAAGCGCAATTGATTGTTTGCCTGAAAACCCATTTTGATCAAACCACTGTCGCCATGCCCAGAATTGAGTTGCAGCGTTGTGCCAGATGCTTGGCGAATATCATTAAACTCTTGGTAACCTACTGCCAACAAAGCATCAAACTGCTCACCTTGCCCATACACTCGTGCGTTGAAATGCTTAGAACTATCACCGCTCAAATAGCCTACTTTGGCATCTCCCCCTAAGTTTTGTCCTTCCCTTAACAAATCTTTAGCCGCCAAGGTGGTGAAGACCATCGCGCCTCCATTACCACCTGCACCGTATAAGGAAGAGGAAGAACCTCGCACCACTTCAGCACGGGATAAAAAATAGGGATCAAGGTACAGCGGCGTTGTTAAGCCGCCGCCATCCGCATTGCGTCGAGCCCCATCTACCAACAAAGTAATGGACGAACCTTGATAACCACGAATAGTTGGAATTTGACCATCCGTGCGTGGCCCGCCGCCAAAATCAACGTTGGGTAGTTTTTTCATCACATCTGCGACGGTGTTTGCTTGCTGCTCTTCAAAATTATCCCTTGTCACCACACTGACTGAAGCGGGAACTTGACTCAATCGTTTTTCAGTACGCGTGGCGGAAACGACCACTGGGTCTAGGGTTTGTAGTTTTTGGTTGTCATCAGCAACGTTTTCATCTGCTGCATGTGAATTTGCTGCCATTGCCAAGGCAATCGCCACGACCAGTGGTTTCAGCTTGGCTTGTTTGTTTAGATAGTGCATGTTTTCTCCCTGTAATTATTTTTTGATTCCTAAACGTGCATCGCTTAGCAAAACCTTCAACTTAGTATGCCGTTGGATTATCCGTTTTGAGCTTATCGGTCTTGCCAGCATCGTTAGCATTTGTCGCTGAATTTTTCTGTTCTGAACCTTGCACTTTAGGAAAAAGTGTTGCTGAAAATGATTTGAACCATTGGCTAAGCTTGGCAAACATTGAATTCCCCTTTAATGAAGTGTGCGTTAAATGAATGACCGAAAGCATAAGCATTAAAAAACTTTCTGGGAATGCGGCATTTTGTCGCACCCTTGATTTTATTGACTTGTCAGACGATTCTTGTTTTTGATAGGCACAAAAAAGCCGACTTGCGTCGGCTTTCGTTCAATCAAATAAGCGCATCATTTCAAAGTCAAAATAAACTTTGCCAATGCTGCAATTTGTGCGTCATTTGCACCTAAACCTTTGGGAGGCATCTTGCCTTGTTTCCAACCAAACTCCCCGCCTTTAGTGATATGAGCAACCAAAGTCTTTTCGGCATCCGCTTGACCTTTGTATTTTGCAGCAACGTCGTTCCATGCTGGGCCTGTGCTCTTTTTGTCAATGGAATGACATGCGCCACATTTTGACTTGCCATCAGCGGGCATGTCCGCTGCGGATACATTACCCGCACACACCAATAGGGCGACACTCAAACTTGAGATGATTGTTTTCATAACAGACTTCCTTAAAAATTGTAAAAATAAATTTACGCTGTCGCCCTTCTCCGTGATACGCAAAAAGCTACTTGGGGAGGAGACACTGTGGCAAACATCGAAGGACTTGCGTGGGACTCATTATTCAACAGGTTGCCGTTTTCGGGAATGTGGCATTTTGTCGCACCCATTCCTCGGTATGGCGGGTGGAGCAATGCCTTGCTCATTCGAGTTTCAAGTGTAATCACTTGGTATATCGATTTTAATCGTAAGGGTGCGACAATATGTCGCAGGGCTGCATCAGAAATGTTGAATATAATCGCGCACTTTATTTTTAATCAGGGTGTGTGATGAAAGCAAAACGAATTGTGCTGTGTTTGGCGTGGGCATTTGTGCCGAGTGTGTATGCAGTCGAAATGCTGCCTGAGGTGGTGGTCACCGCAGCAAAAATTCAGCCCTTACCTGTTGCGGCGAAGGTTGTGGTCAATCCGTCCATGCGCGCTAGTAGCAGCGATACCGCGAAATTATTGGAAAATCAAGCGGGCGTGAGTTTGGCAACAGGCGGTGGTGTGTCCAGTTTGCCTGTGATTCATGGCATGGCAGATGATCGCGTCAAAGTCAAAGTGGATGGTATGGACTTGGTGTCGGCCTGTGCTAATCACATGAATTCGCCTTTGTCCTACATTGACCCTGCCCAAGTCAGCAGCGTGAATGTGATGGCGGGGATTACGCCTGTGAGCATGGGCGGCGACAGCATTGGCGGTTCGATTATGGTCAATTCGCGTGCGCCTGAGTTTGCCAAAGCGGGGCAAGGTTCGATGGTCACAGGCCAGGCGGCGGTGTTTTATCGCAGCAATGGTAACGCGCTGGGCGGCAATGTGTCTGCGACGGCGGCAGGTGAATCGGTTAGTTTGAATTACACAGGATCAACGGTGCGGTCGGGTAATTACAAAGCCGCACGTGATTTCAAGGCGGCGGGTTTGTCGGTCGGCACGAAAGCTTGGTTGGGGGCGAATGAAGTGGGGTCGTCGATGTATCAAGCGGAAAACCATAGCTTTGGGTTGGCGATGCGCAACGACAATCATCTGCTGGAGATTAAGCTGGGGCTACAACACATTCCCTACCAAGGTTTTCCCAATGTGCGTATGGATATGACGGGCAATGACAGTCAGCAGTTGAATGTGCGTTATAAGGGCAACTTTGCGTGGGGCGGATTGGAAGCACGGGTGTACAACGAAGCGACCCAGCATCAGATGAATTTCTTGGTGGATAAGCTACCGACCACGGGCATGATGGCGAATCCAGCAGGGATGCCGATGGCAACCAATGGGCAAAATACGGGCGTATCCGTCAAAGCCGACATGGCGTTGTCCGAACGCGACTTGGTACGCTTTGGTGCGGAATTGCAGCGTTATCGTATGAGCGATTGGTGGGATCCTATCGGCCCTTTGATGGGGATGATGCCGATGACCAATATGATGAGCGGCGGTACATTTCTGAATATCAACGCTGGGCAGCGGGATCGCGTGGATGTATTTGGCGAATGGGATGCGAAGTGGAATGAACAATGGCTGTCGCAACTGGGCTTGCGCGTAGGGCAAGTGAGCATGAATGCAGGCAATGTGCAGGGCTATAACACAATAGCTTACCCCGCAGCAACTTATGCAGCATTCAATGCCATGAATCGCCAACGCACCGATAACAATGTCGATTTAACCGCCTTGGCGCGTTATACACCCGACGCGAGCAAAACCTTTGAAGCGGGCTATGCCATGAAAACCCGTTCACCTAATTTGTATGAACGCTTTGCGTGGTCGAAAAATAACAATATGGCGATGACCATGAACTCTTGGTTCGGCGATGGCAATGGCTATGTGGGCGATGTGAATTTGAAACCTGAAGTGGCGCATACTTTCAGCGCGACCGCCGATTGGCATGATGCAGGGCGTGAAAGCTGGGCTGTCAAAGCCACGCCGTATTACACCCGCATTCAAAACTATATTGACGCGACAGTTTGTACCGTTGCCATGGGTTGCCCTGTGCCTAGCGTGGGGTTTGCCAATTTGCAACTGGCGAATCAAACCGCCGAAATCAGTGGCTTAGATATGTCAGGACATTTGGCTTTAGCTAAAGACAGTGCTTATGGCAGCTTTGATGTGTCGGGTGTGTTGAATTACACCACAGGCAAAAATCTGACGACAGGCGGGAATCTGTATCACATCATGCCGTTGAATGCGCATGTGACCTTGACCCAACAATCGGGCAACTGGATCAATGCCTTGGATGCGCAGTTTGTCAGTGCGAAAACCAATGTGCAAACTGTGCGCAACGAGTTGAAAACGGGCGGCTATAGTTTGTTTAACTTACGCAGCAGCTACGACTGGCAGCAACTGCGCTTGGATGTGGGCATCGAAAACTTGTTTAACAAGTATTACGCCCATCCTTTGAGCGGCGTGTATATCGGTCAACGCACCATGGTCAACGGCACTGCCGTACCAGGCATGGGACGTTCGATTTATACCAGTTTGACCGTGAAGTTTTAATCGACCTGTCGAATACCACATAAGCCCGACCCTCATCGCGAAAGCAGCGGTGAAGGTTGGGCTTATGTCGTTTTGGCCTCGGCTATCGTCCCGTGTGCGGACACGAAGGGATCCACATTCAGCTGCAACCACCACTCAAACAAGGCGAGATGCCATAGCTTGCTGCCTTGTATCGGGGTGAGGTACGCTTCGGGTTCTGCTAGCAACTTGGCGACGTAATCGCGCTGATACACGCCGCGTGCGAGACAGGCGGGCGAATTCAAAATCTCGCGCATTTTCACCAAAAAATCCCCGCGTACATATTTTAAGGCGGGGACGGGAAAATACCCTTTGGGTCTATCTATCACCGCATCGGGAATAATCCCCCGCGCCACGGCTTTAAGCGGGAATTTTCCCCCTTCTTTCAGCTTAAGCGCGGCGGGCATTTTGGCAGCCAACTCGACCAGTTCATGGTCGATAAAAGGTACGCGCGCTTCCAATCCCCACGCCATGGTCATGTTATCCACCCGTTTGACGGGGTCGTCCACCATCAACTGGCTCACATCCATGCGCAATACTTGATCGAGAAACTCGTCCGCTTGGGGTTGCTGCAATTGTTCGGACACCCATGCCGAAGTTACGTCTTCCACGGCAAAAGGCGCAGTCACCATGCTCAAATACTCAGCATGATCGCGGTCAAAATAGTGCTGCGAGAATTTTTCCAGCGGCGTACCCGTTGCGCTTTCCATCAAGGAATACCAGAAATATCCCCCAAAAACCTCATCCGCGCCTTGCCCCGCCAATACCACTTTCAGCTCTTGCGATACGTATTGTCCCAATAGATAAAACGCGGTGACATCATAGCTAGGCATAGGCTCGGACATTTGCCCAATCGCATCGGGCAAGGTTTGCAATACCGCGTCATTAGGGATGGAAAACTGATGATGTCGGGTGTTGAAATGGTGGGCAATCAAATCAGAATACTCGAACTCATGCGCCTGTTCGCCTGCCACCGCTTCAAAGCCAATAGAAAAGGTATTCAACGTATCAACATGCTCTACCAGCAATCCCACCAATAAACTCGAATCCAGCCCGCCTGAAAGCAACACGCCCACAGGCACATCGGAGGCCAAACGATGGCGTTCCACGGCGCGGCGCAACACATGACGGGTCGCATTGATCCAATCGGTCTCGCTTAAGGGATGTTCAGGACGTGTCGCGTCTATCTGCCAATAGCGGTGTAATGTCGCCTCACCTTGCGGCGTCAACATCAGGGTGTGAGCAGGCGGCAGTTTTTTAACACCATTTAACACAGTGCGTGGCGCGGGTACTACGCCGTGCAAAGTAAAGTGGTGGTGCAGCGCAATAGCGTCCAGCGAAGTATCGACTCCGCCACCCGCTAACAAAGCTTGCAGGGTGGAAGCAAAGCGCAAGCGCGCGCCATCCAAGGTGTAATACAAGGGCTTAATACCCAGCCGATCACGGGCGAGGAACAATCCTTTGGTGCGCAAATCGTAAATTGCGAAGGCAAACATCCCAAAGAAACGCTGCACACATTGCCCGCCCCAAGCGTGGTAAGCCTTCAAAATCACTTCGGTATCGCCCGACGAGGCAAAGGTATAACCCAGTTCCTGCAACTCGGCACGCAAATCTTGGAAATTGTAGATTGTGCCGTTAAACACCAAGGCCAGCTTGAGTTCTTCATCAAACATAGGCTGATCGCCATGCGCCGATAGGTCAATCACCGCCAGTCGCCTATGCCCAAACGCGACCGCCCCATCGTTGAAATATCCCTCATGATCGGGACCACGGCGCGAAAGACTCGCATTCATGCGCCGTAGCGCATCCCTATCCGTTACCAACTGATCGAAACGCAACTCACCACAAATGCCACACATGCTGCACACTCCAAAATTTTGACGAATACCCCGTCTCGCAATCTCCCTGCGATCAGGCTTGATGTCGCCATAGTAGCGTACAACCCTGTCAATAGAGGATCAAAACGAACATGACCCTACAAATTAGGCTGCACGTATTTCACAAATTAGTCATCACGGTGTCATAATTACACCTCACAATCAATAAATTCTAAGGGGTATTAAGATGTCAAGAATGGTGCAATGCGTTAAATTGGGTCGAGAAGCAGAAGGGCTGGAGCGTTTGACGTATCCTGGCGCATTGGGACAACGGATTTTCGATCAGGTTTCTAAGGAGGCTTGGCAGGGTTGGATTAAGTTTCAGACCATGTTGGTGAATGAAAATCGCTTGAACTTGGCGGATATCGCCGCACGGAAATTTCTCGCTACCCAGATGGAAAATTATTTTTTTGGTGCGGGGACTCAAATGCCTGAAGGCTATACCCCGCCCAAGTCCTAAACAGGCTACAGAGAACTGTTCACGACTTTACTGCGAGGATGCACTGGGGTTCATGCGCTTCTATTTTCTTTACGCCCAGTAAGCTGCGGTTTCTGCGCGGCTCTTCACCCCGCTGACGACCTCTCGCGACAGATCGTAAACAGGTTCTAAGCTGGAAATTTTAAATATGTAAGGTGCAAATTGGGCAAAAAATTTACCGCGCAACACTTCCTGAATCGCGAACTCGGACAGTTGGAGTTTAATCAGCGTGTACTGGCACAAGCGGCCGATGTGTCAATTCCTTTGTTGGAACGGCTGAAGTATCTGTGTATCGTCAGCAGCAATCTGGACGAATTTTTTGAAATCCGTGTGGCGGGCTTGAAGGAAAAAATCAAGCTCGACAGCCACGCTACAGATGCGGATGGTATGACCGCGCCGCAAACTTTCAAAGTAGTTTGCGAGCGTGCGCACACCTTGATTGAGCAGCAGTATCAATTGTTCAATAACGACATCACGCCCGCGCTTGCCAAGCAGGGCGTGAAATTTTTACGTCGCACGCATTGGAATGAGGCACAACGCGCTTGGGTCAAGGCATTCTTTTTCCGCGAAGTCATGCCTGTTTTGACCCCGATTGGCTTAGACCCTTCACATCCTTTTCCACGTGTACTCAACAAAAGTCTAAATTTTGCGGTTGAGCTACAAGGGAAAGATGCCTTTGGACGCAATTCAGCTCGCGCCATTGTGCAAGCCCCACGTGTCTTGCCGCGCACCATTGCCATGCCGCCCGACATCAGCGGTTGTCCACACGGGTTTGTATTTTTGTCGTCGATTTTGCATGCGCATGTGGACGAGTTATTTGCTGGCATGGAAGTGTTGGGCTGCTTCCAATTCCGCGTCACACGCAACAGCAATTTGTTTGTCGATGATGAAGAAGTCAAAAACTTGCGCTTGAGTTTGCAAGGCGAATTGCCGCAGCGTAATTTTGGCGACGCGGTGCGCTTGGAAATTGCCGACGATTGTTCGCCGCAAATTGAAGCCATGTTGCGCAAAGAGTTTAATTTAAGTGATGCCGATATTTATCGCGTGCATGGTCCTGTCAACTTGGTGCGCTTGATGCAGATTCCAAGCTTGGTGGAGCGCGATGATCTGAAATTCCCGTCTTTTGTACCCAATGTGCCGAGCATGTTGCAGAAAAAAGGCGCGGACATGTTTAAGGCGATCCGCAAGGGCGACATTTTGCTGCATCATCCTTTCCAGTCGTTTAAGCCTGTTATCGACTTTATTCAACAAGCGGCGAATGATCCAGAAGTGGTGGCGATTAAGCAAACTGTGTATCGCACGGGGGTGGATTCAGCGTTAATGGAAGCCTTGATTGCCGCCGCTTCGCACGGTAAAGAAGTGACGGTGGTGGTGGAATTGCTGGCACGCTTTGATGAAGAAGCCAATATCAACTGGGCGAATAAACTGGAAGAAGTCGGCGCGCATGTGGTGTATGGCGTGGTCGGGCATAAAACCCATGCCAAGATGTTGATGGTGGTGCGCCGCGAAGAAGGCAAGCTACGTCGTTATGTACATCTGGGGACGGGCAATTACCATCCCCGCACGGCACGGCTGTATACCGATTTTGGTTTGTTTACCTGTCACGAAGGTATCTGTGCCGATGTCAACGAGGTGTTTAGTCAGCTCACCAGCTTGGGTAAAGTACGCACTTTGAATCATCTCTGGCAATCGCCTTTTTCACTGCATACGCAAGTCTTACAGGCGATACGCAATGAAATGGCGTTAGCCAAAGCGGGAAAGCGCGGCCACATTATCGCCAAGATGAACGCCTTGCTTGAACCTGAAACCATCAATGCCTTATACGAAGCCTCGCAAGCGGGGGTAAAAATTGAACTGGTGGTACGCGGCGTGTGTGCCTTGCGCCCTGGTGTCGCGGGCTTGTCAGAAAACATTCAGGTACGTTCGATTATTGGACAATTCTTGGAGCATTCACGTATTTTCTATTTCCGCAATGAGCTGAAGCACGATGTCTATCTCGCCAGTGCCGATTGGATGGATAGAAATTTCTTCCGTCGTATCGAAGTGTGCTTCCCAGTGTTAGACAAAAAACTGAAGAGCCGCGTGTTAGAAGAAGGTTTAAAGGTCTATTTGCGTGACAATTGCCAAGCATGGGAAATGGACGGAGAGGGTGCGTATAAACGCAAAATTTCACGTCGCGCCGAGCTAGTCTGTGCTCAACGGCAACTGCTAGAGACCTTGTCGAAACGCCATGCCGAGGTTGTGATTGCCAAGGAAAATGCACCCAGCGAACTACCCAAAGCTGAGGAACTTCCTCCTGAAACGCCTGTGAGCAAATAAAAACAGCCCTCGCAATGAGGGCTGTTTTTTGTGGTTCTATGTGATTTACAGTGGGTGAAACAAGGCTCCCTCCCCTTCAAGGGGAGGGGTGGGGATGGGGTGATTCCGCCCTTGAAGGGGAGGGATATTGCTCACTTGTGCCACTATGATTCATATAGAGTCTATTTTCGTGTTTACGCTATCCCAAAAACAAGCGATATGCGGGGTTGTCGCTCTCATCCCAATAGGCATAACCCAAGTTATTCAGAAAGTCGCGCAACGGCGCTTTGTCATGATGCGGCACTTGCATCCCGACTAACACACGCCCGTAGTCCGCACCGTGGTTGCGATAGTGGAATAGGCTGATATTCCAATTGTGATTCATGCTGTTGAGGAAATTCATCAGCGCGCCAGGGCGTTCGGGGAATTCAAAGCGGAACAAAATTTCATCCGTCACTTGCGCCGCGTGCCCGCCGACCAGATGACGCAAATGCAACTTCGCCATTTCGTTGTCGCTTAAATCCAAGGTTGCCAATTTGTTTTCGCGCAAGGTGCGGATCAATTCCAGTGTTTCGGATTGGTTATGCACTTGCACGCCGACAAACACTTGCGCGATGTGTGCATCGGCATAGCGGTAGTTGAATTCGGTGATATTGCGTTTGCCCAACAAGGCGCAAAACTCGCGGAAACTGCCCGCTGTTTCGGGAATGGTCACCGCCAAAATCGCCTCGCGGCGTTCACCAATTTCGGCGCGTTCGGCAATAAAGCGCAAACGGTCAAAATTCATATTCGCGCCTGAGGCAATCGCCACCAGTGTTTCGTTGCTTAGATTCTCGCGTGCGGCATAGCGTTTTGCACCCGCAATCGCCAGCGCGCCCGCAGGTTCCAGTATCGAGCGCGTGTCCTCAAATACATCTTTCAGCGCGGCACAAATTTCGTCGGTATCCACCAACACCACTTCATCGACCAACTCTTGGCACAAACGGAAGGTTTCCACGCCCACTTGTTTCACCGCCACACCATCGGCAAACAGCCCCACGTGATCCAATACCACGCGTTGCTGTTCGCGCAGCGAAGCAAACATCGCATCAGAATCAACAGGTTGCACGCCGATGATTTTGATGTCAGGCCGCAGTTGTTTAACGTAAGCCGCCACGCCAGAAATCAGCCCACCGCCGCCAATCGCTACAAAAATCGCATGGATAGGCTGGGTGTGTTGGCGCAAAATTTCCATGCCTATCGTACCCTGCCCTGCAATCACATCGGGATCATCGTAAGGATGAACGAATACCATGCCGTTTTGCTTTTCCAATTCCAGCGCGTGCTGATAGGCATCGGAATACGAATCGCCGAACAACACCACCTGCGCGCCGCGTCGCTCCACCGCCTGAATTTTGATATTCGGTGTGGTCGTCGGCATCACAATCACCGCCTTGCAGCCCAGTTTTTTTGCCGACAACGCCACGCCCTGCGCATGATTGCCCGCCGAAGCCGCAATCACCCCACGCGCCAGTTGTTCGGCCGACAACTGCGCCATTTTGTTATACGCCCCGCGCAGTTTGAACGAGAACACAGGCTGCATATCCTCGCGCTTTAACAACACGCGATTACCAATACGCGCCGACAAATTAGGCGCAACCTCCAACGGCGTTTCCTCTGCCACGTCATACACCCGCGCATTCAGGATGCGTTTTAAATAACCGTTCATCATTGAATTGCCTGAAAAATAAGGCGCGCAGATTAGCATAGATGACCTTTTCGTAACGTAGAAAATGCGGCAAAAAACAGGGGGTCTCGTAGGTAAGTTCGATGAAAATCGCTTACGGGTCGTTAAAATGATCGAATAGGCTGATTGCGTGCCCCCACGCAGAAAATGCTGCGTGTTTGAATAACGCTTGTCAATGCATGGGCTAAGGTGTTTAATCCTGTCCGTCTTGGATTTTGCAGTGGGCGGTCGTTCAAAACGACCTATTGATGGTGAGTTTTAGTGACATCGAAAATGTTTTGACATGGCTTCCAAGATTAAAATCATCCGCCTTGTTTCGCAACCATACATCTATATAAAACAATATGTTATTGAATAATAAAAATGTTATACAGAACTTTTTTGTCTAATATACGTTAAAGCTCATGAAGATGACCACGCACGGAAAGCTAATCTCCTCACAAAGTTGGAAGCTCTGGCTCGGATTCGGCATCTTGGCAATTGCTGGTGCGTTTCTTTTCGTGCCGTTTCACCAGACATTCGTAATTAAGGGTTTTGCGTGGCCGACCAAACTTCTCGGGACAGGGATTGGTATCATCGCATTCCTTTGGCTTGCCCTCGCGGTAGTCTGCCCACGCTGCAAACTTCGTTTGTTCTGGCATGCAGTTTCGACAAAACACACTTCAAACTGGTTCGGGTGGTTGCTTGATGCGTCGTCTTGCCCTTGTTGCGGGTATGAGCCAAACTCACATGCACAAGGCAGCAATAAATGAGCTCTAACGAGTAAGGTTAGGTCGTGATCGCGAAGCGAGCCACGACCTGAACCGTTTGTTGGACAAGCCTGGTGATGTTGCAGTGAATCTCGTTATGGAAATATCTCGCTGACTGTGGCGGTGCGACTG
>JAQTTV010000063.1 GCA_028710565.1 Gallionella sp.
GCCTCATTCAATCCGCCAAGGCCAAGGCTCGGGGTTACCGCACGCACAAGAACTTTATCAACATGGCCTACCTGATCCTGGGCAAGCTGGATCTCAGGCTACCCACTTGAAATGACGAGGAACCAAAGCGTTATTAGTGATTCGATAATTTTTTTTCCAGAAACCACCTCTGAGCCAGCAGGTTCAGGCTGGCCAGCACCGTCCCCAATTCTTGACCCCGCTCGGTCAATCCGTAGCGGACCTCCGGCGGTATGGTGGGACGGTAATCCCGAAAAACAATCTGGGCTGTCTCCAAACCCCGCAGCCGCTCTGTCAGCATGCGAGATGAAATGCCTGGGATGGTCCTCTTGAGTTCACCAAAGCGCAAGGTGCCCTGGTTTTCCAGTACCCAGAGGATATAGGTGGTCCACGGCCCCATGAGGAGCCGCAGGAGCTGGTCCATAGGACAAGCCTGTTTCTGTCGGGATTGACGCATATTGGTTACCTTAAAGTACCTACTTTACAAAAAGAATCCTGCATGGTCTATTGAAACCCAGACTCCATATGGGAGTCCATAGAGAGGAATGGTTTATGAGCAAGATTTTGGTTTTGTATCACAGCCTTTGGGGGCATGTGGAAGCTATGGCCGAGGCCGAAGCGGAAGGTGCCCGCTCGGTAGTGGGCACTCAGGTAGACATCAAACGCGTACCCGAGACTGTGTCCGCAGACGTGCTGGCCAGTATGCATGCCAAGACGGAGCAGCGTGCGGTGGAGGCCAGCCCCGATGATTTGGCCAACTACGATGCGATCATTTTCGGTACCCCCACCCGCTTCGGGAATATGAGCGGGCAGATGCGCAACTTCCTGGATCGCACCGGCAACTTATGGCAACAGGGAGCACTGGTGGGCAAGGTGGGCAGCGTATTCGTCAGCACCGCCTCTCAGCACGGCGGTCAGGAAACCACCATCACCTCTTTTCACACCTTCTTGCTCCACCAAGGCATGATTGTCGTGGGCGTGCCCTATAGCTGCCCGGAATTGCTGAACATGGACGAAATCAGCGGTGGTACGCCCTATGGTGCCAGCACCTTGGCCAAGGGCGACGGTAGCCGCATGCCTTCGGCCAACGAGTTGACCATTGCCCGCTTCCAGGGACGGCATGTGGCAGAAATCGCAAAGAAGATTTTTCCCTGAATAAGGAACTAACAATGTTAAAACGATACCCTTCATCCACATTAGCAGTTACTGCGTTGTCTTTGGTAATGGCTGGAAGTGCCATGGCCACACCCATAAAGCACTACACTCTGCTTTCTGGGAATCCCGACGGAACTTATCGTATTGACCCACAGCACACCAACGTACTGTTTACCATTGGTCACGTGGGCATCACCCAGTTCACCGGACGCTTCGACAAAATCGCAGGAAGCTATACCTTCAACGCCCAGAATCCGGGTAAAGACCGGGTCCAGATCACCATCCCCGCTACCCGTATCAATACGGGCTATGCCTTAAGGGATGTGCATCTGCGTAGCAAGGAATTTTTTGATGTCAAGAAATATCCCGACATCACTTTTGTCAGCAGCAAATACGTCCCAAACGGTAAAGATATGGGGGATCTTTACGGCAATCTCACCTTGCATGGGATAACCAAGCCCGTGGTTTTCCAGGTCCGGGAGCTGGGTGCAGGGAATGTTTCCTACCTTCCCAAACCTTGGGGTGGCTATCTCTCGGGATTTGTGGCCACAACTACTATCCATCGATCGGATTTCGGTATAGGTGCTTACTTGCCAGAAGGTTTATCAAACGCTGTTAGCATTAAGGTCGAAGTGGAAGGTGTCAAAAAGTAATCATCAACATAGAGAGCAGGATATTAAGCGATTTTAATAGCCCGCTTGTAACAATGGAACACAAACTATATTATGCGCCAACCGACTCTATTTATACCGCATGGGGCAGGTCCTTGCTTCTTTATGAACTGGGATCCGGCCAATACCTGGAACAGGCACAGGAAATTCCTGGAGAATCTCCCAGCATTACTACCAAATCGTCCAGATGCTATCCTCATCGTATCCGCTCACTGGGAAGAACAGATATTTACTATACAAAAAAACAGTAACCCTGGATTGTTATTCGACTACTCTGGATTCCCAGAAGAAACCTACCAATTGCAGTGGCCGGCCAGAGGTGATCTCCACCTAGCATTGCAAGTCAGAAACTTGCTCGAGAAAGCAGGAAATTATACCCATATAGATGAGAATAGGGGATATGATCACGGCGTCTTCGTGCCGTTGAAAATAGCTTTTCCATCGGCGGATATTCCCTGCGTACAGCTATCTCTGCAAGCCGGTTTAGATCCAGAAACACACTATCTAGCCGGAGAATCCCTCACGTCCTTGCGGGATGAGAATGTCTTAATAATTGGCTCTGGTAACACTTTTCACAATATTCCTGTATTGATGCGTGGGATCAAAAACAAGACGGATAATATAGCCGGATACGACTTTGATGACTGGTTAACAAAATCCCTAACAAATCAAAATCTGGAAGAACGTAGACGATTATTGTTTCAGTGGTCTGAAGCTCCTGGAGCTCGGCACTCTCATCCTAGAGAAGAACATCTTGCACCCTTGTTTCTGGTTGCCGGTTCGGCAGCAGGGGAACTGTGCAAAAAGGTTTTCGAGGATGCGGTTCTGGGAGCGGTTGAGAGCGCTTTCATGTTTGGCTAACGCCGGTTTCCGAACCCCTATCGGTCAACGAATGATGGCTCGGATGCTGGATGTTTGCTGCGGGAAACTGCGCCCGAGATGCAACTTCATGCTTATTCTGTCGATGATTTGAACGACAGTTTCCGCTGCATCACTGACCATTCCACAGCGCCCAGATCGCGCCACCCGGTACTCCGGAACTCCATGGTCGGCGTCGGGACCAATCCGGGAAACTTCATTCGCAAGCTACGAGAATACACCCTGAATCCCGGTCACCTTGCCGGAGGCAACAAGGCCAGGGTGTTCGCCTCGTGCCTGGGGATAGACCAACAAGATGTCGAGTTGCTGCGCTCAGTATGCCTCCGTGCCATACTGAGCAAATGAGGCCACCGAGAAGGTGGCCGACAGTCATGGCAAGCGTTACCAGGTGGATTTTGTCATGCAGCACCAGGGAAAGTCCGTGATCGTTCGCACGGGTTGGATCATCAGGACTGGAGAAGACGTTCCCAGGCTGACAAGTTGCTATGTGAGGACATCATGAAACTACTTGATGTTGTAGCGCTTTTGGAACCCATACCAGAGCAACACCTTCTGCGTGGCCAGGTCGGAACCGTCGTGGAAGAGTTGGACCCTGGTTACGTGGAAGTTGAGTTTCTTGTGGGCGACGACTATATCACCCTAGCGGTGGCGGAGGATCACCTCATACCGCTGCACTACGCTCCAAACCAAAGTATTCGCGCGGCATAATCTAAAGGGAGCGCCACAGAAGTTTTTTCGCACTAAGATGACTCTTAAAAGACTGGAAGCAGTCGTTTGATTGGGTTAGGCTTACAAAGCGAGAATCGTTTACTCCAGAAGGAGACCAAGCCATGAATCAAACGAATGAAGCGTTCAAGCTTGGTGTAATTCTTGGGTAAACACGAAAAGATCCAGACCGCCGTTCTCAGCGGTCGGAGCGATGCCAACATAGCTTTTGCTGACTTTTTGTCCTTGTTAGATGGGCTTGGATTTATGCTTCGCGTGAAGGGAGACCATCATATCCTTACCAAAGAAGGGGTGGCCGAGATCATCAATCTCCAACCCATAGGACGCATGGCGAAGCCCTACCAAGTGAAGCAAGTGCGCGGCATACTCACCAAGTATCACCTGGGGATTAATAACGATGAGTAAGTATGAACTGGTCATTTATTGGAGTAACGAAGACAACGCTTTTATCGTGGAAGTTCCTGAGCTCCCTGGCTGCATGGCCGATGGCGCCACTTATCAAGAGGCGGTAGCCAATGCGGAACGGGTGATTGGTGAATGGGTCGAGACGGCAACGGATCTGGGGCGCTCCATACCAGAGCCACGCGGGCGGTTGCTCTATGCATGAAGCACTCCTTGTCCCCATTTGACGCCCTGCCGCAGTCAAAGCCTGTTGGACAGCAACAGACTGAAACCAGACGTTCCATCGCTCGCCGCTTCGTGGGAATCAAGCCTACAATGTTGTCCGACCCCGCGTCTGGCTTTTATGCGTCAGTGTACTATGACAAATATACTCATAAATATATTGTTGCAAACCGGGGAACCGTGATATCACCTTGGCATCCAGTCGCCACTTCTCGTGACCTATCGACGGACATCAGGCAGGCCCTGGGGTATCCGTTGCCGGTGCCCACGCAATATGGTGTCGATGCCGCAAAGCTAGGAGGCGCTTTGGCCAAATCAACTCAACCTATCATTCTGACCGGCCACTCCCTTGGCGGTGGATTGGCAGCCTTGGAAGCCCGCCTTACCGGAGATCCAGCGGTCACTTTTGATTCGGCGGGAGTGAGTCAATACACGCTACATGTTACCCACGCACATTCTTCTGCAAACATTATAAATATGGAAGTCAACGGCCAATTCCTTGGCCAAATGCAAGGACATTCATTACGTTCCGATTTTTCCTGTGCCCTGCGGACTGAACCAGGAACAACAACACTATTATTGTACGCCATTGCACAATTTTCGGGAGTGAACTTTTCGCAGGCGATGAAAAGCACGGCCATTCTTCCACGATCATTAGGACAACAAGTGGTTTTACCTCTGACCCACTGGTCTTCTACCTCCATGAATTCAGAAACAGCAGTGACGCCTCATACTGGAACATGTCTGGCAAATATTGTGAGAGAAGCCACCGTGTAGGCTCTTCGTCAGATTGAGTGGGTAGGGGGTAGAATGCTGTGGAGCGGTCGTGCCCTGAATTGGAGTTAGCTGATGGTCCCTGAAGAGCTGTTTTCTCTCGCGTTAGGATTGGTTCCGCCGTGGT
>JAQTTV010000013.1 GCA_028710565.1 Gallionella sp.
TTTGTGTCGTCATCTGCTTCATCCTCATGATAAAGTATAAAAAATCCCTTTCGGGGTGAGGATGAATTATCTTGTCTAATCAATCGCTGAAGGAATATTTCTCCGCGATAGCGGCTTCGTTCAACACGGGGTTCAAAACACACCCCATAAAAAAGTGTGCGTAAAATTTGTCATTTTTGAAATTATCGGTATAATGCGCGACTTCGCTGCTTGACCTTGTCAAGTCGGTGTATGGCCTGGTAGCTCAGTCGGTAGAGCAGAGGATTGAAAATCCTTGTGTCGGTGGTTCGATTCCGCCCCGGGCCACCAGAATTAGTAGCATCAGAAACCAGAACTTAACCGTTCTGGTTTTTTGTTTTGCGCGAGATGTTTCTGTTCGGCAATTCTCGCAATCCTATCTATTGGTAATTTGCTCCTCGCCTGTCTATCATTTTCATCCTATCGCAATAAATACGATTCACCGTTTCAGCCTACCTGCTGAGTCACACCACGCATTTATCTGACGCACCTCGCGTAGTTATCAATCCGTACCGCATCGTTCTGTCCGCCCAAGGAGGGGTAATCCGTAGGGGTGCCTGTCTTGGGATCGGCACGTTGCGCGCCCGCACCGTGGGTGTCCACACCTTGCGCAGATGTGCATTTTCCGAAGCAAATATAAGATGCCATGCGAGTATTGTCGCCATGGGTGGTGCTAGACCAGTACCAACCGTTGCGGTCTGTCTGGGTAAACACGCTGGTGTCGATTGCGGGATCGTTACGCGAATAATCAACGATACTTTGCAACTCTTTCACATTGGGTAAACGCCAATCCTGCTTGCCTGCCAAATTCAGCGTGCTGCAATAGCGCAAGGCGTCTGGCCAGTCACGCGTCTTGCCGTCGTCAGCTTGTTGCCAGACCAGTCCTGTCGCTGCGTCGTTCACGGTACCGTTGGTATTTTTTTGGAAGTTATTGTGCGCCAGATAGGCAGAGCCCCGCACACAGCGGTGAAACAGCGTGAAAGGACCAGAGGTCGGTGCATTTTTGATATGACCGTCGAAGAAGTTAAAAAAGAATGCGGCTTCCACACCGCGTCCCATGTGATTCCCCGTGTAAATCGTGCTCGCCCAAGTCTGCCCCATCATTTCGGGATGGTGAGAGGCTTCTCGCCCCATATCTTCGTTCGCGCTAGGATACGCCATTTCAAAATAACGGCTATCCAAATAGAAACGCCCTGTGCCTTGCGAGCCACTGAAATCGGCGATGGAAAACAATTCTTTCAACGAAGGTAAACGCCAGTCATTTTTACCGCCGAGTGCCAGCGATTCGCAATCGCGCTTGGCTTCGTAATAGCCCACGCGTTTAGCGTTGTGCGCCTTTTGCCAGACCAGCCCTGTATTGAGATCGCTCACCGTACCGTCTCGGTTGTCGTGATAGGCGGGCTGCGTGCCGATGAATTGCGCATCTTGCCCGAAGAATTTCTCGCCACGTTGCGGACAAGTGATGACCGCCCCCTTGTCATCGAAACAATAAACCTGTGCCGTATCAACCACGCGACTGGGAGCCGAAATCGGGTTGGCGATGGGAGCTGAGCTGGGCAAGGGCTGCGACACTTTGCCACGCGATCCGTTGCCGAAATTGTGTACGGGCTGAGCCACATTTCCCTGCGGCGGCATTCTCCCCGCTGGCACACAAGCAAAGGCATTCGGCATCGTGCGACACGTTCCGCTAACTTCACCGCGAGGGGCATCAAAACGACAACTTTCACCTTGCTGCTTACCTTGGCAGGCTTGCGTCGCTTGTGCAGGCGGCATGGGTCTAAAACCAGGTTCACCGAATGCGGCAGCATCAAAAACAAATAAACAGCATAAAATCAAAGTAAGTCCGAGAGTTCGCATCACGTTTCCTTCGCATATTGAGTTGTTTATCATTAGTTGCTAGCGACTAACAACTCCACCATCACTATTCAAAAAAATACATCAAGTGCGTTTGAGGAACGCCTCCAATTCTGGCAACGGCAAGGGACGACTAAACAAATTCCCTTGATACTCATGACAGCCATGCATTGCAAGAAATACGCGCTGTACTTCAGTTTCCACCCCCTCAGCGATCACAGTCATTTTAAGACCCAAGCCTAAAGTGATGATGGCACACACAATACTTTCATCGTTTTTGCTCCTAGATATATTGCGCACAAATGACTTGTCAATTTTGAGCTGTTCCAGCGGGAGCTGCGCAAGATAGGATAAGGATGAATAACCTGTACCGAAATCGTCCATAGAAAAAAACACACCCAATTCTTTGATCGCCTGCATCTTGGCGATGGTATCTTTCATATTTTCCAGCAACATACTTTCAGTCAACTCAAGCTTTAAGCGCGCGGGATTCGCACCGCTGGCCACCAAAATGCGCTGCACCTGCGCCACAAAATCGGGCTGATGGAATTGAACGGCACTGACATTCACTGCGATTTTCAACCCACTTGCCAGCCCATCCCCCTCCCATTTTCTGATCTGTTCACAAGCGGTTTCTATGACCCAACGTCCTATGGGTAGGATCAGCCCTGTGTCTTCCGCCAGCGGGATAAACTCCTCTGGCAGCACCACCCCGTGTTGAGGATGCTGCCAACGCACCAATGCCTCGACCCCGACGACTTGATGTGTTGCATCCAGCTGCGGCTGGTAATACAGTCTGAGTTGTTTGAGCGCAACCACCTTACGCAGTGCTGCCTCTAAGATACTGCGCTGCTCCAGTGCATCCTGCATGGCGGGGTCGAAAAAGCGCAGCCTATCTCCCCCCGAAGTCTTAGCCTGATACAGCGCGAGGTCGGCGTGTTTAAACAGCCCCTCCACGGAATCCTGCGCATGAAACAGACCAACACCGATACTAGTCTTGCAATAATATTCATAGCCCTTCAGGTTGAAGGGTGCAGCCAATGCCGTATGCAGCTTGTCGCCGAGTTGAGCAGCCAACACAGCCGCCTCATTGGCGGTATTACCTAATCCCTCCATCAACACCACAAACTCGTCCCCCCCCTGACGCGCCACCGTATCATTTTCACGTATATTCTCTTGCAAACGTTGAGCGACATCGACCAACAACAAATCGCCCACATCATGACCGCGTGTGTCATTGAGTGCTTTAAAATGATCGAGGTCAATAAAAAATAGCGCGCCAAATAATGCACTACGTGCCGCAACAGCGATGGCATGCCCCAGTCGATCTTGCAACAGGCGGCGATTAGCGAGCTTGGTCAACGGATCGTAATAGGCCAAGCGATGTATTTCGGCATCAGCTTCCTTTTTCTGGGTGATGTCGGTAAAACTGCCGACGTAATGGGTGATACGCTGCTCGGATGAATAAATGGCGGTGATTGTCAACATCTCGGCATAGAGCTGACCACTCTTACGCTTATTCCATATCTCGCCCTGCCAGCAACCTTTCTCTTTCAGCGTTTCCCACATCTGCTGATAAAATAACGAATCTTGACGATCCGATTGCAATATAGCGGGGGTTTTTCCAATTGCATCGCTGGCAGTGTAGCCCGTCAATTGGGTGAAGGCAGGATTGACCCGTTGAATCACGCCCTCAGGATTAGTAATCATCATGCCATTGTGAGAGGAAAAAGCGGCGGCGGCGATGCGCAATTCATCTTCAATCAACTTACGCTGGGTGATGTCGCTCAACGTGATGCGTACCGTAGTCGCATTGCCGACACAATCAAGCTGTGCATAAAACACCTTGCCATCACCGCGCCGCATTTCCAGCTCCACTGAGCTTGGCACCTCCAGCTTCCTTGCTGCCATAAAATGGCGCACCCAACGATCCTGATCATCAGCGATCACCAACATACGCAAACTTTTATGCATTAACTTGCTGCGCTTACACCCCAACAGCGTCACGGCTGTCAAATTGATCTCAGCAATCATGCCGTCCACCGTCAAGGTGAGATAGCCTACAGGTGCAAACTCATACAGATCAATATAGCGGTCACGCGATTCTCCCAAAGCAAGCTGCGTCTGACGCAAGGCTTCATTCTGCATCTCAAGCTCAATTTGATGCACGCGCAATTCATGCAGCAATTCCTCAACGGGACGTGACGAGATTTCTGCCAATGAGGTCTTGACTAGCTGCGCCTCCGCCACCTTGCGCAGTGACAGTGCTGATGGCTTGTTGGATTCATCTGCGATCATGGCAAGTCCGCCACTTCAACCGCCATCATCGCCAGCAGAATCAATTCAATTTTACCTAGCGCAGTGACAATACGACGGGCATTGAGTACGATGCGCCGTTTGCCCAGCTCAGGAAAATCGTGATACACCATAAAGTTTTCCATCACCTGCCGTTGCGGCAACACTTCTTCGAGCAGCTCGCGTAAAGCGGGGATATTCCATTGACCATTGCCCAGATCATAGATTTTTCGTCCCACAGTCTGTTCGGGGGCGACTAGAAAATACTGGTAAAAAGCACGACTGGCCGACACCACCAACAAGTCACTGTCGAGTACAACGAGGGGTTCACGCACTGTATTGACGATATCTTCGGCAAGCTCTCGTGCCAATTGCACCGCTGCAAGTTTGATCTGTGCCGCTTCATGACTTTCGGTAATATTGGTAAAGGTCAACACCACGCCATCAATTACGTTATCTAGTGTGCGGTACGGTTTCATTCTTGCCAAGTACCAAGTGCCATCGTTAGCCTGCACTTCACGCTCGCGTGGAATTAACGTTTCCAGCACCACATGCAACTCAGGAAGCAAACTAGCACCTTGTAGATTCGAGGTGATGTCACCCAGTGGACGACCAACATCCGCCTCGATCAGACGGTAAACTTTCACTGCATCACGCGTGTAACGTCGAATAATTAAGTGATAGTCGAGGAACAGCGTGCCTGTATTAACGTTATCGAACAGGTTTTGCAGGTCATTCTGAATCACGCTCAATTGCTCAATCTTGTTATTCAGTTCGCTGTTGACCGTGATGGTTTCTTCATTCAGCGATTGCAGCTCTTCCTTGGATGTTTCCAGTTCTTCATTGGACGATTGGAGTTCTTCGTTGGTGGACTGCAACTCCTCGTTAGCTGACTTGAGCTCTTCGTTGGTTGCCTGCTGTGCTTCGATACTAGCCTGCATATTTTCTTTAGCGTAGGCGAGTTCGCGCTCCAGTTGCACGATGCGCATTTGCGCTTCAGAGGATGCGGCCAATTTGCCGCGATTCCGTTTGACGTGAGGCTTGACCACTTCAGCCACATCCTGAAAACTGACTAACAGCATGCTTTCACTGGCACTCGTACTGGCGGCGGGCAGCAGGCGCACGCTAAACTTCACCGACTGCGTGCCAGTTTCAGTTTTAAGCGACACCTCTCGACCCAGCGTGGAATCGCCTTGGGTCGCTGACTGGATAGCTAAACGCAAATCTAATTGCAAGCCCTCACGCGCCATCTCGACCACATTGGTGGTCACTATGCCAGCAGGCTGACGCAAATAATGACTGGTGTCGCCATGCACATACAGGATGTTCCCCTTGGCATCGGTGGTTACCGAGGCAGGGGCATAAGACTGAAGTAAGAGTCGATTGCTTATATCGGCAATGCCGCCGACTTGCGCTTTATTGACCGCGATTACAGTGGGCATTTTGTTGGTTTCAGGTGTCATGACTGAACTCGCTTTGAACGGAATGTTTACCGTAAGTGATGTCAGGCTGCTGCGATAAAACTTCCATTTGCGATTGAGTACGGTAAATAGCTCTGGATGATGGGTGATGCTTTCCGAACTGGATAGAAACAACACGCCACCTGCTTTGAGCGCGTAATGAAAAATAGGAATCAAGCGATCTTGCTGTTCCCGCTCCAAATAGATCATCAGGTTGCGGCAACTGAGCAAATCTAGCCGAGTAAAAGGAGGATCCTTGATAACACTCTGCACGGCAAACACCACCATATCGCGAATATTTTTCTTGATCTTGTACCCCGTCGCTTCGTCGATAAAAAAACGGCTCAGTCGTTCAGGCGACACATCCAGCGCGATGCCCGCAGGATAAGTGCCACTACGTGCCGTGTTAATCGCCTCGTCATCGAGGTCAGTAGCGTAGATTTGCACTTTAAAATCCTTGTGCATCTCATCCATTAGCTCCCGCAGCACAATAGCAAGGGAATAAGCTTCTTCCCCACTAGCACACCCCGCCACCCAAACGCGAAATACATATTCCGCTGGTTTATCTGCAAAAAGCGCGGGCAATATATCTTGCTTGAGCGCGGCAAAGGCTTCGGCATCTCGAAAGAAACTGGTGACGTTAATCAGCAATTCTTTGAACAGCACTTGGACTTCGGCTGGGTTTTGTTTGAGAAAGCGCGCATAGATCACCATGTCCTCGATGTTGTTCTGCGCCATCCTGCGCTCAATGCGGCGAGCAATGGTACTCCTTTTATAGAGCGAAAAATCATGACCTGTGCTGCTGCGAATTTGCAACAATATCTGATTAAGCGTACTCAATGTCGTAGAGGGTAAAACGTGCGGCACTTTCTGGCGAAAAATTGATTGTCCTGCCAATTTCACCAGCATCGACGGCATTGCGGTTACGGGCAAAATGTGCGTAGCATATCCAGCATTGATGGCACTTTTAGGCATACCGTCATACTTGGCAGTGGATGGTTCTTGCACCATACACACACCTCCCACACCAAGAATGGCGCGCAGACCGAGTGTGCCATCCGACGCGGTGCCAGACAGTATGATGCCGATAGCATGTTCCGCCTGATCGTCTGCCAGCGAACGCAAAAATCCATTGATCGGCAATCTATGTCCACGCGCATGGTCGGGCAAGGACAACTGCAACACACCGTGCAGTATCGCCATATCACGGTTAGGCGGGATAATATAAATGTGATTGGGTTCAACCCGAATTTGATCCAGTGCCTGCGCCACAGGCATGGTGGTACAACGTTGCAGAATCTCGGTGAGCAGACTTTGATGATCGGGATCAAGATGCGGCACAAGCACGAAGCCCATCCCCGTATCAGATGGGCACGCTTTAAAGAAAGCCTCAAAGGCTTCCAGTCCGCCAGCAGAAGCACCCATGCCAACAATGTGAAAATCGACGGTGTGCGGGGGTACATCATCCGCTACCCGACTCGCTGACGGTTGAGTGGGAAGGGACACGATTGTCTCTGGCTCCCGATTATCTTGATCTTCAATTGTCATACGAGTCTGTTCAGTATGTGATGGCGTGGTCGGTGAAGCATATCCCATCACAAGCATTTCAAATATTGCCTACCGCTCACAACGCTACAAATCCAGCAATATTCTTTCTGGATTTTCTAGGGTTTCCTTGATAGACACCAAGAACTGCACCGCTTCACGTCCATCAATAATGCGGTGGTCGTAAGAAACCGCGAAGTAGTTAATCGGACGGATGACGATTTGTCCATTTTCGACCACGGCGCGCTCTTTGGTGGCGTGTATGCCTAAAATTGCGGATTGCGGTGGGTTGATAATCGGGGTGGAGAGCATGGAGCCAAATACGCCGCCATTGGAAACCGTGAACGTGCCGCCCGTGAGTTCTTCTAAGGTCAATTTACCGACTTTGGCACGTGCGGCAAATTCAGCAATTTGCTTTTCAATTTCAGCAAAAGACAACTTATCCGCATCGCGCACGATCGGCACAACCAAACCGCGTTCGCTGCCTATTGCCACGCCGATGTCGAAATATCCGTGATAGATGACATCGCTACCATCCACAGACGCGTTGATGATGGGGAATTTTTGCAGGGCAATGACCACGGCTTTAACAAAGAACGAGGAAAACCCCAGCTTCACGCCGTGCTTTTTCTCGAAAGCGTCTTTGTAGCGGGTGCGCAGCTCCATCACAGGCTGCATGTTGATTTCATTGAACGTGGTCAGGATGGCAGCACTTTGTTGCGACTGCAACAGCCGTTCGGCGATGCGTTGACGAATACGCGTCATCGGCACGCGCTGTTCAGGGCGGTTGCCTGCCAGTACAATCGGTGCGACGGGTTCAGTCGGACTCAGCAAAACAGGCGATGCTGTCACTGCTGCTGCGAGCACATCTTCTTTAGTCACACGTCCATTGCGTCCTGTGCCATGCAAACTGTGCGCATCCACTTCTTGTTCGCGAGCTAATTTGCGCACCGAAGGGGATGCTGCCCCAGCAGATTCAACCTCGGCGGCAACCGCAGTTTGTGCGACGGCTGCGGTGTCGATTTCGGCAATCAATTCACCACTGCCGACTTGCTCACCGTTGTTTTTGAGGATGCGCACCAAGGTGCCCGTTTTGCCCGCAGGCAATTCCAAGACCACTTTATCGGTTTCGACATCAATTAGATTCTCGCCTTCCAGCACAGCATCCCCCACGTTTTTATGCCAAGCCACCAAGGTAGCTTCTGTGACGGATTCCGATAATTGAGGGACTTTAACTTCAATGATGCTCATGTGAGGCTCCTAGATGAGGTTTGATATCGAGATCCGCACGGAATGCGGCCTCAATCACGGCTTTTTGTTGTTCTTGATGCACGGCTAAATACCCTGCTGCAGGCGCGGCAGATGAAGGACGCAAGGCGTAATCGAGACGCATCCCTGACCGCAGATGGCGCGTCAAATAATGCTGAATACGGTGCCACGCGCCTTGATTACCAGGCTCTTCCTGACACCACACCAACTCAGTGGCATTCGGGTAAGCGGCAATTTGCGCGGCAAAATCCGCGTGCGGGAAAGGATATAGCTGTTCAAGACGAATAATCGCCATATCGCGAATTTCCTTGCTGCGGCGATAAGCCAACAGCTCGTAATACACTTTGCCACTACACGCAATGATACGGCGCACTTCCGTCGCGACCAAATCATCGACTTCCGCAATCACGGGCTGGAATTTACCATCGGTAAAATCGCTGAGCGGGGACGCGGCATCCTTGCTACGCAGCAAGCTCTTAGGCGTGAACACAATCAGCGGCCTACGCATTTGACGGATCATCTGGCGACGGAGCAAATGGAAAATCTGCGCTGAATTGGACGGTATGCAAACTTGAATGTTGTAATCGGCACATAGTTGCAAATAACGCTCTATCCGACCCGAAGAGTGTTCTGCGCCCTGCCCTTCATAGCCATGGGGCAACAACATCACCAGCCCGCACAACCTTCCCCACTTCACTTCGCCCGACGCGATAAATTGGTCAATGACGACTTGCGCCCCGTTGGCAAAATCGCCAAATTGCGCTTCCCACAACACCAAGGAATTCGGTTCAGCGGTGGCATAGCCATACTCAAAGCCCAGCACCGCTTCTTCGGACAACAGCGAATCCACCACGAAGAAATCTGATTGGTCAGCCGATAAGTGTTTCAAGGGCGTGTGCGCGCCTTCATGCCAAACGTGGCGTTCTTGATCGTGCCACGTGGCATGGCGGTGAAAGAAGGTGCCGCGACGACAATCTTGCCCCGTCAGTCGCACGGGGTAGCCTTCGGTCAACAAGGTGGCGTAGGCTAGGTTCTCAGCCATCCCCCAATCTAAGGGGAGTTCGCCCATACCCATGCTGCGCCTATCCGCGACGATTTTCTCGACGCGAGACTGCAACACAAATCCTGCTGGCACGGTGGTGAGTGCAACGGACAATTGCTGCAAACGCGCCAATGCCACCCCCGTCTGCACGTCCTCATCCCATCGGTGCTTGAAATTCAGCCACGCATTTTTGGGTTTCACTTGGGTTTGATCGAGCGCGGGATGGATAGAATTCGTCCCATTATCCATCGCCAGACGATAGCGCGAGACCATGTCATCTGCTTCTGTGTCGCTGATGACTTTTTGTGCCAGCAATCGCTGAGCGTACACGGCACGCGTGCCAGGGTGATTGCGGATGTAGCGATACATAAACGGCTGGGTGACAAGGGGTTCATCTTGCTCGTTATGTCCCAATTTGCGGAAGCACACCAAGTCGATCACCACATCGGCATGAAACTGCATACGGTAATCCAAGGCGATTTCGGTCACTAACATCACCGCATCAGGATCATCTGCATTCACGTGAAAAATCGGCGCATCAATCATCTTGGCGATGTCGCTGCAATAGGCACTGGAACGCGCATCACGTTTGTCCGAGACCGTAAAGCCAATTTGGTTATTGGTGATAATGTGCACTGTGCCGCCCGTGTAATAACCACGGGTTTGAGACATCGCCAAGGTTTCCATCACCACGCCTTGTCCCGCAAACGCAGCATCACCATGCAGCAAAATCGGCAACACCTTATCGCCCTTCACATCTTTCAGCCTGTGCTGACGCGCCCGCACCGAGCCTTCCACCACAGGATTCACGATTTCCAAATGCGAGGGATTGAACGCCAGTGCAACATGGATATTTCCGCCCGCTGTACCAATATCGGCCGAGAAACCTTGGTGATATTTCACATCCCCCGACGTAAGGTGTTCCGCGTGTATGCCTTCAAATTCGGCAAATAACATCGACGGTTGCTTGCCCAAAATATTGACCAACACATTGAGCCGACCGCGATGTGCCATACCAATCACGGCTTCTTGTACGCCTTGTGCACCGCAGCGTTGCAACAAATGATCCAACAAAGGAATCAGCGTTTCGCCACCTTCTAGGGAAAATCGCTTTTGCCCCACGTATTTGGTATGTAAATATCGCTCCAGCGTTTCGGCTGCCGTGATGCATTCTAGGATGCGCTTGCGTTGATTGACATCATAATTCGCCTGACCCCGCACGCCTTCCAAGCGTTGTTGTATCCAACGCTTTTTGCTGATATCGCTGATGTACATGTACTCCGCGCCGATACTACCGCAATAAGTTTGGCGCAGAAATGCCAAAATATCACGCAAAGTCATGCGCTTGTCCGCCACCAAGGATCCCGTATCAAACCACAAATCTAAATCAGATTCGCTTAAATGATAATAATCAGGGCTGAGCTGGCTTACGACGGGTTTGGCATGGCGATTTAAGGGGTCTAGGCTGGCAACTTGTACCCCCAAGAAGCGATGCGCATTAATCAATTGCAACACCGCAACCTGCTTGCCTTCCAAAACCGCATCGGCAGCGGGTGCGTGAGACTGACTGGGTAGCGCAGCGAAAGCCAGTTGAATAGGCGTATGCGCTTGATCTTTACCGCCATTGGCAGGCAAAGCATCAAAATAGGCACGCCATTCCTCTGCGACACTAGACGCATCCTGCAAATAGCTTTCGTACAGTCCTTCAATAAAAGGCGCGTTTGCCCCAAACAAAAGGGAATTACCCTGCATCTGCTTCAAAAAGGAGGTCATTTTGTTCCGCGCTCTACCATATCAAGATAACCTCGTTTAACCGCGCCTTGATACAACTGACGTGGACGACCAATTTTATGTTCGACATCACCGATCATTTCATTCCATTGCGAAATCCAACCTATGGTACGTGCCACGGCAAAAATCACGGTAAACATATTGGTGGGGATACCCAATGCGCGCAACACAATGCCAGAATAGAAATCGACGTTAGGATAGAGTTTGCGCTCGATAAAATAAGGGTCGCTCAAGGCGATTTGTTCTAATTCCATCGCCAGTTTGAATAATTTATCGTCCGCCAGCCCTAACTCGCTCAACACTTCATGGCACGTTTCACGCATCACGGATGCGCGGGGGTCCATGTTTTTATAAACCCGATGACCAAAACCCATCAGTCTGTGCTTTTTGTCTTTTACGCCTTGGACAAAAGCGGCGACATTGGACACATCCCCAATTTCTTCCAACATTCTCAATGCAGCCTCATTCGCACCACCATGTGCGGGTCCCCACAGTGCGGCAATACCCGATGCCACGCAAGCAAACGGATTCGCACCACTAGAACCTGCCAAGCGCACCGTAGAAGTCGAGGCATTTTGCTCATGATCAGCATGCAAAATGAAAATCCGTTCCAACGCCCGTGTCAATACAGGATTGGGCACATATTCTTCAGCTGGGGTGGCAAACATCATGTACATGAAATTTTCCACATAACTGAATTTATTGTTGGGATACATAAACGGGAAACCCGTGTGGTATTTATGTGCCATCGCCGCAATGGTGGGTACTTTTGCCAGCAAACGTAACGCGGACAAATCGCGGTGGGTCGGATTATTGATGTCCAAAGAATCATGGTAGAACGCGGACAATGCCCCGACCACCCCCACCATCACCGCCATGGGGTGGGCATCACGGCGAAACCCTGTAAAGAACCGCGCCAACTGGTCATGCACCATGGTGTGCGAAGTGACCTTGGTATTAAACTCTTTGCGCTGCTCAACATTAGGCAACTCCCCATTGAGCAACAAATAGCACACTTCCAAAAAGTCTGATTTTTCAGCTAATTGCTCGATAGGATAGCCACGGTAATACAGCAAGCCCGCATCGCCATCAATAAAGGTAATGGAAGAAATACAACTGGCGGTGGAAAAAAAACCTAAATCATAGGTAAAGACCCCCAACTTGCTCAAAGTGCGGATATCAATCACATCAGGCCCTAAAGTCCCCGATATCAGTGGCAACTCGATGCTGCGTCCATCGTCCAAGGTTAGTGTTGCGACACGTTTTTTATTTTCCATCCTCAAATTCCCCCATGTTGATGCGACAAGATGCCGCGCTGATTTTTTCCAACAAGACTTTTTGCGCCAACGATGCTGCTTCACTGCGCCCCATAATTTGATCTAACAACGGATTGTCTGGCATATCCAAGATCACTTCAAATAGCTGCTTTTCCTCAAGCGTAAGCTCGGCATAATGTGCGGTGATAAAACGCTCAAAAATAATATCCAGCTCCAACAAGCCACGTCGGGCGCGCCAACGCACCCGCTCCAAATGCTTCATACCATGCGCTTGGTCATCAAATCTTTGATGTGACCAATCGCCTCCGTCGGATTAAGCTCTTTCGGACACACATCCGTACAATTCATAATCGTGTGGCAGCGGAATAAACGATAAGGATCTTCCAGATCGTCCAAGCGCGCACTGGTTGCTTGATCGCGACTATCGGCAATAAAGCGATAGGCTTGCAACAAGCCCGCGGGCCCGACAAATTTATCGGGATTCCACCAGAATGACGGACAGGCGGTGGTGCAGCAACCACACAAGATGCACTCATACAACCCATTCAAATGTTCCCGTTGGGCGGGCGATTGTAACCGTTCCGTTTCAGGCGGGGGATCATTATTGATGAGATAAGGCTTGATGGAATGATATTGCTTAAAGAACTGCGTCATATCCACGATTAAATCCCGTATCACAGGCAAACCTGGCAAGGGACGCAATTCAATGGGCGACTTCAACGTTGACAACGGCGTGATACACGCCAAGCCATTGCGTCCATTTATATTCATCGCATCCGAGCCACACACCCCCTCGCGACAGGACTTGCGTATCGACAAACTATCATCTTGCTCTTTCAACAGTACCAGCGCGTCCAGCAACATCATGTCACCCGCCTCAACGGCCAGCTCGTAATCCTGCATATACGGCTTGGTGTCGGTATCGGGGTTGTAGCGGTAAATTCTAAATTTCATGGTTTTTCCTGACTTAATACACCCGCGCTTTGAGCGGGAAGGAATCCACGGTCAGTGGTTTGAGCCGCACAGGTTTGTAATCCAAACGTCGATCCGCGCTGAAATATAAGCTGTGTTTCAGCCAATTCACGTCATCACGGTCAGGATAATCATCGCGCGCATGTGCGCCGCGACTTTCTTTCCGCGCTTCGGCGGCAATCATGGTGGCTTGTGCCACCTCGATTAAATTATCCAACTCCAAGGCTTCGATACGCGCAGTGTTAAATACCCGACTTTTATCTTGTATTACAGTTTGCGATACGCGTTCGCTGATTTCCTTGATTTTGGTGACACCTTCGCTGAGCAAATCAGGGAAGCGAAACACCCCGCAATGTTTTTGCATATTACGGCGCATGGCCTCACCGACTTCCGACACGCGCTCACCCGTTTTTTGACTCTCCAAGCGTGCCAAACGCGACATCGACAAATCACCTGCATGCGCGGGTAAGGGCTTAGGATGCGGATGACGTTGCAAATCTTCGATGATTTGTCGCCCAGCCGCACGTCCAAACACGATCAAATCCAACAAAGAGTTGCAGCCCAAACGATTCGCGCCATGCACGGAAACGCAAGCGCATTCGCCCACGGCGTACAGTCCTTGCACCACTTCTTCACCTGTGTGATACGGCACCACCACTTGTCCATGGTAGTTAGTCGGGATGCCACCCATCATATAATGCGCGGTCGGCACGACGGGAATCGCTTGTTTAGCGGGATCCACGTGGGCAAATTTCAAGGCAATTTCGCGTATCCCAGGCAGGCGTTGCTTAATCACGTCTTCGCCCAAATGATCCAACTTCAACATCACATGATCGCCATGTTTGCCGCAACCACGGCCTTCGTTGATTTCGATGGTCATGGCGCGCGACACCACATCACGACTGGCCAAATCTTGTGCATTCGGGGCGTATTTAGGCATAAAGCGTTCACCGTCTTTATTCACCAAATAGCCGCCCTCCCCTCGCACGCCTTCGGTAATCAACACCCCTGCGCCATACACGCCCGTAGGATGGAATTGGAAAAATTCCATATCTTCCAGCGGAATGCCTGCACGTGCCGCCATCCCCAGCCCATCGCCCGTATTGATATAGGCATTGGTGCTAGATTGAAAAATGCGCCCTGCCCCACCCGTGGCAAATAATGTCGCGCGCGCATGGAAAATCATCACTTCACCTGTTTCGATTTCCATCGCCGTCACACCCAACACGTCGCCCTCGGCATCGCGAATCAAATCCAACGCCATCCATTCAATAAAGAAATGGGTATTAGCTTTGACGTTTTGTTGATACAGGGTGTGCAATAGCGCGTGTCCTGTGCGATCCGCTGCCGCGCAAGCCCGTTGCACAGGGATTTTGCCGTAATCTTGCATGTGTCCCCCAAAGGGACGCTGATAAATTTTACCGCTGTCCAAACGGTCAAACGGCATCCCAAAATGCTCTAGCTCATACACGACTTCAGGTGCGGCGCGGCACATAAATTCAATGGCATCTTGATCGCCCAGATAATCCGAGCCTTTCACGGTGTCATACATATGCCAATGCCAATTATCTTCATTGACATTGCCTAACGAGGCAGCGATACCGCCTTGCGCCGCCACGGTGTGCGAACGAGTTGGAAACACTTTGGATAACACCGCCACTTTCAGTCCTGCCTGCGCTAACTGCAACGCGGCGCGCATCCCTGCCCCACCCGCGCCTACCACCACCACATCAAACGTGCGTTTTGCGACTGCCATTACATTCCCCACAAAATTTGTACTGACCAGATGATATACAGCACCAGTGCCAAAATCACCACCGTATGAATCACCAAGCGTACGCTGGCGGGCTTCACATAATCCATCACGATGTCACGCACGCCTATCCAAGCGTGATAAAACAAACTCAATAAAAACAATAAACTAAATGTTTTGACTGCTTGATCTGCAAAAATCTGATGCCATGCGGCGTAATCAGCGGGCGGCTGCCACAACACATAACCCACACCCAGCACCACATAAACCGCCATGACCACGGCCGTGATGCGCTGAACCAACCAATCGCGCAAACCATAATGCGCGCCGACAACCACCCGATCTACCATAATTTTGCCCCTACGATGACGGTCAACAATAGACTGACCCCCATGACGATTTTGCTACTGCTGCGCGCTTGCGCCAAATTCCGTACCGCATGTAAATCAATCGCTAAATAACGCAGTCCTGCACAGAAGTGATGCAATAAAGCCCATGCAAACCCAAATATCAGCAACTTGACTAAAGGATGCGCTAACACGGTACTCAGCTGCGTATAAGTTTCTGACGACTGCAAACTCGCTTGCAACATATACAAAAACAAGGGGAGTGCTAAAAACAATGCTACGCCACTGACGCGATGGAGGATGGAAACAATACCTGGAAGAGGAAGCTTAATAAGATGTAAAGCGAGATGTTTAGGGCGTTGCTGATGGGGGGTAAAGCGCATAATTGGCTCTCTCGGCGTTAGACTAGCGCGCATATTACTCGCTCTATACCGTCGATTCAAACTTAGCTCGCGGTACACGAAACGAATTAAAGATGCATTTCCGATATAATGACATCCCAATAGAACGAAGCGTCTGTTTTTAGAGCAGAATCACTCAAAGTCAAAATGACGAAAATCGTTACGAAACGTATAATACCTCACCGACTGTAATGACAGACGGGAACAATCAAGTATTATGCTTGTCCGAGCAGCGAGGTATCTTGTATACCACCTAAATACCTAACTAATGAGGGCGATATGACAGCCAATATGCTTGACCAAACCATGAGTATAGAAATACCGCCCTTTAGACCGTCCGATCACCTATTGGGCATCGTGCAAGGAATTATAGCTTCGCGAGTCAATTCGCGAATAGTACTTGCTGGACAAGGCGAAATCATTGTATTGCCTAAAGCAGGAAGTTATTACACTAATGCGCAAAATATGGCTCGGTTTTGTCAAGCACCCGCAGCACAGTTTGAAACAACCCCTCTCGGCAACAGCTCCCTTTCCTACCCTATTGAATCAGCAAGAAATATAAAGGAATTATTGTGGCAAGCCGCATTTCATGTCTCTCAAGGACGCTTACCCGAAGGTTGTACCAAGTACGATGTGGTGCAATTCCGCCACTGGCCTAACCTCACGCGCTTACCCATCACCCCCCATGCCGCACAAATTTGTGCGCTCTTGACCCGCACCCCCACGACCATCATGCTGGTTCGGCGCATTTTGGATATCCCAAGAGAGGAAGTTTTCCAAATTTACAGTGCCGCATACTGTGCAGGCATTACCACAAAAATCCAGAAAACCCCCGAACAATCGCAAGCTGAAGCTGACATTGCCAATACACCGCCCCCTGCCCCACATGGTTTGATGCGCTCTTTGTTTGCTAAAATTCTAGGACTGTAACTCATGGAAAATAAAATCATTTTTGCAGGTCCTGTCGGTTCAGGTAAAACAACCTCAATTAGCGCAGTCAGCGACATTATGGTGGTTGGCACAGAGGCAAAAGCCTCTGATGACGTTGCCAAACGCAAGCAAAATACGACTGTAGCGATGGATTACGGTGTACTTAATCTTGAAGGTGGAAAACGTGTGCATCTTTATGGCACGCCAGGTCAGGAACGCTTCAACTTTATGTGGGAAATTCTAAGTGAAAATGCGATTGGATTTATTATCCTCATTGATAGCATTCGACCCGACCCTATGGCTGACCTTGATTTTTATATCAAGGCCTTTCGCAAGTCGATTACCCAATGCAACGATGCTGTTGTGATCGGCGTGACCCGCACAGAAGTATGTCCTCATGTGGATTTACTGGATCGTATTAACGACCACCTCGCCACACTCAAACTCAATGTACCTGTTTTTGAAGTCGATGGACGAGAACGTAAAGATGTTAAACAAATGCTACTTGCCTTGCTCACCTTGATCGACCCTAAAACGATGCGACTCAAAGCCGCATAAAACAAATCCGTACGTGCTCAAAACTCAAACGCAACACCCTAGATCCAGTAATGACCACAAAAAGTATTTAGATATTTATAGCGCACTTAAGCAAATTTTTCAGCTAAGATTCCACTTTAGTTACGGGTACAGACGATGAAATTTGCACAAACGCCAACACCACCACAAACGACTCACTTCACGCAAGACCTGCCCTCCCACCACAAAATCACCCCGCCAGCGGCGGGTGTGTTACTTGAACTACGCCAATTTGGTGCGGCTTTTGGGCAAAAGGTGGTATTAGGCGCACTCTCTCTCAAAATCCCAGAACTCGGCACGGTTATTTTACTTGGCCCCTCTGGCACAGGGAAATCAACATTATTACGCACGCTGGCAGGTCTTAGCTGTGCCAGCCCTTCTTTCCGCACTTGGGGGGAGGTTTTTTACAATGGCGAAGTGCTGAGTGACAAAGAACGCCCCGAATTGGTCGCACAAAGTGTTCAACTGATGATGTCATCGGTACTTGACAACGTGGTGGTCAATTTATCAGAACGCAGCCAACTCACCCGTATCCAGCAGCGTGAACTGGCTTACCGTCTATTGAAACACGCAGGATTGGATGAGCTGTGTTCTAGACTAGATGAACTGGTGGTCAATTTACCACTGGCGTTGCAGCGGCACCTTGCCATCCTACGTCAAGTGGTCTCTCGTCCACGCCTGCTCTGCATCGACGAACCCACCACTGGACTCAATGATGAAGAAAGCACTCGATTATTAACTTACATTCGAGAAGAAGCGACCCGCCGTGCTTTGCTTGTCACACTACACAATCAACGCCATGCGCGCTTTCTGGGGGGGATGGGCGTTTTACTGGCGGGGGGATATATTCAGGAACAGCAAGAGATTCCTGCCCTATTTGACTCCCCTATTTCTCACGCCGCACGAGAATTTGTCCGCACAGGTTCATGCGCCGTCGCCAGTCCTGGCACGCCAATAGAGGAGTTGGATGACTCACTTCCCCCTCCTAAGCCTCTCCCCAAAGCGGCTATGCATCACGCCAGTAGCGCATCAGGTCCAAGGGGTTTCTTGTGGCTAAAGCGCAATCAACTGGCAGGCACACCCAAACCAGGGGTATTTTTTGAAAAGGAATATGACCTCAAAGCACTGCAACGCGTTGGCGTGACGACGCTGATTACACTACTGGAAGACCACTTAGACGAAGAACGTCTCAAACCCTTTGGCCTCAGAAGTATTTGGGAACCCATTAAGGACATGCACGCACCTACCATTGAACAGGGTATTCGGATCTGCGAAACAATCGAACATCTGATAGCCGATCACGAAGTCATTGCAGTCCATTGTCTTGCTGGCATGGGGCGCACGGGGACAATTTTAGCTGCCTATTTAATATGGGAAGGACAGAGTGCCTTAGACGCGCTTGAAACAGCACGCAGCATTGAGCCCCGTTGGGTGCAGTCGCAAGTTCAAGTGGAATTTCTCACGGCATTTGAACAGGCTATTACAAAAAAATCATGCCAAAATTGAGATGGGCACAGCTATAATGGGGCAGTAGTCACCGTCTAGCCCTTGTGGTAAGACGCTTTTTCAACCTAACATAAATAGGGAGTTTTATGTCTTCTTTAGATCAAGCATTACAAACAGCCGCGTCAGCCGTTCCAGAATGTTTGGCGGCGGGTTATATCGACTTGGCATCAGGCATGTTATTAGGGATCAAATCAGTTGATTCGCAACCCAGCGAAGTCATTGATTTACTGGCCGCTGCTACATCCGATCTGTTCCAAGGTCCTAACGTGCGCATGATTGAAAGCATTTTCAAAAAAGCTCGCGGTTTGACTGACGATGGTCATCATTATTTCCAAGAAATTATTATCAACAGTGACAACTTACTGCACGTTTTTCTGCGCGGAAAAAATGAAGAGCAAGTCGCTTGCTTCGTTTGCCGTCGCTCTGTGAACTTGGGCATGGCCTTAACAAAGGCACGCTCTTCAATGCCTGCTATCGAGGCTGCTCTGTAACACAAACACTAGGCAAGAGCATATAGCTCACAATTGGTTGAAACATGGTCAGGCACAAGATTTTCGCGTGCCTGATTCTTTGTGTTTAAGCAAGGCCGCATCGTCAAAAGTACGGCGTACTTGGCACCGCATTAATGCCGTACTTTTGACCATGCTTGGCATAACAGGTTTTGTTTACATTTTTCTGAATTAGGTGACTCGCAACATGAGACAAGAACCCAAATCCGCGACCGAAGTCCGCGCTTCTGCCCTCAGATCCGTACTCCGTGAACTCAATAGTGCTTCTGGTGACATTGAAGCATCTGCCTGTATTTCTAGCGATGGCTACACCCTTGCAGCCGTACTGGGTTCTGGCGTGGACGCAGATCGCTTTGGCGCGATGTGCGCCTCACTGCTGGCATTAGCCAGTCGCGCAGCACAAGAAATTCAACGCGGCGAACTCAAATTGGTGATGGTTGAAGGTGAGCTTGGTGTGATGTTATTGGTTCATGCAGGACCTGATGCGATTTTGGCCGTTGCCGCTAAACCAGGCAAGAACTTGGGTATGATTTTCTTGGACTCCAAAAAGACCGCCGTTAAGCTGTTGCAAACATTGGATCGTCATGAGCCATTAGTCGGTTAACACTCATCCAGAGAGCGACAGATGCCTTATTTAAAGTATCAGGGTAAGGAAGTCTTTGCCCGTAAAGACGAGAATGTCCTTGATGCTATGTTGCGTAGCGGCGTGGATATCCCATTTTCGTGCCGCAGCGGCGTATGTCATATTTGCGTACAACGCTGTACCCAAGGCGAGATCCCCCCCTTGGCACAAAATGGGCTGCGTCCTGAATTGCGTGAACAAGGCTATTTTATGACTTGCAAATGCGTTCCGCTGACGGATATGGAAATCGTTCCACCCAGCGATCTTTTTACGACCACGTTGGTACACAGTAAAGAGCTGCTAACACCCAAAATCTGTAAATTACTCATTGAGCCGCCCCAAGATTTCACCTATCGTGCTGGGCAATACATTAACGTGCGCAATCCCAAAGGCGTGGTGCGCAGTTATTCGTTAGCCAGCCTACCTGCCACAGATTACTTTCTCGAACTCCACATTCAGCTCACAGCAAATGGCGAAATGAGTCCGTGGATATTTGATACCCTGAGTTCAGGGGATGAAATTGAAATTCAACGCGCCGAGGGCGAATGCTGTTATCAAACCAAAATACAGACTCAACCCATGCTGCTCATTGGCACGGGAACGGGTCTATCTCCGCTACTTGGCGTGATACGAGATGCTTTGCATCAACAACATCAAGGCGAAATCCATCTTTATCATGGTAGCCGCACCTTAGATCATTTGTATTTACACAACGATCTACGCCAACTTGAGCAGCAACACCCCAATTTCCATTATCACCCCTGCCTATCAGGCAGCGAATCCCCTCCCGAAGGCATGAATGCGGGAAGAGCCGATGTCATTGCCTTTGCCGAACTTCAAAACTTGCATGATTGGCAAGTCTATTTGACGGGACTCACCGAAATGGTTGAGAAAGGTCGGTTGATCGCACTAGAGCATGGCGCGGCATTGTCATCCATACACACGGACGCGTTTTCTATTACCACAGCAACGCCATCCGACAAGCCCGTACAGCCCTCCACGCGCGACTATCCCCCACCTGACCCAGTGCTTTGGAAGGCACTTGGCGAAGGGGAATTGCTGATGGCTGTGCTGCGTGATTTTTATGGCCGTGTGTTTCAGGACCCGCGTTTATCATCCTTTTTTGAGGGGGTCACCAAGCAACGCTCCATTGAGAAGCAATATCTCTTTACGCGCCAAATTCTAACGGGTGAAAAGATTTATTTTGGGGAACGCCCCCGTAATTCACATCACTGGATGGTCATCTCAGATGAACTGTTTGATTATCGAGCAGAAATCATGGTGAGCTGTTTACGTGAGCACGGATTAGCTGAAGATATGGTGCACCGATTCCGCGAAGTAGAGGAATTCTTTAGAGCCGCGATTGTTAAATCCAGCCCTTTTGCGCGAGTGATGGGGGATGTAGAAGTTCCATTTGAGGGTTTTGGTGAAATTACATTGGATGTTGGCACCCTATGCGACGTGTGCGAACGTGAAGTTTCTATTGGCGAAAAGGTGATCTACCATCTGCGCTTAGGCAAAATTTACTGCTCTGATTGCAGCTCACAGCACCACCACGAAGTCTCCTAGAGAGGCACTGATTAAATCTTCCGTTCGTGGTGAGCTTGTCGAACCATGAACGGAAGATTTAATGAAATCAAAGAATTAAATCCGATTACCCTTCGACCGTTCGACAAGCTCACGGCTCAGAGCGAACGAATTTAACCAGCGTTTCCCTAGAAAGGAGAAGGGCAAAACCACTCCCCCTTCTTGCTCAAGACACAAACCCCCTCCACTTATGGCTACGTGGGCTTGAGGTTTTATCTATGCCCGCTAAAACCTCGCCCATTAAAAAGTAGCCCAATTTGCGATAGCTCTCAAATTGCGCTTCATCAAAGAATTGATCTGATGTGGACTGATGTGGGAAACACGCATTTTTTGACGCATAGTTCAATATATCTTCAGGAATGTGTCCCATTAAGCTGGGTTTGATGTAGAGCAACAGACCTATCATTTCTTCAGAATTTGCGGGGTTGTGTTTAGGATAATGCACGTCACCCAGTGCCCAGCAGCATTCGCTGTATCCCGTCTTGGGATCCAATCGCAAAGCATCTAAATCAATATCAATGCGCACACCAAAATCGGTGTAGCACTTGCGGCTGAGGCTAGCAAAATCTTCAAAGATACGTTTATCGTCTTCTGCTGCATCGACCACCATAATCAAGCGGCAACGACGACGCACCAGTTCATAAACCCCCAAGTTCTCAAAATGCCCACCATCGCTGAGATACACGAAATTGTCTGTGTCATTGCTCATGACAAACAATTCTTTGAATAAGTACCATGCGCCCATGGTGGGGCTGTCTCTTCTGAGCACGCGTTCATTGATAGATTTAGGATTGGGACACCAATGTCCTAAGCGCACATTAAATACTGTGAGCATAAAAGCGGTGACAGGAGAGGTGTGATAACCCATATTAGGACTTGCCGCAGCACCCGATGCCGCCATCGCCGTCCCTAACTTCACCCCACCCATGTAGGTATGGCTATAACAATAACCTCCTCGTTCACGTTTTTGACATTCTTCCTCTTTGCCATATTGATATGAATAACCACAAGCAATGGGCGAAAAAGTAAACGAAGCAGCTTTGCGATCTTGCCAAGCCAACTCATTTTGCTGCGATAGGTTAATCGTGGTATTGAGCAAATGCAGCGGACGCTGCACCATGGTATGCAGTTTAATATCGTCACAAGGATCAAAACCTGTGAATGGGTGGGCATCGCGTTCATGACTGGCATAACGGCTGGCACCCAAATAACAACGCGCCAAACGGTTGCGATAAAAATAATGGATGGAAAATAAATTTACATCTAATCGCCAAGCCAACACCAAAAACCCTAGGCCTGCCGCCAATAGCATGTAAAACAACTCGATGATGGAAGCTTGATTTTTTGCTTTGATGGTTTGATTCAGCCGTTCTTGAAATGTGGGGACACTCGCTTGCTTGGGACGCATCACCCTACTATGACCGTGTCGTAGTACGGTAGGCGTGTATTGTGTGGCTTCCACCACCTCAGCATGTCGTTGAAACACCAAACGATGGGTCGCAACGGACATCATGGAAATCATCCCCAATACCAGTAAATAAGGCGCGGCAATCACAAACCACTCTTTCCACCCCTTATTGCCCTTTGCTCCCGTGCTTGCGCCATTGGCAAACAATAATCCTGTGACGGTCGGAACTAGCCAAGTAATCCCACCTACCGTCACATATTCAGTTTTCAATACATCAAACAAGGGCGGTGCATAAACCAGCAAAACATGTACGGATGCCCAACCAGCAGCCACTACAAACACCACACCACCTAATCGCGCCCACCACTCAAATTGACTGATCCGAAACAATCGCGCCATCAACCCCTGATGCAACACTAAAGTCACACAAAAAATGACCAACATCAATGGCGTACCAAACCCCGCCGCCCACCAATCTCGTCCTGTGGCGGGCAAGCTGCCAATATAGTTTGCCAGCGTATAAATCAACGCCCCCCCCACCACACCAGAAATCATCGGTGATAGCCATACTGCCAACCCTGCATGCCACGTGGCATGTCTCTGCTCGCAGGGAGTATGTTGAAATACTCTTTTAATCATGCGGTTGAACAACGTCGCGATCCACCAAGGAACGGTATAAAGCATAGCAATGTATAAGGTCCAATCTGCCATTGGGACTAACTTTTTGGGTAAACCTAATACATTCCATTGTGCAAAATGGGGTAAGAACGAGAGAATTTGAGACGTGTAATGGTACAAACCTAAGCTCAGCGCATAACAACTGATCACGGCAAAAGTAACGACATAAAGTGGGATTTTGATGCGAATATCGGGTAGCGTTTTGGGTAAATCCAGCGCAGAAATGAAAATCGCCGAAGTCATGCAAAACAAACCAATCAAGGTTAAGTTCTGGGTAATAACCGCACTCATGGAATAGGCGGGTTGTGTGAGCAAGAGAAAAGTCCATTGCGGCAACAACAGTGCTAAAAAGAAAAACAGAAACAACAACACTTGATTGAGCACGGTATTGCGCATCCAATAAGCTATGGTTGCGACAAAATCCCCCGAAAACCCCATCTTAGGGGATAAGTAATTGCTATAGCGACGCAGCCACGCCACCACCACTGGCTCATTGCCTCTTTCATGCGACGCGTGCCAATTCCGTTCTAACTGCAATACGCCTGATGCTGGATCGAACGCTGCCGCTGGAGGCCGATCCGCTTGATTTTTGAACAACTGCTTCAAGCGTGCACCCGTGGAATGGGTGTCGGGTTGAGGATCCTTTTCTTGCTTAAGCCACGGCTTGCGATGCACCAAACTGGAAAACCACGAACCAATATACCCGCCGCCTGACACAGTGGAAAGATAGTCGAATGAATCGAGCAAGCGCTGTTCCGCTAATTTTTGCAACACGCCCAAGCAAAAGGTTGCGCTACGTATACCGCCACCCGAAAATGCCAAGCCTTGCAAATTCGCCTGCCACGCCCGCGTCTGCGCATCGGTCTCGCGTGAGGAAGGAGTGGCATTTTTCTCACGCGCAATCGCATCTAACTCATCGTGCAATACGTCAGAAAAATCCATCGCCTTATCATTTGGTTGCATTTGATGCTCCTCAATTCAATCTACATAAAAATCAAGTTTTAAAGCGACATTCAGCTGTAGGGCTATAGGGTGGATAAGCGGGCGCATCCACCATTTTTTAATATCAATTCAAACGGATACGCTACGCTTATCCAACCTGCCAACTAAATACTCGCCTCATCCTGCCAATTTTCGATAAGCAAATCTGGCACACGATTGAATTCCGTCACATTTCGCGTCACCAAACACAATCCAGATGTGCGTGCAATTGCTGCAATTTGCAAATCATAAGGACCGATAGGTCGTCCTTCGCGTGCCAATAACGCCCGAATATCACCACAATGTTCACCTGCACGATTATCAAACGGTAAGCTCGGTACAAAGGCAACCAATTCCCGAATGCGTGCTTGATTTTCCGCAATGCGCTGACTTTTGCACGCCCCAAACCATAACTCAGACCAAACAGGCGCACACAAATACAACGCATCTAATCCAACGCGCTGCACTCGCGCTTTGACCTTTGCGTCATTTTTTAATAGCGCGATCCAAACATTGGTATCCAGCAAATAGCCTTTCATTCCAAAGACTCCCGCACACTGTCATTTACCAAATCGGCATCGCCAATTTCATCTGGAAAATCATCGCTTAAGCAACCTGCGAAGCGCGCCAGAAAGGCTTCGGTGGTCGTTAGCGGCAGTTGTTTGGGTATGACACGATAACGCTGCTCAAGATAGGCGATAAAATCTAGCGTTTCACGTTGTAAATCAATGGGTAATGCCTGTGCGTGGGCATAAATGGTGTCAGATAGATTCATATTGCCTCCTTGCTTTAATGAAATTTGTCTTGGCGGTTTGCCTAACGGCGAATCCACCTTACGAGTTACAAATGAATCTCATACGGCGCAATAACGATTGCGCCCTACGCGGGCTGCGCGCTTTTGCGCAGTCCCTCTCGACTGACAGGTTAGACATCATTGCGCAACACAACTGTTTGCGGGGTGTTTGCAAAGAGCAATAGCGTTTGGTCAAACGGAGAATCGTACCTGTGTTCTAGTGCTTGCTTCGGGAACTCGATTGACGGGTTATTCGACACTTCGAACGCGATAACCAACGCCACTGTCTCACATTTAGTCCGATATGCCGAGTACCGAATGGCCTTCTTGGTAATGACATCTTGGAGGTCGGAAATGGTACATTCTTTCACCCACCCCCCACCGCTGACATTCCAATCCTCGTTGCCACGCCAGTAGTCGCCGCACACCGCCAAGATGCCTTTCAAGCCAGAAACGTCGACGATTTCGGACCAACCTGGCAGATCCTTCTCTGGAAAGTCTCGCGCTGCAACCGCACTGGCCAGTTGAATTGCAAGAGGCTTGACATCGGCATTTCGCAAGCGAACGTCGTCGTCGAACTCGACATCAATTAGCAAGCGTTTGCCCCTTTGTTCTCGATGATTTAAGAGCGCACGCTCAACTATTTGCTGACGGAGCGCATTTGACTTCTGGTGGTGCGATTCGCCCGTCGAAGGTGACTTTACGAACTCGGTGATCTCGAACCCATGAGTGCGCAAATGGTTCTTGATCAGAAAATCTGGACGCTCGGTCTCCTGGACTTCACCGCTCGGAAAGTCGCCCCACGAAGCCTTCAATTGCTCGAGATACCAGCGTTCCTTTTTTTTGTCGGGCATTTTGTGTGTTGATGTCTAACGTGGAATTGAGAAGCAGACCGCTTCTGGCCTGTCCCTCTCGAATGATGGGTTAGGCATATTTTAAGAGAACAACCTCTTCCAGTACGGTTCAAGCCGAGTTCCTTCCACGCCTTTGCTTACGTTGTCCAACCCACGAACCATTACATAGAGGCCACCTAGTATCTGCATCCCTTCGACCACGCTGAGAGCGGCGTAACTGAAGTTAGGGAAGAAGACATAGTAGGTCATCATGACTCCAACAATAAATTCAAACACACCATACGAGAGACGAAATTTTTGTCTGTACCAAAACAAGAAGATTCCAAGCAATGGCAGTGCGACCACAGTTCCCCAAATGGAGATTGTAGCAACAAGGTACGAAAACTTGGAGTAACCGATATTAGCTATAAGCGAGCCGAGTGCACCTAGTGCGAGGCTGAGGGCTAGGTGCCGCCCCTGTGATTTTACAAACGTCGTAGCCGAGGTTTGAAGTTCTTTGTCAGGTGTATCAGCGGCAGTCTCGCCTAAAAATTCAGAACCGGAAATTGATCTAATTCCACAGGATGATAAAAACATGGCAAGTGCACGATCAGAGGTGACAACGCAGACAGCAGAAGGGGAGAGACGCTCTGAATAATCAATTGCAATTCTTGCTATATCAATGTCTGCACCACTTAATCTTTGAGCATTCCGATCTGACGCCAACAACTCATTTTTAATGGTGCTCGGGCTGCGAACGATCTTAGCGCCACGAGCTGAAGCTTGATTTATTAGGTTTGCGATGCCACTACGGGCGCCATCGCGTCCACGAACGGACATTTCATGAGACACGGCTTCAGGGATGACGAGTTTTCTACTCCCGGCTCTCGACAGAATTTCGGGGTGCTGTAGTAACGCACTTGTATCTAAAATGTATCTTTGCGGCTCGGTCATGTGATATGCCTAACGTGAAATAGACAGAACTTCTTCTGTATAAGTAAGTGGGGTGTTCTGTATAAGATGTCCTGCCATATTGTAACCCTATGATTTAAATAACATCGAAATTGAAACAGGTCATCCTCTCCTGCTAACTCAGCACCTCATATTCCTTTGCCGCAGGAAGTGGTGCGTGAGCACATGTGACCGAGGTCATTATAGTCGGCGGACTGAAGCATTATATCCAAAGGGATTAAAAAGTTTGTCGTTATCATCCTTAAGAAGGATGCGCCGCTGGCATCCGCCTTTGCCCCGCAATCGGTCGCCCTACGCCCCTTTCGCTTCCAGCTCTTCCCACCGCGCCATCAACACCAGCAATTCTTCGTCAATTGCTTCACTACGCGCTTGCAACTGTTTGGCGCGTTTGACATCGCTGCGGAATAACGTGCCGTCTGCCAAATGGGCGGCGATGTCGATTTGTTCTTGTTCCAAGTCGGCGATTTGTTTGGGGAGGGCTTCTAATTCGCGTGCGTCTTTGTAGCTTAACTTATTGTTAGCCTTGGGTTTTTCGACGATTTTTTCCACAGCTTTGGGCGGTGTAGGGGCGGCGACGGCTTTGGCGGCTTGGAATTTTTGCACGCGCACCCAATCTTCATAACCGCCGACGTATTCCATCAATTTGCCGTCGCCTTCAAAGGCGATGACTTGGGTGACCACGTTGTCCAAAAAGGCGCGGTCATGGCTGACTAAGAATAACGTGCCGTCGTAGTTGGCTAATAATTCTTCCAGCAATTCCAGCGTTTCAATGTCCAAATCGTTGGTGGGTTCGTCCAAGACCAATACGTTGGCGGGGCGCGTAAACAATCGCGCTAACAATAAGCGATTGCGTTCGCCGCCTGAGCAGCTTTTAACGGGAGAACGGGCGCGTTCGGGCGGGAATAAAAAGTCGCCCAAATAGCTGATGACGTGTTTTTTCACGCCGCCAATTTCAATAAAATCAGCCCCTTGGCTAATGGTATCCGCCAAGGTCATGTTTTCATCTAACTGTTCACGCAGTTGGTCAAAATATGCCACGGCGATTTTCGTGCCTAATTTGACCGTGCCGCTATCGGGTTCGAGATCGCCCAAAATCATTTTCAGCAAGGTGCTTTTGCCCGCGCCATTGGGGCCCAACAGCCCAATTTTGTCGCCGCGTTGAATGCGGCACGAGAATTTATCCACCAGCGTGCGTTCGCCGTAGCTTTTGCACACATCGACCAATTCGGCGACCAACTTGCCTGAACGCTCGCCTGTTTCCACGTTCATTTCGACTTTGCCTTGTTTTTCACGGCGGGCAGAGCGTTCGCGGCGCAGTTGTTCCAAGCGCAACACGCGCCCTTCGTTGCGGGTACGGCGCGCTTTCACGCCTTGGCGTATCCACACTTCTTCCTGCGCCAACACCTTGTCGAACTTGGCATTCACCACGGCTTCGTCGCTTAACATGCGTTCTTTGATGGCTTGATACGCGGTGAAATTCCCAGGGAAACTCGCCAATTTGCCGCGATCCAGTTCCACAATGCGCGTCGTCACATTGTCCAAAAAGCGTCGGTCATGGGTGACGAACAACACCGAACCGCCAAAATTATTCAGCAAGCCTTCCAGCCATTCAATCGAGGCAAAATCCAGATGATTGGTCGGTTCGTCCAAAATCAACACATCAGGTTCGGCGACCAAGGCTTGCGCCAACGCCACGCGTTTACGTTGCCCACCCGACAAATCGCCCACGCGGCTGTCTTCTTTTAAATCCAAGCGTGCAATCGCGGTTTCAATCCGCGCCTGCACCGACCAGCCGTCTTGCGCTTCGAGTTGCGTTTGCAACACCTGCATTTCCGCCAGCAGCGTGTCAAAATCCGCATCGGGTTCAGCCAATTGATGCGACACATGATGATAGTCGTGCAGCAATTTTTGCAACGCGCCCAAGCCTTTTGCCACGGCATCAAACACCGTATCTTCAGGGTCTAACACAGGTTCTTGGCTGACATAACAAATCCGCGCCGTGGGCGCACGCCACACCAGCCCGTCATCCAAATTCGCTTGCCCCGCCAACACCCGCATCATGCTGGACTTGCCACCGCCATTGCGCCCGATTAAGCCGACGCGTTCGCCTTCGTCCAACTGAAAATCCGCATGATCCAACAAGGCAACGTGCCCAAACGCAAGGCTAGCCTTGTCTAAGTTAATGAAAGGCATAATTATTTTTCAACAGGTAAAGAAGATTGATACAACAAAGAAAATCCGATTGCCCAACAGGCTAAAGTCCAATAGCCAAAAGCATCGGTGAAACCGTCCAGCAATTTTCGTACATCAAGATTGGCAATCAAAGGATGGGTCAGTTGGAAAATCACAAACATGGCCGCGAGGATATTGCCTGCCAACACCAAGCGTTGACCATAGGTGAAACCCTTACCTTCAGGTTCGCCTTCAGGGGGCAGTGAACCGCGAAAATACATCACCAAAAACACCGTCGCCATCAGCAACACCGCGCCCACCAATATCCCTGGAATACTGCCTTCAGGTGTAACTATCCCCAACAGATGCAATAGCCCGCGCCCCGTCGCCGCAATCCACCCCATCCCCAAGGTAATCGGAATAAAAAACCATGCCATAAATACATTGAAACGCGCCATTCCCCACTACCTCCACGATTAAACAGCTAGAAGACCCTTACAACAAGGCATGCATCATACCAGATGGCGGGAGCGAGATTGGCGTGAGGGAAAAGCAAGCGCACTAATCCCCTAAGACACCGAAATCAGCATATCAAGATTGTGCATATCTTCCGAGCGAATAAAACGATTTGGATCACACAAAAATCGCTTGTCACTTACAGCCATCAAGTTTAATTTACGCCCTTGCCCATCGCGGCAATCTGTAGCCACATTTTCAGTTACCAGTTCATTTTGGAGAAAAATATCATGAAAATATTGAAGAAACAATGCGTAGCGTTTTTGTTGTTTGCGCCGTTGAGCGCGATGGCAGGCACCTATTTCTGCGGTGGCAACATCGTGCCTGAATCCACCCGCGCTTGCCCAGACGGATCCATTCCAGTTTACAAAAGTGTGCCGATGCAACCTGTACAGCCCGTAGCCCCACAAAACCCGCCTGTTCAGCCTACACCGCCCAGTACCCCACAACCCACACCAAAACCACCGCCCTCCACTGATTTGAGCATTTATTTTGGGGTTTGGCAGACAAATGTGCCAGGGGCTGTATGGACTTCGCCCAGCACCACACCAGGCTATGACAACCTTCATGTCAGCACAGGCGCAGTGGCGGGCAACTTGGTCATCAAGGCAAACGGCACCTACACATGGGCATCCTACGGTGGAAAGTCAGGGAAATGGGTGAATGGCGATAGCGAGTATCCCATTGTGTTGATTGATACCGTGGAAAATCGGCAATGGAAAGTCGGACTAGACACCCATCATCCAGACGGTCAACACATCTACATCTGGGATGGCAATGCGTATTATTACAATGGGAAGAGATAGCTAAAGAGGCACTGACTTATTTGTCATTCCGACGCAAGGGTTAAGCAGGCAGTCTGCGAAGCAGATGCTCGCAAAGTCGGAATGCTGTGCCTTGCTAAAAAATAATTTTTGCTTCAGCAAAAAGCACAAAGCATTTTTCAGTAGAATGCCCCCTCGTTTTTCACTCCCACTCAACATCCATGTCCTCCCCTCATCAAATTTTGCAAGACGTTTTCGGCTACGCCGCGTTTCGGGGTGAGCAACAGGCGGTGGTGGAACACGTCGCAGCGGGCGGGGACGCGCTGGTGTTGATGCCCACGGGCGGCGGGAAATCTTTGTGTTATCAAATCCCTGCGCTCTTGCGCGAGGGCGTGGGGATTGTGGTGTCGCCTTTGATTGCGCTGATGCAAGACCAAGTCGATGCCCTCACCCAATTGGGCGTAAAAGCGGCGTTTTTAAATTCCAGTTTGGATGCCAACACGGCGCGCACGGTGTTTGGGCAATTGATGCGCGGCGAGTTGGATTTGTTATATGTCGCGCCAGAACGCTTGTTGTCTGCGGGATTTTTGACCGCATTAGAGCAAATTCAAGACCAACTGGCGTTGTTTGCCATTGACGAGGCGCATTGTGTGTCGCAATGGGGGCATGATTTCCGTCCTGAATACCGTGCGCTGACCGTGTTGCACGAGCGTTTCCCCAATGTGCCGCGCATCGCCTTGACCGCCACGGCGGACGCGCCCACACGACGCGAGATTGTGGAACGCTTGGCGTTGGAACAGGCGCGGCAATTTGTGTCCAGCTTTGACCGCCCCAATATTCGCTATCGCGTGACCAACAAAAATAATGCGCGCCAGCAATTATTAGCCTTTTTGAGTGCCGAACATCCAAACGATGCGGGCATTGTGTATTGTTTATCGCGCAAAAAAGTAGAAGAAACCGCCGCGTGGTTGCAAGAGCAAGGTTGGGATGCGCTGCCGTATCACGCGGGATTGGATGCCAGCATTCGCCATCAAAACCAACGGCGATTTTTGCGCGAAGAAGGTGTGGTGATGGTCGCCACGGTGGCGTTTGGCATGGGCATCGACAAACCCAATGTGCGCTTTGTGGCGCATCTGGATTTGCCGAAAAGCATGGAAGGCTATTACCAAGAAACAGGGCGGGCGGGGCGCGATGGCTTGCCCGCCAATACATGGATGGCTTATGGCTTGGGCGATGTGGTGTCAATGCGGCAGATGGTGCAATCAGGCGACGCACCCGAAGAACGCAAACGCGTGGAGTTGCTCAAATTGGACGCGTTGCTGGGATTTTGCGAGTCCACTGAATGCCGCCACCAAACCTTGTTGCGCTATTTCGGCGAAGAAAATCACGCGGGCAATTGCGGCGAATGCGACAACTGTTTAACGCCTGTGGCAACGTGGCAAGCCACCCGCGAAGCGCAAATGGCGTTGTCGTGCGTGTATCGCAGCGGGCAACGCTTCGGCACGGGGCATTTAATCGACGTGTTGTTGGGCAAAACCACCGTGCGCATTGAACAATTTCAACATCAAAATCTATCCACTTTTGGCATTGGCAAAGAGCTGACCGACAAACAATGGAGCAGCGTGTATCGCCAATTGGTCGCGGCAGGTTTGCTCACTGTGGATGTCGAGGGCTACGGCAGTTTACAGTTGACCGAAGCCGCCCGCCCCGTGCTGCGCGGCGAACGCGACATCTGGTTACGCCGCGATGCGGAAGTGGTCAAGAAACCCCGTGAACGCCGCACAGGCGAACGCGCCGATGAACTCCGCGCCGCATACGCCAGTGCCAACGAAGACCCGCTCTGGTTAGCCCTTAAAGCCAAACGACTGGAACTGGCTCGTGAACAAGGCGTGCCGCCTTATGTGATTTTCCACGACAGTACTTTGCTGGAAATCCTCAATCATCTCCCGCAAACCCTAGAAGAAATGGGAAAACTCAGCGGCATCGGACAAGCGAAATTGGCGCGTTATGGCAATGAGTTTTTGCAGGTATTGGCAAAACATGAAGCCTAGTGAGGAGTAATGACATGTTGAAAAATTTTGGTATTGTGCTGATTTTGCTACTGGAAAACTTTGTTTTCAGTACCACATGTTATGCAGAAACAGCAAGTTACACCCTGCCGCCCGCACTACAGCAACAACTCAAACTCGCCACGGAGCAACTGCGTAAAGCCGAATGTGATGAGGCGAAACTACCGCTCTCCAGCGAACTGTTTTACAGCTTACCGACGGGCGAATTGTTAATCCTGATGGGGTTGCCGAGCTATATGTGCCAAATCGGGAGCTTTATGCCGATGAGGGTGGATCGCCAAGGATATTGGTCGTGGGGCGATGCCATTGATGGCTACCCTACCCTATTCCTGACGGACAGCACACAGGGATATTGGCTGGTGAGTCATGGCGAAATTGAAGCCGTTTATCCAGAATTGCGCCACAGTCGTGACGGTTTGCATTGGCAAGAAATTGTTTTACCCGAATCGCGCAAAATCGACTGCTGCTTTGAATGGCTAAAACAAGTGTGTGAAGTCGATGGCAAGATTCAATTGCAATTTAGTGGCATGGATGACGAAGTCACGGGCTTTTGGTCCACTACGCTGAACGACAGCCTGACCTCCACACCCCATTGGCAAAAACTCGAACCTGAACAAGTCCAGCCCACCACGCAATGCCAAACTACCCCCATAAATCATGGCAACTGGCAACGTAAGCTCAGCGAAAATGGCAAAACGGTGCGATTTCAATCCAAGCAACAACGTAGCACCGTTGTGATACCGTATTGGCTTAAGTAACGATGGTCAAAATCACGCTGCTCTTCGACACAATGCAGGAACAGATTCAACCGCAATCGACAAAACTTTGAGCTGATTTAGTCTCTCTTTGTTTATACCGATCCAAATTTTTACGCACTCTGTCACAGGATCTTAACAAGAATACGTCACAAAAATTTGATTATGCGTTTATTTTTTGGTTAACACCTTTGCGAACCGAGCAAATGGACGAACAAATCCAACCTTAGCATTCGCATTTTCAACGGAAATCGTTTGTGCACTCACGGAAGGTGGCAAGTGTTTAACTGTTGCGGCATAATCCATGTCATATTGAATGTGGTGCTCAATCCACTTCGTTAAAATTCAATGCAACTTCTCCGCAACATCTTCACCCGCAGCAAATCTTTCCTTGTACTTTTTGATGCGACTAAGAAAAACATCATGCGTTTCCTTATGGGAATCACTTAGGGAAACGCTGATTAAATCTCCCGTTCGTGGTGAGCTTGTCGAACCATGAGCGGAAGATTTAATAAAATCAATGGATTAAATCCATTCATCCTTCGACAAGCTCAGGACGAACGGATTTAATCAGTGCCTTCTTAGCTGATAATGCGTCTGCTGATGCAAATTTTCCTCAAAATCAAAATGCGTTTCAAGGCAAACAATGAGATCTTCTAACACATAGCTAAACTCCCCTGTCGACAATGACTGAAACAATAAGGCGTAATGTGCGTACTCATCTGCATCGTGGTCATGAGATTCTGGCTGCGATGTCTTGGCACTCGGAATGGCTGTACCCAACTTATTGATTGCTCAGCAATACTATGCTGCTGCCTGTCGATTGCTTCCAGCCCAGTATTCCAACGGCTTTTCCAGACAATAGTCATTTTATTTATCCAAATAGGGTAAAGAATTTGTGTTAATTATAACGACACTATGATGATTTTATTAAATTTATTCACCAAAATCAGACGCATCATCAGTCAGATGACTGTGTGAAATATAACGAGAATTTCAAGTATGCGAATAGAAAATATATAGACATTGCCATCATGACTTAAGTCATCCCGCATTATATGGCAAACCAATCAACAACAAAGTCGTTGCACTTCAAACTTGAATGCGCGGGCGATGAACAAAGCCGAGACAAAAAATAGGGCTTATTTTCTGTGAAAGCAGCACGTATAAAGTGATTGATTTGACCCAAGTCTGGTTGGTCACAAAGTCCGACGTATGCACCGCACTCGTTTACGCCAGGGGCAAAAATTACTGAATTTCTGCGGAATGATAAGCAACTCGACGAGTGAACTAGGGCTGGGTTATAGGTTAAATCACAGATTGATCGGCTGCAGCCGAATGTAAAGTTGCAACGTTTTGGAGAATAGACGCGCCCGATTTTTCGGGCGGTGGAGTGTGCGATTAAAGCGCGGCTGATACGGTGGTTACTAGCGAAGTGGTGGGTCTATTGAGGAGACGGCCAAGTTGATGACTGTCGTCAAACAAAGCACCTTGACTCACCCCCGTGTCGGAATTAGCCAGTAATTCTGCGAGAAATTCGGGCAATCCAGCACCGAGCAGTGCTTGCTTGTAGGCTGCTTCTGGCAGGTTGACGTAGCCGATTGCCTTGCCACTCTGGCGCGAGATTTCCGCTGCGAATTCACCCAGAGTATAGGCGGTATCGCCTGCTAGCTCATAGACTTTTCCTGCTTGATCGGCTGCGGTGAGCACAACAGCCGCCGCTTCAGCGTAGTCGGCACGTGCAGCGGAAGCAATACGCCCCTCGCCCGCGCAGCCATACACCGCACCTAAGGACAGCGCAGCGGGAATCCCTGCCGTGTAGTTCTCGGTATACCAGCCATTGCGCAACAACGTAAACGGCACACCCGATGCGCGGATCAGTGCTTCCGTTTCTATGTGTTCAGCCACCAAGCCGAGTACCGAGGTATCGGCGTGCAGCAGGCTGGTGTATGCCAGCAATTTCACCCCCGCACGCTTGGCAGCGTCGATCACGTTTTGATGTTGCTGCGTACGCTGTCCCACTTCGCTGGACGAAATCAGCAACACTTTATCCGCGCCTTGCAAGGCTGCATTCCAGCTTTCTGCTTGGCTATAGTCCGCGTGGCGCACTTGCACGCCCAATGCGGCAAGGTCTTTTGCCTTGTCCACATTGCGCACGGCAGCGACGATATTGCCCGCAGTGGTTTTTTTCAACAAGGCGGCAATCACCAAACGCCCTAATTGTCCTGTTGCACCTGTGACGACGATCATGTTTTTTCCTTTCGTTTAAATTGATATTTGGGAGGTGCGCAGTGTATCTGCTATGATTACTTTTCGTAAGTACGCACAAAAAGGTAAGTATCATGATTTATGCTATTCAAGAAGCCTCATTGGCTGCCAAGTTGCGACGAGGGGATGTGTTTGCAACCGAATGTCCTTCACGCGAAGTGCTTAAACACGTCACCAGCCGATGGGGAGTATTGGTACTGGTGGCTTTGCGAGACGGGACGCATCGTTTCAGCGAGCTGCGCCGCAAGATCGGGGGCGTAAGCGAAAAAATGCTCGCACAGACATTACAACAGCTAGAGCAAGATGGCTTCGTCAACCGACTATCGCATCCAGTGGTGCCACCGCACGTGGAATATACCCTCACCCCGCTGGGTGAAGAAGTGAGTCTACAAGTTGAGTCACTGACCAACTGGATAGAAACCAACTTGCCAAACATCATGAATGCACAGCAAAAATCAGCCCGTTAAGTTTTAATGCACTTGAGTACACAAATAAAAAGCCCACTTCAACCAAGGAGTGGGCTTGATGTTGCCGCCGTGCTAAATCAACTTAGAGCTTCCAGCTATACGCCACGCCCAAGGAGTCTTGGTACATATTGATATTCGCAGCTGTGCCACCGACCATCCCCGCCGTTCCAGCCGTACCACTCACGCTTTGTTTAAATGCGTGCATATAGGAGAAAGACAACTCGTTGTCTTTGGAAACATTCCAAGTTGCGCCTAAAGTCAGATGATCTTGCACCACCCCAGGGGCTAACACGTTGAACAAGGTTTGTGTATTCGGAATTTGTGCATTGTTATGGTTGTAACCCGCACGTACTGTCCAAGCGTCATTCCAAGCATGACTCACGCCCAGCTTGTACACGGTCATATTTTGCCAACCAAAACCTGAACCATTACTCATCCCCAATGCGCCACCTGCGGCATTGCTATTGGCAATGGAAGCCACATTACCGTAGTCAATTTTTTCAATATCGAAAGCCATCGTGGTGCTAGGCATCATTTTGTATGCAAAACCAATGCCATAACTGGCTGGAATATCAAAGCCACCTTGCTCAGCAAACAACCCTGCATATTTATTGAGTTTGCCCATCTTTGTTTTGGGTTGGTAAGTCGCACCCATGGTAAATTCAGGCGTAATTTCACCTGTCCAACCTAAGCGCAGCCCAATCCCCGTGGAGCTGTCTGTACCTGTATTGGTCAATGCAGCAGCGTTGCTGGACATAGGTGCGAAGGCAGCTAAACCCGTTGCGGAGAAAGTTTGATAGACCAAATTGAGCGATACGCCGATTGAGTGCTGAGGGTTGATCTTCATCGCCCAAGTGGGGGCAATAAATAATTGCTCTAAATTGATACCCGCATTCGGACCAAAGGGGCTGGCAGTGTAAGTCGTATTCATCCCGCCGTTGCCATACACCGCCACGCCCAGCGACATATCTGAACCCATCATCTTGTTATAGCCAAATTCAGGAATCAGGAAATTACTTTTGCCATTGCCACTATAGGTATTGGCTGCCGCCCCTGTAATGTCAGCACCGCGATTCGGCACAAATAAATCCACACCCAAATCAATGCGATCACCCACCATCACCATACCAGCAGGATTGGTGGCGGCAGCCAAGCTATCTTGTGGCAACGCGATGCCCACGCCGCCCATACCTTTGGCTTTAATGCCGTAGCCGTGTGAAAAATAACCATTGGTAGCATTCGCCATCAATGGCGACAGCAACGCGGCGGCTAGAACGGACAGTACAATTTGTTTCTGATTCATGGTACTTCTCTCCCTGAAGTTTTTTTAAATTTTTTACAACATTGTAGGCAGGGGTTTTGCCCGCCAAAAAATAAAAGGTCGGGTAAAAACCCGACCTTTTCGCTAAACAAACAGGCAAATATCTGTTTCGCCTGCAAAACCAAAGAACATCGACGCGCCGCCGTATTCCACAGGTTCGATAAACTCTTTCTTATCGAATTCAAACAAATCCACCGTCATTTGACAGGCAATAAACTTGACATCCATTTCCAAGCACATTTCACGTAATTCTTCCAATGACGCAACGCCATGTTTTTTTAGCTTATTTTTCATCATCATGGTCGCCATTGACTCCATCCCTGGCAACATTTGCACCATCACAGGCATGGGAATCGGCATCGGCATCGCAGGATTCGCCAAAGGACTAATCATCACATCCGACAAATCCTTACGCAGCAATTGCAATCCATAAAAAGTGAAGAAAATCTGCACTTCATAGCCCAATGCTGCTGCGGTAGAAGCCAGAATAAACGGCGGATATGCCATATCCAGCGTGCCTTTGGTGGCGATAATCGCCATTTTTTTGGTAGTCATGTTTTCCCCTTTGGAGTGGCGACTGGAAACTTATTTCTTCTGCATAAAGAAAATGTACTTACCACCTTCTTCAGTATTGGACAGCAAGGTGTTACCCGTTTGGTTGGCAAAAGCCTGCATATCTTTCACTGCGCCGCAGTCTGTAGCGATGATCTTCAACACTTGTCCAGATTCCATATCGACCAATGCCTTTTTGGTTTTGACAATAGGCAAAGGGCAAGACATACCGCTCGCATCAAATTCTTTATTGAAGTTCATTCTTTTCATCTCCCACAAGTTAATAAATTGCCACTGAAAACACACCGTTGCATGATACAAATTGCAACCCGCATTAGAGTGCATTCAGCTTGCCATCGCCATACCCACGAAGAGCAAACGAAATAACCCATTGGGGTTATTGGGTTAAATATCCCCGCTGCTTGCCGCCAACATCATGTCTTTTAACGCTGCCATCACGCGCTCGGCATTTTTGCGCGTATCACCCCTTAACCCTTGTATCGTGGCATCGTCCATCATCATGGCAATCACCCAGCGTTTACCTGCGTCGTCCTCCACAATGGCGATGCGACAAGGCATAAAGGCGATGGTATTCAGGTCAGCAGCGAGCATTTGTTGCGCAGTCAGTCCGTCACAAAAGTTGAAGATTTCCATGCGTTTTGCAGGTTTTCCCGTCAATGACTCGATTTCTTTGTAAAGCTGATTCACGCCCACAAACTTAAGATTGTGCTGATTAGCGCGCAGTTTTAAGGATTCGACCGCATCGTTAAAACTCACACTGTCCGCCACTTGAATGCGCAACTGTTGCACTTGGACTTTGCTGATTTCCAAGGCGGGCGGCGCGGCAAGCGTGGTTTGAGTAGAACCGAATAACAGGGCGAGAGCAAAAATAACATGGCGCATGGTGGTTTCCTTACAATTGAGTTTGTTTAACGGACAAATGCTTCTAACTTGAGTAAGTGGCGTTCATTGGGGGCGAGTTTATGCTTTACCTCGCTAGATTTCCCGTTGAAAGTCTCCCGTTCAATGACCATCCCCGTCAGGTAATTGGTGCTGATCGTCCGCTTTATTTCATCTTCAGGCGCATAAGAATTTTCTTCCTGCCCAATAAGAAAAAATCCAGCTGATTGAGTGACATATTTAAACTGGTAAACCTCGTTGAAAGTTAGGGCGAGGGAGTTGTGAAATACCGTAATAAAAATAGATTTTCGCTTTATTTCTATATCTGCTGTGCCATATTCAATCTCTGATGATCTGGCAAATGACTCATAAGACCCATCTGACTTACCTTTTAGCACAACAACTGCATCATTCAACCCATCCTTGTTAAGTAACACAAAGTCGTCGATACCATCATTATTTAGGTCACCTTGGACAATTCGACCTGAATTGGGATACATCGCTTTAATGCGCTCCACTACATTGATCGGTGGCAAGGCAAACGCGGATTGTACGAAGCCGAATAACAGAGCGATAATCAGGTAGCGCATGATGATTTCTTTTGTAGGGGCGCACCTGTGTGTGCGCCCATTTTTCACGAGATGAACATATTGGGGCGAAAGAAGGGCTGACACGTAGGTCTGCCCCTACGATATCCCTAAATTGCCATCCGTCCCTTTGATTTTCGGCACGTTCGGCTGGATCACTTTAATGACTTTTTCATGCCGTAAATATCTTGCCACCAAATCCCAAATTGCTTCGCCGCCGCTGTCGCGTGCCGCTTCGGACACGCCTGCCCAGCCTGCGACTTTGTAGCGTTTATCCGCCTCTAAAGGTTTACCGTTGAGTTGCAGCTCTTGGATGCGGTTGCCCATTTTGGCGGCAGGATCGCAGGTGTATTGCACGCCGCCAACACGCACCATGTCGCCGCCTTGTTGGTAATACGGGTCGGGGTTGAACAGGTTGTCGCCCACGTCTTCCAGTACGTTTTTGATTTGCGCGCCTGTCATTTCGGTGAGCGTGGTCGCGGAATAAGTAATAGCCGTCTGTGCCATCAAATCTTCCATGGTAATCATACTGTTAGGCAATAGCGATGTCCCCCAACGAAAGCCTGGGGAGAAGGCAATCGGTGCGTCTTTTTCGCGCATCAACGCGTCCAAAATCACTTGGTCAAAGCTGCCGTTGAAGTTGCCACGGCGATACAGCAAGCCATCGGTCAGCGCAAGCGGTTCGGCGAGTTTTGCGGCAAACGGGCTGCGCACGCGTTGAATCAATGCCGCCATGTCAGCATCGGCGGGTAGCAAATTGGCAAAAATCGGCAGCAATTTATAATGGAAATTCGCCACTTTGCCGTTTTTAACTTCAAAGTCCAACACGCCTAAAAACTTGCCGTTAGAACCTGCATTCGTCACCAAAGTGGTGCCGCCCGCATTTTTCACGGGAATCGGCGTAGGGATGCCGTCGTGGGTATGTCCGCCCAAAATCGCGTCTAGCCCGCGCACGCGGGAGGCGAGTTTCAAATCTACATCCATGCCGTTGTGCGACAACAGCACCACCACTTGCGCGCCTTTTTGACGGGCTTCATCTATGGTGGTTTGCAAGGATTCTTCTTGAATACCGAACGACCAATCGGGCACAAAATAGCGTGGATTGGCGATGGTGGTGTAGGGAAAAGCCTGCCCGATAATGGCGACAGGGATGTGATTGATTTCGCGGATGACGTAAGGTTTAAACACGGGATCGCCAAAATCGGTCGTTTTGACGTTTTGCGCCACGATGTCGATATGTCCTTTCAGCGTCCCCGCCTCCGCATCTTTGATACGTTCCGCGCCGTAAGTCGCTTCAAAATGCAGGGTCATCACATCCACGCCCAATTGCACACACGCATCCATCATGTCTTGCCCACGCGTCCACAGCGCGGTCGCCGACCCTTGCCAAGTATCGCCGCCATCCAATAGCAGCGATTGCGGGCGGGCGGCGCGCAGTTGTTTCACCAAAGTGGCGAGATGCGCGAAACCCCCGACTTTGCCGTAAATTTTCGCCGCTTCGGTGTAATTGAGCGAAGTAAAAGCGTGGGCTTCGGGAGTATTGGGGCGAATGCCGAATTGTTTCAGAAACGCATGATTGACCAGATGCGGCGGCTGATTGCGCATCGCGCCAAACCCCAGATTGATATGCGGTTCACGGTAGTACAGCGGATTGAGTTGCGCGTGTACATCGGTGATATGCAGCAGACTGACGTTGCCACGATTCGGCACGTCATACAATTTCGCGGCGTGTGCGGCGGCAAGGCTTTCGCGGCTGCTCAAAGTCAATCCCCCCGCAGCGGTGATGGCTAACACCTGTAAAAATTCACGACGATTGATACTCATGGAAAAACTCCTAGGAGGTATTTAAATGGCACACTACCACCATGCGTAGGTTGGGTTGAGCGCAAGCTGCGCCCAACCAATCAGCGCAAATTCGATTACAAGCAAACAGTGGGTAGCCTACCATCGGGTAATTTTCGAGTAATGAAATGGGTGACTTGATCTTGAGTATTAACGACCAACGTTACTTGCAGTTTTTGAGTGCATGGAAAACCAGGCAATTCCTGATAACAAATAAGGGGTTCGCAGTAAAAATCTTTACTTCTAAAAATGGCAATCGCTACATTGCGTGATTTACCTGTCAGTTGCCATGATTGAACAATCGCTTCAAATTCAGCCGCACTTTGATAGCGTACTCCCGTATTGAACATGGCTGCACCAAGTAATAGACCCGCAGAAACTAGGGCTTGAAAGTTAATTGCGATTATGGCAATCACTATCACAATCATCACACCTTGCCGACGTGAGCCTAGCTTGAACAGTTTCATGTTGGTTATGCTCCTACTCTAAAAACAGCGCGTAGCTTGGGTTGAGTGCAAGCTGCGCCCAATAAATTCACGCGGTAAACGTTGGGCTTCACTGCGTTCAACCCAACCTACGGACTCCTTGTTGGAACGCGGTACCGATGGCGCAATTCCCTCGCCCGCTTGTGGGAGAGGGGAGTCAAAATTATTCCTTATTCACCAACGACTCTGGATCAAGCAGCAACGCGACTAGGTCTTTGATTTGACTTTCGGTCAATGCGCCGACGTGTCCGAAGCGGGGCATGTTGGTGCATAAATTAAAGGCTTTGGCGTTGTAGATGCGACCATAGACATACTTTTGCATTTCTGGGGTGTTGCCGCGATTCCTGCCGAAATGCAGCAAACTAGGACCTATCGTGCCGTAGGCGATTTCTTTGGGGGAGAGTTGGTGGCAGTTATAGCAATTGCCGCCGACCACGTCGCCTTCTTTATCCGTCCACGTCAAGCCGCGCCCGCTTTGGGCTAATTTTTCGCCTGCTTTCCAGTCGCCCATCAATTTTCCATCGGCGGGATATTTGACCGCAGCGAGTTGTTCTTTTTCCAGCTTATCTTGCAAGGCGTGGGGCGGGCGGTCGCGGTATTGGGTACACAGGGCTTGGATTTTGTCTTGTTTGACGCGATCCACTTTGGCGATGCCTTTGTCGCGGAAGTCACGTTGAATGACGGTCAACGCCTTGGTATCAAGGGCGGTATCTTTGTTGGCGGCGTAAGCGGTTGGTGCGCACATTGCGATGACGAGCAGTACAATTTTTTTCATGTTTTTTCTCCCTTATCGTTTGATGGCAGGGCCGTCATACACGGCATCATTGGCATTGGCTGCCAAGAACATGGTCAATGCCACGGTCAATTCCGAGCCAAACACGGGTTCGGGGAAGCGTTGTTGACGGAAGCAATCGTTGATGCGCCATTGGAACGAGCGGAACAAGCCTTGTGAGACGCGATACGCGGGCCAAGTGGTGTAAGCGCGTTGCGCGCCGATATTGGTGGTGAGATTGGGCAAATCTTGCAAGCGAATGCGGCGACCATTTTCGCTATGGCAAGTGGCGCAAGAAAAGTCATAAGGACCTGCGCGGTAGAAGAAAATCCGCTTGCCGATTTCGTAGGCGGCTTTTTCTTTGGGATGTTTGAGCGCAACCGCCATTTTCATGCCCTTGGATTGCCCCACGACATAGGCGACCAAGCCTTCAATGTTGGATTTTTCGCTGGTGGTGCTAAACGGTTTGCGGGTGATGTCGGCTTCGGGGATACCTTGCAAGGTGGTCATGCAGGTCAATAAGCGCGATTCCAAATCTTGCACGCGTTTGGTGTCGGCGAAATAACGCGGCAATTCGGCATACGCGCCTTTCACCATGCCCGCCCCTTTGCCCAGATCGCATTTTTCCAAGGAGGCGTTTTTCGTCCCCGCAGCGGTTTTCCACAGCTCTTCGCCACGCATTTCGTCTAATTCGGCAGGATTGCCATCGCTGACCATTTCGCGGTATTTCGCGATTTCGTCAGCACTTTTGTCGTCACTGGCAAAGCCCAAACAGGGGATCGCCAGTGCTAAGGTGAGGATAATTCGAGTGTACATTGCAATACTCTCCAGAAGAAGGGGTTCAAAAATGAGTTGTGAGCTAATAGTTACTAGTTAGCAAGCACACAATCTCAGTTTATCTAAGGAAGCACTGATTAAATCCGTTCGCCCTGAGCTTGTCGAAGTGTGAACGGATTTAATTCATTGATTTTATTAAATCTTCCGCTCATGGTTCGACAGGCTCACCACGAACGGAAGATTTAATCAGTATTTCCCTAACTTAATTTATGCTAAAAAACCATCAACCAGCCATCGACCAACAGCTATCCACTAAACTTTTTCAGTAATTTCGACTTCGTCGCTGCGGGTATCACCTTTGTTATCCAACCACGTGACTGACACTTTTTCACCTTTTACGCCGCCTTTGAAGCGGAAAGCCAAATAGGGATCTTTAGACACCGCCGTACCAAATTGCGCATCCAACACCACTTTATCTTGATGTTTAGCGAGGACTTCCGTGATAAACCAAGCGGGTACCAGCGCGCCATCGGCATCTTTGCGCAAACCTGTTTCCATCGCGTGTCCCATCAGGACTTTGACTTCTGTGATGCCATCCTTAACGGCGGCACGAATTTTCATTGGGCTACCCATGCTTATTTCTCCTTGTTCCGTTGATTAGCCGCCGCAGCCGCCTTGCGTCACTTTGACTTCTTTCGCGGCACGATACAATTTTCCATCGGCTTTCACCAGCACAATCACCGTGGCGGTTTGTCCCATTTTAACGCGCGTGGTCACAAAGGTTTCTGTGCCAGCGGGCAGATTAAAGTTCGCCGCCAGCACATTAGGATTCTTATCCACAAACACCATAATTTGCGTGGCATTGGGCAAGGTGCTGCTCACACTGATCGGCACCACTGCGCCATTTTCAGCAATTTCAGGCACATTGAGCTGAATATCCCCACTATTTTCGGGCAACACTGCACCAATCAAATCCAAGGCTTCATTCATGCTTTTGGCAGAAAATAAAGTCTTATTCCATTCGGCGTGCGCGAAAGAGGGCATCAGTCCCAGCGAGGCGAACACGCCCCACAGTCCTAATGCCCCTCCTGTTTTCAATACCTGACGGCGTTCCAAATTAACCATTGCTCCTCCGTATGTTGATGATGTTAATCAATTTGTTACAACCAGCGTAGACACTTCCATCTTGCCCGCAATTTCTTGCATAATGCTGCGATGGCCAAATGGAATTAGGTGATAACGTTGACGACCAATGACGACCAAATCCGCTCCACTTTCTTTGACCGCTGCGACAGTTTGTTCAACCGCATGACCGACACGAACGCTGCCACGAGCTTTATTCGATGCGCTTGATGCCAAAGATACATTTAAGGTGTTAAAGCTTTGTATTTTTGACAGCGAGGCTTGATCTGGCGCAACACTCAAAAGTGTCAATGGAAGATCACAGATACCTGCAATTAAGCCCGCTGTTTTGGCAATATGGGGAGCGGCAGGCGTATCGCCTACGGCTGCCAGTACATGGTTAGACCAAAACTCTGCTTTGCGTGGTACCAGCAATACACTACAAGTCGTGTCGCGTATCACGCGACTGACCATTTCACCCACCATCATGCGCGCAAAAAAGCTTGGCTTGCCGCGACGGCGTATCACGATCAAATCCGCGTTAAATTCCCGTGCATCATCCACAATTTCAGTATGAATTTCAGACCCCCGTCTGACTTTTACGTCTAATGACACCCCCGCTATCACGGCGGCTTGACGTAAATTATCAATCTTCACCGCCACGTCTTGTTCCGCACGCAAGGCGTGTTCAGGCATTTCGGCTTCGTATTCAGGGTTGCTGAGTAAGGGAAACACCACGCGTAGCGGCACGCCACAGCGTTGTGCCATGGCAAAAGCCAGTCGTTCGGCTCCTGTGTCAAATTCGGTGTGTTCGGTTGCCAATAAAATTCGGCTAAATGGGTAGTCGCTCATTATCTCTGTCCTTTAATGTCCGACCGTGAGGATGCCAGATGCCGCCAATAATTGCACGAACAATGCCACTACGCACAAGCCGACGAACACCCAATCTTTGCGCTTGGCATAGATAGGCATGACCGCAAGCAGGCACAACAGCGAGCAGCCAGACAACCATGCAATGCCCAGCAAACTGGCGAAATCGCCTTGTCCTAGGAGACTTAACCAATGCCAACCTGTGGGTGCGCCTGTTTTTTGCAAATAGTCATGCGTGGAAAGACTCCAGACGGTGGGCATTTGCTCCAGCGGAATACGAGCGGGCAAGCCACTCAACACATAGCCCAAAAAGGTGACGATCAGTACCGCTAAGCCAGAACGCGAACCCCAACTGAGCCACGTGGCATAACGTTGCTGTTCGGTGGAAATAAAACTTGTTTTGTCATTCATACCCAGATCCCCAATCCTTTCAATAAGGCGCGCAGCCCTGCAAACAACAGCAAGGAGATGACCATCTTGCGCACCACCGAGGCTTTGAGTACATGCAGCAATTTTGCCCCGATGGTCGCCCCTAGCATCATGCCAATCACAGACGGCACGGCAATAATCGCCAATACCGCGCCTTTATTCAGGTAAATCCACGCGGCCGAAGAATCGACCAAGGTTAGGATAAAACTGGAGGTTCCCGCAGACACCTTCAGCGGCGCGCCCATCAGCAAATTCAACACAGGCACATTCGCCCAACCCGCGCCCATGCCAAATAGCCCTGCCAAGAATCCGATGCCCACAAACAACAGCAGCCCTAATGGCGTGCGATGCACATGCCAATTGATTTTTTCATTGCGCGCCGCATCGTGATAAATACCATTCATTGCCAAGGCACTGGAAAGCTTATCGGGTGTACCCACTTCAGGAAATTCAGATTTTTTCGCCAATGCCATCAAGGTCACAATGCCGAGTATGGTCAAACCGAGCGCAATTTGCACAATCGCGGCAGGAATTGCCAAGCCTATCATCGCCCCTGCAATGGAGCTGGCGGATGCCAATACCGCCATGGGCAATGCCAGTCGCAAATCCGCCAAGCCGCCGCGCAACAAGGAAGGGCCTGCGGCTAATGCGCTCGCCAAAGCCACCAGCAACCCTGCACCGCGCACGAAATCCAGATGAAACGGGAAAAATCCGCCCACAATTGGCACAAACAACACCCCGCCGCCCACACCCGACGGCACGGCAACAATCCCTAAAAAGAAACAGGTGACAAACAAGGCGATCACCCATCCCCACCACGGCATGGTGCTTGCCGTAGGCAGATTTTCAGCCGCAAATGCGCCCACGGTAAACAAAGACAGCGTCAGCAACAGCAGCATGACGTTGGCTTTTAGCAAGGCTCCCGTGTGTTGCAGTTTAGAGAATACGTGCGCCAACATTATGAATTCCCTTGGTAATAGAGATTTTGCGGATGTTTCGCTTCAGCAAAGAAATACCAACGTTCCGCCAATAACCCCGCATATTGCAAGATAAACGCCAACAACGGCAGGGTTAACACCAGCAACAAGGGCAAGGCAAACGACAGCACTAAAAATGCAGGTATGATCACGCGCACAAATCCCACACTTTTGCCATGGAAAAATTCACGGGTGTTATACGACCCACCCATCGCACCTTGGGCTTTTTGTACGATATGGGGGTGACGAATCCCAATGGCGGTTTGCAGCGTACTGGCAGGACTCAACTGAGCGTTGCGCACCAAAGCCGCGCCGCGTGTTAGCAAGCTTAACGCGGTGAGGACAAAAGCGGCTTGCGCGAGCGGGGCGGTGAGGGTAGGGGCAACAAAGCTGGCATAAGCCGCCGCCAGTGTCATGCCCGATGCCGAACCTAGCAGGCTAAAGTTCACCAGTGTCAAGGGATGCGCCCATTCTTTGAGTACTTTGACCGCCGCGTAAATCATGCCCGTGCAGATAAACAAGGTAATGGACAACACCACGCCGACGACCCCGATGAGCAAGGTATGTCCCAACGCCATCCAATGCGCGACACCGTAAGCAAACGCGGCTGCCATAAAGGCGGGCAAGGCGATGACTTCACGCGATAACCAAGAAGTACGCCACATCATCATCGAACGCCAAGCACGTTCGGGATGACCCAAGTGAAAAAAGGAAGCCAGTAAGCCTAAGCCACTGAGCAACAACACGATGACACTGCCGCCAATAAGAAAGTTTGGCGTGATAGCGTTTGGGGCAAGCAATTCACACAAAAACAGTGCGATAAACAAACCTTGCGCGGCACCAATCAGCGTGGTCAACAGTAATACAGAAAAAGCGGGACGCATTGAGTAATTCCTTAGTTAAGCTCTTCGTTAGTCGGTGGCAGATTCCTGTCAAATGGCGCACCGTCAATTTTGTGCGGATTATCCGAGCGATACAGTTCCTCATCACGTACCGTTACCGTCGTCTTGCGACGTGGCAAATAATGATTCGCGGGCTTGGTATTGGCTTCGGGCATCAAGGTGTACCCCCCGCGTTCGCGTATCGCCACCGAGACTTCGGATTCGGGATCATGTACGTCACCAAACAAGCGCGCACCTGGCGGACATGCCAATACGCACGACGGTTTACGGCGATCTTCAGGCAAACTCATGTCATAGATGCGATCCACGCACAGCGTACATTTGGTCATCACTTTGCGTTGTTCGTCGAACTCGCGCACGCCGTATGGACACGCCCAAGAACAATACTTACAACCGATGCACTTGTCATAATCGACCAGCACAATGCCATCCGATTTACGTTTGTACGATGCGCCTGTTGGACACACGGGGACACACGCGGGATCTTCGCAATGCAAACACGATTTTGGGAAGTGCACGGTTTCGGTTTTGGGATACTGACCGACTTCAAAAGTCTGCACCCGATTGAAAAACGTGCCGTTAGGTTCGGCTTCGTAAGGATTGCAGTCGGTCAACGCACCCGCCGCCCCCGAAGTATTCCACTGCTTACAGTTGGTCACGCAAGCATGACAACCGACACAGACATTTAAATCAATTACGAGTGCTAGTTGGGTCATCGCGCACCGCCTTTCTTTTTGCTGCCAGCAAACCATGCTTGCCAGCCCATATTTCTGGATGCCATCCCTGGTACAGGATTGAGCGTTTCAAATTGAGGTGAACTCTCCTCTGCTTCACCCGCTGTTGCTGGATAGATACGCACCCGCACGTCATACCACGCCGCTTGTCCTGTAATCGGGTCGGAGTTGGAGAAACGCTTGCCATCGGCATTGGCACCCAGCTCTTCGGAAATCAAATGATTCAGCAAGAAACCTTGCTTGGACTCATTGGCATCGCCTTTCAGATTCCATGCCCCAGAGGATTTGCCAATGGCATTCCATGTCCACACCGTGCCAGGCTCTACCGCTTCGGAATAACGGCACAGACAACGCACCTTACCCCATTGTGATTCCACCCACATCCAACCACCATCGGCAATGCCTGCATCTGCCGCAGTTTGCGTATTCACGTACAAATGGTTATAGGTATGAATCTGACGCAACCATGCATTTTGCGAATCCCACGAGTGGTACATCGCCATGGGGCGTTGCGTTAAGGCATTCAGGGGATAGTGTTGCAAATCACTTTCTAAATCTTCCAATGGCGCGTACCAGAAGGGCAGGGGGTCGAAATACGTCGCCACGCGTTCGCGCAACTCATCGGGCGGCTGTTTACCTGCGCGTTTACCCTCCGCTGCCAAGCGGAAACCCTGCAAAATTTCAGAATAAATGTGAATAATCACGGGGTCATTGTCGCGGCGCATCCCTGCTTGTTGCGCCCATTCCATGTATTCTTTATTCCAGTTGCGCATGTATTGACTGGACGGCGGCAGATGGTATTGGAAGAAGCAGCCATTCTTTTCGTACATTTCCCATTGTTTAGGATTCGGTTCGCCGCGCATGGCTTTATCACCGTCTTTACCGCGCCAGCCCGTTAAGAAACCAATGCCAGAACCTGGGGCGGTTTCATAATTGACCACAAAATCAGGGTAATTTTTGAACTTACGCCCGCCTTCTGCGTTGGTAAACGCAGGCAACTTGAGACGACCACCCAACTCGACCAGCACTTCTTGGAAGGGTTTGCAGTCCCCCTTGGGTGCGACCACGGGGATACGCACCGCATCCACAGGGCCATCGAATTCCGAAATAGGACGATCGAGCATGGACATGCAATCGTGCCGTTCGAGGTAAGTGGTGTCGGGCAGAATCAAATCGGCAAAGGCAGTGGTTTCAGATTGAAACGCGTCGCATACCACGATAAACGGGATTTTGTAGCCGCCATCTGGATTTTTGTCTACCAGCATTTTGCGCACTTCCGAGGTGTTCATGCTGGAATTCCACGCCATATTCGCCATAAACAACAACAATGTGTCGATGGGGTAAGGATCGCCGCGCCACGCATTGGTGATGGCATTGTGCATCAAGCCATGCGCTGACAACGGGTGTTCCCAAGAGAACGCTTTATCCAAGCGCACAGGTTTGCCCTCGGCATCCACGAATAAATCATCTGGGCTTTCTGGCCAACCAAGCGGCGCGCCATTCAACGGCGTGTTCGGTTGTACCGCTTCAGGGCCTTTGGGCGGGCGGGCATTGGGCGGAATGGCGCGGGGGTAAGGCGCTTTGTGACGGAAGCCGCCAGGTCTATCTATCGTGCCCAACAAGGACATCAAAATCGCCAACGAGCGTATGGTTTGAAAACCATTGGAATGCGCTGCCAAGCCACGCATGGCATGGAATGCCACTGGATTGCCTGTGACAGTTTCATGCTCCTCACCCCACCAATCCGTCCAAGGAATCGGCAGCTCAATTTTTTGGTCGCGCGCGGTAATCCCCATCTCATGCGCAATGCGCTTAATGGTTGCCGCATCAATGCCCGTGATACTGGCCGCCCAGTCAGGCGTGCAATCCGCCAACCGTTCTTTCAGCAACTGAAAAGCAGGCTTAACAGGTGTGCCGTCAGGCATGATAAAACTGCCAAACAAGGCAGGATCCGCGTGTTTTGCGTGGTCATCCACCGCTTGATTGGTATGCCTATCCCACCAATAAAAATTATGGGGGCGCAGCGGGTTGATTTTATCGCCTTCAGGATTGCGCATCATCATGCCGAATTCTTTGCTGGATTCGTCCTGATTCACCAGTTGCCCAGAGTTGGTATAGCGCGCCAAGAAGTCACGGTCATACAAACCCAGCGCGATAATTTCGCGAATAATCGCCAAAATCAGTGCGCCATCGGTGCCTGGTTTGATGGGGATCCATTCATCTGCAATAGCGGCATAGCCACTGCGCACGGGGTTAATCGCGACGAAGCGTCCACCATTACGTTTGAAATCCCCAATCGCGCTCTTCAGCGGATTGGAGTGATGATCTTCTGCGGTGCCGATCATGTAGAACACTTTGGCGCGTTCCAGATCGGGACCACCGAATTCCCAGAACGAGCCGCCGATGGTGTAAATCATGCCCGCCGCCATATTCACCGAGCAGAAGCCGCCGTGCGCCGCATAGTTGGGTGTGCCGAATTGACGGGCAAACATACCCGTCAACGCCTGCATCTGATCGCGCCCCGTAAACAGCGCAAATTTTTTGGGATCCGTGGCGCGCAAATGCGACAGCCGCTTTTCCAAAATATCAAACGTTTCGTCCCAGCTAATCTCTTCAAACTGGTTTTCACCGCGTTCCGTCCCCGCTTTGCGACGCAAAGGCTTAGTCAGGCGCGCGGGCGAGTATTGCTTCATAATCCCCGAACCGCCCTTAGCGCAGATCACACCCTTGTTCAACGGATGGTCGGGATTGCCTTCGATATAGCGAACCTCGCCATCGCGCAAATGTACTTTAATGCCGCAACGGCAAGCACACATGTAGCATGTCGTCGTTTTGGTCTCAGTTGCCGCATCGGGCAACGGAGAAGAGATGGGATCGTGTATGGGTGAGGACATGGCAGTCAGTTTTATAGGGTTGGGGTTGCAACAACAGGAAAACGGCATTCGCGTAAGTATTTTGACTCTATTTTTATTAGGCACAATCAGACCCCACAGTGTCTATACCCACCTTGGGTGGGAGCAGGTATAACCCTGATGGGTCAGAAAGACATCTTTAGAATATAATCTGTTGATGTTTTAGGGAATTCAACATAGTCTATTGCACGTTTTTGGAGCTCGCGACGAAATTGATAAAGAGAAAAAAGATCCCCATTATAGACAGGACGCACAGTGAATTTTTATGGACGCATCGTCCTGAGTTCGTTCCGCCGAATCGTTCGAGGACTGGGAGTGTTCCTCTTGCTGCAGATACGCCGCGCATGGGCGATCTCAAAATGCTGTTGGAAACCTTTCTGGAAAGCATTATCGGGACTGTGAATGCAACTGCAGGCGTGGTTAGACTACTCTCACCAGACGGCTGTACCTTGCAAATTATCAGCTCAGCAGGATTGTCTGCTGAATTACAAAAAGAAGCAGAAAACTTTGTAGAGTTGAATTGCGAATCCAATGACATCGCCACCCTAGGGCATATTATTCACTCTTCAGATGTCAGCACCTGCGACTCTCGCCATCTCTGCCCCTATGCTAGCTGTCGTTTCCAGTCACTGGTCGCAGCCCCGCTAGAAGCTCAAAACACGACAGGTGCGCCACTGGGTATTTTGACCATTTTTTTCGATGTCCCCCGTACTGCAGCCAGCCAAATAATGAACACGTTGGCAGCATTTACCGAAGTGATGGCAGCCACCATAGAACACACCCGCATTACGCGTGAGGTGCAGCGCACAGACCGACTCGCTGCACGACAGGACATCGCCAATGAAATTCACGACTCTTTAGCGCAAACTCTGACTTATTCCCGCATGCGCGCCAGCCTACTACGCGAAGCTATCAGCACAGGTAAAGCATCTCTAGCCGCCCAGCTGACCAATGACATCGATGAAGCACTGGAAATCGGACAAAAAAGCGTGCGTCATCTCATCGCTGATTTTCGCTGTGAAATCAACCATGGTGGCCTAGCGGCTGCACTACAAGACCTTGTCAGTGATTTCCGCAAACGAAATGACATCGAATTGGAATACCACAATCATTTAGTCGAATTTGAGTTGCCGCTCGAACACGAGATTCAGGTATATTACATTGTGCGCGAAGCACTGACCAATATCGGCCGCCATTCTGGCGCATCGCATGCCCGTCTGTTTGTGGATGCCGAATTTGGTTATTACGTTTTTACCATTGAAGACAATGGCAGCGGCGCATCTACCTTTAAGCCGATAGAAGGTCATTATGGTGTCATTATTATGCGTGAACGGGCGCAGCGTATCGGCGGCGAAATTCGTGTCAAAAGCGCAGCAGGATTGGGCACGAAAGTGCAATTGTTTTTCCCTGAACCACCGACGGACTGGAGAGTAACGAGTGAATGATAAATTGAAATTGGTACTGGTCGATGACCAATGTTTGTGTCGACGTGGTTTGAGCGAATTACTGGCCAATTGTTATGATTTTGCCGTACTGGGCGCAACAGACAATGTTGCAGAGTTACATCAATTACTCGACCAAAAACCAGATCTACTCATTCTCGATTTGCGCATGAAACCCATGAACGGCATCACACTGCTGCAACAACTTCGTGCGGACGGCTATACCACTCCAGCAGTCATGCTCACCATGAGCGACTCAGAAGTCGATATGCAAAATGCTATTCGCGCAGGGGTAAGGGGTTATTTGCTCAAGGATATGGCTCCCGATGATGTGGTCGATGCCATTCGACGTATCGCTGCGGGTGAGTTGGTGGTAGCACCCGCGATGACCATGAAAATGATCGAAATGTTGCGTGGCGACCAACCCAGCCAAGACGCGAAGAGTTCACTGAAATTACTCACCGAACGGGAACGAGAGATTTTGCAATTATTGTCGCGTGGCGAAAGTAACAAAGCCATCGCGATTACCCTGAAAATCAGCTATGACACGGTCAAACAGCATGTACGTCACATTTTAAACAAGCTGAACCTATCCTCTCGCGTCAAAGCCGCCGTTCTATTCACCAAAGAACAAGAAACACATTTTGGCAAAGATTCCTCGCGCAACGGATAGAAATAATCGGGTCGTTAGTCTCTAGTTGCTGGTCATTAGCTATTAGCTGGGGTGGTCAAGTCCAGTGAACAGATGTTTTTTTCTATATATTCATATATATGAACTAAATCCTCCACATTACGAACCAAAAACTAACGACTAGAGACCAACAACTAACACAAACCTTCATCAGGAGAAAACCATGCAACTCGACGACGCTAGTTTAGACACGCTTTTTCGTACCGCTCGCACCCATAACGGTTGGCAAGATAAACCTGTTAGTGATGAGCAGTTAAGACAAATTTATGACCTGATGAAATGGGCTCCCACCAGTGCTAATTGCAGCCCAGCACGCATCGTTTTTGTCAAAAGCGCGGAAGCGAAGCAACGCTTGCTGCCCGCCATGATCCCTGGCAACGAGGAAAAAACGCGTACTGCGCCTGTGACCGCCATTATTGCGCAAGATTATGCGTTCTATGAAAAGCTCCCACAGCTATTTCCCCATACCGATGCGCGCGCTTGGTTTGTCGGCAATCAGTCACTCATTGACACAACCACATTTCGCAACGCCACCTTGCAAGGAGCCTATTTACTCTTGGCGGTACGTGCACTGGGATTGGATGCAGGCCCGATGTCGGGCTTTGACAATGCCAAAGTGGATGCAGAGTTCTTTCCCAACAGCACAATCAAATCCAATTTCCTCATCAACATTGGCTATGGAAACGCGACCAAACTATTCGCGCGCAGCCCTAGACTCACGTTTGAAGAAGCGGCACAAATTTTATAGTTAGCCGCCTGTCTGACTTATAGGTTTGCGCTGTTCAGGACGTAGACGAGACTTCAACAATTCGTCTGCGGCATCCGCATCTACGGCGTTTCCTGCTGCGTCGATGAGGGGTTGTTCAAAGTCATTCCAGCCTCGTATCCCTGTTTTGAGTGAAACCACGCGTTGAAACCCCATCTGCTGCATCACGTCGGCTGCGAGCACCGAACGATAGCCAGAACGACAAATCACCACGATCTCTGCTTCACGCCCAGCAGCCAGTTCAGGCACAGTTTCGTCAAAATCCCATTCGCAGGACTGTTCTAGAATTCCCCGTGGTACATTGATGGAATTGGGAATACGCAAGCAATGGAATTCACTAGGTTCACGCACATCCAACAACAGGGGATGATGACCTGCCGCAAGCAGCTTGCTCAAATCCCAAGGTTGAATTTCTGTGACGCGGATAAGCGCGGCGGCGACCAGTTCAGGATAGCGTTTCATCGATTTTGACTTCTTTCAAGATAACAATGGGCATACACGTTTAAAATGCCTGCGCATTATAAACTTCAGCGCAAGCACATTTACATCGTCATCCACCCTTCCCTGCTATTACTTATGCCGTTCGTGTGCCATCATGTCTGAATCCACCAGCCTACTTTCCTTATTTATCAGTAGCTTATTGGGTGCCACCTTATTACCAGGGGGGTCGGAAGCTGTTTTACTTTTACTTTTAAAATCCTACCCCAATAGTGCATGGATGGCCGTCGGGATTGCCACCTTAGGCAACACACTGGGCGGCATGGTGAGTTTTGGCATGGGCTGGATGCTGCCACAAACACAAACGCTGAAACACGTCGATAAAGTACGGCACTATGGCACGCCCGTCTTATTACTGGCTTGGACACCGTTGTTAGGCGATGCACTATGTTTGGCAGCAGGTTGGTTGCGGCTCAATATCTGGCAAGCTACCCTGTTTATGGCAGTGGGCAAGCTGTCTCGCTATGCTGTAATAGTCGCAATTGCCCAGCACACATAGCCCACCATCGCTTACTTTGTTGTATGATTGGCCAAGTCGCTTCTAATAAACCATTCATCACGCTAAGGAGAGAAAAATGTACCGTACCCTACTGGTAGTTGCTTTATCGAGCATATTCGGTCTGAGCTACGCCGCTGATAACACAGCCGACAGCTATGACTCGGGCGCATCACAGCCCTACTCGGCTCCCGCCACCAAGAAATCAAAACGCAACAAAGTCAAACAACCCACTCGCAGTAACAAAGTTAAAGTCGCCCCCCCTAAAGTGGTAGACGCACCAGATACGACCGATGCAGCAGATTCAACAGATGGAGCTGATGTCGCAGATAGCCCAGAATTTGCCGCACCCAAATCCTCAAAATTCACCCTTGCCAGTGAAGACATTGCCCCTAACAGCACGATTCCACAAATTTTCGAATCGGATAGCTTTGGTTGCACGGGAGACAATAGCTCGCCTGAATTGCATTGGTCTGGCGCACCCGCTGATACAAAAAGTTTTGCCGTGACCGTTTATGATCCTGATGCGCCTTCAGGTTCGGGATGGTGGCACTGGGTCGTTTATGACTTGCCTGCGGATACTGATCGTCTAGACCCTGGTGTAGGCACACTGAACAGCAGCAGCTTGCCTGGCAACGCCATGCAAGCACTCAGCGACTTTGGTGTCCAAGCTTGGGGCGGCACTTGCCCTCCCCAAGGTGACAAACCTCACCGCTATATCTTTACGGTACATGCGTTGAATATCGAACAATTGGACGTACCCAACAATGCCACCCCTGCGATGGTCGGGTATATGATCCATGCCAACACCCTTGCCACGGCTTCCTTTACAGCTCGATATGGTCGTCGCAAATAATTTTTATTCTTCGTAGCAAGCTCTTAAATCTCCCGCACAGCACGCGTTGTTATGCGGGAGATTTAACATCTAGGAAAACGCTGATTAAATCCGCTCGCCCTGAGCTTGTCGAAGGGAGGGCGGATTTAACACACTGATTTTATTAAATCTTCCGTTCATGGTTCGACAGACTCACCACGAACGGAAGATTTAATCAGCGTCTCCCTAGCATTCCGTTTCATACCGCGCCTTGACGGCCTAGGAACTCCAATGCAAAAACTGGTCATTGCTTCCAATAACGCAGGTAAGCTGCGTGAATTTCAAACCCTACTCGCGCCTTTAGGTATCGAAATCGTCACCCAAGCACAACTTGGCATTTCGGAAGCCGAAGAACCACATTTAACCTTTGTCGAAAATGCACTCGCCAAAGCGCGCCATGTCAGTTTAGCCTGCGGCTTGCCCGCACTGGCAGATGACTCAGGCATCTGTGTCCACGCCCTAAATAGCGCACCAGGCGTATTTTCTGCGCGCTACACAGGACTCCCCTCATCGGATGAACGCAACAACCTTGGCTTATTACAAGCCATGCAAGCACACACGGATCGCCGCGCCTATTTTTACTGTTCCCTTGTGCTGATTCGCCATGCAGGCGATCCGACCCCCCTGATCGCCGAAGGCGCATGGCATGGCGAAATTGCGCATCAAGCGTCAGGAGACGGTGGTTTTGGCTATGACCCCCTGTTCTACCTACCTGAACTCGGCAAAAGCAGCGCACAACTCGACCACGACCAAAAACACGCCATCAGCCACCGAGGTCAAGCCATGCGCGTGTTATTAGAAAAACTCAAAGTACGGCAAGCGCACGAAGGCTGAACCACAATTCAGGCGCATAGAAAAACTCTTGTGCGTAAAATTGACGTACAATACAAGCTCTCATTTAGGAGCATTATTATGCAACTCGCCAATGAATCTGCGCGCATCAATTTGCGCACCAGCGTGGAAGCCAAAACCATGATTGAACGCGCCGCTGCCTTGATGGGAACAACGGTGTCGGCGTTTATGGTGCAAAATGCCTATCAAGCGGCGCAGCGGATTGTGTCAGAAAACGACACGTTGCTTTTGACGCAACGCGATTTTGCCGCATTTACCGCCGCGCTGGATAATCCGCCGCCCCCTTCTCCCGCCCTGATTGAATTGATGGTGCGCCGTTAAGCGATGGTCACGATTGCATTATTGAATGCACAACACCAACGGGCAGGCTTTGATTGCGGCGATACCGCGCTGAATGATTTTTTGCACAAACACGCAGGGCAACAGCAACGGCGCGATTTTGGCAAAACCTACCTAGCACTAGATGATGATGGCAACACGGTGTTGGGCTTTATCACCATCAGCGCGGGGCAAATAGCCACTGCCGCCCTGCCCGCCGAACTGAAATTGCCACGTTATCCCGTCCCCATTTTGCGCATCGGTAGATTAGCCGTCGATGTCCGCTCCCAAGGCAAAGGCATTGCCCAAGATTTATTGGCATTTGCTTTGCGCATTGCACTGGATTTTTCCCAACAAGTGGGACTGTATGCCGTGGTGGTGGATGCCAAACACAAACGCGCACGGGATTTTTATGTGCGGCTTGGATTTATCCCCTGCGTCGATCAACCGCTGTGTTTGTATTTACCGATGGGGACGTTGAGGCAGGCGGGAGGCGAAAAACGCGAATTGCCTTACTGCTAATATACCTTGCTGATTTTGAAGGATTTAATTGCAGATGACTTAAATACTTTGCTCATATTGGGCATGAAAGGTTGGTATGAGCTTGGATTTTGAAGTACTACTGGATGATCTGTTTGAGAATATAGCTAGTAATGACTTCGGGGAGGCTGAAAAGCCAGTCATCTGCAACAAGAAAGTATTGAGCTTAATAAACGACTTTGAGGATGGCAAATGGAGGGCTAAAAAATTCCACAATTTCATTTGGGACAATATCAAAGAAACTGCTCTATCCAAAAGTGAAAGAGATTGCCTTGTTGGTCAAGAAAGTTCGATGCTTGAAGCTGCTGCACAGAACTTACGTTTAACTGATAAAGAGGGCGACATCGGAAAAGGTAGCGAATTGGCTGAAATTGTCTTGTATGGAATTATGAAACACCATTACAAAGCACTATCAGTTGTTCCGAAAATATTTTACAAACAAAATCCGCAGGACAATGCAAAAGGTGCGGACAGTGTTCATATTGTGCTGGATGAACATGACGACTTTACACTCTGGTTTGGCGAGGCGAAGTTCTATACCAGTATTGAGGATGCTCGTTTAGCAGAAATTGTCACATCTGTGGGCAACTCTCTGGGAACGGAAAAGTTGCGTAAAGAAAATGCGATTATTACCAACCTTTCTGACATCGAAAACTTAGGAATTTCTGATGAAGTCAAAAGCAAGATTAGAGATTGTCTGAGTCATAAAAAATCAATAGATCAATTAAAACCTAAGATAAATATCCCAATCTTATTGTTACATGAGTGTGCAATAACGCGAGAAGCAAAAGAACTTACCCCCGAATACAAACAAAAAATCATTGCTTACCATAAGGCAAGAGCAACAGCCTATTTCAATAAGCAAATCAAATCTCTAGCAAAAGAAGTAACCAAATATGCAGATATAAAGTTTCACATAATTTTATTTCCTGTTCCCCAAAAATCTCCAATTGTTAATAAATTTGTGGCTAATGTAGCGCACTACAAAGGGGTATAGCATGGATGTTTTTAATATGTGTTCAGAGATCAATGATTGCTTTGAGAATCAAAAAGAATCACAGGGTAGAGAACAGCTCATCAAAATGCTGGACTACCTGAAGCAGGCTGACCTTCCATATACCCCGTTGGTTAATCGGATGATTAGACGCTCTGGGCTTTATCCATATTTGAAAACTGAAAGTGCCACATGGGAAGACCGATGTGTTTACGATGCATTCAAAGTTGACATAGGTCTTGACAAACCAATTACGCTCCATCGTGAACAATCATCAGTCCTAAAAAAGCTAATAGACGGGAAGGATTTAGCAATCAGCGCACCTACAAGCTTTGGTAAGAGCTTCATTATTGATGCTTTTATCGCTATAAAGCAGCCTAAAAACGTGATGATTATCGTGCCAACATTGGCTCTCACCGACGAGACGAGAAGGCGACTGCAACGAAAGTTTTCACGAGAATATAAAATAATTACAACCAGTGACGTTGCGATGGGAGACAAAAATATTTTTGTCTTTCCGCAAGAACGAGCTATTCATTATGCAAATTCGATTCAACAACTTGATCTTTTGGTGATAGACGAATTTTACAAAGCCAGCGTTGCTTTCGATAAAGAACGTTCTCCTGCTTTATTGCGTGCAATGTTGCGATTAAGTGCAATAGCAAAGCAAAGATATTTTCTTGCGCCTAATGTTTCATCTTTAAAAACAGGATTATTTACAAAGGGGATGGAATTTACCTCTATAGATTTCAATACGGTGTTCTTGGAAAAGCACGAATTATTCCAAGAGATGAAGATTAAGAAGTCATCGACAAAAGGTGACGAAAAGCTCAAGGGAAGTTTTCTTGTTGATCTATTAAAAAAAGCAGATGGAAAAACTCTAGTTTATGCAGGGAGCTATCCCAATATAGCCAACATTGCCACGCTGCTAATTAAAAAACTTGAACGTAAAAATTGTGATTTGTTGAATCATTTTTCAAAATGGTTGGCGATACATTATGGTGAAAATTGGGATTTAACCAATTTGGTCAAGCTGGGGGTAGGTATCCATAATGGGCAAATCCATCGCTCATTAAGTCAAATTCAAATCAAATTATTTGGGGAAGTTATTGAGGGATTGAACGTAATGGTATCCACCTCTTCCATTATTGAGGGAGTAAATACGTCTGCCGAGAATATTGTGCTATGGAGCAATAAGAATGGAAATCCCAAAATTAATGATTTCACCTACCGAAATATTATTGGACGGGGTGGTCGAATGTTTCAGCATTTTGTTGGGAAAATATACATTCTTGAAGAGCCGCCTGTCGCATCGAACATTGAATTGGAACTCTTAGTACCCGATGCAATTTTGGGAAATGTTGATGAGAAACAATATGCTCAAGATTTAACCCAAGAACAAGTCGAATCAATTATCGCTTACAAGATGGAAATGCGACAGTTGCTGGGTGTTAGCAATATAGAGGAACTCTATAACAGCAATGCACTGCAAACATCAGATTCAAATTTCATTAGAGATATGGCTCGCGATATTTCCAAGAAACCAAATGATTGGAATGGACTTTTGCACCTAAACTCGGACACCCCAGAAGAATGGGAGCGACTTTTATACAAATTGATCCAGTTACGTTCAGTAGCATGGGGCTTTAAAGATAGTCAAGTTGTCGCTTTCGTTAAGGTAATTAGCCATAACTGGAAAAAAACTATTCCAGAAATGTTGAAGGATTTAAAAGGGAACGATATTAGCCTAGATGACTTTTTTAAATTGGAGAGAGTCGTCACGAATAACTTTGCACCTTTGCTTAATGACTTGACTTTTGTTCACCGCAAGGTAGTCAAATCAGACGTAGATGTATCCCCTTTCATCGCAAAGATTTCTTGTGCATTTTTACCCCCTGTTGTGTTTAAGCTTGAAGAGTATGGATTGCCGCGCATGATTTCTAAAAAAATACATCGTGCGCGACTAATTGACTTCACAAATTCAGATTTGACATTACATACCTGCATTGATTGGTTCATTAACACGGGCGTAGAAAAAATAAAGAATGCTGTTCCTGATTTTGATAGTTTCGACTTGTATGTGCTAGACCATTTTTTTGAGGGTATTCAGGTCGCTGTTTCCAATAATGAAGAAAATTGTTAGCGAGATGTCGATTCTTTAACCCCACCTCGCCCTATGAAATCTATTTAACTCCACCATGCGCCTCCCCGACCTTATTCGCCTCACCACCTCCAGCTTTATCGCTTACCCGATGCGCAGTTTCCTCACGGGGTTGGGGATTGCCATCGGCATCACGGCGGTGATTTTGCTGACTTCGATTGGCGAGGGATTGCATCAATTTATCTTGGCGGAATTCAGTCAATTCGGTACCAATCTGATTGCGATTCAGCCAGGAAAAACTCAAACGCAAGGCGGCAATGTGGGGATGTTTGGGTCGGTGCGTCCGCTGTCGTTGGATGACGCGCAAGCCTTACGCCGCTTGCCTTATATCGAACATGTCAATCCCAGTATCCAAGGCAATGCCGAGTTGCGCGCCAACGATAAAAGTCGCCGCACCACGGTGTTTGGTGCGGGACATGACTTGGTGAATGTGCTGAATGTCTCGGTGCAAAGTGGGCAATTTTTGCCCGACGACGACCCCAGTCAAGCGCGCGCTTTTGTGGTGTTGGGGTCTAAGGTCAGGCAAGAATTATTCAATGGCATCAATCCATTGGGCAGCTATTTGCGGGTCGGTGGGCAGCGTTATCGCGTCATTGGGGTGATGCAGCCCAAAGGACAGATGCTGGGTTTTGATATGGATGACACGGTATTTATCCCCGCTGCCCGCGCCTTGGAGTTGTTTAATCGCCCTGGCTTGATGGAGGTTCAAATCAGTTATCAGCCCAATGCCAAGCTGGACAATGTGGTCGCGGGCATCACCGCGTTGTTGAAAGAACGCCACGGACGCGAAGATTTTACCTTGATTCCACAGGAAAAAGCCCTCGAAGTATTGGGATCGGTGTTAAACATCATCACCTTCGCCGTGGGGGCGTTGGGCGGGATTTCGTTGTTTGTCGGCGGGGTGGGGATTTTGACCATTATGACCATGGCCGTCACCGAACGCACGGCGGAAATAGGCTTGCTGCGGGCATTGGGCGCACAGGAAAACCAAGTGCTGCAATTGTTTTTGGGCGAGGCGATGTTGTTGTCGGCGTTGGGCGGATTGGCGGGATTGCTGCTGGGGGTGGGCATTGCGCAGGCACTGCATTTGCTTTTTCCCGCGCTGCCCGTCCACACGCCGTGGGCTTTTGCCGTCGCCGCCGAAGGCAGTGCCATCACCATCGGCTTATTGGCAGGCGTAATGCCCGCCCGCCGCGCCGCACGGCTTGACCCTGTTGAGGCTTTACGTACAGAATAATCGAAGGAAACTGATTAAATCCACTTACCCTTCGACAAGCTCAGGGCGAACGGATTTAATCTACATCTCCCTAAACATTTGCACATGGATAGAAAATAATGACCACTCAAACTGACTTACAAATTTCGGGGATGCGCTGTGCGTCATGTTCCGCACGACTGGAAAAAGTGCTCAATCAATTGCCGCATGTGCAAGCGGTGGTGAATATCGCCACGGAAAAAGCCAGTGTGACGTATGACGCACAACAAACGGATTTGCAAGCGGTGATTGCGGCGATTGAACACGCAGGTTTTGGCGCGAATCTGATGCGGGATTTTGCTGCCGAACGTGCGTCACGGGCTGCGGCGTTTCGCCATGAACAACTCCAATTTGTGATTTCTGCCTTGCTCACCGCGCCGATGTTGGTGGAAATGGGCTTGATGTTGTCGAACGTCCACTGGATGTTGCCCAGTTGGTTGCCGATGGTATTGGCAACGCCTGTGCAATTTGGAATAGGCAGACGATTCTATGTCGGCGCGTGGCACAGCTTGCGCAGTGGCGGGTCGAATATGGATGTGCTGGTCGCATTAGGCACCAGCAGCGCGTATTTCTTTAGTTTGGTGGTGTGGCTGTTTGGTTTGGATCAACCGATTTATTTTGAAGCCAGTGCCACACTCATCACCTTGGTTTTATTGGGGAAACTGCTGGAAGGTCGCGCCAAAGGTAAAGCGGCAGATGCGCTGGAAGCCCTTATTAATTTACAACCCAACACGGCACACGTGGAACGCGATGGGGTGATGGTGGAATTGCCCGTGGCAGAAATGCGCAGCAAAGACGTATTTTTGGTACGCGCAGGTGAACGTGTGCCTGTCGATGGTGTGATTTTGGAAGGCAGTTCCAGTTTAGATGAAGCGATGTTGACGGGCGAAAGTCTGCCGCAAGTCAAACAAGCGGACGACAAAGTGTATGCTGCGACCATCAACCAGCAAGGGTTGTTGAAATGCCGCGCCGTTGCCGTAGGATCACACACCCAATTGGCGGCAATCATACGGCTGGTGGAGCAAGCACAAGGCTCGAAAGCCGCGATTCAAAAATTAGCCGATCAAATTTCAGCGGTGTTTGTGCCTGTGGTGGTGGGCATTGCGGTGCTGACGTTTGCTGCGTGGTACGCATTGGGCGGAAACTTTACCGTTGCGTTGATTAACGCCGTGGCAGTATTGGTGATCGCCTGTCCGTGTGCATTGGGTTTAGCCACGCCCACCGCTGTGGTGGTGGCAACAGGGCGCGCGGCACAAGCAGGGATTCTGGTCAAAGATGCCGCCGCATTGGAACGGGCGCACAAGTTGCGCGTGTTGGTGGTGGATAAAACGGGCACGCTCACAGTGGGCAAACCCAGTGTGACGGACGTATTGCCTGTTGCGGATTTCACTGTGGAAGTTTTGCTGCAAACGGCTGCAAAATTGGCACAAGGATCAACCCATCCCTTATCAAAAGCGTTGCATGAATATGCCATAGCAAATGTAGGCGCGACAAATTCGCACTCACAGGGGGAAGTCGTTGGTTTAACAGAGCTTTCAGGACAAGGCTTGCAAGCTGAAATCGACGGCACACACTATTTGCTTGGCTCTCCCAATTTCGCGCAACAGGCTGGCGTGGTGCTAGATCCCGCCCGTATTCTCACCCTGCAACAACAAGGTAAAAGCGTCATTGTCCTCGCCAGCAGCCCGTCTCCCTTCTCCCTTTCCCCTTCCCAGACTAGCCTGCTCGGTTACTTCGCCTTTGCCGATCAACTCCGAGAAAGCAGTCGTGATGCAGTTGCCAAACTTACTGCACAGGGCATACGCGTGGTGATGCTCAGCGGTGATAATCACGCCACCGCAGAAGCCATCGCGCAGCAAGTGGGCATCACAGAATTCCGCGCCGAAGTATTGCCGCAAGACAAAGCCGCACTGGTGACGGCTTATCAAACGGATGGCGTATTGGTCGGCATGGTCGGCGATGGCATTAATGACGCACCTGCTTTAGCGGCGGCCGATGTCAGTTTTGCCATGCGCTCAGGCAGTGACATCGCCATGGCAACTGCCGACATTACCTTGATGCGCAATGATCTGAATAGCGTGGTGGATGCACTATCGCTCTCTCACGCCACTTTGCGTAAGATTCGCCAAAATTTGTTTTTTGCCTTTGGCTACAATGTATTGGGTATTCCGCTCGCCGCGTTAGGGATGCTCAACCCCATGATTGCGGGTGCGGCGATGGCGATGAGTTCGGTGACGGTGGTGAGCAATGCCTTGTTATTGAAACGCTGGGGGCGAAAAAGTCACCCATAATCAGCATGACACTGCTTTCAACATAAACATTGCAAACGACCCATCATATTATTTTAAATGACACTATCCGACTCGCTGATTATTCCCTCTTGGCAAGCTCCCGCCAATGTTCACGCTTTCCAAACCACCCGCGCGGGTGGATTAAGCGTCGCACCGTATGACAGCTTGAACTTAGGCGACCATGTGGGCGACAACCCGTTAACTGTGGCGCGGAATCGGATGCTACTCAATCAGTTGCTACCCAGTGAACCTGTCTGGCTAGAGCAAGTACATGGCACGGTGGTGGTGGATGCCAGCCAAGCCAGTTGCCGCCCGCGTGCAGATGCGAGTGTGGCACGGCGCGGTGGGGCGGTGTGCGTGGTAATGACGGCGGATTGTTTGCCGTTATTGTTGTGTGATCGCCAAGGCACCGTGGTGGGGGCGGCGCACGCAGGTTGGCGAGGGCTAGCGGATGGCGTGATTGAAGCGACCGTGGGCGCGATGGGGATTGCGCCCCAAGACATACACGTCTGGATGGGGGCGGCTATTGGTGCCAATGCATTTGAGGTCGGCGAAGAAGTGCGCGCCGTATTTGTAGCGCAGCATCCGCTGGCTGCAAAGGCGTTTGTGCCGAGTGCGATAGCAGGAAAATATCTGGCTGATTTATATGCCTTGGCGCGGTTGCGCCTCAATGCGCTTGGCATTATGGCAATTTCAGGCGGAAATTCATGTACCTATCGTGATTCAGCGCGCTTTTTCTCCTATCGCCGTGATGGCGTAACAGGGCGGATGGGGGCATTTATTTGGTTGGATTAGGTCGTATTTCCCTCACTTACAAGGGGATAAAAGTGTGAATTCTCCCCCACTCACTAAATTATCACTATAGAATCGCACGCTAACTGCTTTTCAAAGAGAATAAAGAAGATGAACCAAAAATTTTTGCTGACTTTTGTGTTGTTGTTGTCGGGTCTGAGCGGCATCTCTTACGAGATTTTGTATGGACGTATTCTAGGCGGTATTTTAGGTGATCAATTTGCGGTTTCCGCAGCGGTATTGATCACCTTTTTATTGGGTATCGGTCTAGGTGCAAAATATGCTTATCGCTTGTGGTCTAAATTATGGTTGATTGAGGCGGGCATCGGCTTATACGGCATCATTTTTTCTCAAGCGAATCAGCCAATTGAATATTTGCTCTATCATGGATTCAGTTTTTTACCGAATTTAATCGGCTCCATTCTCATGGGGACATTATTGTTATTGCTCCCCGCCTTCTTGATGGGCTGTAGCGTACCGTTGTTTGCAGGTTATATTGGTCGTACAGATGATCGTCCTGTATTTTCAAAAGTTTATGCGATTTACAATTTCTGCGCAGCGGCAACGGCGTTATTGATTGAATTCTGGTTAATTCGTATTTTCGGCATCAGCGGGACGGTATTGGCGTTCGGCGCAGCAAATTTGGTGGTGGCGGTAATTTTGTATTTCTCCGCAAAATCAATCGCAAACAACCCGCCTGTCCTACAAGAAGCCCCGATTGCGCTCTCCCGAAATCATGTTATTTCGCTGGTTTTAGTCAGTATTGCTTCTGCGATCTTCCAGTTGTTTATGGTCAAGATCAGTGAAATGATGTTTGGTCCGTTCCGTGAAACTTTTGCCATTGTGCTGGCGATTGTGTTGTTCGGTATCGCGTTGGGTTCGCATCTCGTGAAACGTTGGCAGATTCGATATAGCCATTTGTTGATTGCGAATTTAATTGGACTGCTATCGATTTTAGTTTTTTACCAAGATCTGATGCGCCTGTACGCGGAGTTTTACGAAAGTGCTGCGCAGCATGGCAATATGATTTTATGGTTGAAGAGTGCCATTCTGTTCGCGCTCATGGGGGTGCCCGCCATTACTTTTGGCGCAACGATTCCCGCTTTGCTCAATACGCAACAAGAAGTGGCACAAGAGTCAGGCAAGCTGCTGTTTATCAGCTCGATTGCCAATGTGGCAGGCTTTTTGTTGATGGCATTGGTGTTGCACGTGTATTTGGATTATGGCGTGCAATTACTGGTCATGTCGGGGTTGGTACTGTCTGCATTGCTGGTGTATCAATGGCAAACGTTCCGCATTGAGATTAAACAGATAGCACTCTCAGCAACCGCTGTGGTGATGGTGTTGCTGACGGTGGCTCAACATCATTGGCGTTGGGATGAAGATTTTTTGTATCTCAGCTACACCTCTTTTCATTCGCTTGAAGAATTAGAGCAGGATCGTAAAGATTTCAACTTCCCTGATAAATTTAAGGGTTATCAGGATGTATTCTCGATCAACTGGAAAAATAACGAGCCATTTTTCTTTATCAATGGCTATATCAGTATTCCGATGAATAACCCGTCGGAACGTATCGTGGGGACAATTGGGTCTATTATGTCGCCTAAAACCGATGAAGCCTTGGTATTAGGGCTGGGTAGCGGCGGCACGGCATCAGTTGTGGGGCTATTATTTGGTCACACCGATGTAGTGGAAATCAATCCAGTAGTAGTGGAAAATCAGTTCCGCATGAAACGCTGGAATTTCGACATCGTCAACAACCCCAAAGTCCATGTCGTGATTGATGATGCGATTCATTACACCAAATCGACGCAAAAACAGTACGACATGATCTTGAATACGGTCACCTCGCCCTTGTATTTCAGCTCATCGAAACTCTACACCTTGGATTTCTTTGATGTGATTAAACAAAGGTTGCGCCCTGAAGGGGTTTATGTGACTTGGATGGATGGACGCGTCGGTAGCGAAGGTGCGCGTATCATCATTAAAACATTACAAAAACGCTTTAAGTACTGCACTATTGCGTTCATTAAATCGGGCTACTTCTTACTGATTGCTGGCGATCACCCTGTCAATTTACAGCACCCTGACTTAGTCGAAAAAGTGCCTATGCTCAAGAAAAGTTTAATGCAAAGTCACGTTGTGCCGCGCTTCTTGGCGTACAACTTAATGACCGATCACGTTTTTGAGCAGGTCAGCAATCTACCGACACCGATTAACACCATAGACAATCCAGTGCTGGAATTTGAAATGGCGAGCGTCAAAAAACGCCAATTTAAAGAGTTTCGCCAACCCTTGGTGGAAACGATCACCTTGGATGGCGTGGCAAAATTGCTTGAACCCACGATGAAATATGATCCGATTGAACATGTTACCCATGTGCGCGACGCGTTGGAGTCTTCCGCAATTACCACGCAAATTAACCAACAGGGGACGATTTATATTGAAGACTTTATCGTGCGAGCGGATGCAGGTGAAGTACGTATGGCTGAAACGCTCGCAGAAGGGGCACAAACTGCCGACGCGTATCACCAGCTTGGCGACCAATATCGAAACCGTCAACGCTATGCAGATGCCCTTGTTCAATATCACAAAGCTCTCGCCTTAGAACCTAAACACAAGTACACGTTGTTTAATTTGGCAGCCTGTCTAGAGTATTTGGGGGAGCATGAACAAGCATTGCAAGAGTATCAACGTGCCGCGCAACAAGATCCTAAAGATCCTGATGTCCCCTATCGTTTAGCCAGAGTTTCCCTCAAAATGGACAAGCTCACGGATGCAGAGAAATACATTAAGCAATCAATTGCGATGAGTCCGACAGAAATGAGCTACTTGCTTAAAGCGCGCTTGATGGAACAACAAGGGCGCACCGATGAGTTGATTGCAACGTATTTTGCCATCCTCAAACTCAATCCAGACAACAGCGAAGTACCTGAACTATTGAATAACTATCTGCGCAAATGGTAGTAATGGGGTTGGCAGGCTGTCAGGTTTAAAGTAAATCGGCTGCAAATGTGGCCGATTTCACTGCTTTTATCCCAGTCTTCGCGGGGGTGGAAACTCGTGTTTCCGCCTGTCTAACTAACGACTAACCACTCAATACCCGATTATCTATACGCAACACCTTACAGCCACTCACAAAATGCCTGTTTTATTGTTCGATAAGCATGCCATTCACGACCCATAAATTGCCTCAAAAGTATATCAGGTGAATTTCCTCCTCGCTTCAGCTATGCTACGCGCTTTTACGACGCGGTTTGTGACTCATGGCTCTGGTTGAAAAAACAGTTTTGGTCGCGCATAGCGCGGAGCGAATGTTTAATTTGGTGGATCGGGTCGAGGCGTATCCTGAATTTTTGCCGTGGTGTGGGGGGGCAAAGGTAGTGGATGTGACAGGGAGTACCGTTCATGCCACGGTGATGATTGATTATCATCATTTAAAACAATCGTTTACCACGGAGAATGTGCGCACGCCGCCGCATCATATTGCGATGACCTTGCAAGATGGTCCGTTTAAGCAATTAGACGGTAGTTGGCGTTTTATCCCATTGAGCGATTCCGCCTGTAAAATAGAGTTTCGACTGCATTACGAGTTTTCCAGCAAGATGTTGGAAAAGCTGGTGGGTCCCGTGTTTCATTTCATTACCAACAGTTTCGTAGATGCGTTTATTCACCGCGCCGATAAGGTTTATACAGAAATATGAGTGAACAAATTAACATTGAAGTGGTGTATGCCCTGAGCGATCATCAAACTTTTCTCCGTCAGTCCGTTGCCCCTGGCACGACCGTGGGGCAAGCGATTGAGCAGTGCGGTGTATTGGGCAAACATCCCGAAATCAGCCTTGCTAAAAACAAATTAGGCATTTTTGGCAAATTGACCAAAGCCGATGCAGTGCTGCGCGATAAAGATCGCATCGAAATCTATCGACCGCTGATTGCGGATCCCAAAGAAGTGCGCCGTCAACGCGCCGAAGAGGGCAAAGTCATGAAAAAAGGCGGCGGCATGGCGGCTGAAGCCTGATGCAACATTTCGATCTACATTGCCATTCCAATATTTCTGACGGCACACTTTCCCCCACTGAACTTGTGCTGCGCGCGGCGGGGCGCGGCGTAAAAGTCATGGCGTTGACCGACCACGATGACCTCGACGGCTTGCCCGAAGCACGAGACGTTGCCGAGCAAAACGGCATGACTTTTATCAATGGCGTGGAAATTTCGGTGTCTTGGCGCACTCATACTTTGCATATTGTGGGGCTGGGATTTGATGCGAATTACCCGCCGTTGGTGCAAGGATTGCAAGCGGTGCGCAGCGGGCGTGGTTTGCGGGCACAAAAAATGGCGGATGAACTGGCGAAAGTCGGTATAGGTGGCGTATTGCAAGGCGCGTACAAATATGCCGACAATCCCAATATGATCGGACGCACGCATCTGGCACGTTACTTGGTGGAAATTGGACACTGCAAAGATGTGAAAAGCGTGTTCAATCGCTATTTGGCGACAGGCAAACCTGGCTATGTAAAACATCAATGGTCGGTGCTGCCCGACGCGATTAACTGGATACGCGGCGCGGGCGGGATTGCAGTGTTGGCGCACCCAGGGCGATATATGACAGGACGCAGCGGCATGGGCAAGAAAACCATGCGCGAACTATTGACCGAGTTTGTGGAGCTGGGCGGTGGCGCGCTGGAAGTGGTCACAGGTAGTCATACGCCTGAGCAATACGCCGAATTCGCCCGCTATGCGGAAGAGTTTAATTTGCTGACTTCCTGCGGATCAGATTTCCACGGACCAGGGGAAAGCTATCGCGATATGGGACGATTGGCGGATTTTCCGATTGGATGCCGCCCTGTGTGGACGGAGTCACCGCTGCGGGAATTGATTCCAGCGGGGGTTGAATAGCACGACAAATATCCGTATCTAATTGTTATTTATCTCGACTTAAAACAAAATCATGGCGCAATTTTTTACCATTTATCCCCAAAATCCCAACATCCGTTTGATACGTCAAGCGGTGGAAATTCTGCGTGACGGCGGGATTGTGGTGTATCCCACCGACTCGTGTTACGCCTTGGGATGTCATCTAGGCGACAAAACCGCCATCACCCGCATACGCCAAATTCGCCAGTTAGACGATCAACATCACCTAACGTTGATGTGCCGCGACTTATCGGAAATTTCCCACTACGCCCGCGTTGACAACCACAAATTCCGTTTGCTCAAAGCCCATACCCCAGGCAGTTACACGTTTATTTTGGATGCCACCAAAGAAGTACCCAAACGTTTACAGCACCCCAAACGTAGCACTATCGGTATACGCATTCCCGATCATCCCGTAGCACTCGCATTATTGGAAGAACTCGGCGAACCCATGCTCAGTTCTACCCTGATATTGCCCAATGAAGATTTTCCGCTGACAGATGCTGAATACATACGCGAAATTTTAGAAAAACAAGTGGATGCAGTAATCGACGGCGGCGCGGTGGGATTGGAGTTCACCACCGTATTGGACTTGACAGGGGATGAACCCGTGCTGATACGTCAAGGCAAAGGAACCGTACAAGGATTTGGCTTGTAATCGACCAAACTTGATTTGAAGCCGCAATACACTGCGACCAATTGAGATAGGATTTTTCAAATAACTGAGCGACATTCGATATTTCAAGTTGCTCAGGTATAATGCTCGCCTTTTAACTGATTCGACTAGGAAGATTTATGCCTGTTTACGCATATCGCTGTGGTAGTTGTGGCGTGCAACAAGATGTGATGCAGAAAATGAGTGATGCACCATTAACCACGTGCCCTGAATGTAGCAAGGAAACTTTCACCAAACAATTAGCTGCGCCAGGATTTCAATTAAAGGGTAATGGCTATTATGTGACGGATTTCAAAAATGGTAGCAAGCCAGATGCGCCTTGTGCGACGACTTGCCCCGCGACTCACTAATGCATTCTTCCCACTCAGGAGCTGAAGAACCACTTATGATCGAAACTTGGTCTCAGCGTATGAAAAAATACCTTATTACGGGCTTGTTGGTATGGGTACCTTTGGGGATTACCTTATGGGTATTGGATTTTACCATCGGCACCATGGATCAAACCTTATTGCTGTTACCTGACGGCTGGCATCCTGATCGGGTGCTGGGACATCATATCCCAGGCTTAGGTATTATTCTGACCTTGGCTGTGGTGGGGGTGACGGGCTTGCTGATGCGCAATGTGTTTGGACAACGCTTGTGGGAGCAGTCAGAAAAAGCCATGCTACACGTGCCCTTTTTCGGCAGCATTTACAAGGGTGTTAAGCAAGTCAGCGATACCTTGTTGTCTGGTAGTGGCAATTCCTTTCGCAAGGTGCTACTCGTGCGTTATCCACATCCCGATGCATGGTCGCTGGCGTTTCAAACCAGCGTACCAGGAGAAATAGATGAGCAACTTCCAGATGAACATGTCGCCGTGTTTATTCCCACCACCCCTAGCCCTGTGAATGGCTTTTATTTTTTCGTGCGTAAAGCCGATACCATCGCCTTGGATATGTCAGTGGATGTGGCATTGAGAGCAATCGTGTCGATGGGAGTCGTGGCAGCAGCGGATCACGGCAAACATCACGCCGCCTTACAAGATTCTATTTAACAATTGATTATTTAATACATTATGCGTACACATTATTGCGGTACTTTGAATACCGACCAGTTAGACCAAACTGTCAGCATCTGCGGCTGGGCACATCGTCGCCGTGACCACGGTGGCGTAATTTTTATTGACTTGCGCGACCGCGAAGGCTTAGCGCAAGTGGTGTGCGATCCTGATCGTGCAGAGATGTTCAAAATCGCGGAATCCGTGCGCAATGAATTTGTGTTGCGCATCACAGGTAAGGTGCGTCGTCGCCCCGCAGGCACGAGCAACAGCAACATCACCAGCGGCGAAATCGAAATTTTGTGCCACGAAATCGAAGTACTGAACGCTGCCGTCACCCCACCGTTCCAATTGGACGATGAAAACCTGTCGGAAAACGTGCGCCTGACCCATCGCGTGATCGACCTGCGTCGCCCGCACATGCAGAAAAACATGATGTTGCGCTACAAAGTGGCGATGTCATTCCGCCGTTTCTTGGACAGTCGTGGTTTTATCGACATCGAAACGCCGATGTTGACTAAATCCACCCCAGAAGGTGCGCGCGATTACCTCGTGCCATCCCGTGTGCATGCAGGCGAATTTTTTGCCTTACCGCAATCTCCCCAATTATTCAAACAATTGCTGATGGTGGCGGGCTTTGATCGCTATTACCAAATCACCAAATGCTTCCGCGACGAAGATTTGCGCGCCGACCGTCAACCTGAATTCACTCAGATCGATTTGGAAACTTCCTTCCTGAACGAAGCGCAAATTACGGCGATGACGGAAGAAATGATTCGCACTGTATTCAAAGAAACCATGGATGTGACGCTGCCCAATCCGTTCCCGCGCATGACTTACGCGGAAGCGATGTCGCGTTTTGGCTCAGACAAACCTGATTTGCGTGTGACATTGGAATTGACCGAAGTGACCGACGCGTTGAAAGACGTGGATTTCAAAGTATTTGCGGGCGTGGCAAATTCTGTTGGTGGACGTATCGCGGCATTGCGCGTGCCGAATGGCGCGACGTTTAGCCGCGGCGTGATTGACGAATACACCAAATTTGTTGGCATCTACGGCGCACGCGGTTTGGCGTACATCAAAGTCAACGATGTGACCCAATTGAACGACACGGGTTTGCAATCGCCTATCGTCAAAAACCTACACGAAACCGCCTTGCGTACCATCATGGAACGCACAGGTGCGCAAAATGGCGACATTATTTTCTTTGGCGCGGACAAAGAAAAAGTGGTCAACGATGCCTTGGGCGCGTTGCGCAGCAAAATCGGCCACGAAAAAGGCTACACCAATGGCAAAGCGTGGGAACCATTGTGGGTCGTGGATTTCCCGATGTTTGAATACGACGACGAAAATAAACGCTGGTCGGCCTGCCACCATCCGTTTACTGCACCAAAAGATGAACATCTGGCATTCTTGGAAAGCGACCCAGGTCGCTGTTTGGCAAAAGCCTACGACTTGGCATTGAACGGCTGGGAAATCGGCGGCGGCTCGGTGCGTATCCATCAAGAAAAAGTGCAATCGCAAGTATTCCGTGCCTTGAATATCGGCGAGGAAGAAGCGCAAGCTAAATTCGGCTTCTTGCTGGACGCATTGCAATACGGCGCACCGCCACATGGTGGCTTGGCATTTGGGCTAGATCGTATCGTCACCATGATGACGGGCGCGGAATCCATCCGCGACGTAATCGCCTTCCCCAAAACCCAACGTGCGCAATGCTTGCTGACCCAAGCTCCTAGCCCCGTGGATGAAAAACAACTGCGTGAACTGCATATTCGTTTGCGCCAACCCGCGCAGGTGTAACCCTTTGAATCAACGGGGTCTGACCCGAATGGCACTTACTTAAGCCAAATCATCGGTAAACTCCCTCCCCTTCAAGGGGAGGGTTGGGGTGGGGATGGGGGTGTGTGCAGAGAACGAACCCATCCCCATCCTAGCCTTCCCCTTGAAGGGGAAGGAACGGTAGTTCAGTGGCAAGATGGATTGCCTAGCGGCGAATCCACCCTACGATCAAACGGAGAAATTGATGACTTACGCAAGAAATTTTTTCATCAGCTTGTTGTTGATGTTCGGGCTGTTCGGCAACGCACAGGCTTGGGATCACGGGCGTTCGCATCACCATCAACATGACCACGCGGCGCAAACTGCTGTGCTGTCGGAGGTGTGGCTGGCAAGTTTGCCGCCCGAAGCCCGCGACACCTTGCGTTTAATCAAGCAAGGCGGGTCGTTTCCGTATCCGCGTGATGGCGTGGTGTTTAGTAACCGCGAACGGATTTTACCTAAGCAACACAAAGGCTATTACCACGAATACACTGTTAAAACACCTGGCATTTCCCATCGCGGCGCACGGCGGATTGTCAGCGGGGTGGTCGGTGAGTATTACTACACAGGCGACCATTACCAATCTTTCCAACGTATTAAGGAATAAGCATGGAAGAACTGGCACAACATTTGAACGACATGGACACCTGTGGCAGCTATCGCCTCGGCTGCCCGATTGAAGCCTTGGAAGAAGCCGTTGAGTTAGCCGATTTCAAATTATTTACCATTGATGCCCAAGACATCGACGGCAAAGCAGAGCTGATTACCGCGATTGCCGAAGCCGCTGAGTTTTATGACGGTTTCCCCGCCAACTGGGATGCACTGCAAGACGCGCTGTGTGATATGTCTCAGCATATAGCCCCTGGTTATGTATTTTTATTTAAAAATGCTTCTGCCGATTTAGGGTTGTCTGAAGACGATCAAGCGATCATTGAAAGCATTTTTGCGGATACCGTAGAATTCTGGCAACACCAACACCGCGCATTTTGGATTTTCTTCGCCTAGGATTACGATGTCTGCCTCCTTTAAACAACCCATCTCAGTACTCGTGGTGATTTACACCGCCGAGTTGGACGTGTTGTTATTGGAGCGGGCAGACTTCCCCAACCATTGGCAATCTGTCACAGGCAGCGTGGAATGGGGGGAATCTATCCCCCTCACTGCACTACGCGAAGTGGGCGAGGAAACGGGGATAGACGCTGCACGTTATAGCCTGACAGACTGGCACACGCAAAACCAATACGAAATATTCGCACATTGGCGGCATCGCTACCCTCCCCTCACCACCCATAACCTTGAACATGTTTTTGGATTGCGCTTACCTGAGCGTGTTTCAGTGACCCTCTCACCGCGAGAGCACCTCAACTATCAATGGTTACCCTGGCAGCAAGCATCAGAAAAGGTATTCTCGCCTAGCAATCAAGCCGCCATATTGCAATTACCTCAATTCATCAGCCAGGAGTTTAGATGAGTCAATTAAAATCATTTGTGATTACACCATCGGGAAAATCCGAACTGGATAATCCAACGGGAGAGCTGACTCTCGATCAGCGCCAAATACTGTCGTTAGTGGATGGACATCGTACGATTAAAGAGGTAAGCCAGCTCGTTTCTTCAACTACTAGTTTATATTTGAATGAATTTTTTGAGTATTTGCTCTTGGCTGGGCTGATTACTGATGCGAGTGAGGCGAATATGCCAATTGATCCAACGCGAGTTCCCTTTAAAAAAGCGGCTTTGACAACGCAAGTATTAAATCAAGATAGACTGTTATTGACCGAAAGCGAGCGGCGTGCCTGTTTAGAACAAGATTTAAAAAACAGTGAAACTCAGCTAGCGCAACTAAGTGAAGAACACGAACAATTAGCCAACAAATACAAACGGATCAAACAACAGGTCTTATCGTATAAAGAAGGCATGGAGAGTCGCATTGTCGCCCAACAAGCGGAACTCGATATTATCCTAAAACAAAACCAGCAATCCTTAAGTCAGCGTGTCCAACTCGAAACCGAATTAAAAACGTTGCGGGAAGAGTTTGAGCAACAACAAGAATTGATGGAACGTAAAACCATGCAGCTTGAAGACGCAGTGAAAGTTCGCATGTCGAAAGAGCGTTTAATCAGCGAAGAACAGCAGCGGCAAAAAATGTTAGTGGCTGATGAAATGGTGCATACGCACCCGCGTTATAAGAAAATCCGTGATTTAGATTTTTTTAGGAATTTTGGCAACTTGGAGCTGGCGGAGTTATTACTTTGGGCCGAGTGGCGAGTAGCGGAGCCTGGTGAAGTGGTATTACAGGAAGGCGATATAGGTACGCCCTTTTTTGTAGTTGTTTCTGGACGGTTAGTCGTAGAAAAATCACATAAAATACTGACGATTCTTAAGCCTGGCACTCCTTTTGGTGAGGGATTTTATTTAGAGCATGAAAATTCTTGTCGCAGTGCGAGTGTCGTAGCCAAGACTGATTGTGAGTTGTTACGTATTGATCCTGCCCACTTGGATAGTGCTGAATTAGGATCCAGAATGCGTATCGCTGAAGCCTTTATGCGCATTCAAACCAAGCGGTTGCGTGCAGCCAGTCAGATGCTCAAAAACTTATTAGCGCATAGCTAGAAAAGGGAAGGGAGAAGGGGGTGAACGGTTTGTTTCACGTTTCACCAAGCAGCGCAGCAGCGCAGCAGCACATCACCCTTCCCTCTTCTCCCGTCCCCCTTCTCCTTATCAATGGGAACATTGGAAAATAAATGCTAGAAAATAGAGTTTTTGCTTTAACTGACTTGGGACATGCCGAACTAGATAAACTAGATGGCAATATCTCAGGCAATGAAAAGCGGTTAATGCAGTTGTTGGATGGAAACTCCTCGCTTGATGAAGTTAAAAAGCTGGCACCTGCTGCGGTTCGTTATGATTTAGAACGCTTGTTAAACTGCTTGTTGGACAAACGCTTTATTATCGAATCACAACAAATCTCATCACCTCACGTTTTGCCAATTACTGACTTAAAGAACGGTGGAGTACCGCCTGCTATAAAGCCCTTGTATATGGAAATGCGGTTATTGGCAGAAATTGAAGGTAAGAGACGTTTAGCGGCAGAGAGGGAGTTAGAACAAGTCACATTACAACTGGCAGAGACACGAAATCGCCTACAAGCCTTGACGGATAAGTATCAACATTTAACCAGCAGAATTCAGCTTTACAAATGTAGTATTGAGAAAAAGTTCGCCGAGCAGAACGCACAAATTGCAGCGATTTCTGGGGTGAGTCAGGACGATAGAGCTGAACGCGTCAAATTGGAGTCAGAACTGGGGCGGTTACGTGTTGAGTTGGAAATAAAGCAGGATATGATGGATAAAATCACCACGGAGATGGATGAGACCGTTCATCAAAAATTGGTTGTTGCGCAATCCATCGAAAATCAAAAACGCAAACAAATCAAAATTGAAGCTGAAAATCGGGTTCGTACTCATCCGCAATATGCGCGGATACGTGGTCTGGACTTCTTTAAAAAGTTTCGCAATTCCGATTTAGACGCGCTGCTCTCTTGGGCGGAATGGTTGAATGTCAAAGCTGGCGAAACGGTTATTTCAGAAGGTGAGCTAGGCTTGCCTTTTTATGTGGTCGTTTCAGGCCGTCTGGCGGTGGTTAAAAAGAGACGAACATTAAGTGTATTGAAAGCAGGTAATTCATTTGGTGAAATCGCCTATTTAGATGACGAAAATCCACAGCGAGATGTGAGTGTGGTGGCTCAAACCGACTGTGAACTGCTCAAACTAGAACCGTCCCATTTGGAAAATGCAGAATTAATGCTGCGTATGCATATTGCAGAAGCCTTGGTGCGCGTGCAAGCGCAAAGATTACGCCGTACGGTAGATACCGTCGTGAGAATGTTGGACTAGACACGAGCATAATAACCCACAAATAAAGTTTGAATACAACGAGTTGTAGTCGCCACAGTAAGTTGGTAGCATGAGTATGCAACGCATATCCAGCCTAGCAACGAAAAATTAGCCGCTAAATTAAATACTAAATTCCCCTTCAGAGGATACATGATGAGCGAGACGAGAGTATTTGTAAGAACCCAATTAGGTCAGTTGGAACTGGATAAGTTGGATGGCAACCTATCCGAAGATGAAAAGCGTTTGATTTGCCTGATTGATGGCCAAAATAGCATCGCAGATTTAAGGCGCAAAGCCCCACATGAAGTGCGCGATTATCTGGGCGAATTATTAAGTCATTTACTCTTAAAAGGATTTATTATTGACATTCGTCAAGAGATCAAAGAGAAAAAAACTTTTATCAGAACACACCTAGGGGATCTGGCACTGGAACAACCAGACAGAAATACGTCAGAAGGTGAGCTCTATGTATTGTCATTGCTGGATGGTCGTATCAATGTCGCAGAATTAAGAACGAAAATCACATCGTTTACTTCCTACGATGTGCTTGATCTAGTCAATAAGCTACTACTTAAAGAGCTAATTATTGAGCAACCCCTAGCCGAGTCTATTGATAAAAAGGAAAAAATGCTGAAGCATGCAAATGCCAGCCAAACACTACATCTGGAAATGCTATTACTGGCTGAAGTAGAAGTAGAGCGTCGTCTAGAAGTTGAGCAGGAACTCGTAGCATTGCGAGAAAAATACGCCCAATCACAATCCGATCTGAGTAAGATCACGTCAGATTATGAGGGGATGCGAAGCAAAATCACCCTTTATAGGCGAGAGGTTGAGGCCAAAATTACAGAACAGCAAGCTGAAATTGTGGCGATTTCGGGGCAGAATCAAGGCGACCGCACGCAGCGTATGAAGTTGGAAACTGATTTAATCCAATTGCGCTTAAAAATGGAAATGATGCAGGACATGATGGGCAAACAATCCGCTGTTTTAGATGAAACCATACAGCAACGTTTACTACTTGCCCAGTTGGCAGCACAAGCTGAACGCAAACAAAACAAGGTGAATGCAGAGAGTCGTGTTCGCACACATCCACAATATGCGCGGGTAAGAGGATTAGATTTCTTCAAAAAATTCCGTAATTCTGATTTGGATGAGTTGCTGTCTTGGTCTGAGTTAATCCATGTGAAGGAAAATGAGACGATTATCTCTGAGGGTGAATTTGGGTTGACGTTCTACATTGTGCTGTCGGGAAAATTACTCGTACTGAAGGATAAGCATACGATCATGATGTTAAGCACGGGAGATTCTTTTGGCGAGTGTTCTCATTTTTCTGAGGGTGAGCTACTAAGAGATATTAGTGTTAGATCACAATCGGAATGCGAGTTATTGTTGTTTGAGCCCGTATATTTGGAAAAAGCGGAATTAATGTTACGTATGAACTTGGCTGAATCACTCGTACGTACCCAAGTAAAACGTCAGCGACGGATGATGAAGGTGATGGTTAAGATGCTCAGTTGAGTAGGGTTAGGCTTGATATTATTAGGAAATCGAATTTATTTTCACCACCCGAAATCAAATATTAAGGATCAATCATGAGACAAACTAAAATTTTTTCGATCACCTATGAAGGTAGGGACGAACTGGAATACTCGACGGGCATGTTGGTCGGCGATGAACGACGGGTGATGCGCTTGATCGATGGGGTCAGCAGCGTAGAAGGGATAGGCAAAAAAGTGCCTCCCAGCGTGCGAGTCAACTTGGATGATATCTTTGAAAAACTGCTGGCGGCTAGATTGATTGAAGATACAGGCAAAGGCGCATTTGATATTCCCCTGAAAAAACTGGCCTTAATGTTTGAAGAAAAGGTTGAAGCTGCAATTTTGGCGAGTAAAGAAGCCCATAAAGATATTGTTTCATTCGCAGAATTAGAACTGGAACGACGCGTTGAAACTGAGCACAAATTGGCGAGTAGCGAAGCTAAATTGACGCAAACCAACATGAATTTGGCACTCATCACCAATCAGTATGAATCACTCCAGCAACAAGTGGCGGCCTACAAGCAGGGCATGGAGGCAAAAATTGCCGAGCAGCAATCCCAGTTAGTCGCGGTATTAGGGCAAAGTAAGGAGGCGCAGGCACAACGCTTTAAGTTAGAAAGCGAATTAAATCAGATGCGCTCTGATTTTGTACAAATGCAAGACACCATAGAGAAAAAAGCGGCGCGTATGGATGAAACGCTACGCTTGCGTGTACTGGAAGAGCAGCATGCTTTGCAAGTCAAAAAAGAGCAAATGAAAGTGGCCGCAGACGAGATGGTGCGCTCACATCCTCATTACGCACGCATACGTGGACTAGAATTTTTCAAGGACTTCCGTAATTCTGACTTAGCTGAATTGCTACTCTGGACAGAATGGAAAGAATTTAAAGAAGGCGAGCAAATTTTGGTTGAAGGTGAAATGAGCTTTCCCTTTTACATCATTGTGTCAGGCAAATTACAGGTACTGAAGGGCGGCAAAGAACTTATCGTATTGAAGGCGGGCGAACCTTTTGGGGAAATTTCCTATTTGGATAATGACAATCCGCATCGCAGTGCCAGCGTCGCGGCGAAAACCGATTGTGAATTGTTATTGCTGGATCCCTCTTATTTAGACAATGCTGCACCGATGCTGCGTATGTGCATCGCGGAAGCGATTGTTCGGGTACAAGCCAAACGCTTACGTCGAGCGGTCAATATGGTCGTAAAACTATTGGTGGATAAAAATGCAGAAGTTGACCTCTAATCCCGACACGATGATTGAAATCCCTTATGACCACCCTGGCTGTAGCACCGCTGCCGCATGGGCAAAAACCCCACGTGAACCCGCTCCCGAAGAAAAGGCCGCACTGATCGCGCACATTAAAGACATGCTGATCGCGCAAAATGCCGTGCTGGTCGCACATTATTACGTCCATCCTGATTTGCAAGACTTAGCTGAGGCTACTGGGGGTATGGTGTCGGATTCCTTGGATATGGCGAATTTTGGCTATCAACATCCCGCACAAACCATCGTGGTGGCGGGCGTGCGCTTTATGGGCGAAACGGCCAAAATTCTCAGTCCCGAAAAACGCGTGCTGATGCCCGATTTGGATGCGACGTGTTCGCTAGATTTAGGCTGCCCCGCTGACGAATTCACCGCGTTTTGTGATGCGCACCCCGATCACACGGTGGTGGTCTATGCCAACACCAGCGCGGCGGTCAAAGCACGGGCAGATTGGATGGTGACCAGCTCCATCGCCCTGCCCGTGGTCAAACACCTGAAAGCACAAGGCAAAAAAATCATCTGGGCACCTGACCGTCATTTAGGCAACTATATTGAGCAAGAAACAGGCGTGGAAATGTTGCGCTGGCAAGGCGCGTGCATCGTACATGATGAGTTTAAGGTCAGCGAATTGCAGGCGTTAAAAGCGCAACACCCCAATGCCAAAGTATTAGTGCATCCCGAATCACCCGCTGCGGTGGTGGCATTGGCAGATGTGGTGGGATCAACCACGCAAATCATCAAAGCCTCACAACAGTTTGATAACACAGAATTTATCGTGGCAACCGATAACGGAATTTTGCACAAAATGCGCACCTTGTCTCCGCACAAAACCTTTATCGAAGCACCTACCGCAGGCAAAGGCGCGAACTGCCGCAGTTGCGCGCATTGTCCGTGGATGGCGATGAACGGTTTAACCAATTTGGCAGAAGTCCTCGAAACGGGTAAAAACGAAATCCACATCGACCCAGCAATTGGCGAACGCGCCAAATTGCCGATACAACGAATGCTGGACTTTGCCAAACAAATCAACCTGCCAACCAAGGGCATAGGAAACGCCTAAGGGGACATTGATTTATTCGGATCTCATTATTCCTGCGGAAGCAGGAATCCAGTAAAAGCAAACAGCTGAACACGTTTTTTGCCCTCTACGAAAGCACGATATGCAGATTTTGACTAGCACCGCCGAATTACGGGCGCGTTTGCGCACGGAACCCAACATCGTTTTTGTCCCCACCATGGGGAATTTGCACCAAGGGCATCTTGATTTGATGCACCTTGCCCGTGCGCATGGCAGTTGTGTCGTCGCCAGCATTTTCGTCAATCCGCTACAATTTGGCCCAAATGAAGATTTTGATCGTTATCCGCGCACCTTTGCGGCAGATTGTGAAAAGTTAACAGGTTTGGTTGACGTGCTATTCGCCCCCAGTGTGACGGAGTTATACCCCATCCAGCAAACGGTATTTGTGGAGCCTCCGTCTGTAGCGAACCAGTTATGCGGTGCGAATCGTCCTGGGCATTTTCGGGGCATGGCGACGGTGGTACTCAAGCTGTTCAACTTGGTTCAACCCCATATTGCTGTATTTGGTCAGAAGGATTATCAGCAATTACACATTATTCGCCAGATGGTGACGCAGTTTAATTTGCCGATTCAGATTATTGGGGGTGCCACCGTCAGAGCGGAAGATGGCTTGGCATTAAGCTCACGTAATCAATATCTTAATAATGAACAACGTGCAGAAGCCGCGAGCTTATTCCGCACTTTGAATCACTTGCGTGACGCGCTGTTGCAAGGTGAATCAGATATAAATGCTTTGGAACAAGCTGCCATTGACGGGTTGACTGCACGCGGTTGGCAAGTCGATTACCTGACGGTACGCAATCAATCCGATCTCCTCCCCGCAACTCAGCACGAATGCGTGATTTTAGCCGCTGCCAAACTGGGCAATACCCGATTGTTAGACAATGTGGAAGTGAACTTGCCTAAGGCATGAAATCACAGATTGGCGAGCCCCCTACCCTTCTCATTCGTCCTCTCGCCCGCTTGCGGGAGAGGGTTAGAGAGCATAAGTATCTACACGACGCTTTACTACCTGCCACATTCCCTCCCCCTAGCAGGGGGAGGGTTAGGGTGGGGGTTGAAATCGTCTCACGGATGTAAACTTTCACCCCCCATCCCAGTTGCCCCCTCGCTTCGCTCTCCCCCCTGCTAGGGGGAAGGAGCATGTTCGCTATGCTTTAATTACAAATCATCACGTTAGAGTTAATCAATCAAAATATGTGCATTCTCAAAAATGCGCTATAAATTGTGTAGATAACTATGCCTTACAGCACACTACGAATTTACGTCGCTACGGTCAAAATACGCATGCTGCTACTGAGCGGCTAATCGCCACAACGAAGTTCGTTCTGCAGCGCGGGCGGCGTGCAACGGGTCGGTAGGGTCGGCGGCTTTGCTGTGTTGCGGACGAACTTCTATACGCGCCACCACCTGTAAACCTGCTTCCGCGATCCATGTCAGCAAAGTTTCCCGTGTGCGCAAGCCCAAGTGTTCAGCAATATCGGACAAAATCAGCCAACCTTCGCCATTGGGCGTGAGATGCGCCGTCAATCCAGCAAGGAAGCCGCGCAGCATTTGGCTGTTGGGATCAAAAATCGCGTATTCAATCGGAGAGCTGGGGCGGGCGGGAATCCACGGTGGGTTGCACACAATCAGTGGCGCACGCCCTTCAGGAAATAAGTTCGCTGGCTGCACATCAACTGCCCCACCCAAACCCAGTTGAGCCAAATTTTCACGCGCACACGCTAACGCGCGTGGGTCTTGGTCGGTCGCAATCACACGCTTTACGCCACGACGCGCCAATACGGCCGCCAATACGCCTGTGCCTGTGCCGATGTCAAAGGCTAAGTCTAATGCAGGCAACGGCGTGTCATTCACCAACGCCACATATTCCCCGCGCACAGGGGAAAATACGCCGTAATGCGGATAAATACGTCCGCCCAACACAGGAATCTCCACCCCTTTTTTGCGCCATTCTGACGCGCCTATCAGCCCCAATAGTTCGCGCAACGACACCACTGAAGACGTACCGTGTTCTCCATACACGGCCTGACAGGCGGCTTGTACATCAGGGGCGCGGCGCAAGGGAATGGTGTAATGTCCATCCAGCGGAATCAACAGCATCCCCAAGGTGCGCGCCCGTTGCGATTGTGCTTGGCGATGCAAATTAAACACTTCGCTAGGGACACTCGCGGCTTTACGCGGTTTGTGATCAGCACGGCGGGACATCGCCACCAACAATTGGCGCGCATTCTGAAAATCGCCGCGCCATAACAACGCCGTACCTTCGCACGCCAAGCGATAAGCTTCATCCGCCTTCATCGTGTCGTCCGCCACTTTCACCCGCTTAGGGGCTGTCACGCCACTTTCCGAACGCCAATGCGCCGTACAAGTCTTACCTGCTTCTGCCCAGCTCATCATCGTTTGCATCAAATTTCCTTTATTCAATTCTTGGTTCACCACATAGGCAAACACATCGTCCGACTGTACCACGCTTCCGAACATAATCCCGTATTACAAATACAACTGACGCTCGCGTTCCGCATCGGAGGGTTCAAATCCACGGGTTTCATAGTGTTTGAAGATGGCAGCAACCACGGCTTGAGGCTCGTCAATTAGTTGGATAAAGCTCATGTCACTGGGGTTAATGACTTTTTCTGCGATCAGTGTGGTACGAAACCAATCTAGCATCCCGCCCCAAAAGGCACTGCCAACCAAAATAATGGGGATGCGGCGTGTTTTGCCCGTTTGTACCAAGGTCAAGGCTTCCATCAATTCGTCCAAGGTGCCGAAGCCGCCTGGCATCACGACATACGCGCTGGCAAATTTCACAAACATCACTTTGCGCGAGAAAAAATGCTGAAAGGTGTGACTGATATTTTGATAAGGATTGCCCGCTTGTTCATGGGGCAGTTGGATATTTAAACCCACGCTTGGCGATTTACCGTAGAACGCGCCTTTGTTTGCCGCCTCCATAATCCCAGGGCCACCGCCAGAAATCACCGCAAAACCCGCATCGGACAACAAGCGGGCGATTTCTTCAGCAAGTTGGTAATAAGGTTGGTCTGGTTTGGTGCGCGCACTGCCAAATATGCTGACGGCGGGATGGATATAACTAAGCCGTTCGGTAGCAGAAACAAATTCTGACATAATGCCGAATACGCGCCATGCCTCCTTAGAAGTCCCTTCTGGAATCGCTGGCAGGGGTATTTTGGATGTGCTATTCATGTCAGTACCTTGTTAAATTTAAATCAAAAAATTATGGAGAATCAACACATTGTCATTCTCGTGTCGCGACTTTCATCATCGACTCAATACGGAGAGCCTCAACCACATAGCATTTTAGCGGAGATTACGCTCAGAATCGCTATAGCTGATGGGTTAATTCACCATCACCCTGCGTAGAACTCAACAGACATGATAGGCAATGGCACGATGCTATGCAGCATGTACCATACCCCGCCCATCGACCTCACGCCATAGCGAAAAATCTGTACGTGGGTATGGCGGTAAACGAATCTAAGTTAGAATCCTACCGCTCCTCATTAGCACGACGAATAATTTCACCATGAACACAGCAAGCAACAACCCAAGCAATGAAGTGATGTGCACTTGCAGCGGCACCAAACGTATCCATATTCAAGAGCTGTACGCGCAAGGCATGGATGTCCAAGCCATTTCCAGATGGACAGGCGCGCTGTCAGGCTGCGGCGGTTGTGAATGGGATATGTGGCTTACCTAAAAGAACTAGCAGAGCGTCAGAGTTTGTAATGGCTGTATATTCATCCGACACTTTTCAAAAGCACCAATAGAAACATGGGAGCATCATTATGATTTATACCCATTCAACTTGAAAACCCCGTGTTGAATGTTTGAAAATTATCAGTAATTCTGGAGCGCAGGCGGTCTTTAATTTCGGGGATGGTGCTCACGAAAAAGTGTTCAATATTTTTTCGGAAGGTA
>JAQTTV010000045.1 GCA_028710565.1 Gallionella sp.
CGATGAAGTGAAGCAGAGGACTTAATCTACGACACAAGGTCTAGCCTTCAGGGTGGATACAAGCTGCCTCTACTTCGTGTTATGGTAGCTAACCACAACGGTTGGTAAGATACAAGGGTGGATAAGCGATAGCGCATCCACCATTTTCTTGTAAATTCAGGTGGATGCGCGCAGCTTATCCACCCTACCTATCGCCCTAACTTGTGTAGATACTTAGATGCGGCTTTTACCGTCCCCCGACAATGCCGTGTGCTGTCGGGGGACGCGATGATGCCGCTAACCCGACCTACGGAATCACACCTGCATTGAAATGGAATAACGACGCAGGAGGGTACAATTCACATCCTGCATCGTGAATTCCGTCGTTAATGGCAGAATTACATCCCCCTCAAAAAATAAAATCAAAAAACCTATTATTTTCATTGAATTGCCTACTTGAATCTGTCAGACTGCGTCCTTCGTATCAAAAGGGCATTGAGGTCGCTAAACCTGAATGCGGGACAACCAGCTGTTCAACCTCATTGAAAACTATGCTACCCAATCATTGCAGGTCGGGTTTCAACCCGACATTCATGCGTATATTCAACGCATTGAAAATCATCCTCACCCAATCCGCCGCATTCGCCATTCGCCATTCGCCATTCGCCATTCGCCATTCGCCATTCGCCATTCGCCATTCGCCATTCGCCATTCGCCATTCGCCATTCGCCATTCGCCATTCGCCATTCGCCATTCGCCATTCGCCATTTTTAGTGGTGCGCTTGCTCAAAAGTTCCCTAATTCACTGAAAAAAATCACGTTTTTTCTCCCGTTACTCCTCCTCACCGCCCCACCTGCTTTCGCCCAACCCTGGGCAGAATATAACCAAACGCTGTCCCTAGACTTAGGCACAGTCCAACAACGCTACACAGAAAGTGATCCCTTTGGTTTAACCACCAACGGCGTGTTGCTCACCGAACGCGGCAATATCAACCAATTGCAACTCGCCGCCCGTTGGCAATCCGACTTCCACCCCGTGTATTTACAAGCCACCGCCAGCCGTAGCAATGGCGGCACACATTACGACGGCTATTTGCAAGCCAGCAACCTACACGATACCAACAGCGATTTTTCGTAGTGATTGCAGCATAAACTGCCTTTCACTCGCGATTGTGAATAGGCGCTTAATAAACAATTCAGGTTTTATCGTGCTGACTCGATGGTTGGTAGATGACATTTATTTTTAGTGTTGGAGGTGGGGTATGAAACAGGGTTCGTATATGTGGTTAGGTTGGGCAACTATTTTGAGTTCATTATTGCTAAGTAGTAGTGTCGCGTTTGCTTATCCACCATCGGGTGATGACGGCTCTAAAGTCTTCGAGAAAACAAGGACAGATATCAATGTTATGTATCGGCTTGATAATAATGTCACTCGTTCGAATACTCCGCTAGATATTCGTTCGGATAAATCTATCAGCCTTATATCAGGGGTAAATCGGTCATTTCGCCTAGGTGAAAATGCAGGGATAACTCTCAATGGCTTATTAGAGGCTGAAAAATTTCAAGTTTATTCTGGATTGGGGCATGTGTCCGCTGGTTTCAAGGGGGAGTTGTTCACCCGCAATTATGATGAATTACCGCAATTTTCTTTTTTTATTCAAAGTATGGCTGATAGGTATCAATCTAAATTACGGGATGGAGGACATCATTCATTTGGAGTATCCGTATTTAAAGAAGGTACTATATTTGACACCACTTTTTCAATTACAAGAGCTATACAAAATGGCCAGAGTGCGGTTTTTAATACTCGTCACACGTCCGCAAACATAAGGCTCGGCCATAAATTTTTAGATTCAAACAGCGGCTCCGACAGAGGTAGTCTTCATTTCTCTGGCGAATACCAAAAAGGAGATTCTGTTTCAACAGGCACACCATCCTTGACACTGCTTGATACGGCTACAGTATTTGTTAAAGATGATGTTTTCATAACGCCTCAATTAGTTAGCTACCGCACTAAAGCACAAACTTTCCTAATGACGCTAGGTTACAACATCCCAATCGCTGATGACTATAGCTTAGATATTTCATGGCAAGGCATAGCATCATACTCTGATGTTATTCCACCTTTTTTATCTGCAAACGTACCATATCGTGTTAGCCAATTTTCCGTTAAATTTTCCAAGGGATTTGAATTTAAATAGGAGCCAATATGAACATTAAACTTATATTTTGCTGTATGTCGACGGTACTACTTGTTTCGTGTGGAGGCGGAAGTTCCCCTGGAGACATTTATCCAAACCAGCCTCCTGTCATCACCCCAACAACAGGCCCTGACAGTTTTCTACTTTTTCCAAACCCAATAATCCAAGCCAATGGTACGCCGCAAATTGATTCCCCAGAGTATGCACGAGCCTACTATGATGCGATTGATCCTACAGGAACAAAAACAACACTAGCCGCTTGGCAAGCTGCAAACGGCTTTAACAGCGGAACGGGTCAACAGGTGACAGTGGTGTTCGGAGATGTTCGCGATTTGGGGTATGGTCGTCGAATTACTGCTCGAAAAAATGCTGACAAAACGATGGCGTTTACTGTTGAGAATTATCTCGTTCCGACATTAACGGGATATAGCTACTCGAAACTGAACCTAGACGCTGCTATCAAACAGGATAAACGTTGGTTCATTGGTTCGAGCAACATCGAATTTAGCCCGAACACACCAGGCGGGATAAGCTTCTCAAAATTTTACTTCTTTAATCCAGATGGGCAGCGCGCCACGACAGTAAACTTGGACGGTCGAGGAGCTAAGGCTATGCCAGGGGCGTGCATCACTTGCCATGGTGGCCGAGGTGACCCTTTAACACCTGCTTCTGGTACACCGCTTGGAAAGGCTCTCTTCCCGCTGGTACATAATTCAGTCTCATTACAACGAGGCGATGTACAGGGACATGCTTCCCCACTGGAAGTGGATACCTTGGACTTCTCTGCTACCCCAGGATTTACCAGAGCGGAGCAAGAGGCTAACTTCAAGGTTTTGAATCAATTGATATTGTGCTCATTCCCACGCCCTGCTGGTATAGCGGGAGTGGCTATACTGGCCGAGGATCAATGCCGCCGCCCTGCCAGTGCAAATGAATGGCAAGGAGGTGCGGATGCACTCATCAAAAATGGCTATGGTGGACCTGGGATGCCAGCAGCAGCTTATGTCAGCCCAGCCGTCCCAGCCGATTGGGTGGCAGCCAATCAATCAGCCTTATACCAGAGTGCTGTTGCGCCGAGCTGCCGTTCGTGTCATATCTTGCGCGGGTTTGGTACTGGTGGCGGAGCGGATATTGATCTTTCAACCTTTCCAAAATTCAACGGGTACTCAGATCAAATCAAAGCGCATGTGTTTGACCAAGGTGATATGCCTTTAGCAAAAATCGTTTCTGACGACTTCTGGGCTTCGGGCAAAGTCAATGCGCTTGCAACCTATCTGACAGGGTTGGGTAAAACAGTGCTGGATGCACTGGGTAACTTACTTAAACCAGGTCTCCCAATTGCGGATGCGGGTCCTGATCGCGTGGTGATAGGGGGGGCAACAATGTTATCTGCACTCAACAGCAAATATGCGGATAACTATCAGTGGTCAATTGTTACCGATCCAAGTGGGACTGCGTCATTAACCAATCCCAATACGGCTCAAGCAATCTTTAATGCTACGGCGAACGGGACGTATGTTCTTCAATTGATTGCACGCAAAGGTCTTGTCCCAAGTGTCCCTGTCAATTTGACTATCGTGGTAAACAATGCATTGCTTCCTGTGCCATCTGCGATTCGTTTCGCAGATGTTAAAGCTGTACTGCAAAATCCTGCAGATTGTTTTGGTTGTCACCAAGCTGCCCTAACAATGGCACCTATAGTTTTCGATAACATGGATAGAAATGGGGATGGCGTAATCGACGTAACGGATGATTTATGGCTCTACGAAGAGGTGCGTGGCAGGATCAATTTCACCAACATTGTGGATAGTCCGTTGTTATTGAAAGCAACAGGAAGCCACCATTTTGGTGGTGTAGGGACTAATTTTAACATTGCACCAACAGTATCTGGTGTTCCATCATTACCAGGTGATCCTGCAAGGTCAAACTACGACCTTTTCGCCAATTGGATATTAAATGGTGCACCACAGTAGTTTATAAAACCCGATTTGTAATTATTTATTGCCATAAAGGAGCTGTAAATGTCTGATCTAGAAGAATACATTGATAAACGTCGGCGACTATTGATTGAGATGCTAACCGTAGGCGCATTTGCAACTGTTTTGCCAGTGCGCTCTGCTTGGGCAGAACTACCTAAAAGGCTTTATTCTGGGAATCTAATAAGCGAGGGCACTGTTAGAGTAAATGGAGAATTGGCAACAGCAACTACACGCATTACCGCACGAGATACGATAACGACAGGAGATAATTATGCGATCTTCGTCCTCAGTGGCAATGCCGTACTCTTGCGTGCCAATAGCAGCGTTACGCTTACTCCAGAAAACAATAATCTTGAGGTAATCGGGGGTATGCGGCTGGATACGGGGGGATTATTATCGGTTTCCAGACTCCAACAAAAGCGGATTGAAACACCCTCTGCAATTATTGATGCAAGTGGAACAGGGTTTTATCTTGAGTCTGATGCGGATAAGACTTACTGCTGCATTTGTTACGGTAGCATCAAGGTTCGGTCAAGAGCTACCCCAAAAGCCAAACCAGTTGAGGTTGTAGATTCCAAGCATCATGATAGACCTTTGTATGTGTACAAAGACCCAAAGGACGGGGTAGGCTATATTGAAGATGCTCCTTTCATAAGACATAGTGATGCTGAATTAAAAATTATTGAGAAATTAGTGGGGCGTGTCCCTGAATTTGCGTGACGCGTTTTCTAGTAATTGAATCAGTACAATGCAAATAAAAACTTAAATATGGATATTGTGGGGTAGCAATAATGAATGTATCAACTTGGCTAAAGAACAGTCGCAATCAAAACTTACTGAAATTTATAGGGGGGGGGGTAGTGGCGATCCCTACTGTTTGGGTGGCGTACAGCGCGCTGTTAAAAGAACCACCTAAACCAGCCCCTCCCCCCGTCGTTGCGGTTTCAGCAATCCAGCCCGTTGCGACTATTGTGCCTAGCCAATCAAGCAATCCACCTGTTGGCAACATATCTGTGACTGCCGACCATCACAGCATCGCAACACTAGATACTGGTCACAGCAATGTAATCCACATCGGAAAGTAATCATGCGTTTCCCCCTATTTTGTGCGACTGCCTTTCTGGTGCTGCTTTCCAGTCCCTCATTTGCCGCACCTGTAGCATCAGGTCAGCAAAAGATTACGGTATCTGCCCACAATTGCAGCATAGCAATTCTGATCATAGGTGATAACAACATCGTCAAAAATATCGCAGACCCGTGCAACAATCCGAAAAGAATTAAAGCTCTTATCGACAAATTGATGAGTCTGAAACCTTACATAATTCAAAAGGCTGCTTTAAACATCAAACGAGGAGATCGCGATGATGCTATTGATTATCTGTTTAAGATTGAGGATGATGCTATCGCCAAGAACGATAAAGTAACGGCGGCAAAAGCTACGCGTCTGGCCGCCCTCTTCAGTCTCAACTCAGACGATGCGAAAGATATCTTGCGACGGGCAACCGAGTATGAACCTAATGATTGGTTGAATTGGAGTTTGCTAGGTGATATGAAAAAACAAGTCGGCAATAACAGATTGAATCCTGAAGCCGATTATCGTGAGGCTATGAGGTTAATTAAGGAGAGTATTCAGCGAGATACAGAAGATAATCTAGATTTAAAGCATTGGCTTGCTATTGTGTACGATGATATTGGCGATATTCGGGCACAACAAGGTGATCAAGATAGTCAAAATGAGGCTTTATCGTTTTATATCCTTAGTTTAGATATTCGTAAAAAACTCCTTGCTAGCCCAGCGTGGCTAGAATCAGGCAAAAAACTCCTTGATACCTCAGCGTGGCAACGTAGCTTGAGTTTGTCGTATGAAAAAATTGGTGCTGTTCAATTCACTCTGCGTGATTTCGACGGGGCGGAGAAATCATTCAATGCCTGTTTAGCTATTCGAGAAAAGTTAATCGAGCGTGATAGAAAAAACTCTTATAAGCTGGACGAGTTGGGCGTGGTTCACAGCAGAATTGGTGACACTCAAAAAGAGATTGGGGAACGCCAAAAAAACGCAGCTAAGTTAAACGAGGCACTGAACTCTTATCGTAATAGTATGCAGTTTTTTGAGGATCTAAGGAAAAGTGATCCCACAAACCTCAAATGGCAACACAAATGGCGACATAAATTGGGTATGTTGCATAGTAAGATTGGCGACATTCAACAAATTCAAGGCGAACTAGTCGCTGCGCGGAAATCTTATGATGCTAGTCATCAAATCCTTGAGTCACTTGTCCGACATGGTTCGAGAAATCCTATGTATCAGCATATTCTAAGTGTATCTCACGATAAACTTGGCAGTATTCTAGAGGCACAGAATGAACTGAAACCTGCATTGGAGCATTACCAAGATGCTTTCCGTTGCGTTAAGCGGCTTCTGGTTGAGCATGATCCGACGAATGCAAGATGGCAACAAGATAGCGCAGAGTATTTGCTAGATATATCAAACTTACAGCGAAGAATGGGGAAAGCTCAAGAGGCAAAAATATCACTGGATAGCGCGAGGGAAATTCTGCAACAACTGAAGCTCCTCACGGATAGGTCAAAATGGAGCAATGATTTACGAGTCAAATTTGAAACAGCTGAGTCCCCACTTTGAGAATGTGCTCATAATTTTTGTGTCGCGGTAAAAGTGCGGTAGCGCAATCGCTATTGCACCTTATGTATCAGTCTTTGGCATAACGGGAGGAAATCATTCGCCACAAGACAACCTGCCCGTGCTGAAATAAACAAAAGTTTAACGATCTAATGAAAAAACCCCGCTCGTCGGGGGTTTTTCACGCCTAAAATCTGCTCATCTTAAACGTCAAGCAATCCGCCTTTTTCGTCCATTATTTCCCCCGCATCAAACGCTGCTGCGTGAACGCTCCCGCAATGTTACAATCCCTTCCTCAATTTTTTCGGAGTTTTATTATGCCGTTGATTAGTATGTTTTTCGGGGTGCTGATTCGGATGTATCAGTTTGATAACAAACAGCATCATGCGCCGCACATTCATGCGGAACATCAAGGGGATAAGGCAGTTTATTTGTTGGAAACAGGTGAGCGGATTGCGGGGACAATGCCGCCTAACAAAGAGCGATTGATTCAGGCGTGGCTGTTGATTCATAAGGAAGATTTACTGATAGATTGGGAATTGGCATTGAATGGCGAAGTCCCTTTTCGCATTGACCCATTGCGTTAGGAGTGAAGATGAATCCCGAAGTTTCAAGCGTAAAACCGTTGGCTAATTATGAGCTTTTGCTGACTTTCACCAATGATGAGCAGCGTGTTTTCGATAGCAAACCTTATTTGGATAAAGGCGTGTTTAAACGCTTGCGCGAATGCGCATTGTTTGCCCGCGCCCGTGTTGTGTCGGGTTCAGTTGAATGGAGCGAGGAAATTGATTTGAGCTACGACACGCTTTATCTGGAGAGTCGTCCCTATCAGATTGCGATACCTGAACTTGCGTAAGGTGGATATGCCAAAGGTTGAGTTCGCTCTCGCTTAATCTATAGGTATCCGCACCTTGTTTTAAGGCATTAAAAATTAAATTTTATTTTAAAAACATAATGATCCGTAGATTAGGTGTAAACACCGCACGTGTGATAAGTCGGGATAAATCCCGACCTACGACATCCCTCGCCCGTTTACGGGAGAGGGTGATGTGGTGTTTATTTCAAGGCTTCGGTCAAATGCGGTGCGATGATTTTCAACAGTTGCGGATGAATTTCGTTGTTGCCTGCGCAGATATTTCCTGTTTCTAAGTAGCGATCTTTGCCAGCCAAATCGCTGATTAAACCACCCGCTTCGGTCACCATCAAACAGCCCGCAGCGATGTCCCACGTTTTTAAACCTGTTTCAAAGAAGCCATCATAGCGTCCTGCTGCCATCCATGCTAAATCCAATGCTGCTGAACCTGGGCGACGTAAGCCAGCGGATTTTTCCATCAATTCTTCAAAAATCGCTAAGTACGCGTCTTTGTTGCGGAAATTGGTGTAAGGAAAACCTGTGCCGATCACGCTGTCTGCCATATGTAGGCGTTTGCTCACCCGAAGACGTTTGTCATTTAAGTACGCGCCACGACCGCGTGAGGCGGTGAACAGTTCGTTTTTGGTTGGATCGTAAATCACGGCTTGCGTCAAAATGCCTTTGTGTTGCAAGGCAATTGACACCGCGTATTGCGGGATACCGTGCAGGAAGTTAGTGGTACCATCCAGCGGGTCAATAATCCACAGAAATTCGGATTCACCTTGGCTACCGCTCTCTTCTGCTAGAATCGCATGGTCGGGATAGGCTTCCAGCAAGGTTTGAATGATGGTTTGTTCAGCAGCGCGATCGACTTCACTGACAAAATCCGCGTGGGCTTTTTTATTGACGGTGAGTTGATCGACTTTGTCAGAAGCGCGGTGAATCAAATTACCTGCGCGACGCGCGGCTTTAACCGCTGTGGTAAGCATGGGATGCAAAATGGGCATGGAACGACCTTTTTAATGAGCTGAGAAATTCAGCGCGCATTTTAGTTGGAATTACGCTTTGTATAAACAAAATCTTACGGATAACGTGCGCGTTGTCCTCAGTCACACCACTCACCCTGGCAATATAGGTGCCGCCGCGCGTGCGATGAAGACCATGGGGCTGCGCCATTTGTACCTGATTAACCCACGCCACTTCCCTGATCCACAAGCCAGTGCGATGGCAGCGGGTGCGGATGATGTGCTGGAAAATGCGGTAATTTGCGATAGCATAGACGCGGCGTTGGAAGGTGTGGTGTTCACCGTTGCCATGACGGCGCGACTGCGGGATATTTCCATTGAGGTCAAAACGCCCCGTGTCGCCATGCCCGAACTGCTGCAACACGCGCAACAACATCCTGTCGCTTTATTGTTTGGCACAGAAATGTCAGGGCTGACCAATGCGGAAATGGGTAAGGCGCAGGTGTTGGTCAACATCCCCACCCATCCTGACTTTTCATCGTTAAATGTGGCGGCGGCGGTGCAGGTGATGTGCTATGAATTCGCCGTTGCGTCAGAAAGTTTCGTACCCAGTGTGCCCGAGGTGCAGCCCGCACGTTATGAGCAAATGGAAAGCTATTTCGCGCATCTGGAAAAAACGCTGTTTGAAATTGGCTTTTTTACCACACAAAAACCTGACCGCATGATGCAGCGTTTACGCCGTTTATATGCCCGCGCCAGATTGGAACAGGAAGAAATCAACATTTTGCGTGGAATGTTGAGTGTAACGACGGAGTATAATGCTCGCTTGAAAATTCGTTACCAACAAGAACAGGCGCAACGCATCGCCCAGTCAACCTAAATGCTCATGTTTCCTAATATTCGAGAAGACATTGCCAGTGTATTCGACCGTGACCCAGCCGCGCGCAATACCATCGAAGTATTGACTTGTTACCCTGGTTTACACGCTCGCACCGTCCATCGACTCACCAACAAACTCTGGCACGCCAATTTTAAATGGCTGGCGCGCTTTTTATCCCATATTGCACGCGGTCTGACTGGAATTGAAATTCACCCTGGCGCGACCATAGGACGACGATTTTTTATCGATCATGGCATGGGCGTGGTGATCGGGGAAACGGCAGAAATCGGGGACGATGTAACGATTTACCACGGGGTCACCTTAGGTGGCACCTCGTGGCGGCATGGCAAACGCCATCCGTCACTGGGGAATGGCGTGGTGGTCGGTGCGGGGGCAAAAATTCTCGGTCCCATTTGCATCGGGGAAAATGCCAAAATTGGCTCGAATGCGGTGGTCGTCAAAGATGTGCCTGCTGGTGCCACGGCGGTGGGTATTCCCGCCCGCATCCTGGATGAGGAAAAGAAAAAAGCTGAAGGATTTAATGCCTACGGCTTGGGCAATGACCAGAATGACCCGCTCAGCAAAGCGATCCATGGATTGTTGGGGCACAGTGTGACGGTCGATCAACGCATTGATTATATTTTGCAACAACTGGAAAGGATGGGGATCAGCACAGTTGCCGAAGCGCGCGCCACAGCGGATAAATTTGACCCTAATTACCTAAATAATATAGTTGACTGAAAAATACAGGTATTCTATACTGCAATCAGAATTTGTTTTACCCCCCTCAATACCAAGTAAGGAGAATGAAATGAGATTGACAACTAAAGGACGTTTTGCGGTTACCGCAATGGTGGATTTGGCGACGCGAGGTGGCAAAGCACCCGTTACGCTAGGTGCGATCAGTGAACGACAAGGTATTTCATTGTCATATTTGGAACAGTTATTTGGCAAGTTGCGTCGCAACGAAATTGTTGCGAGTGTGCGCGGGCCAGGAGGCGGTTATTGCTTGGCTCGCCCTAGCTCCAAAATTACCATTGCGGATATTGTGACGGCGGTGGATGAGCCACTGGATGCGACAGGATGCGACAGTAAAGGGGATTGCCATAAAGGTCGTCCTTGCACGACGCATAATCTGTGGATGGGACTGAATGAAACGATATACGCCTACTTGGCTGAAATCACCTTAAAACAAGTGGTGGATGGGCAAGCAAGTTGTGATAAATCCAGCGTGGTCAGCGTAAACAAATCAACCTCAAAAGTTGTGGCATAAGGCCAAGCGATATGAAACTACCCATTTATATGGACTATTCTGCGACGACCCCTGTTGATCCACGGGTTGCGGAGAAAATGATCCCGTATCTTACTGAGCACTTTGGTAATCCTGCGAGTCGTTCACATTCATTTGGCTGGGTAGCAGATGAGGCCGTAGAAAAGGCTCGCCAGCAAGTGGCGGGGTTGGTGAATGCCGATGCTAAAGAAATTATCTGGACTTCTGGCGCGACTGAATCGAACAACCTCGCCATCAAGGGCGCGGCACACTTTTACCAAGGCAAGGGTAAGCATCTGATTACCATGCGGATTGAACATAAAGCCGTGATTGACACCGTGCGCGAGCTGGAACGTGAAGGGTTTGAAGCGACCTTTTTAGATCCTGAACCGAATGGTCTGCTGGATATTGAAAAGTTAAAGGCTGCGATCCGTCCTGATACGATTTTGGTATCGGTGATGCACGTCAACAATGAAATCGGCGTGATACAAGACATCGCGGCAATCGGTGAACTCTGCCGATCCAAAGGTATTTTGTTCCATGTCGATGCGGCGCAATCTACGGGTAAAGTCGACATTGATTTGAGTAAGCTCAAAGTCGATTTAATGTCTTTTTCAGCCCATAAAACCTACGGCCCCAAAGGCATAGGTGCACTGTATGTACAACGCAAACCGCGTGTCCGTTTGGAAGCACAAATGCACGGTGGCGGTCACGAACGGGGTATGCGTTCTGGGACGCTGGCAACGCATCAAATCGTTGGCATGGGCGAGGCTTTTGCCATTGCCAAGGCTGAAATGGCAGCGGATAACACGCGTCTGCGAGCACTACGGGATCGCTTGCTGGATGGGCTGATGAACATGGAAGAAGTTCATATCAACGGCGATATGGAGCATCGTGTGCCGCACAATTTGAATTTAAGCTTTAATTATGTGGAAGGTGAGTCGCTGATTATGGCGATTAAAGATGTTGCTGTGTCCAGTGGGTCAGCTTGTACTTCTGCCAGCTTGGAGCCTTCATACGTCTTGCGCGCACTCGGGCGCAGTGATGAATTGGCACACAGCTCCATCCGTTTCAGCGTCGGGCGTTTCACGACCGAAGCAGAAGTTGATTATGTGATTGAACTGCTCAAAAACAAAATCGGCAAACTACGCGAACTCTCGCCGCTCTGGGAAATGTATCAGGACGGCATTGATTTAAATACCGTGCAGTGGGCGGCACATTGAGAGCTGTGAAAGGTGAAAGGGCTGTGAAAGGTGAAAAGTTAAATGTGAAACGTGTGGGTGTGCAACGGTTTGTTTCACTTATCACCTTTCTCGTTTCACAGGTAATTGTGAGCCCTAGGGACACCTTTCACTTTTCACGTTTCACAGCGACTGACAAAGGAGCAAAAAATGGCTTACAGCGATAAATTATTGGATCACTATGAAAACCCCCGCAATGTGGGTTCTTTTGAGAAGGATGCGGAAGGCTTAGGCACGGGGATGGTCGGCGCGCCTGCATGTGGCGATGTGATGAAATTGCAGATCAAAGTCGGTAAAGACGGCGTGATTGAAGATGCTAAATTTAAGACTTATGGTTGCGGTTCGGCAATTGCATCGAGCTCGTTGGTGACGGAATGGGTCAAGGGCAAGACCGTGGAACAGGCGTTGGAAATTAAAAACACCCACATTGCTGAAGAACTGGCGTTGCCACCTGTAAAAATTCACTGCTCGATTTTGGCGGAAGATGCGATTAAAGCTGCTGTGGCGGATTACCGTGCCAAGCAGAGCGGCAATGTAGAAGCGGCTGCGTGCAAGGGCAGTATTTAAGCAAGTGCTGATATAATGCGCAGCGGGATGGTCGAGTTAAAATCCAAACAAACACTAACAGGCTGCTGAAAAACGTGATGAGCGAAGGCGAGACAAGGAAAAAAGGGGCGAAAAAGCGGAATTTACTCGAGTAAATGAGCATTTTGAGCCACTTTTGACACAGTATCGGCAAGCGCAATAGTTTTCAGCAGCCTGCTAAACTAACCATCCGTTCTTGATGAGCCTGTCGAACCATGAGCGGAAGATGTGAAGAATTATCCGCTCACCCATCGACAAGCTCTGGGCGAACGGATCAAATAATAATCCTTAAAGGGAAAATCATGGCGATTACACTTACCGCGACCGCTGCCAAGCATGTTCAAAACTTTATGATTAAACGTGGCAAAGGCGTGGGTTTACGTTTGGGCGTGCGCACCACAGGCTGTTCGGGCATGGCATATAAATTGGAATTTGCGGATGTGATCGAAGAAGATGACTTGCAATTCCAAAGCCAAGGTGTGACGGTGCTCATCGACCCCAAAAGCCTGCCCTATTTAGACGGTATGGAGTTGGATTATCAACGCGAAGGCTTAAATGAAGGCTTTAAATTTAACAATCCCAATGTCAAAAATGAATGTGGCTGCGGGGAAAGTTTCCAAGTTTAGCCACGATGTCCGCCCTGCATTTCGACACCCAACAAAGTCATTTCGCGCTGTTTGGGCTGCCCCCCGCGTTTCGCTTGGACTTGCGCCAACTGGAACGCGACTATCGCACTTGGCAAACGCAAGTCCATCCTGACAAAGCCGCGCACCTGCCCGCAGCAGAGCAATTGCTTGCCATGCAGCAAGCCAGTTGGATTAACGAAGCCTATCAAACGTTGCGCAGTCCCTTGCGCCGCGCCCGCTATTTGCTCGTGTTGCACGGTATCGACACCCAAGAAGAAACCAACACCGCTATGCCCATGGATTTTCTCATGGCGCAAATGGAAAAACGCGAAGCCGTGGTAGAGGCTAAACGTCTCAAAGACGTTGACCAACTAGATGCGCTCAACGCCCAAGTCGAACAAGAAGTCGCTGATTTAACAGCCCAATTGGCAGTGTATTTAGACGACACGCAAGATTACCCCCCCGCAGCCGCAGCGGTACGCAAACTGCGCTTTATGGAAAAACTCGGCGAAGACATCCTCGCCGCTTACGATGAAATAGAAAGTCGTTAGTCGTTAGTTGATAGTTTGACGGGCTAATAACAAGTGACGAACGCGCACCAATAACTAACGACTAGCGACTAGCGACTAATAACTAACGACTAAAAAATGGCTCTACTACAAATCTCTGAACCTGGCATGAGCACCGCGCCCCACCAACATCGTTTGGCGGTGGGCATAGACTTAGGCACGACCAACTCGCTGGTTGCGACGGTGCGTAATGGCATCAGCGTGGTGTTGAATGACGAAAACGGGCGGGCGATGTTGCCGTCGGTGGTGCGCTATACGGCGGATGGGCAAATTATCGTGGGCGAAGCGGCGCAGACCATGCAAAGCCAAGACACTGCCAATACCATCAGTTCGGTCAAACGCTTTATGGGGCGGGGGCTACACGACATGGGCGAAATCACGCGCTTTCCTTATCGTTTTGTCGAAGCTCCAGCACTTGGTAAAACCGCAGGCATGTTGCAATTGCGCACGGTCGCAGGCGTAAAAAGCCCTGTGGAAATCTCCGCTGAAATTCTGAATGTCTTGCGTCGCCAAGCCGAAGCCTCTTTAGGCGGCGAACTGGTCGGCGCGGTGATTACCGTGCCCGCGTATTTTGATGACGCGCAACGCCAAGCCACCAAAGATGCGGCGCGCTTGGCGGGGATCAATGTGTTGCGTTTGTTAAATGAACCGACCGCTGCGGCGATTGCTTACGGTTTAGACAATGCCTCGGAAGGCGTGTATGCCGTGTATGACTTGGGCGGCGGCACATTTGATATTTCCATTTTGCGCTTGTCTCGTGGCGTGTTTGAAGTGTTGGCAACCAATGGAGATTCCGCGCTGGGCGGGGATGATTTTGACCACCGCATTTATTGCTGGTTATTGGAAAAAAGCAACTTATCCGCGTTGCCGCCGCAAGACACGCGCTTGTTGCTGACCCACGCCCGCGCTGCCAAAGAACAACTTACCGAACACGGTGAGGCGCGCATTACCGCGATGTTGTCCAGCGGGGTATTGATCGACCACGTTTTGACCCAAGCCGAATTTTTTGTGCTTTCTAAAAACCTAGTGCAGAACACCTTGCAACCGCTACGCCGCGCCCTACGCGATGCGGGGTTAAAAGTCGGCGACATCAACGGCGTAGTGATGGTGGGGGGTGCGACGCGTATGCCGCAAATTCAACAGGCGGTAGGGGACTTTTTTGGACAAACGCCACTCACCAATCTTGATCCTGACAAAGTGGTCGCCCTCGGCGCGGCGATACAAGCGAATGTGTTGGCGGGCAACCGCAGCGGCGACGATTGGTTGTTGCTGGACGTGATTCCGCTGAGCTTGGGGATTGAAACCATGGGCGGCTTGGTGGAAAAAATCATTCCGCGCAACAGCACCTTGCCCACCGCCCGCGCCCAAGAATTCACCACCTACAAAGACGGACAAACCGCCATGAGCATCCAAGTGGTGCAAGGCGAACGCGAACTGGTCAGCGATTGCCGCAGCTTGGCGCGCTTTGAATTGCGCGGCATTCCCGCCATGGTGGCGGGCGCGGCGCGCATTCGGGTGACATTCCAAGTCGATGCCGATGGGCTGTTAAGTGTTGCCGCCCGTGAAATGCGCAGCGGCGTGGAAGCGGCGATTGAGGTTAAACCTGCTTACGGTTTGAGCGATGCCGACATCATGCGGATGTTGCAAGAATCAGGGCAACACGCAGCAGACGATATGCAGGCACGCGCCTTGCGTGAACAACAAATTGAAGGTCATCAATTGCTGGAAGCGGTGGAAAATGCTTTGGAACAAAATGGCAATTTGTTAAATGTTACCGAACAGGCGCAAGTGCGCACCCAGATGCACGACTTGCGCGCCGCGTTGCAACAAAGCAATCACCAAGTGCTCAAACACGCCACCGAAGCCCTCAACCAAGCCACCACCGAATTCGCCCAACGCCGCATGGATCAAAGTGTGAATAGCGTGTTGGCGGGACGGACGTTGGAGAGTATTGAATAGTAGGGGCGCACCTGCGTGTGCGCCCTTTTTCGATGAGCATCAAGGGCAGACACGCTGGTCTGCCCCTACAAGACCTATCGCATACAAAGGCAAAAATGAAACTCGATCAAGCATTTATCGCTCGTTTACGGGCGCAACTGGACAACCACCCCATTTACGATGCGGTGCAAAGTTTGGATGATTTGCGCGTGTTTATGCAGCACCATATTTATTCTGTGTGGGATTTCATGTCTTTAGTCAAGTACTTGCAGAACGTTGTCGCGCCTGCGCGTGTGCCATGGGTGCCAGCAAGCGATGCGACCATGCAGCGTTTTATTAACGAATTGGTGTTGGAAGAAGAAACGGACGAAGCGGGTGAATCGCGCTTGGGCGAATTTTCCAGCCATTTTCAGTTATACATCGAAGCCATGCGCGAAATCGGCGCGGATGTCGCACCGCCGTTGCACTTTGTTGAAATCGCAGGACGCGACGGTATCGCAGCGGCATTTGCATCAGGATTAGCACCCGCGCCCTCACTGACCTTTACTCAAACCACTTTTGGATTTATTGATTCTGGCAAACCTTACTCCGTCGCCGCTGCCTTGGCATTGGGGCGCGAACACGTCATTCCCGCCATGTTCCGCGCTTTGTTGGCGCGCATGGCAGTCGATGAACAAACTGCACCCACTTTTCACTATTACCTCAAACGCCACATTCACCTAGACGAAAATATGCACGCGCCGCTGTCGTTGCGTTTATTGACAGGTTTATGCGCTAACAATCCTGACCATTTGGACGAAGCCTGCCAAGTGGCTGAACAAGCCGTCGCGGCACGCGTGGCATTTTGGGATGAAGTGCTGAAAGTATTACCCAGCCAACAGCTTTCGTAGGTTGGGTTGAGCGAAAGCTACGCCCAACAAAATGTGGTTAAATCAGCCAAAACAACGGCCGTCTTTCAAATGAAATAAAGGAATGTCATGCCGCAACTGATCGTTTTACCGCACGCCGAACTATGCCCCAACGGCGCGTTATTCCAAGTCGAAACAGGGCTGTCGATCTGCGACGCGCTGTTGCAACACGACATCGCCATTGAACACGCTTGCGAAAAATCCTGCGCTTGCACCACCTGCCATGTCATTGTGCGCCAAGGTTTCAACGCACTTGACCCCAGCGATGAACTCGAAGATGATTTGCTAGATAAAGCCTGGGGGCTAGAACCCAACTCCCGTCTGTCCTGCCAAGCCCTCGTCGGCGAGGAAGATTTGGTGGTTGAAATTCCAAAATACACCATCAATATGGTGAAAGAGGGGCATTAGGGCTGGGAAGGGAGAAGGGGGAAAGGAGAAGGGTGTGGTACGCGACGGTTTCACCTTTTACTAAGCTGCGAAGTCGCGCAATCACCCTTCCTCCTTCCCCTACACCACTTTCGCACACTAAGGAGCACACTATGAAATGGACTGACATTTACCCCATCGCGATGGCACTGACCGACACCCATCCCGATGTAGATCCGCGCTATGTGCGTTTTACCGACTTGCATCAATGGGTCATGGCACTAGACGGCTTTCAAGACGACCCCAACCACAGCAACGAAAAAATTCTCGAAGCGATTCAAGCGGCTTGGATTGAAGAGGCAGAATAGCAACGCGGGAAGGGTTAAGGGAGAAGAGGAAATGGAAACCCCCAAGTCCCTTCCCCCTTCCCCCTTCCCCCTTCACAAACAAAAGGACTCCCATGCAAAAACTTTGGCACTCGCTTTCTAACCGCATCCTCTATCTCATCGGCGCGCTGGTGGTGATGGGGCTGATGGGATTTGGTTTTTATTTACAATACGTTAAACACCAAGACCCCTGTCCCTTGTGCATGGTGCAGCGGGTGATTTTTATCGCCATCATGGCGGGCTTTATCCTCGCCGCCTTGCATCATCCGAAAAAAACAGGGCAACGCATTTACGCGGGAATCATCGGATTTTTCTCCCTATCGGGTATCGCCGTCGCTTCGCGCCATATCTGGATTCAACATTTGCCTAAAGATCAAGTTCCCGCCTGCGGCCCTGGCTTGGACTACATGCTAGAAACCATGCCCATGGCAAATGTGCTGAAAGAACTGCTGCACGGCTCAGGCGAATGTGCCGCCAAAGGCTGGACCTTCCTCACCCTCGGCATCCCAGAATGGTCATTGCTGTGCTACATCGCACTGGGCGTTTGGGCGGTGATGATCGCGGTGCGCAAAGGGTAATCGCCTTGATGCGTTATGCTTGCTGTAACACAAAATATCATGTCTAATCCTGCCCACATTCCGATTAGCACAAAGCGTAAAGGCAAAAAATATGTACCTTGAAAAAATTAACATCAAAAAATTCCGCGTATTGGAAGACATCGAGGTGTATTTTCAGCCCCCTAAAGGTGCAACGGCGGATGCGAAAACGGGCAATGTCGTTAATGTGATTGCAGGGGTAAATGGATGTGGAAAAACAAGTCTGCTTGAGTCTATTGGTGAGCGAAAAAACCCTAACATCCGTCTGAGCATCAAAAATTCCAACATTGATGCAAGGGTGATAAATGCGTTTTCTCATAAACAAAATACACTTGTTGAGGATAGTATTCGATCTATCGTAATTCAAAACAATCTTGACCTTACCGAAAGCAACCCACAAATACGCCAAAAGCAAGCGGTAGAATTATTTAACGAAGCCTTTGATGGGTTCGGGATTTTTACCAGATTTGAAAGTCTAGATACACTAGCAAACGGTCAAAAACCACTTTTCAAAACAATAAATGGTGAATTAGTGACGTTAGATAAGCTGAGTAGTGGTGAAAAGCAGTTGTACCGACAAATCGCGGGTTTGATGCTCTCTCAGCCTAACAATAGCTTGGTTTTGATTGATGAACCAGAGTTCGGTTTGCATCCCGCATGGCAACAAAAAATCATGCAAATTTATAGTCGGATCGGGCACAATAACCAATTTATTATCGCCACACATTCGCCGCAGATTATTGCCAATACGCCGTATCAAAATCTAATTTTGCTGCATAAACAAGACCATAAAATCGTACCGCTGTATCCTAGCCATCCGCCTTCTGGCGTAGATGTGAATTCAATTTTGTCTGAAATGATGTGGGTAGAGCAATTTTTACCGCCAGATGTATTGGAGCTTCGTGAGCAATATCGTCACTTGATTGAGCAAAAATTGGAAAACTCTCCTGAAGCAGAAGCGGTGAAACAAAAACTGCTTCAGCGCGAAAGCAATGATTCCAAATTTATGCAGGAGATGCGCTTTTTGCTGCGTTTGCGGGGCGGGCAGTGATATGCGTTTTATCCAGAAAACCCAATCGCCAGACTTTTTTGAGCAAGAAAAATCCGCTGCTCCTTTGACGACTTGGGAGAGCTTTCAAAATCCTTGTAAAAACAAGTTCAAAGATTTTTTATTGACCGAGCAGCAACATTTATGTGGCTATTGTGAGTGCCATTTATCATCTAATGATTCGCATCTGGAACATCTTGCACCGCAAGAACAGTATGCCGATTTGCGCTTTGTGTATGAAAATCTAATCGTCTCTTGCAACGGCACGTCTATATGTGATGGAAAATCAAAGCATAAAGAATCCTGTGGGCATCGTAAAAACAATGAATACGACCAAGCATTGTTCCTCAACCCCGTCGCCACACCAGACATCAGCAGCCACTTCAAATTTGATCCCGATACAGGTCAAGTGTTGGCTACCGAAAAGGATGCAAAGAACGCGGCTAATTATATGATTCGTATTCTGAATTTAGATGCGTTGTATTTGCGTAATGCGCGCAGAAATGCCAAAGAGGTTTTGTTAGCGCACTTAAATCAATTGCCACCCGAACAGGCAATGCCAATTTTGCGTGCTGAATTGGCAACTGAACGGGAATTCATTTCCTTTTTACGCTTTTGCTTCGCCCCATTTTTAGCGTAAATTGTGAGCCTCAAGCCCCTTGTGCATGGTTCAACGGGTGATTTTTATCGTCATGATATAGGCAGAATCACGGGGCTTGTGATACTTTGTCCTGCTGCGCTGAATTGAGGCGCATTCTTTCGTGTACCCACAAATGATTGGCTCTATGTGAAATACAGTGGGTAGTTGAATTTCATTTTTCCGCAGAGGAAGTAAATCATGCTGATGAAATTCTTGATATTGCGGTAGCCTCTGGCGCGTCTTTTGGCAAGTTGGACTTTGCT
>JAQTTV010000014.1 GCA_028710565.1 Gallionella sp.
ACCTTCCGAGAAAATATTGAACACTTTTTTGTGAGCACCATCCCCGAAATTAAACACCGCCTGCGCTCCAGAATTACTGATAATTTTCAAACATTCAACACGGGGTTTTCAAGTTGAATGGGTATAGCGTTTGAAGGTGCGTTTAAACCAAGGTAAGGATTCCGCCCTCAACGGTTCAATCACTTTCAAATACTTCGCCCGCAACTCCATCGCATTAAAGTTCAAGGCTTGGTCAATTTGCCCATGCTCTTCAGATAAGTGTTTTAGATGCTCGATATTTATAATTGCCGCTTTAATTTCATCTTTACTAAAATAGTTTATCGTGAAAGTTGAATCATCTTGCAAATCTAGTGCGAAATCGAGTCGGGTGCTTCCCATATCCACACCGCGAAACGAAGGAATTTTGGAAGTCGGCGCATTAAAAGTTGCCCCTTCAAAATGCCCAACATTCTCAAAGACAGAATCTTCAAAGTCCGCTCTTTCTTCAAATACTGCACCATTAAATTTGCTCTGGTTGTGGAATTGGGCTTTTAAAAAGTTAGCCCACAGCTTAAAAATTGCGCGCCTAAAATCCGCATCACCGTAAAAAATGACTCCCTGAAAGTTCGTAATACCTATTTTGAATTCTGAAAAGCTAAAGTCAGCATCGCCCGTAAAAGTGCATATATTGTTGAAATACGCACCATTTTCAATGATGCTTCCTCTAAAGTTCGCTTTTCTAACAAAAGTTGCATTACTAAAAATTGCTCCACCCCCGAAATGTGTTTTTTCAAATTGCGCTAGTCCACTGAAAATGGTTCTAATAAAAATAGTCGTGCCGCTGAAAGCGGTCAGGAAAAAGATAACATCGTATATAAATTGATAACCTTCTGCATTGCAGTAGGAGAAGTTGTACCCAGCAAAGTCGAGCGTGTGGCTTTTACCGTTGAAATACACTGTCTCATCATCCTTTTTGTCAGCAGTCTTTTTGTCAAAAGTGCGCTGCACCTCAAAATCTGCTTGCAGGTTGTTGTTTTCCGCAAGATTTTGCCAACTTTTTTGCCAATTTAAGAACGCTTCCGCGCCTTCTTCAAAATGATTTAAACATTCCTCCCGCCATTTTTCCCGCGTGTATGTGCCATCATATCCATAGCCTGTTTTATCAAAATGCTGAATTTTAACTTTTGAGGTAGGGGTGAAAGACGTAGTCATGGCGTGGGCGGGTAGGTGGTGAAAACGTGAGGCGCATTATCGTTGCCCCTTGTGGTATGCGTAAAGCCTTATAGGGTTTGTTTTCGGGTGTGTTAAAGCCTATAGGGTTTGACAATCAACACACCCCATCAAAACCAACTATGCCGCCTCACGCTGCAACGGGATGATTTTCGCACCTGATTGAATCGCATCTAAATGATCCGCCCACTTTTGCATAATGTCGCGGCGTTCTTTCAAGTAGGTGGTGCGCACATAGGCGGCTTCTGTGGCGTTTTCAATCGCGTGTGAAAGCATGGCTTCCAACACTTCGCGGCGATAGCCCATTTCTGCCAACATGGAACGGGCAAGGCTTCTAAATCCGTGTCCCGTCATCCTGCCTTTATAGCCTATGCCTTCAATGATTTTCAGCACGGTGTTTTCGCTGATCACTTTGGTGGGGTCGTTGCGGTTGGGGAATACTTGGGCGCGGTGTCCTGTCAGCGGGTGCAATTCGCGCAATGCTGCCACGGCTTGACGGGATAGCGGCACGGTATGGGCTTTGCGTTGCCCTTGCTTACCCTTGCGCCCTTGTTGCTCTTCTGGGATCGTCCACACGCCCGCGTCTAGGTCTATATCCTGCCATTGGGCAAAGCGCACCTCACTGGTACGCGTGGCGGTCAACATAAGCAAGCGTAGCGCGGTTATGGCGATTAGGGAGGTATGCCCTCTTTCCTGATAGGTAGCAATGGCGTTTAGAAAGGCGGGCAGTTCTTCATGGGGAATACAGGCGAAGTTTTTAGCCTTGGGCGCAGTGGCAAGGGCTACGCGAATATCCGCCGCTGGATTGTATTTAGCCCGCCCTGTGGTAATGGCATACTTGAACACCGCGCCCATGCTTTGACCTACGCGGTCGCGGGTTTCAAACTTGCCTTGGGTTTCCATGTTGCGCAGCACTTTTAACACCTGCATGGGTTCAATGTCGCTTATGGCGCAATCCCCAATAAACGGGAAGGCGTAGCGTTCCATGTTGACCAACCATTGTTTGCTGTGTCCCGCTGTCCACGATGGGGATTTTAGGGTGTGGTATTCCGTCGCAAGCTCAGAAAATTGATTGTCCTTTTTGAGCTTTTCAACTCGTTCAACACGTTTTGATGCTTGTATCACCGCGCTAGGGTCTATGCCGTTTTCGAGCTGTTTGCGGGCATCTGCACCCCCTTGCCTTGCCTCCTTTAGGCTAACTTCGGGATATACACCCAAGGCAAGGGTTTTTTCCTTACCCACAAAGCGATATTTAAGCCGCCAATACTTTGAGCCATTCGGTTGCACCAACAAATACAAGCCGTGCGCGTCCGACAATTTGAACGGCTTTTCTTTGGGGTTGATGTTCTTCACCTCTAAATCGGTCAGCGGCTTTTTCTTGGGTTTGACCTTTTTCACTTCTAAATCAGTTGACGGCATGATCGTTGTGTCTCCTAAAGAAACCAGCAAATTGGGGGTATAAATTTCTCGAACTGAGTCATACCCCCAATGCACCCCCTTTTTACGCTGGATTCAATAGGATGTTATAGGAACGTACAGGCAACAAAAAACCGCAATCCTTTGCAGGGCGCGGGCTTGATGGACTATCTGGGAACGCTTGAAACACATATCTGGCGGAGAAGGGGGGATTCGAACCCCCGTTGGGATGTTATCCCAAACACGCTTTCCAGGCGTGCGACTTAAACCGCTCATCCACCTCTCCGTTAAGGGCGCGCACAATATACCAAAACGCTGAGAATTGCAATTTTATTGCGTGTTTAAATTAGCGCATCTTTCAAAACGGTGGATTACTGACGGCTTTACAGACTTTTTGTATCGGGTGCTTTTGCGTTCTGTGCAATCCGCATTACAATCGCGCCATGTCTACTTTTCATGCTTTAGTCCCCGCTGCGGGCTTCGGTGCGCGTATGGGCCACGCGCTTCCTAAACAATATCTGCCTTTGTGCGGACAGCCGATGATATTTCACGCCTTGCAAACGCTGTGTGCTTGCCCTGACATTAGCACGGTATTTGTGGTGTTGGCTCCTGATGACACCTTATTTCATACCTACGATTGGTCTAGCTTGGGCGATAAGTTGCAGCCGTTGTTTTGTGGCGGGGAGAAGCGTGCGGAAACGGTGTTGAATGGTTTGTTGTTGTCTGAGCTGGAGGCAGATGATTGGGTCTTGGTGCATGATGCGGCACGTCCTTGTTTGACGCAGACCCATTTGAGCCATTTGATTGCCGAACTACGGGATGATGCCGTGGGTGGGTTGTTGGCTGTCCCTGTGGCGGATACCTTGAAGCGTGCGACGAATGAGCAGCGGGTGTTGCAAACCGAAAGTCGCGATCAACTTTGGCAGGCGCAAACCCCGCAAATGTTCCGCGCAGGGTTATTGGCACATGCCTTGCAACAGTGTCGCGCTGTGACAGATGAGGCTTCTGCGATTGAGTTTTTGGGCTTTGCGCCTAAGTTGGTGAGCAGTGATGCGCGTAATTTTAAAGTGACTTACCCACAGGATTTGCTGCTGGCGGCGGCGTTGATGAACGCTGAGTGGGATAGTTAGGGAGGCACTGATTAAATCCGTTCGCCCTGAGTCCGTCGAAGGTTGAATAGATTTAATCTTTTGATTTAATAAATCTTTCGTTCATGGTTCGACAAACTCACCACGAACGGAGGATTTAATCAGTGTTTCCTTGGGTTTTTGGGGATTTGTTTCTGCGAAAGCAATAAAGTTTGTCAGTCCAAAGTACTGGTTCCTCGCCGTCGCGGTGATGACGTAGATAAGGTTTGTGTTGAAGGTTAATTTAAGGAGTTGAATGTGAAGTTGGCTTTGTTTGATCTGGACAATACGTTGTTGAATGGCGATAGTGATTTTGAGTGGTCGCAGTTTTTGATTCGTATTGGGGTGTTGGATCGTGAGTTGTTCGAGGTCAGAAACCAAGCGTTTTACGATCAATACAAGGCGGGAACCTTGGACATCGTCGAGTTTTTAGATTTTCAACTGAAGCCATTAGCGCATCATGCGCGCAAAACCTTGGATGCGTGGCATGAACAGTTTATGCACGAAACTGTGTTCCCGATGATGACTGCCTCCGCGCGGGATTTGGTGGAGCAACATCGTATGGCGGGGGATGTGTGCGTCATTATCACCGCGACGAATCGTTTCGTTACAGGCCCAATTGCGCAAGCCTATGGCGTGGAGCATTTGATTGCAACTGAACCTGAAGAGCGCGACGGGGAGTTTACGGGCGGCGTGGCGGATGTGCCGTGCTTCCGTGAAGGTAAGATTACAAGATTAAACAATTGGTTGGCGGAACGGGGCTGGACGCTGGAAAGCTTTTCTGACAGTGTGTTTTACAGTGACTCGATGAACGACTTGCCTTTGCTGTCTATGGTGCAAACGCCCATTGCCGTCAATCCCGATCCCACCCTACGGACTCATGCCGAACAACATGGCTGGCCAGTTATTTCTCTGCGGGATGCGCCAACCGCGCTTTAAGTTACTTAAAAATGCTGATTAACTCTTTCGTTCTTGGAAAGCCTGTCGAACCATGAATAGCAGATATATCAAAATAGATGGAGTAAATCCGATCACCCTTCGATAAGCTCAGGGCGAACGGATTTAATCAGCACCACCTTAAACCCCTTTATAAGGAATTCCATGTTTTTACCAAAAGAAATTTTTAAGGCTTACGACATACGCGGAATCGTGGGCAAAGCACTGACGGCGGAAGTGGTGGAAGCGATTGGTCAAGCGTTGGGCTCAGAAGCCACTGCACGGGGACAAAAGGCGATTGCCATTGGGCGCGATGGGCGGTTGTCGGGTGTGGAATTATTGGCGGCGTTGGCACGCGGCATTCAAAAAAGCGGCATAGACGTGGTTGATGTCGGTTGCGTGGCAACACCGATGGTGTATTTCGCCGCCTATCATTTGCAAACGAATTGTGCGGTGATGTTGACGGGCAGCCATAATCCACCTGATTACAATGGCTTAAAAATGGTGTTGGATGGCGAAACCTTGTCGGGCGATACCATACAAGCGTTGCGGATGCGCATTGAAAACAATGAGTTAGTGCAAGGTGCGGGCAGCTATACCCAACAGGACATCAGCGCGGCGTATATCGCTCGCATCGTGTCACATATCAAATTGGCGCGTCCGATGAAAGTGACAGTCGATTGCGGCAATGGCGTGGCAGGCGCGTATGTGGCGGAGTTGTATCGCCAATTAGGTTGTGAAGTGCAAGAGTTGTTCTGTGAAGTGGATGGGCATTTCCCCAATCATCATCCCGATCCGTCCCAACCTGAAAATTTGCAAGATTTAATCGCCGCGCTGCGCGACAACGACAGCGAAATCGGTTTGGCGTTTGATGGCGATGGGGATCGTTTGGGGGTCGTCACCAAAGATGGCAAGATTATCTTCCCTGATCGTCAGTTGATGTTGTTTGCGGCGGATGTGTTGAGTCGCAACCCTGGGGTGGAAATTATTTTTGACGTGAAATCCACGCGCAATTTGTTTAGCTGGATACGCGAACATGGCGGCAAGCCGACCTTGTGGAAAACGGGACATTCATTGGTGAAAGCCAAAATGCGCGAAACAGGTGCGTTGTTGGCGGGCGAAATGAGCGGGCATGTATTCTTCAAAGAACGCTGGTATGGCTTTGATGACGGGCTATACAGCGGGGCGCGCTTGTTGGAAATTTTGAGCCAAGTTGCGGACCCTAGCGCGCTGCTCAATGGGTTGCCTGACGCGGTCTGTACGCCTGAATTGCATATCCACACCGCCGAAGGCGAAAATCACAGCTTGATTGCGAAGCTGCAACAAAATGCGCAATTCCCCAATGCAAATCAAATCATCACGCTAGATGGATTGCGTGTAGAGTATGCCGACGGTTTTGGCTTGGCGCGTCCCAGCAATACGACACCTGTGATTGTGTTACGCTTTGAAGCCGACACGGATGAGGCTTTAGCGCGCATTCAACAAACTTTCCGCACAGTGTTATTGGCTGAAAATCCGAACTTGGTTTTGCCATTCTAAGCATTTCACATTTTTACCAGTGGATAAATAGGGAGAAATAATTAGTTAATTGAACTAAACTGATAAAGTGCTGGTCTGCTAGGCACTTCTTTTTTATTTACTAAATACCTCACCGCTGATGAAAAGCTGGCTTCAGAAAATATTATTGTCTTTATTCGTGCTCTTGCAGTGCGTGTCACCCTTGGTGCACGCACATATTGCATCGGCAGATTTAGTCAATTATGCAGCTTCCAGTGGTTTGAATTCACCCGTACATTTGCATTTTGATGGCATGGGAACGGTTGCTTATGCGTATGATTTGTCAGATTACGCAGATACAGCCCAGCCCTATCTGGAAAACCAAGCCAGTCCACAGGTTTCCATGCCTCAAGTCAATGTGCGTAGTGAATACAGCTTTGACCATGATGTGGCAATTGTTGACTTTGTTGACACCCCTCGCGCAATATTGTTTGCGCGACCTGTTTTATACCTTTCTTCCCCTATATTGCGTCCTGCAATACATTATTATTCTGCTTGGTCACAAGCTCCCCCGCACGCTGCCTCTCGTATTTAATTCTGCCTGTAAATTCGCTTTTTGTTGCATTTTTGGAGTACACGATGACGACTAGATTATTCGTATTGCTATCCTTTTTATTGGCTCAATCCGCATGGGCGGGAGAAGAGATTTTATTTTCTGCCCAACAAATCAAAACGTTAGGCATTAGTTCTGCCTTATTACCTGAGAAAAAATCAGGGGAAGTATCAGGCTTACCTGCACAAATTGTGGTCCCAGGGAACCAGCTCTTTGTCGTGAGTACGCCTTTGCCCGCACTACTGGAGCAATCGTTGGTGGGTGTTGGTGATCATGTTAATAAGGGGCAGATCATTGCCTATTTGCAAAGTCCCGCTTTAGCCGAAGGACAGCGTGGTTTGCTTCAAGCCAATGTGCAGCATCAGTTGGCACAAGAAAATTTGAGCCGAGATTTATCACTCTGGAAAGATGGCATTATTGCCGAAAGCCGTTATCGCTCGACCCGTGGTGCTGCATTAGAAGCTCAAGCAAATTTAGCCGAGCGCAAACAGATGCTGCGTTTATCGGGGATGTCAGATGGGGCAATTCGGCAATTGCAGTCAGGGCATGCACTGAGTGCGTCGATGACGATTACCTCACCCATCACAGGGGTGGTGTTGGAAAAGTTTGCAGGGGCAGGGCAACGCTTAGATGCGGCAATGCCACTCTATAAAATTGCCAAGCTTCACCCATTGGCATTGGAAATCCAAGCACCTTTATCTGCTGTTGGCGAGCTAAAAGTGGGGGCACCCATTGAGATTCCCGCATTTCATGCGAAGGGTAAGTTGATTGCCATTGGTCGCAGTTTGACTGGGAGCAACCAAAGTATTCTGCTGCGTGGCATGATTACTGAGGGTACGGACAATCTACGTCCCAATCAGTTTGTGGAAGCCAGTATTGGTACAACCGTTGTGGGTGCGGCGCAGTGGGAGATACCCAATAGCGCATTGGCACGGGTCGGAGGTGCAACCTTGGTTTTTATAACCACCCCGAAAGGCTTTTTGCCTCATGCTGTCACTGTGTTAAATGAGGGTGCGCAAAATACAGTGATTACAGGAGATTTAAAAGGCAATGAACGGATTGCCGTACATGGCGTATCGGCTCTGAAATCTAAGGTCATGGGTTTGGGCGGGGGCGAATGATGCTTGATAAACTGGTTGAATTCTCTCTGTCACAACGATTGCTGGTGATCGTGGTGATGCTGATGGTGATCGGCGCGGGCGTGATTGCCTATCGCGATTTGCCGATTGATGCTTTTCCCGATGTATCTTCTACTCAAGTGAAGTTGATTATGAAAGCCCCAGGGATGACCCCTGAGGAAGTGGAAATGCGCATCGTCACGCCCATTGAATTGGAGATGCTGGGCATACCCAATCAGCGCGTGATGCGTTCTATTTCCAAATACGCCATTGCTGACATTACCCTTGATTTTAATGATGGCACGGATATTTATTGGGCGCGACAGCAAGTGGCAGAGCGGTTAAACACGGCGTTGCGGGATATGCCCGCAGGCATTTCAGGCGGCTTGGCACCGATTACCACCCCGCTGGGCGAAATGTTTATGTTCACCGTGGAAGGGGAAGGTGTTTCACTAGAGCAACGCCGCACGGTCTTGGATTGGGTGATACGTCCTGCTTTGCGCTCCTTACCTGGGGTGGCAGATGTCAATGCTTTAGGCGGCTTGGCGCGGAGCTTTGAAATTGTACCCGACCATACGGCATTGGCGGCACGCTCGATTTCTTTTGCCATGTTGCAACAGGCCGTACAGACCAATAATCGCAATGATGGTGCAGGGCGTATTAACGACGGTGACGAAACGTTGTTGGTGCGGGCAGAAGGTAGTATCAAAACCTTACAAGATGTCCGAAACATCGTCGTCACTAGCCCCAATGGCAATCCCATACGGGTTAGTGATGTGGCAGAAGTGCGTATTGGCAGTTTGACGCGCTACGGTGTCGTCACCAAGAACGGTGAAGGTGAAGCGGTAGAAGGGCTGGTGCTGGGGCTGCGCGGTGCAAATGCGCAAAAAGTGGTGGATGGCGTGCAAGCGAAGTTAAAGGAGATTGCACCCTTACTGCCGCAAGGGATCACTACCAAGGTGTTTTATGATCGAGGGAGTTTGGTAGAGCGCGCCATTGGCACCGTTTCTAAGGCATTAGGCGAAGCCATTCTATTTGTGGTTGTGCTGCTGGTGCTGTTTTTAGGTAATTGGCGGGCGGCGGTTGTGGTCGCCATGACCTTGCCTTTAGCGGTGCTGATTACTTTTATTATGATGAATCAATTCGGCATGTCGGCGAACTTGATGAGTTTAGGCGGTTTGGCGATTGCGATTGGGATGTTGGTCGATGGAGCAGTGGTGGTGGTCGAAAATATCATCAATCATCTGGCGCATAAACGTCCGCATATTCCCCATTTACATCTGATTTATCGCGCGGTCAAAGAAGTCATCGTGCCTGTTTCTGCGGGGGTGGTGATTATCATCATCGTCTTCTTGCCGTTGATGACCTTGCAAGGATTAGAAGGCAAGTTGTTTATTCCTGTGGCATTAACCATCGTGTTTGCGTTGGCGGCTTCTTTGCTGTTGTCGCTCACCGTTGTGCCCATGATGTCTTCTTTCCTGCTAAAAACTGCCAGCCATGAAGAGCCTTGGTTAGTGCGCAAGTCGTTAAAGTATTACGAACCCTTGTTGAAACGCGCGTTGGAAAAAGAACGCTGGGTGATTGGTATCGCGCTGGTGATGTTGCTCATTACAGGCGGGATTTACACGCTAATCGGCAAAACCTTTATGCCTGAAATGGATGAAGGCGATCTGATTATGCAGGTCTCTAAACTACCTTCGGTTAACTTGGCGCAGACCGCCGAAATTGATACCAAAATTCAACAAGCTATCCTCAAAGGCGTACCCGACATTAAAGGCATCGTGGCGCGGGCGGGGGCGGATGAGCTGGGCTTGGATCCTATGGGATTAAATGAAACGGACACTTTTTTGGTATTAAAACCGCAGCACGAATGGGTGAGCAAGGATAAAACCGCGCTAGTCGATCAAGTTCGTAAAGTGATGGATGATTTTCCGAGCGTGGAATATAGCTTTACGCAACCGATTGCGATGCGGGTATCGGAAATGCTGACGGGTGCGAGAGGAGATATTGCCATTAAAATTTTTGGTACCAATCTCAATACACTGAATGACACCGCCGAAAAAATGGTGACGCTGTTGGAAGGGATCAAAGGCAGCGAAGATGTGTTCACGGTCAAAAATAGTGGCGTGCAATACTTCCGCGTGGTCATAGACCGCTTGGCGGCAGGGCGACTGGGGTTGACAGTGGATGACATCAGTAACACCTTGCGCAGTCAAATTGAAGGTCAGCAAGTCGGCTTAGTGATTGAAGACGGACGACGTACCCCGCTGATTATGCGCGGTGAAGCGGATGTGCAACATTCCCCCGCTTTATTTGCTGCATTGACTTTGCCTTTGGCGAATGGGCAAAACGTGCCTTTGTCGGCCGTTGCCAAATTAGAACGGGTGGATGGCCCAGTCAAAGTGGATAGAGAAAACGGTCAGCGCATGGTGGTGGTGCAAAGCAATGTACGCGATCGCGATCTGGTTGGTTTTGTAGAAGAGGCCAAAGCAGCCGTGGCGAACAAGAGCAAATTTACCTTACCTGCGGGATACAGACTGACGTGGGGAGGTCAATTTGAAAATCAACAACGTGCCGCTGCGCGCTTAGCGGTGGTGGTACCCGTTGCCATTGGGATGATTTTCTTGCTGCTGTTCGCCACCTTTGGTTCCATACGCCAAGCGGCTTTGGTATTGACCAATATCCCTTTTGCCTTGATTGGCGGGGTAATTGCCTTGTGGATCAGTGGGGAATATATGTCCGTGCCTGCCTCGGTGGGATTTATCGCCTTGCTGGGGATTGCAGTGCTCAATGGGGTAGTGATGGTGTCCTACTTTAACCAGCTTTATGCCGAGGGTATGCACATCACCCAAGTGGTGTTTGAAGGCGCAAAACGGCGATTACGCCCCGTGCAAATGACCGCCAGTATCACCGCGTGGGGCTTAATTCCCGTGTTATTTGCTACAGGACCTGGCTCAGAAATTCAACGTCCTTTAGCCATTGTGGTGATCGGTGGGCTAATGAGTTCGACCTTGCTCACCTTGTTTGTGCTGCCCATTTTGTATCGACGCTTCGGTATTCAACCCGTAAAGGAAGTTAAATGAAAGCCTTGAATTGTTGTGTACATATTGTTTGTCACCGTTCGTTAACCGAACGATTGGTGGATCGCTTGCTGGAGCATCCTGAATGGGCGCATGGCTTTACCATGACGCAGGTTGAGGGAGCGAGTCAGGGTGAAAAATTGCCCAGCATGATGGAGCAAGTACGGGGACGTTCGCAACGCGTCCAGATTGTGGCGGTCATGAATTTGGATGATGCGCATGCCTTAATTGTGATGCTAAAAGAGAAGGAAGCGAGTCCGCATATTACCTATTGGATTACCCCTGTGCTGGAATTTGGCAGATTTCGTGAGGAGCAAGTATGAAAACCACGCCTTTCAAAATGCGCAGCATCCCGTCTGTACTGTTGCTGCTAAGCCTTACCCTGCCTTTACAGCATAGTTTTGCTGCGGACGATTTGCCTCAGCCGCGACAAGTTGAAGACGCATTAAGCAATCATTTGCTGGTGTTAAATGCCGCCAGTCTGTTGAAACAAGAGTTGGCGAATCAACACAAGTGGAATAGTGGTTCGCATGAATTTCTGCTCAATATGGGTACGGGACAACGCACAGTCGGCGTACCACGCGAGAATCTACGCGAGTGGTATGTGGATGTACAACGCCCTGTGCGGATCTTTGATAAAGCAGAAATAGACCAAGAAATAGGCCGTATCAGTGTCGCCAAGGCAAATTTTGCGTTGGATGATGCCCAGCATGAAGCGGCGAGAGTGTTGTTACGTATGTGGTTTGTGGTGCAACGTGAACAGGCTACTGCGCAACTGTGGCAGCAGCAAGTGAACATCCTAAATCAACAAGTGGCGATGACCGAAAAGCGCGTGCAACGTGGCGACGCACCTAAACTGGAGTTGAATCAGATGAATGCGGCGGTGGCTCAAGCCAATGTGTCTTGGCAACAAGCGCAGATGCGGGTGCAATTAGCTGAAAATGATGTACGGCGGCAATTTGCAGGCATACAGTTTCCCGATACCATCCAACCCGCCACGCCTTTGCCGATCACGCAAAACTTTGCATTTTGGAAAGATAAGATATTTAACCATAACAAGGAGTTGGCAATCGTGCATGCGGAAACGCAGTTGCAAGAACTCTTAGCACAGCGCAGTCGGGCGGATGTTGTGCCTGACCCCACGGTCGGGGTGCGTGTGGCAAGCGATATGGGCGGCAATGAAAAAGTGCTAAGTATGTATGTCAGTGTTCCTTTATCGTTTGGTCTGCGCAGTGCAACTGCCGATGCCATGGCACAACAAGCGGTGATGGCAGCGAATCAGGAATCCTTTGTGCAACGTCGTTTGGAGGCGGATGTGTATGCCGCCCACACGCAAGCGGTACGCACTTTCAGCACTTGGCAACAAGCGCGCTCAGCCGCCACCGAGATCCGCAACAACGCCGAATTAGTGACCAAAGCGTATAACGTGGGCGAAAGCAGTTTATCCGACAGCCTGACCGCGAGACGCATCGCTTTGGAATCCACTTTGGTAGAGTACACGACCCAACTAGATGCCAATGAAGCTCGCTATCGACTCTTAATCGACACGCATCAATTGTGGTTGAAAGAGGAAGACGCTGATTAAATACAATGACTAACGACCAGCAGCTAGCGACTCAATACACGTAACACCTTACCTACCCGCTAATGCGCGCACGGGATCTAACCGTGCTGCGCTTTTCGCTGGCCAAACACTGAATAAAATCCCTGTGCCGAGTGACGTACCCAGTGCGGCGAAGATTGCCCACCACGGGGCTGAGATGGGCAGGGAAGGGTAGATTTGCCCAATGATGAGGATCCCGATTTGCCCGATGATTAAGCCCATCACGCTGCCGATGCTAGACAGCAAAATCGCTTCTGCGAAGAATAAATTGCGGATTTGGCTGGCGGGCGAACCCAGTGCTTTGAGCAAGCCGATTTCTTTCACCCGTTGTGACACGGCAATCAGCATTACATTCATAATCAAAATCCCAGCTACGGCGAGGCTGATGGCGGCAATACCCCCGACCGCCAAAGTCAGCGCGCGCAAGATACGATCAAATGTGACGAGTACCGCATCTTGAGTAATCACGGTCACGTCGCGTTCGCCGTTATGCCGTTCGACCAAGATCGCTTCCGCCTCGCGCTTGGCGGGCAGCACCGCATCGCGACTTTTGGCTTCAATCAAAATCCGCAATAATCCGCTGGTGTTAAACAAAATATGTGCAGAAGCCACGGGGATAATGACGATCTCGTCGGTGTTAAAGCCCATAGACTCACCTTGACTAGACATCACACCTACCACGCGATAGCGGCGGTCGCCCAATCTCACCGAAGCCCCGACGGCGGGTTGTGCGCCAAACAATTCGCGTTTTATTTTCGCCCCTAACACGCACACCGACTCGCTGCCGTGTATATCCCCCGCTGGCAAAAACCGTCCTTGACCCAAGCTCATTTGCCGCACGTCCAACAATTCCGCTGTTGAACCTAGCACAATGACTTCGCGGTTGCGCGAACCTTGCGAAATCTCCGATGAACCAATAGTGAGCGGTGCAATGCGGTGTATATGACGGCTGCGCAACAAGGCTTGCGCATCGTCCAAGCTCAGTTCACGCGGAATTTGCCCCAGCAACATGCCAGGCCCGATGCCTGCTGTTTCGCTACGCCCAGGAAACACAATCACCAAATTTGTGCCCAAGGATGAAAACTGATTGATGACATACCGCCGCGCCCCATCCCCCAAACCCGTCAAAATCACCACCGAAGCCACGCCGATGGACATCGCCAGAATCATCAGCAAAGTGCGCGCCCGACTCCCACGTAAGCTGGTGAGGGCAAAATTAAGAATGTCGAGGAGTTTCATAGCGGTAGTTTGACGGAATCAATCAAACATAAAATCTGCGCCTTTACGCTTGACATCTTCTGTACTGCATCCCAAACGGCTAGTTGATAACCTTGCTGCACGGGTAGCTCAGCACAAGTGGACATACTGAGACATCCTATTCTTTTCTGCGTAAGTTGCATGATGCTCTACCTTGGTAATGAAGGATTATTTGTAAAAAATGCTTGTAGTCTTCCCTCGTCACAGGAATGACGAAATCGAAACCAATCAACCGTTGCTTAGGGAACGTGGATTCAAACTAGCGTTCGCCCTGAGCCTGTCGAAGGGCTTTTTGCAAGCGACTGATTGCTCAATCACGCATCCGCCCATGGTTCGACAAGCTCACCACGAGCGGATTAAATCAGTGCCACCTTAACTAATTTGCACCGTATTGCCCTGACCGCTGACTTGCGCGACTTTGTTGTGGTCGCCTTGAATGTTCAGACTGGCGGCGGAAGGCAACCAGTTATGCAGGGCTTGCGCCAGTTCGGGGTCGGCGGCGAGGGCTTTGCCGAGTTGCTTGCGCAGGGCGGCTTGATTGTCGGCATCAGCGGGTTGCTGGCTCAGGTCGGTCAAGGCTTCTTGCGCGCCGTCGTGGCGCAAGCGTTTTTTGAGTTGCTCAAACAAACTGCCCGCCGTGGATTCACCCAACTTTTCCACGCCTTTTTCCACTGCCTTTTGCAACAAAGGCACTAATGCTGCCACGGTGGTGGCAGCTAAACTGACTGGATCAAACATCATTACTCCTCTGGGTTAGTAAAATAAGGGAGCAGCGGCTCTAGCAATGCTAGATCTGGTTCTTGTTCCGCCTCTTGGCATATCTGGAAATAGTTGTGAAGAAATGTTCCCATCCAGTTGGTAAATACCGCTGGGCGGCGGAAAAAATCTGCTTGCAAGGTGTATACCGCCTCATGCGTTGCCCGTAATGCCGCTTCGGTCTGCCCCTGTTCTTTTAGCATAGCTGCGAGCGTGTTGAGCAACATGGCTAACTCAGCCTGAAATACATCGGCGTGGAGAGCCGTCAGTGGACGATACAAGTCAACAGCCTCACACGCCGCAGCCAAAGCCGATTTGTTCTGTCCCAGTTCGCTAAGTGTGACGGCGAGAGTGTTGAGCGATTTTGCTAAATCAGCCCGAAACAAATTTGAGCAGTTTGTCGCCAGTTGGCGATATAAATTTGCAGCCTCCCGCGCTGCTACAAAAGCATCTTCGTGCTGCCTCAGTTCGCGGTGCATGGCGGCGAGGTTGCTGAGCGACATCGCTAAATAAGATTGATATACATCAGGGTGGCGCGCCGCAAGTTGGCGACGAATCTCAACAGCCCTCTGGATCTCTGTTAAAGCGTCTTCGCGTCGCCCTAGTTCACTGAGGATGACGGCGCATGTATTATTCGATGTGGCTAAGTCAAACTGAAATACATCGGGGCGTTGCGCCGCCAGTTGACGATACAAATCTACGCCCTCCCGCGCAGCAGCCAGAGCAGCAACGTGCTCTCCAAGTTTGCGGAGCCTGTTGGAGAGGTTATTGAGCGAACTCGCAAAATCAGGCAGAAAAACATCAGGATGTTGCACCGCCAGTTGACGACGAATCTCTATTGCCTCTCGAGCCGATTGCAATGCTGCTTCTCGCTGCCCCAGTTCACCGAGAATATTGGAGAGGTTGTTGAGCGATCTGGCTAAATTTGGCTGAAACACATCGGGGCGTTGCGCCGCGAGTGGACGATACAAGGCTGCCGATTGCCGTGCCGCAGTCAAAGCCGCTTCGGGCTTGCCCGCTTTGACAAGGGCGACGGACAAGTTATTGTAGCGATCCGCTTGGATGTGCGGCACTTGTTGCGGCAATTCCGACAGCCGTTGCACGACCTGTAAGTTGAAATCGCGCAAAGCCACGCTGTCGATAGGCAAGTTCGCATACAACCATTCCAGCGCGTCGGCATCGTGCTGAATGCTTTGCAACACGGCTTGCAGCCAATTGAGCGGAGTGGTTTTGTGCGGGTAAAAGTCCTGCGCGCAACGAATCAGACTAGGCACGACCCGTTGCGGATGACGCTGGTAGGCGCGCAAGATGGCGGCGTGGTCGCTGGGCTTTTTCCAAGTACGCAGCAACCACGCTTCGCCGATTAAATCAGGCAACAGCGGGGCAATGCCGCCATCTTCACGCGGCATGGCGGCTTGCAAAAGTTCCGCCAGTTGCGCTGCATCGCCGCCGCTGTTTGAGTGACCCAGTGCCTGTTTTTCGGTCTTCGCGAAGTCGAGAAAATCCGCGTAATCCATGCCTTGCATCAACGTGACGCACGCCACCAGATGGAACAACAAGCGCGTGTCACCTAAGTGGTGCGCCAGTTGGACGAGACGGTTTTCTTCATGGCTGGCAATTAAACCCGCCAAATCCGTGCGGTTGAGGGTCAATACTTGCGCGCCGTGCTGGCGCATCCCCAGTGCCGCCATCATCAAATACAGCGGATCGCCGCCCCATGACAACGACATCAGTTGCGCCTGAAAATCGACCTGTGCTAAAAAATCCTTGACGGGATGATCTTCCAACATCGCCGCCAACAGTGCCAGCCTATCCTCGACTTGATACAAAGGCGCGAGGGACACGGGTTCGGGCGGGTCGAGCAAGGCGAGTTTGCTACTGGCAGCATAACCTCCAGAGGCAAAAACCTGTTGCCACCAGCCTGATTCCGTGGAGGCATGACGTTCCAACAGCAAGATGCGCAAAGGGTGAGGATAGTCAGTGCGGTCGGCGAGTGCTTCTAGCAGTGTGGCGAGTAGTGGGGCTTGCGCGGCGGCGTAGTCGATGACCAGCAAGGTGGGTTTTTGCCATCCCCAAGCACTGAAATTTTGCAAAGCCATCAAGCGCGCCAGCTCTTTGTGTGTGACGAAGCCCGCTTGCCAGCCGCTTGCCCGTTCGCACAATTCCAGCGCGAGACGGGTTTTGCCACAGCCCCCACCGCCGATCAATACCCGACATAACAGCGAACGCTCGTCCTGCAAAAAAGCCTGCAAACTCGCCAACTCCGCCGCCCGCCCCAACAACGGCGAATAGCAGCTATAGGGCGATAACTTATCCAGATCCAGTAACTTATCCAGTTTGCTATTGCGCTTGTGCCGCGAGTAATAGCAAGTGATTTCCAACTTGGGCAACAAACCAATGGCGACGTGATTATCGTCGCCTGCGATATGTACCGAGATGTTGCCGTTACCTTGAATCTGCGCCATGTCGCGCTCCGAGGGAGGATGGAAATAGAAGCGGATTGTCGCACAGATTCTGGGGGGTAAATAATTGGAATAACGCTTTGTCTGCGGGGCAGAACGGGGCGACGTGCAGCATAAGCCACAGCACAACCCAGATGGGCACGTCGATGGACTTCGTCACATCTGTCAGTTTCAAGACAAAATATCCGCCAAAATATTATCAATCCCGCTTTTTCCACCCTTTCTGCTTTGAAGATTGCGCTATCTGTGGCATCCTTCGCCCCTCAAATTTTCGCCAGATTTACTTTATTTTTTGCGGTTTTACAGAAAGAAAACAATGAAACGTGTTGATGATTTTCGCTTGCGCTTTGGTAAGCAAGAACTTGTGCCGATTATGATTGGTGGCATGGGGGTGGATATTTCCACGTCCCAATTGGCGTTGGAAGCGGCGCGCTTAGGCGGCATAGGACATATTTCTGACGCGATGTTGCCGACCGCGACGGATCGTCATTACAACACCAAGTTCGTGAGTCAAAAACAAAAACAATACAAATACAACATCAACAGCAACGATAAGTCATTGGTTAAATTCGATTTAGAGCAAGTTGCGGAAGCCTCCCGTATTCACGTTTCGCACACCATGAACGCCAAAAAAGGCGATGGTATGGTGTTTATCAACTGCATGGAAAAACTGACCATGAATGCGCCACGCGAGACATTGCGCGTGCGGATGCGTGCAGCCATGGACGCGGGGATTGATGGTATTACCTTGGCAGCGGGTTTGCATTTGGGTTCATTCGCGCTGATCGAAGACCATCCCCGTTTCCGCGATGTGAAGTTGGGCATCATTGTTTCATCGGTACGTGCTCTGCAATTATTCTTGCGCAAAACCGCTCGCAGCAACCGTCAATTAGACTACATCGTGGTGGAAGGTCCTTTAGCGGGAGGGCATTTAGGCTTTGGCTTAGATTGGGCAAAATATGATTTGCGCACCATCACCAACGAAGTGCTTGCCTACCTCAAAGCTGAAAACCTTGATATTCCAGTGATTCCAGCAGGCGGGATTTTCACAGGGAGCGATGCGGTTAGCTTTTTGGAAGAAGGTTCGGCGGCCGTGCAAGTGGCGACGCGTTTCACCGTGTCAAAAGAATGCGGCATTCCCCCCAAAGTACAACAAGAATACTTCCGTGCCAGCGAAGACGATATGGAAGTCAATCAACTGTCGCCCACGGGTTATCCGATGCGCATGATTAAGGGGTGTCCTGCCACCCATTCTGGCATCCGCCCGAATTGCGAAGCGTTTGGCTATGTGCTGGATGCCAATGGTCAGTGCTCTTACATTGACGCTTATAATCGCGAATTGGCAATCGCCACTGACCCGAAAAAGATGATCGTCAAAGACAAAATGTGTTTGTGTACCCACATGCGCAACTATGACTGCTGGACCTGCGGACACTATGCCTATCGCCTCAAAGATACCTCGCATAAGCTCGCAGATGGCTCTTATCAAATCTTGACCGCCGAGCATATTTTCAAGGATTACCAATTCAGCATCAATAACGAAATTGCCTTGCCAGAAAAAATTGAAGGATAAGTTTTTCTGGATGCGATATGTTTGTTTGGTGTTTCCCCACTTTGTGATGCAACGATCTCTCACCCATATTTGGGTGAGTTTCGTCGCGTCAATAGATTTAAAGCGTGTATGCTTGACCTTGTGGTGAGAAGTGAATGGATAAATTATCAAGGAGATAAATAATGACAATTTTGATGATTATCGTTGCGCTGTTGATATTTGTAACATTGGCATTTTTTCGCGCCTCGGTTGCCAGTTGGGCCTTGGCGATGTTGTTGGCAGTGTTTTTTATATTTGTCCAATCACGTATTTCCGATGACATGCTAATGATGATAGGTGGCGGGGTAGGGGCATTTTTTGTAGTGTTACTGCTTCCTGCGTTACGCCGCAAGCTGATTAGCACGCCTTTGTTGAATCACATCCGTCGGTTGCTGCCAGATAGTTTGGATACTGAATTGCCCAATACCCGCAAAGATACATGGGAACAGGCATTGTTTAACGGTCAGCCCGATTGGAACGCATGGTTAGCACTCCCTAAGGCCAGTTTGACTCCTGCTGAGCGAAGCTTTCTTAATCAAGAAGTGGAGCAACTTTGCGCGCTTCAAGTGGCAGGAGAAGTGCTAACGCCTAAAGCACAGGATTTTTTAGAATCCAATGGTTTCCTCTCATTAGGCGTGGCGACAGAGGCGGGGGGATTGGGATTCTCGGTGTATGCTCAGTCTCAAATTGTCAGCAAAATAGTCGCGATACATCGTGATGTTGCCACGATGCTGGTGGATCAATCTGACTTGTTGCGCGCCGCTGCTTATGTCGGGCAGATGAAGCACGCGATAGAGACCACGTTTCAGCATATTCAGCAAGCCGAACCTATCGGTCGTGAGCGTCAATTAGCCCATCTGGCGGCACAGGGGTATTTGATTGACTCTGCGCAACAAATCACTGCCTTGGCACAGGATCAAGGTGCTGCATCTAATGTTATGCTGGCAATTATGCGTTTTTACGCCAGCGCGCGCGCGCGCGATGCTTTGCATGATGCCATCGACATTCAACATGAAGATGCGGATTTGAACACGATCCTGGTCGCCAGTCTGCCGTCCCAAATTCGGAGTGGGCAGATTTTTGCGCAAGGGGTGCTCGCGGCGCATGTCTATGCCGCCAAGGAATTGAGTGCCGCACAACACCAAAATAGCTACTTAGCCCAGCTTAAATTCGATGCCGCTTTTCGGGAGCATGTGCGCTTTGTGTTAAGTCATGCGGCACGCAGTTGGGTATTTGGTTTGACAGGGGGATTTGGCATGATCGTCCCTGGTGGCATACAGACTACCCGCTATTACCAACGATTAACCCGATTTTCAGCGGCATTTGCTTTGTGTACCGATGCCACACTGGCGGTAGCGGGGCGCACGGCTAAACAACATGAAGCATTGTTTGCCCGACTAGGTGAAGTGTTTGGTTTGCTGTATCTATGCGCCGCCACCTTGAAACGCTTTGAAGACGACAATCGTCCAAAAGAAGACTTGCCTAAGCTGGAATGGGCCATTCAGCATGCGTTATACCAAATTCAGCAAACCTTGCTGGATTTATTGCAAAACATGCCGAATGGCTTGGTACGCATGATGTTGAGGGGCTTGGTTTTTCCTTTGGGCGCAAGGCTAACGCCACCGTTAGATACGTTAGGCAAAAAGGTATTGCAATCATATCGCGTTGAATAACCCCATGACAGATCAAGATATTATTTCGCCTGCTCAAGCACAGACTTTGCATGGCTTGTTTTTGGAGCGCGTGCGTCGTTCGCCCGACAAAGTCGCTTATCGACATTTTGTGCATCACGCATGGCATGACATAACGTGGCGCGAGATGTCATTGGAAGTTGGGCGTTGGCAGGCAGCGTTGTCCCAATTGGGCTTGCAGTCAGGTGACCGCGTGGCGATTATGTTGCGCAATTGCCCGCAGTGGATCGTGTTCGATCAAGCTGCATTATCATTGGGCTTGGTGGTCGTGCCGCTTTATACGGTGGATAGGCCTGGTAATGTCGCCATGATGTTGCAAGATTCGGGCGCGAAAGTGCTGTTGTTTGAATCGGCTGAGCAATGGCAAGCCTTGCGCACGGTAAGCGATCAGCTCAATGATATCGAGTGCTTTATTAGTTTGCACGCTTTGCACAATCATCACGAACCCCGTTTGCAATCTGCTCAAGCTTTGCTACCCGTGGCCGCGCCGCTGATGCCCTATACATTTTGCAAAACCCACACCTTAGCGACCATTATTTATACCTCAGGTACGACTGGTAAGCCCAAGGGCGTGATGTTAAGTCATGCCAATCTGTTGGCGAACGCTCATGCAACGCTGGGTGTATTTCCAGTACGCACGGATGATGTGTTCCTGTCATTTTTGCCGTTGTCGCATGCGCTAGAGCGCACGCTGGGCTATTATTTGACTGTGATGGCTGGGGCGGAGGTGGCGTTTGCCCGTTCAATCCCGCAGTTGCCAGAAGATTTACAAACCATACGCCCCACTTTGCTTATTTCTGTTCCACGGGTTTACGAACGCATCTTAACCACGATTAGCCATAAATTAGCGGCATCAAGTGGTGTTGCACGCGCCTTGTTCCAGCTCACCGTCGCGGTAGGCTGGGCACGTTTTGAGTATCAGCAAGGGCGTGGCGCATGGCAAGTAAGATTAGCCTTGTGGAAAATATTGGATAGGCTGGTTGCCCGAAAAGTGTTGCTGCGACTAGGGGGGCGCTTACGTGCGGCATTCAGCGGTGGTGCAGCATTGTCACCCGATATTTCTCGAGTCTTGATTGGTTTAGGCTTGCCCATTGTGCAAGGCTATGGACTCACCGAAACCAGTCCCGTAGCTACCGCTAATCGCCTCGATAACAACATTCCCAATTCTGTTGGCAAGCCAATACAAGATGTTCAAGTGAGATTGGATCAACAGAGTGTGCTGTGGGTGAAAGGCGTAAATGTGATGCAAGGATACTGGCAAAATCCTGAAGCCACGCGTGCTGTGTTGGATGCGGACGGCTGGCTGAATACGGGTGATATTGCCAGTATTCATCACACGGGGCATATCCAAATCACGGGACGGGTCAAAGAAATTATCGTGATGTCCAATGGCGAAAAGATCTCCCCCTGCGATATGGAAATGGCGATTTCCCAAGACCCACTGTTTGAACAAGTAATGATTTACGGTGAGGGGCAGCCTTATTTGATTGCCATCGTCGTACTCAATCTCAACGCGTGGCTGGATTTCGCGCACGAAATCGGTGTACGCCCAGATATGGTCGAAGCGTTTACCGATAGTCGGGTGCAAGGGAAAATTTTGAAGCGTATTTCGTTAAGTCTCAATAACTTTCCGAGCTACGCCTATATTCGCCGCGTATTGTTGCTGCAAGAGTCATGGAGTGTCGAAAATGGCTTTCTAACCCCCACCCTTAAGCTGAAGCGTGATCTCGTGATCCAGCACTATGCGGTGCAAATTCAGAAGCTTTACGAAAGACATTAAAAATCGTTCGAGATCATGAACGATTTACTGGTAAATTACACTGCTTCACCTATAATCCAAATGCTTTTTATAAAAATATAAACTCAGGGGTATTTATGCTTACACTCAAAAAAATAACGTGCTGTACGTACTTGGCTTTACTGGCGGCAACCACGGGTACGACACAGGCTGCCGAATTTGCATTGTCAGGATATGGCACGATAGGTTTTGCCAAATCTGACCAGAATGTCGCGTATCAACGTCATATTAGTTCGGCGGGTGGCTTTAGACGTGACACGGTGTTTGGTGCGCAACTCAATACGCAATTTAACAACGAATGGAGTGCGACGGTCCAAGCCAAGCTCGCGTCCTCACCCACGGTGGATCACGCTTTAAAAGCGGCAGTGTCGTGGGCGTTTGTGTCTTATCGCCCCACAGATGATCTACTGTTTCGAGTCGGTAAACTGCGCATTCCATTTTATTTAAACTCGGAAAGTGCGGATGTTGGCACCACGTTTGCCAATGCGCGTTTACCGATTGAAGTGTACGGCACCGCCGCGACCACCGATTTTGAAGGGGCTTCATTTGCCAAGACTTGGGCGATAAATGAAAACGAATTGACCTTGGATGGATATTGGGGCAAGGCAAACGCACCTTGGCGCCTTTATGCCCGTGATCCCAATAATATATTCGCCCCAACGAGTGCGGCGGGCGAGTTTTTTTTGCCATTGACGATAGAATCTAAAGGGCTGCGACTCAACTTACAGCAGGGTGAAAATACCTTTTTGGCGGGGATACATTATGCAGATACCAAACATCGCCATGGTCAATCGCTGGGGTCATCAACCTTAATTCCAGCTCCATGCGCACCTATCAATCTACCCCCTGCGGCTATCGGCAACTACTACTGCCCTGCTGCGGACAATTTGTTTAAAATTAGTAGCACAACCGTTAATTTCGGCATGAGTGTGGATTTAGGTAATGGCTTCCGCACCATTGATGAGTATGTGAGACGTAAAAATTTTGGCACAGAACTCAGTCCTGACAGCAGCAGTTATTACCTGATGCTATTGAAAGAGTTCGAGCAATGGACACCCTATCTAAGCTATGCCAAAACTGAAACTAAAAACCGTGCTTTATATCAAGCAGTCAATAGCGCAACCACCCTCATACCTGCCGTAAATAGTGTTCAGCGCATGATAGCGGATGCGATGGTGGTCTATGACCAACAAACCTGGGCGGTGGGTACCTCTTACGCCCTGGATCACAGCAGCAAAATCAAAGCAGAATGGTCCGTGGTCAAAACAGGGGTGGGTTCTAGCTTTGTTGATGCGCAGCCTGGCGGGCAGTCTAGCAATAAGCGTATCAATGTGATGTCTGTCTCTTATAACTTTATATTTTAAAGGGAGAAGACCAGATGAAACTCACATTTAAACTCCTCACCGCATTCCTCATCGTCTCCATCTGCGAAGCACAAGCGGGTGACATCGTTATCATTGGGAATCCCAACGTAGGCAAGCTTGATGCCGCAGGTGTGCAACGTCTCTATACAGGCAAGGCAATCGAGATGGAGGGTTCGCATATTACCGCCGTGAATCTGACTTCTGGTTCCTTGCGGGATCGTTTCTTACGCCGTTTTTTAAACCAAGACGATAATAAATATATTGCTTACTGGACGGTACGCCGCTTCAGCGGTAAGGGCATTCCGCCGCAAGAATTATCCAACACGGCCGATGTCATTAACTTTGTCAAAAGCACCCCTGGGGGGATAGGTTATATAGATGAAAGTGAAATTAAACCAGGGATGAATGTGGTGGCGCGTTAATCAGTCGTTGCGGCCAAGTTCTCGTCTATTTTTGATTAGTCACGAATGCGTAGGGTGGATAAGCGTAGCGCATCCATCCTACCCACCAATGCTAACGAACCGACTCCTTCCCCCTAGCAGAGGGGGAGAGCGCAGCGAGGGGATATCTGGGATGGGGGTTGAAGGGTTGCATCAACTCGACAAATTCAACCCCCACCCTAACCCTCCCCCTGCTAGGGGGAGGGAATATGGCAAGTAGTAAGTGTTGTGTAGACTCCTGCTCGTTAGTATTGCGTCGCAGCGGTCAGTGAAGATTTGCTGACTGCATTTTTTCGCACTTGTTCGAGAACGATTTTAACTTCGCCTCCAGTGTTTTTAATGCCTAGACTATTTCATTTTGTTCGTAATAAATTGTGTAGATACTTATGCTACGCAGGCGAAAACAGGAGAAAAGTTAATTTGACTTGGGTGGTTGAATTTCCTATTCTTCCCATTTTTAAAGGAGCATCTGGATGTCGACCCTCTCCCACTGGTCAATTTTTTCTACCTTACAACAAAAATTGTTTACAAAACTTAAAAAATCAAGAAGTCTTGTTCGACGTCTCGTTGAGTATTGGCCAAAAAAGGAACTGCCACTACTCACGCCGCCATCAAAACAAAGCGACGATCACCTTCGTTTTCAAAATCCTAAAGAAGCACTGCTTTCTTGGAATTGCAAGCAAACGCAGTGGTGGTATTTTACGGGGCATTTGAAAGACACCAGTGGTCGTCGCTTTGGTTTTGAAGTCACTTTCTTTGAAAGAAGAACAAATTGGGATTACATTGTTTTCTTTCCATCCCATATTGTTCGTCCACGGTTATTTGTAGCCCATTTCGCGATTTCTGATTTTGAACACAAGGATGAGGCTAAGCGGTTCCGCTACTGGGATAGAGGCGGTTATTTAGAGAATACAGGCTTTGCATCCGACGAGGTTTTTCATGTCGAGGTGGGTGGCTGGTCTGCCTTTAAACATAAAGCGGGCGATATTCATGTCAATGCAGCAGCTGAGGACAACTCCCTGGCTCTGACTTTTCAACCCATAAAAGAACTAGTCTATCACTGCGATGGCGGCTATTCACAAAGATCCTCCGACCCAGAAATTGCTTCTTACTACTGTGCTCACACGCGCCTAAAAACCGAAGGTCGAATCGTCGTTGACGGTAAGGTTTTTGAAGTCGAGGGACTGTCTTGGATGGATCATGAAAAAATGCAGGCTGATACCACAAGATTTGAAAATGGCTGGATATGGTATTCCATACAGCTGGATTCGGGGGATGATTTGATGATGTATTTCCTGAAAGATAAACAGGGAAAAGTGGATCCTGTATTTTCTGCGGGTACCTGGGTCAGTAAGGCAGGTGAAATCACACATATCATATTTGATGATGTGGAACGACAAATATTAAGTCATTGGACTTCTCCTGCAAGTGGCGGTAAATATCCCGTGCATTCCAAGCTGGCAATACAGAAGTTAGATCTGGAATTGGAAGTTATTCCGCTACTTAACCAATCAGAACTCGACATCACCCGATCTTCATTTGTGGCGTATTGGGAAGGTGCGATGGAAATTAAAGGAACACTGGCTGGAAAAGCGGTCACAGGGCAAGGCTACTTAGAATTGGTTGGATATGACACACGGCGAGGGTCAAAACTGCTGCATTTTCTATTCGCACCAGAACCTCATCGACTGGGATAGACTCTATTTTCCTCACTACGTGTTCCCCTCTCCCGCTTGCGGGAGAGGGATTCGCTTGTTGATCCATCCAATTCGGACTAACATTAGCCCCTGTTTTTTAATTGAGGTATGTCATGCAAACCGTGAATATCCATGAAGCAAAAACCCATTTTTCCCGATTTGTCGATCAAGCGGAGGCGGGCGAGGAGATTGTGATTGCGCGGGCGGGCAAGCCTGTGGCGCGTTTGGTCGCATTGGTCAATGCTACCAAACCGTTGCGTCAATTGGGCTTGGGTGCGCGGCGTTTTACTTTTCCTGAGTATTTTGATGATTTTGCGACGACTGAAATCAGCGAAATGTTTGAGCAGAACAAATGATGACGGCTCACGTTTATTTACTGGACACTAACGTGTTGTTAGCGCTGCCAGTATTTGGGAAGTAGCGATTAAACGCTCATTAAATCGTGTTCATTTTGATTTTAATCCTCAAGATACTCATCAGCTTGCTCTTGAAACGGGCTTGACTGAGCTGCCTGTAAAAGGGGAGGATTGTTATCCCTTGGCGGATTTGCCTTGGCATCACCGTGACCCGTTTGACCGTTTGCTCATCGCGCAAGCTCAGTCATTACCCGCCTATTTACTGACCACCGACGGTGTGTTGCGCCAATATACCGAGCTGGTGGTGCATCTGACTTTGAAATAGGGACGCGCAAATTCAGCTACGCTCCCCTCGCTTGCGGGAGAGTAACGCAAATTCCCTCGCCCGCTTGCGGGAGAGGGCTAGGGAGAGGGTGAATTTTTCCACACCTCGCTAGCCTCTTCAATCAGTCTCACGGCATTTAATACGCCTTGTGTGTTTGACATCGACTGTTTAGCTTGCTGGGCGCGCTTCGTCATATCAGAGGAAGCCAAAACCGTTTTAATTCGTTCGACAAGTTTTTCAGCGGTAGCACGTTTAATCGCTAATGGCGCAGCGGCTAAACCCGCGCGTTGTAATTGAGCACCCCAAAATAATTGTTCGTGCATAGAATATATGACGATGGAGGGGCAGCCACTTTGCGTGACAACATGAGATGTACCTGCGCCGCCATGATGAACCACTGCCGCACAGTGTTGAAATAAGGGGGGATAGGGATGTCGTCCGATAAAAAACACATTATTTTGTTGCGTATCGGCGGGGTAATTATCAGAGCTGGTTTGAATAATGGCACGACAACCTGCTAACTGTGCGGCTTGGATAAATAACGCCATGCTCCATTCTGGAACGGATTGTTGTCCACTGCCTAAAGTCATGTAAATCGGTTTTTCACCTTGCGCTAAAAAAGTCTGCAACGCAGTAGAGGGTTGCCAGTGTTCAGTACGTTCGGGCAAATTCACAAATCCACATAATTGATGAACTGCTTGCCATTCATGGCTCACGGGGCAGAGCAAGGGATCGACGATCACGAGATTTAATAAATCTGATCTAAGCAAACTATCAAAGATGTATTTAAAATCAGGCATGCCCGCAGCAAACCATAAACGACCTAAGCGTTTTTTCAATACCCAATCCAAGCCACTATTCAGTACTCGCCATTGCCAACGATTGAGCGAGCCTCCTAAGTTGGGCAAAAGAAACGGCGGAGAAGTATTTGTTGGAATTAGCATGTGGCAATACATGACGCTGATATGTGGTTTGTGGTGTTTTATTGCGGCGAGTTTTAAGTGATACAAAAATTGGTGACCGATAAGCAAATCATGTTCGGCGGCTAACTGCGTAGCGGCTTGATACATTTCTTGTTCATAAGGAAAAAAACTCGACTCTAGCAAGACAATTAACCATTGCGGGGTAGTCATGCGAGAAGTCCGCTTGGCAAAATCCTGCATATCAAAATCAATCTGTGCGGGGATTTGCCTATAACGAATCCCTAAGCTTTCACAGGTTTCCTGATAGCTACGGTTATCAATACTGCTCACGACTAAGGTGACCTGATGACCTGCTTGGATCAAGCCATCGGCTAATGCGATAAAGGGCATAATGTCGCCCGTTGAACCCCAAGTTTGTATGCCAATTTTCATATTTAGTCTCGAAATTCAGTGGGTTAAATTGATGTAAAAAAAGTCATGCGTTTTATAATAAGAATGGACTGATTAAATCCATTCGCCCTGAGCCTGTCGAAGGGGTGATATATTTAATACCTTGATTTAATTAAATATTACATTTATGGTTCGACAGGCTCGCTACGAATAGAATATTTAAATAGCGTTTCTATAAGTGTTGAGTATAGCTTCAAAAAATGGAATATGCCCAATCGCACTCGGCTTGAGGTTCAAGTTTCAGCTGGCGATATAGGCATAATTGCTTATTTATAGCTCGGATCGAAGCCCGACTTGCACGCTTGTGCTGCAATCCCCTTAAGATGGATATTGAACGATTCACCTTCGCCAAGACACCTCGCCCAATGTCAGTCCACGTGATTGGCATAAGGTTTCCAATGCCGCCATATCTCCCCTACTGGGAATGCCTATCATCCAAACTTTGCCGCCTTCGACGCTCATTTGCATTTGCTTGCCGTATTGCTCTAGCGGCACGTCAAGATAGGGCGCGTATCGGGTTTTACCGCGTTCGCTTAAGGGGATGAGACTTTGATTGGCTGAACCACACCAAACTGTCGTAGGGGGGAGATTTTCAATATAAGGTTCAGGAATCACAGCATCCAATAAGTTGAGTATCGCGCTGTGTTTGGCTTGCAAAGTGCGCAAGGGGTAGCCGCTGTAGCTCAATATATCAAAATCGAGACCACTGGCTTTGCGCCATGCGTGCAAGCTCGTCAGAAAAGCCCGTAAGCCGAGCGGCTGGTCAAATGGCTCGCCCCCGCTAATGGTAATCCCGTCGCAACCGTCTTTTGCCCGTTCGCGACACCAAGCGAGCACCTCGGCAATGCGCATGGCGCGCTTGGGATCGGGTGTCCATGTATCCATCGACACGCACTGCTTGCAATGGATGGAACAGCCCTGCACCCAAATCCCAATGCGTCGCCCATGACCTAGCACGGTCACAGGGTAATGGGCTTTGTTGATTTGTAGGGTAGGGGATTTCATTTTTGAGACTCACTGTAGAGAAGGAATTCCCTCTCCCGCCAGCGGGAGAGGGTTTCAGACTCCCCTCGCCCACTTGTGGGAGAAGGGGTAGGGGGAGAGGGTGCGCAGAAGGCGCGAATTACATCCAAACAAGGGTACGTGCGACACGCCCCTATAAATATGAAACATGTTGTTTTTAAATGAAATTCTACCCACACCCTAACCCTCCCCCTGCTAGGGGGAGGGAACAAAGTTGTGTAGATACCAATGATTAGGGAGAGGGGAGTTATTTAGCCCAGCTCCAACGTGACGATACGGTTCGCGCCTTCCACAACTTTGCGCACGGTAAGCGTGTTTTTGTCACTTAAGTCCATCGAAAACAGCGCGCGACCCAAGGGGTTGATAAAGCTTGATTCCACTTGATTGCCGATGCCGCGCCCGCCATTGGTCAAGTCACGCGTACACAGTTTGAGCAAATCTTGCCAAGATTCTTGGGTGAAATTCAAGGTGATGCGATGTTCTTCTTTCACGCGGTTGATGACGTTTTGCAACATCCCTTTCAAAATCTGTTCGGCGATGGCGGCGGAAATGAAATTGAACACCACGATGTTGTCACCGATACGATTGAGAATTTCAGGGCGGGACAATTTGAATTTGAAATAATCTTGTATCGCCCCGCGCACGCGGCTTTCGACCACATCATAGGGGTCGCCATGCTGGACGTTTTGGGTGCGTTGACCATGTTCATTTTCGACATAAATCCCCAAGTTAGAGGTAAAGACGATCACTGCTTCGGAGAAATACGCCGTGTCGCCACGCCCATCGGTTAAGCGTCCATCTTCCAGAATTTGCAAGAATTTATCCAAAATGCGCGGATGGGCTTTTTCGATTTCATCGAACAAAATCACGCTAAAGGGTTTTTCGCGCACGGCATTAGTCAGTTCACCGCCCGCGTCATAGCCCACATAACCTGGTGGCGCGCCCAGCAAGCGTGCGCTGCTGTGTTCCTCGGCAAATTCACTCATATCAAAACGCAGATAGGCGCGTTCATTGCCGAAAATCAGTTGGGTGAGCGACTTCGCTAACTCGGTTTTACCTACGCCTGTTGGTCCTGCAAAAAACAGCACACCGCGAGGGCGATTATCCGAAGAACGGGCTTGCGCCCCCGTCAGACCCATCACGGAGCGCATCAGAATATCTAAGGTTTTGGTGATGGCTTGCGGCTGACCTTTGACCCGACTTTCAATCACGCTATGCGCAGTGGCGATACGCTCGCGCATATAGGATTTTTTCCACGGGTTATCGACGATGCCCACTTTGAAGCATTGCACCGCTTCATCAATATCGAGATAACTCATGTTTTTACGGCGAGCCAATTGGGCAATATCCCCCATTGCCATCAGCCACAGACCTTCGGTAAGGTCTGCAAAACGACTGCAAAATTTGGCTTTCCCTGCCGCATCACTCTGTGCATAGCCCTCGAATAACTTGCCCAAAATATCCGCTGCGGCGGTTCGGGTTTCATAGTCAGGATTGGAAACGGACAGTGGTGCGATACGTGCACTGTCTAAAGTGAGCCAAGAAGGAATGTCTTGTGGACGATTTAACAGCCATATCACAGGATTAAAGCGCGCTACACCAGGTACATCGCTGGCTTCCAATCCTTTGGGAATGATGGGCGTGGAGGTGGCCGCCAACCGCTCGGTTGAAACAAAGAAGCGATGTTCTGCCTGATCTAAATGCTCAGCCTGTCTCACCAAGCGCGAAGCAAAATCGACCACAATGGCGCAGCGCACCTCGCGCATTTCCGCCACACGGCGCATCAGCGTCGCCAAGTTTTCCAGACTCGTGGGCATCGCGCCGTCTTGTAACTTGAGGTCAAATAACTTGGTGGCGAGCTCAATCACGTCAGGTTCGTTGGGGTAGGGGCGTATACCTTCGATGGGGTCATACACCAACATCAGCCGATAATCCAAGTCATGCAAGGTGTTCCACAGGCAACGTAGCAGCGGCACAAGGGTGTGTTTGTCATGCATGCTGACAATAAAATTGTCTCGAATATTGCCCGAAATCACGAACTGCGAGCGTATCGACAACAATCGTTCTAAATCCAATGCCCAGCGCGGCGACATATCGGCTAGCTTTTCCATTTGTATAACCTCGTTTGGGAGAATTACATTTTCGCGCCATGCGCAATCAGTAAGGAGATGACTTCAGGGTTTGGGGCACCAGAGTAGCTGGCTTCACGCAAAGGAGTCCAACCGTCGGCACTGACCAGATTCACTTCCGCTCCTCTTGCCAGTAAAAGTTCAGCAACCTCCTTTTGCCCAGCCATCGCAGCACCATGTAGGGCAGTATCTTTGCTGTCGCCACTCGCATTGATATTCGCACCATGGTCAAGCAAGTCTTTGGCAATGGCGGTGTAGCCACGATAAGCGGCAAAGTACAAGGCAGCATTGCCACGCCTATCGTGTGAATTGGCATCGACTTTTTTGACCAATAGGCTATGAACCTTGGTTTGGTCTCCCGCTTCCACCGCGTGTAACAATTCATCGCCCGCTGGTGTGCCTTGAAAAGATTTGAAGGTCAGCAAAAGAATCACGGCTGCGATGATGGGAAGTATAATTTTCATAAGATTTCCTTTGTTGAGTCATTCCCTCTCCCCCTGCCCCTCTCCCACAAGTGGGCGAGGGGAGTTAGCGCGATAAGGGGGTGAATGTTTTCGCTCTTTACAACTTCATTTGCTTCGCTTCGACCGTACGATGTTGCTGTTGCTCTTCCGCTTGACGCGTGGCAGGTAGGGTGGCGGCATCGACTACTTGCACAGGGACGTCACCCGCTTGCAACAAGCGGGTGACGTTCAGTTTAACCCCCCGCGCCGCGAGTGTTTTGAGTAGGGTCGGGAACTCAGAACACCAGCGGTCTTCCGCTAAATAATCCTGACGCTTATCCGCAGCTGCTTCCTCTTTGGGGCGCACGACATTGAAATTGACGGTTTGATCTTTGGGGTTCACGCGCATACGCACATGGTAATTTTCCCAGCTTTGCTTTTGGAAATGTACGACACCGCCTGACACAAACAAAGTTTGCGCGATGTCTTCCACTTCGTAGCCCAAGTCACGTAAGGATTGTTCCAGCACAACAGCGGTTGCTTCTTGTTCTTCGCGTTGACGTGCAGCTTTGACCGCTGCACGCATTTCATTTGCCAAGGTACGCGTGGCATCGTCCAGCAATGCGCCGCCCGCTGCGACTTGCAGCAGTGTGGCGCGCAAAGCTTCGGGTAGCGCATCCGCCAATTGTGTCAGCAGCAAAGTCGCTTCAGCAGCATCAGCTTGTTGTTGATGGCGATGTTCATTCTCACGTTGAATCGCGAGACGCAAATCCGAAGCTAGGGCATCGGCACGTGATACATCGTGTGCGCGCAACATCTCACGCGCCAGGGATTCGATACGGATAGGCAAGGCCTGTCCCGCAGGTTGTTCCAGTCTGGTGAGCAAATGCAATGAAAGTGCTTGGTAATGGGCGATTTCGGCGGCGGTGAGTTTGGTTTGCAAGGCGCGCTGTTGCGCGTAAGCAATCAAAAGTTGTGCCGTGTCGGGTTGTTCTGCAAGCAACACCGCACGGGTTTGCGCGCTCATGCCTTCACCCACGTCAAGTTGTGATTCTGCACGTTGGATAGCGGCATCAAGCTGTTGAAAATACGCTTGCCAAGCTTGTTCATCATCTGCGGCGGCGGGAGGTAAAAGTGTTTCTGGTGTTGCGTCTGATAGCACACTTTGCAACCGCGATAAGCGTGTTTGTAAGCGATCTGCTTGTTGGTGTAGGAATCCGACGTGCGCTTGGTTGGCGGCTTGGGCTTGCTGTATTGCCTCGTTGCGCGCGGCTTCACGCTCAATCACACGCTGGTGCGCCTCGCCATATTCCACATACATATCGTGTGCTTCTTGAATAGCACGTGCCGCGAGTATGACAGCTGATAAACCCGATGCGCCCATCAAAACATCGCCTGCTGTATCGTAAACTGCTGTTGAAGGGCCACTCATTTTTGTTTCCTTTTAAGGGTGTTGCAGCTGATGAAATATAGCTAATTATTTTTTCCGCGTGATTATACGCATGATTCGACCATAATCCACTGGCAGGAATGGTTTGTAAGTGGTGCGGGTCGCATACAGTAAGTACGTGTGGGAAAATGTGCGATAAATTCGTACTCACGGCAAGCTATCCAACGCACTATAATACGACCACGATAAATCAGATTTTGTACTGTCAGCAAGAAGACTGACCAGAGCATTGTTTCACCGCGCCGCGAGTTGGCGCGATTTTTTATTGTATTGATTGTTAAATGAATTTGTTATTTTTACTCAGGAGAAAACATGTCGAACATCGAATCAACCCTAAATGAAACCCGTGTTTTCAACCCTTCTGCGGAATTTGTGCAGCAGGCAAATGTGTCTGGTATGGCGGGCTATCGAGCGTTATGCGATTCGGCTGCGCAGGATTATGAAGGGCATTGGGCAAAGCTGGCGCGCGAGATGCTGCAATGGAAAACACCTTTCACCAAGGTTTTGGACGAAAGCAAAGCACCGTTTTATACTTGGTTTGAAGATGGCGAGTTGAATGTTTCTTACAATTGTCTCGATAAGCATTTGGCGACTCAAGCTGAAAAGACGGCAATTATTTTTGAAGCGGATAACGGCATTGTTTCCCAAATCAATTACCGCGATTTACATGCGCGTGTGTGTGAGTTTGCCAATGGGCTGAAATCACGCGGCATCCAAAAAGGGGATCGCGTCATTGTGTATATGCCCATGAGCATAGAAGCGGTGGTGTGTATGCAGGCTTGTGCTCGCATTGGCGCGATTCATTCTGTGGTGTTTGGTGGCTTTTCAGCTAAGAGTTTGCATGAGCGCATTACTGATGCAAAAGCGTGTGCCGTGATTACGGCCAATACCCAAATGCGTGGCGGTCGAGTGATGCCGCTCAAGCCTGCTGTGGATGAGGCATTGGCTTTAGGCGGCTGTGAGGGGGTACATAGCGTCATCGTGTATCAACGTACCGACACAGAAACCGCATGGGCGGGCAACAATATCTGGTGGCATGATTTGGTCGCGGGTCAATCTGCGATGTGTGAGCCTGAATGGGTGGGTGCTGAGCATCCGCTGTTTATTCTTTATACGTCGGGTTCGACAGGGACACCCAAAGGCGTGCAACATTCCAGCGGCGGTTATTTGCTGGGTGCGATGTTGTCGATGAAATGGGTGTTCGATTACAAAGACAGCGACGTTTTCTGGTGCACCGCTGACGTGGGTTGGATCACAGGCCACAGCTATGTCGCTTATGGTCCGCTGGCAATGGGCGCGACCCAAGTGGTCTTTGAAGGGGTGCCGACTTACCCCGATGCAGGGCGGTTCTGGAAAATGATCCAAGATCATAAGGTGACCACGTTCTACACTGCGCCAACGGCGATTCGTTCCTTGATTAAATTGGGCGGCAATTTGCCTGAGCAATACGACTTGTCCAGCCTGCGTTTGTTGGGTTCGGTAGGCGAGCCGATCAATCCAGAAGCATGGATGTGGTATTACAACACCGTCGGTCAAGGTCGTTGCCCGATTGTGGATACGTGGTGGCAAACTGAAACAGGTTCGCACATGATCGCGCCGTTGCCTGGTGCGATGCCGATTAAACCTGGTACCTGTACCTTACCCTTGCCTGGGATTATGGCTACCATCGTCAACGAAGCGGGTGATGAAGTGTTCGATCAACACGGCGGTTTCTTGGTTATCAAGCGTCCTTTCCCCTCCCAAATCCGCACGATATGGGGCGATCCGCAACGCTACAAAAAGAGTTATTTCCCCGAAGAAATGCGCGGCGCGTACTTGGCGGGCGATTCAGCGCATCGTGACGAAGACGGTTACTTCTGGATCATGGGGCGGATTGACGATGTGTTGAACGTGTCAGGTCATCGCCTAGGCACGATGGAAATTGAATCGGCGTTGGTGGCGAATCCACTGGTGGCTGAAGCAGCTGTGGTCGGAAAACCGCATGAAATCAAGGGTGAATCTGTGGTCGCTTTTGTGGTGTTGAAGGGTGAACGTCCCACGGATGCTGCTAAAGCCAAAGAGCTGGCAGAAGCCTTGCGCAATTGGGTCGGAAAAGAAATTGGCCCGATTGCCAAACCTGATGAAATTCGTTTTGGTGAAAACTTACCGAAAACGCGTTCGGGTAAAATCATGCGCCGCTTGTTGCGTGCCATTGCCAAAGGCGAGGAAATTACTCAAGATGTATCAACTTTAGAAAATCCAGCGATTCTGGAGCAACTGAAGAATCCTGTGCGCTAGTGCATGCCGATATTGCTCGTGTCTGTGAGTAAAAGCGCATAGAAGAAACCTCACGCAATCATTAGGTTATGTGAGGTATTTCTTTATATTCTATCTGATGCATAGCATCAGATAGGTGGGCTGCTATTTGTTGGTCGGAACAGCAGGTTGATTATCAGCGGGAGGCATTCCACCACTCATACGACCTCCATTTCCACCACCGTTGCCGCGCCCCATTCCTTGTTGGTGCTCTTGTTGGAATTTAGCGCGTTCTTCTGGGGTCATTTTTTGCATACGTTCTTGCATTTCTTGTCGCTTCTTGGCGCGATCTTCGTTAGGCATACATTGTTGATGTGCCTTTTTGCCGCCCATCGCTTTGCGTTCTTCAGGTGTCATCTTGTCCCACTGCGCCTTCATTTCCTTGCGACGTTCCGCGCGCTGTTCTGGGGTCATGCTGTCCCATTCTTTACGCATGGTTTCGTGCATGGCTTTGCGTTCTTCAGGTGATATAGATTTCATGTCTTGATGCATTTTTTCGTGCATCGCTTTGCGCTCTTCAGGCGACATTTTTTCAAACTGTTCGCGCATTTCCTTGCGTTTAGCCGCCCGCTGTTCAGGTGTCATCGCAGCCATTTCCTTATGCATCGCTGCGCGTTCCTTTGCTCGGTCCTCTGGGGACATGGTCTTCATACGCTCAAAGTGGTTGGCCGTGCTGGTCGCTGCCACCGCAGATTCGGCCGCCATGGTGGGCAGGCTGATGCTCATCGCAATACCTGCTGCCAATAATAGACTGAGTGTTTTGTTCAAATTCAAAATCATGATGATCTCCTTAAGATGGGGTTATAAACGCTTGTTTGAATTAGGTGCGTAGTATGCACGGAAAAGCGAGAAAGGATGAAGGAAAAATGCTTCGCGTATCAACCTAATGCAGCGTATCTCCTCTTATTCGACAACCTTTAGCATCTGACCTACATAACGTTCTACGCCTTGCCCGACGGTTAAGAAGGGCGCATCGTATCCCGCTGAGCGTAAGGCGGCAATATCGGCTTGGGTGTAGCTTTGGTATTTGCCTTTCAGCGCGTCTGGGAAGGGAATATATTCAAGAATATTTTGTGCGATAAGCGCATATAAACTCAAGGCAGGTTTGCCTTCGGCGAGGCGCAAGGTATTGACGGTTGCCACCGCAACATCGTTAAAACTTTGGGCCTTACCTGTGCCGAGGTTGAAAATGCCTGACACATCGGGATTGTCCAAGAAGAACATATTCACTTTGACCACGTCTTCAATCGACACGAAATCGCGCAATTGCCCGCCGTTGGCATAGCCGTCGCAACCTTCAAACAGCTTGATTTTGCCGTTGGCACGATATTGGTTGAAGAAGTGAAACGCCACAGAAGCCATGCGTCCTTTGTGTTGTTCGCGATTGCCATAGACGTTGAAATAACGCAGTCCGACAATTTGCGCGCCACGTTTATGCCAGCGACGGCGGACAATTTGGTCAAATAAGAATTTGGAATAGGCGTACACATTGAGCGGCGATTCATATTCGCGGCTTTCTTTGAACACGCCGCCACCGCCATACACCGAAGCCGAAGATGCATATAAAAACGGCACGTCCTCGTCTTGGCAATAATTCATCAACTCCAGCGTGTACTGGTAATTGTTTTCCATCATGTAATGCCCGTCGGTTTCCATTGTGTCCGAACACGCACCTTGATGAAATACTGCGCGAACCAGTCCGTCAAAATATCCTTCGCGCAATTTCGCCAGAAAATCGTGCTTGTCCATATAGTCAGCAATATCACAATCGACTAGGTTTTTGAATTTATCGGCATTTTTGAGATTATCCACCGCGATAATGTCATGCTCGCCGCGCTCATTGAGTGCCTTAACCAAGTTTGAGCCAATAAAGCCCGCCGCGCCTGTGACGATGTAGTACATGATTTTTTTCCTTTTGTGAATGGTGAAAAGTGAAAGGTGAAAGGTGAAAGGTGAAAGGTGAAATATTGTGGGGGTGCGCTGATTCTTTTGTTGTGTCGGGCATTGGGTGGTGAAAAGTAAAAGGCGGAGTGCTGCTCCATACGTTTCACCTTTCACTTTTCACGTATAACTTCTACATCCCCATATCTTGCAAAATCTCTTCCCGCGACACCACCGCTGTGCCCAATTTCCCAACCACAATACCCGCTGCGCGGTTAGCAATGGTCATGGCGTTGGGCAATGGTGCGCCGCTTGCTAACATCACCGCCAAGGTGGCGATTACCGTGTCGCCCGCACCGCTGACATCAAACACTTCGCGGGTGTGGGTGGGTTCGTGCAACACGTCTTCACCACGGAACAGCGTCATGCCGTCTTCGCTGCGCGTCACCAACAAGGCTTCCAGTTGCAAAGCGAGGCGCAGTTTTTCGGCTTTGGCGCGTAATTCCGCTTCATCTTGCCAACCGCCCGCCACTTGGCGGAATTCGCTGCGATTCGGCGTGAGCAGGGTAGCACCTTGATAGCGTTGATAATCGTCGCCTTTCGGGTCAACCAGCACAGGTTTGCCTGCCGCCCGCGCCAACCGTATCATCTCCGCGATATGGGTTAAGCCACCTTTGCCGTAGTCCGACAAAATCACCACATCCGCCAGCGGCAATTGGGTGCGGTAATCTTCCAACGCGGCATTCAACACCTCATGGCTGGGCGACGTTTCAAAGTCGATGCGCAACAACTGCTGATGGCGCGCAATGGCGCGCAATTTGACTATCGTGCTGATGCTGTCGTCACGGTGGAGTAGGGCGGTTAAGTTGGTGTGTTGGCACAACAGCTTTTCCAAACACGCGCCCGCCTCATCATCGCCCACCACCGACAACAGGGTCGCATTTGCACCCAACGCCACGATATTTCGCGCCACATTCGCCGCCCCCCCAGGGCGTTCATCCACGCGCTCCACCTTCAAAACAGGCACGGGTGCTTCAGGCGAAATCCGATGCACCTCCCCAAACCAATACCGATCCAACATCACATCACCCACAACCAATACACGGGCGGCAGAAAATTCGGGCAATAGGGCGTTCATGAGGCGATTTCCTGTGCAATCGCTTGCAAAGCCAACAGCGGATCGGGGGCTTGGGTAATGGGGCGGCCGATGACGAGGTAATGCGAACCTGCTGCCAGTGCCGCGCGGGGTGTCATCACGCGGGATTGGTCGTCTAAACTGGCAAGAGCGGGGCGGATGCCAGGGGTGACAAGGCAGAAATCTGAGCCGCACTGGGCGCGCAGCAAACTGGCTTCTTGCGCGGAGCAGACTACGCCGTCTAAGCCGCTATCTTTGGCCAATTGCGCCAAGCGCGAGACCATTTCGGCGGGTGTGGCGTTGAGTCCGATATCGGCTAAATCGGCTTGTGCCATGCTGGTCAACATGGTGACGGCAATCAATTTGGGCTGATGCGCGCTGTTAGCAACGGCGTTTGCCGCCGCTTCCAACATCCGTCGCCCGCCCAGTGCGTGAACATTGACCATCCACACGCCCAAACGCGCAGCGGCGGCACAGGCGTGCGCGGTGGTGTTAGGGATGTCGTGAAATTTTAAATCCAAAAACACGTCAAAGCCACGCTGCATCAGCTTTTCAACGAGGGCAGGACCTGTGGCGGTGAAAAGTTCTTTGCCGACTTTTAAGCGGCATAAGCTGGGGTCAAGACGTTCGACCAACGCCAAGGCAGGCGCGGCTTCGGGATAATCAAGGGCAATTAAAATTCTGTTCATGGTGTAGGGAGTCTATGCGATCAGAAGAGGGGCATTATTTTCTGGTGCAAGTATAACCCAAGCTATGCTTTTGCAGCGCATGGGGGCGGTCAGTCCGCTATTCTCGTTTTGATCAAACAGTGGGATTTTGTAGGTATGACAGATTCTGTGACAGATTCTGACCTCGCCCGATAAGGCGAAAAACGCGACAAACAAGCCTTATTCACCAGCAACCGTACGAATCTGTCGCACCCACGGTCATAATGAGAATTACGGTGAAATCCCATTTTTTTGCTAGATGCGGATGCTTTCCTGCTACAATTCGCCGCCTTGTTTTCCGCATGTCACGTTGTGGTGAGAAAATGGGAGCAATTTTCTAATCCTCTGTATAGCCTAAAAACTGCATCTTTGAATACTTTCCCAAATGCCTTGAGTTGTTTAAACCCGTTTAACGGCGCAAACGTGCTGCACAATGCAGTGAAGTTGCTTGGGGTGTTGCTGAGTGAATTATTTGCCAGAGCGGCAGGGGACTTGAAAATACTGAGAAGTGTTGCTGTAGCTGGTGCCCAGAAGAGGACTCGAACCTCCACACCTTACGGCACACGGACCTGAACCGTGCGCGTCTACCAATTCCGCCATCTGGGCTTGCGCTAACAACGGCGCGCAATTTAATCGTTAAAGGACTTAATGTCAATGAAAAATAAAAATAACTTACGTTTGCAAGATCCGTTTTTGGAACGGGAACGCGAACAATATGAACATCCCTTGCCTAGCCGTGAGTTTGTACTGCAAATTCTGACGGATCATGACGCGCCCATGCACGAAGAAGAATTGATGGATTTGCTGCTGATTGAACGCGGTGAAGAAGAAGAGCTGTTTTCTCGCCGTTTGCGCGCCATGGAGCGCGATGGGCAAATCATGCGCAATCGCAAACGTGCCATTTGTGTGATGGATAAGCTGGATTTGATTAAAGGCAAAGTGTCGGGGCATCCTGATGGTTTTGGTTTTGTGATTCCAGAAGATGGCAGCACCGATTTGTTTTTAAGCGAAAAAGAAATGCACCAAGTGTTACACGGTGACGTGGTGTTGGTGCGCCAAAGCGGTGTGGACAGACGCGGTCGTCCTGAAGGCAAAATTGTGGAAGTGCTGGAGCGTGCCAATAATCGCATTGTGGGACGCTTGTTTGTCGAACATGGTGTGCTGTTTGTGGTCGCTGAAAACCGTCGCATCACCCAAGATATTTTGGTGGCGGCTGGTGAATCGGGTGGTGCGGAAGCTGGGCAGGTGGTGATATTGGAAATTTTGCAACACCCCAATAAACATGCACAACCGATAGGGCGCATTGTGCAAGTGTTAGGCAACTACGCTGATCCTGGAATGGAAATCGAAATTGCCTTGCGCAAACACGATTTGCCGCATGAATTCCCACCTGCTGTGGAACAACAAGCGAAAGCGATTTCGCCCACCGTTGCCGCAGAAGATTGGGCGGGGCGCGAAGATATTCGCCATTTACCTTTGGTGACGATTGATGGCGAAACCGCGCGCGATTTTGATGATGCGGTGTATTGCGAACCTGTGAAGAGCGGTTTCCGCTTGGTGGTGGCGATTGCCGACGTGAGCCATTATGTGCAAAGTAACGACGCGCTGGACCGCGAAGCGATTTTGCGCGGTAACTCGGTGTATTTCCCACGTCGTGTGATTCCGATGTTGCCTGAAGAATTGTCCAATGGCTTGTGTTCGCTCAATCCTAAAGTGGATCGCTTGTGCATGGTGTGCGATATGCAGATCAGCAGCACGGGCAAAATTGGCAAATATCGCTTCTATCCATCAGTGATGTTCTCGCAAGCGCGCCTGACTTACACCCAAGTGGCGGCAATGTTGGCTGAACCTGATGGCGAGTTGGCAAAAGAATATGCCAGCGTATTGCCACATTTGCAAAACCTGTACGCCTTGTTCCAAAAATTACTCAAAGCGCGTGAAAAACGCGGCGCGATTGATTTTGAAACCGTGGAAACGCAAATGATGTTTAACGACGCGGGCAAAATCGAACGCATCGTGCCTGTGGTACGCAACGACGCGCATAAACTGATCGAAGAATGTATGTTGGCGGCGAATGTGTGCGCAGCGGGCTTTTTGGAAAAGAGCAAGCACCCTGTGCTGTACCGTATCCACGAAGGTCCTACCCCTGAAAAATTGGAAGCCTTGCGCGAATTCCTCAAAGAATTTGGTATGGACTTAGGCGGCGAAGATGAACCGCAAGCGGCTGATTATTCAAAACTATTGAAGAGCATCAAAGGTCGTCCTGATGCTGCGTTGCTGCAAACCGTGATGTTGCGTTCATTGCGCCAAGCGAAATACGAATTGGAAAATGTCGGCCATTTTGGCTTGGGCTACGAGGCTTATACCCACTTCACCTCGCCGATACGTCGCTATCCTGACTTGTTGGTGCATCGCGCTATCAAAGCCGTGTTGCACAAAAAACAATACCAACCCGCGCAAAAGTGGGCGGAATTGGGCGTGCATTGCTCCATGACCGAACGCCGTGCCGATGACGCAACGCGTGATGTCGAGGCTTGGCTCAAGTGCTTCTATATGCGCGATCATTTGGGTAGCGTATTTGTCGGTACGGTGTCCGCCGTCACGAGCTTTGGGATGTTTGTCGCCTTGGATGATTTGTACGTCGAAGGCTTGGTACATATTTCCGAACTCGGCAAAGACTACTTCCGCTTCGATCACGCGAAACATCAGTTGCTCGGCGAACGCACAGGACAACGCTACCGCCTAGGCGACCGCGTCAGCGTCCGCGTGGTGAAAGTGGATATGGAAAACACCAAAATCGACTTTGTGTTACAAGAGGATCGCGGTGCATTGGTCGTAGAAGGCGCAGAAGTCGATAGCTCGACGGAAGAAACCAAGCCTGCCAAAAAGAAATCACCGAAAGGTAAGAAAAATGGCTGATTGGTGTGATGGCGTGCGCATGATGTGCGTGGTGCAACGGCAGGGGATGGCGGTTTGATGTGGGATGATGTATTGGGGAGCAGTCCCCTGCACATCCCTGCACCACAACAGAACTTCGATCTGTTTTCGTCGCTCGTATCCGAAAATCAGACTGCATTGCCAGCCCCGTTCACCTTCATTGATCTGTTCGCGGGGATAGGCGGTTTTCATGTTGCGTTGAAAGCCTTGGGAGGCGAGTGCGTGTTTGCGTCTGAAATTGACAAGCACGCGCGGCAAACTTACCAAGCCAATCATGGCATAGCCGATGCCCTGTTTAACGACGATATTCGGGCGATTTCGACGGATAAAATCGCCGATCACGACTTGCTGTGCGCGGGTTTTCCGTGCCAGCCTTTTTCCCAAGCGGGTAAGAAAAAAGGCTTTAAAGACGGTGAAAAATCCGAGCGTGGTAATTTGTTTTTTAACATTTTGGATGTGTTGGAACACAAGCGTCCCAGGGCATTTATTCTGGAAAACGTGCGTCATTTAGTGAATCACGATGATGGCAATACCTTCGCGACGATTTTGGAATATCTGGACAAAGCCGATTATCAAGTCAGTTTTAAGGTGATTAAAGCTTCGGATTTTAATGTGCCGCAACATCGCGCCCGTGTTTTTATCGTGGGATTTGATCGCTGTAGCGTAGATACCCGCCGCCCTTTCGTCTTTCCTACGCCGTTGCCGCTGACCAAAACCATGTCGGATATTTTTAACGCGCCTTGCGAGAAAAAAGTTGGTTTTACGTTGCGTGTGGGCGGCAAAGGTTCGGTTATTGACGATAGGCGCAACTGGGAGTTTTATCGGGTCAACGACGAAGTGCGGCGTATTGGTTTAAAAGAAGCGACCGAAATGATGGGCTTTCCTGCTGATTATCAATTTCCTGTTTCTAAAACGCAGGCGATGAAACAGCTGGGCAATAGCGTGTGCGTGGATGTCGTGTCCGCCGTGGCGAAAAGCACCTTGCACTATATGCAGCAAAATTCTTTAGGGGACGACATGATCATTACCCGCAACAAAGGCGAATTGAGTGAGTTGTACGCAGTGATTAAGCTCATCCATCAACGCTTGCTGCATTATGGCGATGCACAAGGCAACCCCACGCACGATGCCGTGCGGGTAATTCGGATTAAAAATGGCAACACAGCATTGAATTTAAACGCGCTGGATATTGAAATTATCCACGCGGATATTGTTACTAAAATTGCCCTGAGTGCCTTGTTTACGGGTGAGGAAATCAGTGCATTAGCGCAAGAAATTAAAGCGGGCAAAGCGACTTTTTCTAACGAAAAAATTACCCAAACAACGGAGTTGTTGCAACTGACCAAAACAAAAGGCACGTCAGGCGACAAGGCAGATTTTCATCTTGATTTTGAAGAAGTTAATCAGTTATTTAAAGACCAAGGTATTGGTATTAAGTCATTTTTAGGTGCTAATCCGACGCTAATTAACGCCTCGCAAGCTACTAATTTTATTTATGAAATCGACGGATTGAGTCTAGATCGGGTCGATAGTATTAATCATATCGAAACTAGATCGAAAATCAAAGATCGCATCCTTGCCATTTTGAACGCGGGTGGACAATTCCAGTTTTACGGGTGTGAAAATAAGACTTACGAGTCCAATTTGCGCAAAGTCGATACCGCCATGCCTACCATGATGGCGGACGCGCTACTGGCATTTTTCCGCAAGCAAATCACCAAGTATTTGGCGGAATATCCCAATACTTGTCTTGCGAAAGATGACCTTGCGGATGTCGCGCATATTCGATTGCGTGATTTTATTCAGTATTCCATGCTGGGCATTTTCCCCAATCAAACATGGGACGGCAATTTGTCGGCGAATGGCGCGTTGGTTGTACGGCAAGATGGCGAGCTGGTTTTTTACCACACCAACCACTATCAGCAATTAAAGGATTATTTTTACCAGCACGCTTTTTTTGACACGCCTTCCAGCACGCGACATCGCTTTGGGCAAATTTACAGAGAAAACAATAAGTTGCTATTTAAGTTAAACTTACAGATTAGGTTGGGTTAAGGGGAGAAGAGGGAAGAGTAAAGCCTAGAATCTCTAGTTAGAAAAGGTGGGTTTACCCTTCTCCCTCCCCTCTTCTCCCTTCTCTTAAACATTTAGAAAGGCAGCAAACATGGCTGATTTACGTTTAATTTATGGCTTCCATGCCGTCACCTCGCGCATTCGTCAAAATCCAGAAGGAGTGATGGAAGTGTATTTTCAGGCGCAACGGCAAGACCCGCGTATGCGCGATCTGATCAAGCTGGCAGCAGACAGCAATGTGCGCATGATTCCGATTGAAGCGGCGCGCTTGGATGGCATGGCAGGCGGCGCGCGGCATCAAGGCATAGCAGCGCGGGTGGATGCAGCACGACGCGTGCAGCATTTGTCCGACGTGTTGGAAACCTTGACAGAGCCGCCGTTGATTTTGGTGTTGGATGGCGTGCAAGATCCGCACAACTTGGGCGCATGTTTGCGCAGTGCCGATGCCTTTGGGGTACACGCGGTGATTGCGCCGAAAGATCGCGCGGTGGGCATCACTGCGACGGTGGAAAAAGTGGCGTGTGGCGCAGCAGAAACCGTGCCTTATATTACCGTGACTAACTTGGCGCGTACTTTGCGCGAATTGCAAGAACACGATGTTTGGGTGGTTGGGACGGCGGGCGAAGCGACGCAAGATTTGCATCAATTCAAACACACGGGCGGATTGGCGTGGGTGTTGGGTGCGGAAGGCGAAGGCTTGCGCCGTCTGACTCGCGAAACTTGTGACGAGCTGGTGCGTATCCCCATGTTGGGCAGCGTGGAGAGTTTGAATGTCTCGGTCAGCGCGGGCATTTGTTTGTTTGAAAGTCGAAGACAACGGGCGGCGGTGTAATTCACATGCCACCTCTTTGGTTTATTTCCGAAGAGTCTTATTCAACCAATTGATTCTAATTGTAGAAATAGCACGTAATGAAATTTTGTGATGGAAGTATTTTTATGCCCCTGAAATACACACTCCCATTTTTCATGCTTGGGGTTTTAAGCTCGCCCTTAGCGGCCGCGATTGAAATGGCAGGGGTGGATTTCCAAGGTTCTGGCTTTTTGACATTGGCGGCGGGTACTATCCTTAATCATGCCGCAGCCCAGCCCTTTGGCTCTTACCATTGCCCCTGCTTTTTGTCTGACTTGGCACAGGGTGGGGTGTATCAGCAAGGCGGTGTGCAATGGCAACCTGATACTAAATTGGGTTTGCAGGGTTCCGCAGTGTTTAGTCCACGTTTCTCTGTCACAGGGCAGATCGTGGCGCGGGGCGCAGCAGGGGGACAGCTTGATTTTGAATGGTTGTATGCGGATTGGAAGCTCAACGATAAATTGACTGTGCAAGTCGGACGCAAGCGTTTACCCCTGCTTTATCACTCCGAATCTCAAGATGTAGGGATGATGTATCCTTGGGTGCATTTGGCGCAACAAGTGTATGGCTGGGAAATCGTGAATTACAACGGGCTGAATGTCTTGTACAAAGACGATTGGGGTGACTGGTCTTCCGCGATGAATTTTTTTTCGGGTGAGGAAAAGGTCAAAAATAGTCGTTTTTGGCAAATGTATAATGGGCTCAACACCCGCACCGACAGTCGCTGGTCCAACATAATCGGTTTGGATTTGAGTTTAAGCAAAGATTGGTTTGATGGTCGTGTGGCATATATCCAATCGGATATTCAGAATACCGATCTTTTTGCAGCCGATCCGTTGGCATTTGGTGTCAAAACGCCTCAGCACATTTACAGTGCCTCGCTAAATGCCGATAACCAACAGTGGGTGGTACGCACAGAGTTTATGTATATCGACCGACGTGCATCTTATGGAGAGGATTTTAGCCAGTCTTACTCGTTGGGCTACCATTTGGGTCATTGGCTACCGATGATCAGTTTCCATAATTATTACCAAGCACTACTTGCCCCTGATGCACTGTTATCAGAAGCGCACAGCACGACCTCAATTTTGTTGCGCTATGATATTTCTCCCGTGAGTGCTGTTAAGTTGCAATTTGACCGTTGGCAAAATAAGGCTGATCCCGCCTTCTTTACTGCCAATCCGAATGCGGTGACACCCTTGGGGCATGTTGATTTATTGACGGTCAGTTACGACCAAGTGTTTTAAGCTTGCGAGTGTATTTATATTTGCAATTGTCAACTGAGGGAAGCTCTGATTAAATCTGCCTTTCCAAAGCTTGTCGAGGGTATGTTCGGAATTAATCAGCGATTTCTGAGAAAAAAATATGAAGAATTTACAAACTATACTCAAATTAACAACGGCGATTTTGTGGCTAGGTATGTCATCACAGAGCGCTGCCATTGAACTGGCTGGGGTGAATATTGATGGCTCTGGTTTCTTGACCTTTGCAGTAGGGAAGACCCTTAACGCTGGGGCGGCACAACCTGGCAGCAGCTTTCGCTGTCCTTGTTTCGTCTCTGATTTCGCACAAACGAGCGTGTATCAACAAGGGGGTGTGCAATGGCGACCCGACACTAAATTAGGTTTGCAAGGTTCTGCTGTGTTTAATCCCCGTTTTTCAGTCACAGGACAAGTCGTGGCGCGCGGTGCCGCAGGCGGTCAACTGGATTTTGAGTGGTTATATGCCGATTGGAAGCTAAATGATGAACTGACTTTGCAAGTGGGGCGTAAACGTTTGCCCTTATTGTATTATTCCGAATCGCAAGACTTGGGTATGTCTTATCCTTGGGTGCATTTGGCTCCGCAAATGTATGGCTGGGAAATCGTCAATTACAATGGGGTCAATATGTTATATCGCGATGACTGGGGTGACTGGTCGTCGAGTATGAATTTCTTTGCGGGTGATGAGACCGTTAAGGACAGTGGTTATTGGAAGCTTTACAACGGTGGAAATACGCGTACTGATAGTCGTTGGTCTAATATCCTAGGTGCAGACTTGGTATTAAGTCGAGATTGGTTTACCTCGCGGTTGGTGTATCTACAATCGAATATTCAAAATACCAATCCTTTTTCGACCACCCCTTTTGTATATAATAACAAGACACCGCAAAACCTGTACGGCATATCCTTGAATGCGGATGCGGATCATTGGGTGGCGCGCGCTGAATTTTTGTATATCAATCGCAAAGCCTCCTACGGTGAAGACTTTAGTGAGGTGTATGGTTTAGGCTATCGTGTGGGAAAATGGTTGCCGATGGTGACTTACAACAATTATCACATGGTACAGCGGTTGGATGTGGCAGCGGGTCTAGATCCTGCACAGGCTGAAGCGCACAGCACGACCTCCTTGTTATTGCGTTATGAGCTAAATAAAAGTAGTGCCTTGAAGTTGCAATATGATCGTTGGAAAAACAACGCGCAAACGCCTTTTTTTACGGCTACGCCCAATACATCCGTTCCTATGGGTCATCTCGATTTGCTGACCGCGAGCTACGATTTGGTATTTTGAAACGCGTTAATTTAGGTTCTTGCGCTAGGCTTGCGTTGTCAGCACAAGGAGGTTTCCTTTTGCAAACCGAACTTCGCCCTGATCTCTAGTAGTCTAGCCACTATTTGAATGACTAGGACATGAGAAAAAGGCTGGTAGAATAGCTGCCTAACGATTAAGCAAGAGTATTAGCATGAGCATCATACAAAATAGAAAAGCCTTCCATGAATACTTCATTGAAGACAAATACGAAGCGGGCATTATGTTGGAGGGATGGGAGGTTAAGGCTATCCGTGCGGGTCGCGCGCAACTGAAAGAAGCGTATGTGACGGTTAATAACGACGAGCTATATCTTTTCGGTTCGCATATCAGCCCACTGCTAAATGCTTCAACCCACATTCATCCCGATCCCATCAGGACACGTAAGTTATTGTTACACAAGAGTGAGATCGAAAAAATCATTGCTAAAGTGCAACGGGCGGGTTATACCTTAATGCCGCTGGACATGCACTATAAAGATGGACGTGTAAAGCTGGCGATTGGGCTGGCAAAAGGTAAAAAACAACATGATAAGCGCGCGACCGAAAAAGAACGCGAAGGTAAACGCGAAGCCCAACAAGCGATGAAGAAAGTGCGGCGGACAGCATGAACAGCCTGATGCCAGAAATAAAACCCAACCAATCTATAGACTTACTCAAAGAGCTGCACATCCTGACGCGGGACGGCAAGCTCAACCAAGATAGTCGCCGCAAGCTCAAACAGGTGTATCACCTGTGCCATTTTATCGAACCATTGCTAAACGAAGTATATGCCGAACAGGGTAGGGTGACGCTGGCGGATCACGGCGCAGGAAAGTCGTATCTGGGGTTTATTCTGTACGATTTGTTTTTGAAATCACGCGCGGATGCACATGTTTACGGCATTGAAACGCGCGTTGAACTGGTGCAAAAGTCTCAACATCTTGCCGCACAGCTCGGCTTTGAACAGATGAGCTTCTTGAATTTATCGGTTGAAGCCTCAACGCACAGTACCGAGCTACCCGATCAAATTGATGTGGTGACAGCATTGCACGCGTGCGACACCGCCACGGATGATGCGATTCAATTTGCTTTACGCAAACAAGCCCAATTTATGGTGCTGGTGCCCTGCTGTCAGGCAGAAGTCGCCAAGGTATTGAATAAGCATAAAAATCAATCGTTTGGCAAAACACCTTTGTCTGAAATTTGGCGACATCCCGTGCATACGCGCGAATTTGGCAGCCAACTCACCAACGTGCTGCGTTGTTTGCAGCTAGAAGCCAATGGTTATCAACTGACTGTCACTGAACTCGTGGGCTGGGAACATTCTATGAAAAATGAACTCATCATCGCTCGCCGTACCAATATGCCACGTAAGAATGCCGCCGAACGCTTAGACCAAATTTTGGAATCACTAAATTTAACTGAGCTACGCGAGCGATTTGCTGGCAATCGTTGAGACTAAAGTGACTCCTCCGTATAACCATTTCAGTATAAATAGTCAGCATCAACAGTCACAAATATTAGCCCTTTATCTTCATGCCAACGCTGATAAAGCAACCAATATCAACAATGATGATACTGATAAAAAGTACCAAAACAGAAAGCACCTCTGGGGAGGTGCTTTCTGTAGACAAGTACTTCAAATTACTATCGTCACTGCCTGCTATATTTTTAGCCCCTTAGCGGCACAATCAATAAAGCAGTTTGCCAGATAGTTGCTGAAAAACTTATTGACAAGATTTTGGCAACAGTGTCAATGGCAAGCCGTTAACACCAATTTTTGCAGTGTCAGCAGCAACTGTAGTGGCCGTTGTATTTTCCGCGGAAGCATCACCATTCGCGCAATACCAGCTTCCTGTGACGCTGTTGTAGTTCATATGCACCCACAAATTTGCAATCTTGCTGCTTACGCCAGTCGATTTAAACTGAGCTGCAATGGTTGATCTTGTGGCATCGCTCACAACACTAGAGACATACTTACCACTTGTCACCGCGCTTATTTTAAGGATGTCCCAAGAACCGTCTGTGGTGAAGGCTTCCGTCATCGGGGTTTTCAGCCCATCCATTAAGGTCATCGCTTCAGCCGATTGTGCACGCGCCGTGTAATCGCCGTAAGCTGGAATCGCAACAGCTGCCAAAATACCGATAATAGCCACGACAATCATCAGTTCGATCAAGGTGAAACCTTTTTGTACGTTTTTCATTTTAAGCTCCTAATTTAATATAAGTTAAGCGTATCTTCATAGAGTTCGCTTGTTCTTTATAAAGCAGAAATCATGCCAACATATCCATTGCTTTGTTTTATATGGATAATATAATTTAAGCGCAAAATATTGCAGGGCGTAAATCAACTATATATTTAAATAACACGACAAATACAGCCACCCCAGTCACTTTGTGACGATATTTGGCGGTATATATGTGACCGAATTACAGTCTCTAGTTTTTCAATGGGTTACGGCGTCGATAAAGTTGCCGTGTGAATTGATTTTAAAATCTGGAAATATCTGCTTCGATATCGATTTGTTGAAGTCCCAATTACTTTTAATTGTGATTGTTAGCATCTTGTCGTTGGTAGAACCATTTCAATAAGAAGGGTGGAGTCATGGTGGTAATGGCTATGACAATAAGCAGTGCAGCGTAAAGTTCGCCGTTCAATATGCCTTGGGAAAATCCTAGTTGTGCAAAAATTAATCCCACCTCACCGCGTGGAATCATGGAAAGCCCAATGGCAATTTGATTCTGGCGAGACTCACGGATAAAAAATCCCGCCGCAAATTTTCCCACAAAAGCCACGATCAGCAATGAACCTGCTAAGCCCCAGATGGCGGGTGAACGCCAATTGACATCGCTTAAATTGAGTGATACGCCCACCATGACAAAAAACAAGGGTGAAAAAGTATGAATCAGCGGGCGTATCTGCTCTTCTAGTTGATGGGCTAATTTAGGGCTAGGGGCGCAATGGAGGGAAAATTTACCTAGGGAAAACTTAAAGCCAAAATACTGACTGAATGCCAATCCCGCCGCGAAGCCTCCCATAATTTCGGGTGCGCCAATCAAATGTGCCAGCCAAGAAAACAGCAAGATGAGGGACAGCACCATACTGAGCAATAAGCCAGGTGATGCAGCGTGTTGGTCTAGCTTGTCTATGACCTTGGCGGCAAGTTTGGTGACAATAGGCGTGAAGAGCATAAACAACACGATGTACAAGCTGACTTTGCCCAAGGCTTGCACCGAGACTTGTTTCTCAACAGCAAATTGATATAAGAATGCCAAAACCAATACGCCCAAAATATCATCCAACACTGCCGCACCAATGACAATTTGCGCCTCATCGGATTGACGTTTGCCGAGGTCATTCAATACGCGTACGGTAATGCCGATGCTGGTCGCAGTGAGTGCGCCTGCGATAAACAGTGCAGTAAGCTGGGGTAAACCGAATAGCCACGCGCTGATGCCATAACCCAATATGAACGGCAAGGCAAAACCAACCACGGCAACGATATAGGGCTTGCGACCTGAACGCGCCAATCGACTTAGATCGGTGTCCATGCCTACTTCAAACAATAGCAAAATAATGCCTATTTCTGCCAGCAATTTCATAGTGGTGTCAGGTGACACCCAACCGAGCAGCGAAGGGCCGACGAGCAGCCCTGCCAGTAATTCGCCGATGACGGCAGGAATACCAAAGCGAGCAACTGTTTCAGATAGCACCCGTGCTGCAATAAGCACAATGGCGAGGAAGAGAAAAAACTGATGTAGTTCCATGAGGGGACCTTTTGGGTGCTATTGCTTACGAATGAATTCAGATTCGAAATTAGCTTGGATAAGTTGAAAATGAGCGTTACTGCGAGTCGCAGCTTATTTTTCAATGATGAGCTTGACGCTATCTACGCCTGCCCTGACTTGCAACCAAGCGGCACTTCGGCGACGGTCTTCCTTGCTAAAGGGTTTGTTGGTGGTGACATTCACCAATAAAACAGTGGCTTGCACTGCTGAACTGGGTTGATATTCGGTCGTTTTTGCAATCGCTAATTTTTGAACCTGTGGATACTGTGCCAGAAACTCGTCAAAAATTTTCTGTTGATCGGCTAGATAGCTAGTTTGCTGCACCTTTTGTGCTTGAAAATTGGCAATTTGTTGTTTTAAATCAAGTATCATCTGGTTCTTTGCATCAAAAACTTCTTGATTGTTGCTGAGTACATCGGACAATAATGATTTTCGTAATGTCGCTTCATCAAGTTCCTTGATCACTGTTTGATGCACAATTAAATTTGCATTCGGGATACGGTAGCTCCCTAATTTATTCTTGAGAGCTTTTAATCGTTGACTGTCAATTTTTTGCCCAACCAGGGAAAGCTCAATGATTTTCTGGTCAGGCAAAATGACTTGTTTAGCGATAAAGCTATTCTCAAAGAGAACTTCTTTCTTGATAAATTCGTTCGCCCTCGCATTGAACATTTCTCTCGTCACCAAGCCATATGCTAGGTAAATACTTGGCAAAATAGTTACGACCACGACAATGTAGATATATTTTTTGACTCTACTTTCTAACTCCTTGCTGACAAAACGCTTGTGTGGTGGATGGATGTAGCTAATCACAATCAAGGTGGCAAACGCGATGAAGACGCTGTTAATAAAAAACAGGTAGAACGCCCCAAAAAACATTTCCAACGAACCATTGGCGATACCATATCCCGCTGTACACAAGGGAGGCATCAGAGCAGTGGCAATTGCCACCCCTGGTATCACATTCGATTTTTCTTTGCGTGTTGAAGCAATAATACCCGCTAGTCCACCAAACAAAGCTATCAAGACATCCCAAATACTGGGGGAGGTTCGTGCTAATAGTTCAGATTGCGCCACCGATAAGGGACTGACCAAAAAATATAATGTCGATGTAAAAAGAGCGATGCCGATGGATACCAGTAGGTTACCTATGCTGCGTCGAATCAATATACTGTCATTGATCCCCGCACCATATCCCACCCCCATAATTGGCCCCATGAGCGGAGAAATGAGCATCGCACCAATAATGACGGCAGTTGAATTGACATTCAGCCCGACGGAAGCGATAAAGATTGCCAGCATCAACAGCCATAAATTCGTGCCTTTAATCTCTACGCCATCACGAATATTCCGATCAATTTCAACAAAACTAGATTGATCCGCGTGCAGGCTAAAGCGATACGCCAAGGCATTTTGAATTTTGACAAAGTAAGGATGATGCTTATTGATCATGGCGACTATCCTTTGTATAAAAAAACAGAAACACCTATAACGAGGTGTTTTCTGTAGATAAGCACTTAAAATATGTATTATTTTCTAGATGTGCTGTTTATCAACACCCTTCGTGATACAAGCAATACAAATATATACTTGTCTTCAAGACTTATTGGCAGGAATTGGCAGAAACAAACTGGTTAAAGAAACGTGTCTACTACAGCTGCGCTGCCCGCAGAATACGTTCTATTTGCACAATATCAACTACCCATTATGTCATTATAGTTCATATGCACACACATACCCTCAATTTCGCGGCACACACTAGTGGTATTGTGCATTAGTCATTGTTTTAGCGGAGATAGCAACAATACTCGCTATATAACCGTACTCATTGTTAGTCATATCCTAGACATGTTAATTAGGGTAATAAATTCTGTATATTTTTCAAAGCAAAAAACACCTCAAAAGAGGTGCTTTTTGTAGATAGGATCTTCAGATAAGCAATTGTCTAGGCCCGCCCAGTTAATATACCCACTTGGTGGTACAGAAAAAGTCAGTTGTCAAACAGGCACTAGATTGAAAGACTTATTGGCAGGATTTCGGCAACAGGCTCAATGGCATAGGGTTCGAGCCAGGAACGGCTGTGTCAGTTGCCTTAGTGGTAGTAGTAGTAGCTTCAGCAGAATCTGTTCCATTTGCACAATACCAACTACCTGTCAAAGTATTGTAGTTCATGTGCACCCACAAACCTGCAATTTTGCTGCTCACGCCAGTGGGATTGAACTGTGCATTGATCGTGGATTTAGCAGCGATAGCAACAATGCCCGATACATATTTACCTTTAGTGACCGCGCTGATTTTTGTAAGATCCCAGCTGCCGTCTGTGGTGTAGGCTTCGGTCATCGGTGTTTTCAGTCCATCCATTAACGTCATCGCTTCAGCAGCTTGGGCGCGTGCCGTGTAATCACCGTAAGCAGGGATAGCAACCGCAGCCAAAATACCGATAATTGCCACCACAATCATCAGTTCGATCAAGGTAAAACCTTTTTGTACGTTTTTCATTCTAAGCTCCTAATTTAGTAAAAGTTAAGCGCATTCACATTAAATACGCTTGTATTTTTATTAGCATATATTGTGCCAAAGTATTTAACATATTGATATTATGATGATAGTTTCAATCCTGACAAAAGCTTTCGTTATGCTTACATCCAGCTTACAAACGAAAAACGTCGTTGTTTGGTTAATTATCGTCATTGTCACGACGATAATTGTCAGGCTGAATGAGCATGTGTAGTTTTTGCCCTGTTGACTTTTGGGTGCTGATAAATGATTGCCATAGTTAGGGCAATCAGCCCCACATGGTGAGTTAGCACCGTCGGCAGCAGGTACTTTAAAGTGTCCTAGTTGTGCTAGGAAGATCACAATGGCGAGTCTGTTGACGAAATTCAACATCACAGGGTGTGGTGCCACGCGGATAAATTTACTGGACTTTACCAAGCCAAAAACAATTTGCAATATGCAATATGCCCATCAATACCACAGTCGCGAAAGGATATTCCACATCGTGTTGTACCCATGACCACGGCTAACGCGCCTGTTGCACCTGAAATCCTGCCAAGGCGACCACCGATGAGCGAGGTAATCAAATGCAGCGTACAAACCGAATAAAGGATGGACATGCGCAACTAGTGCGAAGGCGATGGCTTCGGGGACTAAGGCGATGGCAACTACTAAGTCTATGAGTAAATTGGTTTTAATATTTGAAGATTTGAGTGCACATAAAATCCATAACCATACAAGCACCGCTCCTCTGTGAGGGGAAGTGAGGATGGGCTGATAAATTGTGTGATGATGTGTTGTTGTGCACGGTTCTTGGGAGAAAAAACTCAGTGCAATACGCTGTTTTGGGAAGGAAGTGCTATCGACTTACGTCGGTTTTGTGAATTTCATGAATGAACGCGGCGACTTTTGATGCGTCTTTAATGCCTTTTGATGCTTCCACGCCGCTGGAAACATCTACTGCGTAGGGCTGTACTTGGTGGATGGCGGCGGCGACATTTTTATCATCTAAGCCACCCGATAAAATCACGGGGAGTGGTAAGTTCTTTGGAATCAATGCCCAATCAAATGAGGCACCTGTGCCACCTGGGATGCCTTCGACATAGGCATCCAGCAACAGCCCTTGCGCGCGGTGAAAACGCGCAGCGCATTGTTGCAAATCCACGCCTGCTTTGACGCGAATGGCTTTGAGATAAGGTTTGCCGAACTGTTCGCAGTATTCAGGGGATTCATCGCCGTGAAATTGCAGCACGTCTAAATTCACCCGCGCCAACACTTCACGCACGGTTTCCGCATTGGCATTGACGAATAAACCCACGACGGTGACAAAGGGCGGTAAATGCACCAACAATTGAACGGCTTGCTGGATGCTGACGTTGCGCGGGCTGGGCGGATAAAACACCAAGCCAATCGCATCCGCACCATGATGCGCAACGGACTGTAAGTCTGCTAGTCGGGTAATCCCGCAAATTTTAATACGTGTCATCGTGTGTGTAGAGGAAAGCACAGCTTCCCTCTGAACCCTTCTCAGTCTTTAGACGGTCCGTCCAATTGCACCAGCAATCGCACCCAGCGTGCCCATCAACTTTTTCAGTTCTTGTGGGGTCAGGGCTTGATCGGCATCACACCAGGCTTCGCAGGGACTTGGGTGCATTTCGACTAACAAGCCATCCGCGCCCGCTGCAACTGCTGCTTGTGACAAGGCGGCTACCATCCAAGCCTTACCACCCGCGTGGGAAGGATCAACAATCACAGGCAAATGCGTTTCCTTCTTCAACACAGGAATCGCGGTCACATCCAGCACATTGCGGTAGTAGGTTTCAAACGTGCGGATACCGCGTTCACAGAAAATAATGTTGTGATTGCCACCCGCTGCGATGTATTCCGCTGCCATCAACCATTCGGAAATGGTGGCAGACATACCGCGCTTGAGAATGACAGGTTTGTTGATGCGACCGACTTCTTTCAATAAATCAAAGTTTTGCATATTGCGCGTGCCGATTTGGATCACATCCACGTCGTATTCCATAAAGGTATCCAGCTGACGCGCATCCATCAGTTCGGTGACGATCGGCAATTTGTATTGGGAAGCCGCTTTGCGGAACATGTCCAAGCCTTCTGCACCGTGACCTTGGAACGCATAAGGGCTGGTACGGGGTTTGAACGCGCCACCGCGCATCAAACGGCAACCTGCTTCGTGTACAAATTGTGCAGACAAGTCCATTTGGGATTGCGTTTCGACTGAGCAAGGGCCCGCAATCACTTGGATTTGATTGCCACCCAAAGGAATACCGCCAATGTCGATCACGGTGTTTTCGCGGTGAGATTCACGCGACACGATTTTGTATTGTTTGGCGATGTGCATCGCCGATTCCACGCCTTCCAGCGGGGTGAACATGTCTTCTGTCAATTGGCGTTCGTCGCCAATCGCACCAATGACCGTGCGCTCAATGCCGCGAGAAATGTTCGCCTTCAGCCCAGCCACTTCTAAACGTTTTACCACGGCACCGATTTGTTCATCGGTGACATCTCTGCCCATCACAATAATCATGCTGTTTCTCCTAATGCTGTTTTCAAGACAGCTAAAAATTTTTCATTCTGTGTTGCTAATCCAATACTGACCCGCAAATAGTCGGGCATCGCGTAGTTGCCAATCGGACGCACAATCACGCCGAGTTCCAATAAGCGGCGATAAATACCTGCGGCGTTGGGGACGTGAAAGGCGACGAAATTGCCAAAGGAGGGAATATAACGCAATCCTAAGGCTTTTAATCCATCTGTCATTTGTGCCATGCCTTGTTGATTCAAAACAAACGTGCGCTGTACAAAATCTGCATCCTGCAAGGCAGCAACCGCCGCAGCTTGCGCCATGCTATTGACATTAAACGGCTGACGCACGCGGTTAATCATGTCGATGACTTGCGGATTGCCCAAGCCATAACCCACACGCAAGGATGCCAAGCCATAGGCTTTAGACATGGTGCGCGAAATCAATAGGTTGGGAAATTCTGCTAACCAACTGACACTGTCGTAGCGGCACTCTGTTGGCAAATATTCGTTATAGGCTTCGTCCAAGATCACCAAAATCTCCGCTGGCAACGCGCGTAAGAATTCATACAGTGCTTTGCCAGTCAAGAATGTGCCAGTTGGATTGTTGGGATTGGCGATAAAAATGACCTTTGCACCGTTTTCCACGGCCGCGATACGCATTGCATCTAGGTCATGCCCAAAATCTTTGGCGGGCACGCTGATGCCCGCAGCACCCACGGCTTGGGTTGCCAAAGGATACACGGCAAAAGCGTGGTCGGAATAAACGGCTTTGTCACCAACGGTCAAAAACGCATGGGCAACCAATTCCAGCACATCGTTCGAGCCATTGCCCAATACCACTTGGTTGTGTGCCACGCCATAACGCTGTACCAACGCATCTTTAAGCGCGAAACCATTGCCATCGGGATATAAGCCAATTTCATCCAACGCCGCACGGGCAGCGGCGATGGCTTTTGGACTTGCTCCTAAAGGATTTTCGTTGGATGCTAATTTGACGATGCCAGTAATACCCAATTCTCGTTCTAATTCAGAAATGGGTTTACCAGGTTGATAAGGCGCGATGGCGCGGATATAAGCAGGAGCGAGTTCGGTGTAGTTCATAGTCGTTTAAAAAGTAGGTCGGGTTAGCGTAGCATAACCCGACATTGACACGCACTTTGTTGGGTTACGCGTAGTCGCGCTAACCCAACCTATGGATTGCTATTTGACAGGTTTACGCAAAATCCAATACGTCTCACCTGGCCAGCTTGGGAACAACGCACCAAACCATAAATTAAAACGGTACCAGAGTTTGCTGTTTTCCAAGAAGAAGCCTTTTTTGCGCATGAAAAACGCGCCGCTTAAAAACTCAACTTCGAGTCCATTTGCTTCCGCCATTGCCCGCACACGTTTAGGTGAAAACACGCTGACGTGGGCAAATTTACGTCGAGTAGCGCGCAGCGTGGCTTCACGACTCGCCACCATGCTATTAGGCAAAGAAGGAAAGCCGCCTATCATCATGCCACCAGGCTTGAGATTGCCGACAATTTTGCTCATCAACACTTCGGGTTCATACAAGTGTTCCAACACGTGCAACAAAATCATCGCGTCGTATTTTTTCTCATCCAAAGTAAATTCTGGGCTTTCCAAATCGACTTCGTAAAATTTGCCATAGCCTGCTCGGCGCAAGATGTCTTCGCGGATAAACGCATCGACCGCATCCCAGCTGGACAAAGACACTTTATCGCCACCGTTTTTTGCGGCAGCATCCATAAAACCCAGCATTTGTCCAACGTCCACGCCAATTTCACACACATCCAACGGTCCCTTACGCGCCGCGTCTTCGCGCAGAAAATGGTAAATAAACCAGTAGCGTACGAGGCGAATAGGATAAGCAATGTGTTTTGATTCAGGCGGAATGCCATAGTTTTCATCCTGCAATACAGGATTGTTTTTGAGGAACTCAACGTCCCAGTCTAATTGTGGCATTGCCATGATTGCACTCCAGAAAAGTCGCTTAAACTGCGACGGGGTATGAACCTAAAATTTTGACGAACGCGGCAGATTGTTTCAATTCAGCCAGCGCGGGGGCAACGGATTCGTCCGCTTGATGACCTTCGATGTCCATGTAGAACACATATTCCCACAAGCCAGAACCTGCGGGACGAGATTCGAGTTTAGTCATGCTCACCCCGTATTTTGCCAAGGGCATTAACAATTCATGTACCGCACCAGGGCGGTTGGCAGCGGAAAGCACCAACGATGTTTTGTCTTTGCCAGAAGGCGTAACCTGTTGATTACCCAAGACTAAAAAACGTGTAGTATTGCGCGGATCATCTTCTATATTTTCCACGCACACGTCCAAGCCAAACAACACCGCCGCTTGTTTACCCGCAATCGCGGCACAATTCGGCTGTTGCGCTGCCAAACGTGCTGCTTCAGCATTGCTGCTGGCGGTTAAACGTTGAGCATGAGGCAAGTGGGTATTGAGCCACGTTTGGCATTGCCCCAAAGATTGCGGGTGCGAATACACGGTTTGAATCGCACTGATGTCGCCATCTTTCGCCATCAAACATTGGTGGATGGGCAACATCACTTCGCCACAGACTTGCAACGGACTGTTGAGCAATAAATCCAAAGTATGTCCAACCGCGCCTTCGGTGGAATTTTCCACAGGTACAACGCCGTAATTGACTTCGCCCGCTTCCACGGCACGGAATATCTCGTCAAACGTGCTGCACAATTCGCCTTTGATTGCACTGCCAAAGCGTTTAAACGCCGCCGCTTCGCTAAATGTCCCCGCTGGGCCGAGATACGCCACACTCATGGGCGATTCCAATGCGCGGCATTGCGACATGACTTCGGTAAACAGCGCAGCAACCGCACCATTGCCTAATGGTCCCGCATTCAAGGCTTGCAAGCGACGTATCACTTGCGCTTCGCGTTCAGGGCGCAACACAATGTTATTTTGTTTAAGATGGCCAATACGCTGCGCCAAAGCGGCACGTTGATTCAATAGCACCAACACTTCGGCATCTATGCGATCAATGTGATCGCGACATTCGGTTAGGTTTTCGCTCATTACAAATTAAGGTAAAGGTAAGGCGCGCACCATCAGTACACCTGGTATGGCCGCGAGATGGGCAATCAATTCGGCGGGCAACGCGCTGTCGCTATCGACCAAGGTGTAAGCCATATCGCCCCGCGATTTGTTCATCATATTGTGGATGTTAATGCCCGCGTTCGCCAAAGCAGTGGAAATTTGTCCCAACATATTCGGCACATTGGCGTTGGCAATCGCCAAACGATGCGAGGATTCACGCGGCATGACCACGGTCGGAAAATTCACGGTGTTGGTGATATTGCCATGTTCCAAATACTCGCGCACTTGATCGACCACCATCACGGCGCAATTTTCTTCCGCTTCTTCGGTGGATGCGCCCAGATGCGGCAAAGTGATGACATTGGCTTGAGCTTGCAGATTTTGTGCAGGGAAATCACAGACATAGCTGCGCAGATGTTTGGCTGACAAACTCGCCAAAACTGCGTCGCTATCGACAATCGCATCGCGGGAGAAATTCAACAACACGCTGCCTGACTTCATCACTTGCAGCCGCGCCGCATTGATTAAGCCGCGCGTTGCGTCCAGCAACGGCACATGCAGCGTGACGAAATCACTGTGTTTCAGCAATTCTTCTACGCTGTTGGCTTTTTTCACCTGTGACGACAAACTCCATGCCGCATCCACGGTCAAGGCGGGATCGAAACCATAAACGTGCATTCCCAGCCCTAACGCCGTATCCGCCACCAATCGCCCAATCGCCCCCAAGCCAATAATGCCTAGGGTACGCCCGCGCAATTCCGTGCCTGCAAAATGTTTTTTGCCATCTTCAACTTGTTTGTGCAAAGACGCGTCATCGCCTTGCAGTCCAGCGGTAAATTGCAGTGCAGGCACAATGTTGCGCGCTGCCAATAACATCCCTGCCAACACTAACTCTTTGACCGCATTGGCATTAGCACCTGCCGCATTAAACACAGGAATACCACGCGCAGTCATCTTGGCAACAGGCACATTGTTTGTGCCCGCCCCCGCCCGCGCAATGGCTTTCACGCTGTCGGGAATTTTCATGTCGTGCATCCCTTGCGAGCGCACCAAAATCGCATCAGGATCAGCAATGCTGGTGCTCACTTGATAAGATTCCGTCGGAAAGCGTTTTAGCCCTTGGTGAGAAATTTTGTTCAAGGTGAGGATGCGGTAGGTCATGGTAGCGAGCCTCGTCAATTAAGCGTGTTGTGCAGCAAAAGCCTGCATAAAGGTGACCAAGGCTTGCACGCCTTCCAGTGGCATGGCGTTGTAAATCGAAGCGCGCATCCCACCGACGGAACGATGACCTTTCAATTGCAACAAGCCAGCGGCTTCAGCTTGTTTCACAAATGCGCCATCTAGCCCGCTGTCTTTCAAGGTAAACGGAATATTCATGCGTGAACGATTTTCCAGCGCAGTGGGGCAGTTGTAGAAACCATTGCTGCCATCAATTGCTGCATACAACAAATTGGCTTTGGCAATATTGGTTTGTTCCATCGCCGCGATGCCGCCTTTGCGTTTCAGCAATTGGAATACCAGTCCCGCGATGTAAATGCCATAGGTCGGTGGCGTGTTGTACATGGAGTCATTGTCGGCGTGGGTTTTGTAATCTAACATCGTCGGCGTACCTGCGACGGTTTGCCCGATCAAATCTTCACGCACGATGACGATGGTCAAGCCCGCTGGTCCAATGTTCTTTTGCGCGCCTGCATAAATCAAACCGTATTTCGACACATCCACGGGACGCGACAAAATGCAGGACGACATATCCGCGACTAATGGCACATCCGTCGTAGGCAACCAATCAAATTCCACGCCGCCTATGGTTTCGTTTGGGGTGAAGTGCAAATACGCCGCGTTTGGGTCGCATTTCCAAGTTGAAAATTCAGGCACATATGAGAAGTTTTTGTCCGCGCTGGTCGTGACCACATTCACCGCACCAAATTTCTTGGCTTCAGAAATAGCCTTTTTAGACCATTCACCCGTGTTCAAATAATCTGCCGTGGTCTTGCCACGCAACAGATTCATCGGAATCATGGCAAATTGTTGGCTCGCGCCACCTTGCAAAAACAACACTTTGTAATTGGCAGGAATCCCCATCAATTCGCGCAAATCCGCTTCGGCTTGTGCTGCGATACCCATGAATTCTTTGCCGCGATGGGACATTTCCATCACCGACATGCCGCTGCCGTTCCAATCCATCATTTCAGCTTGCGCTTGTTGCAACACTTCTTTTGGTAATACCGCAGGACCTGCACTAAAGTTGTAAATCGTCATGTTGTGTGCTCCAGAGTTGTCAATTCGTTATAGGGTCAGCGACGCTTGTGGTGTTGCATCTTCATCATCCTCATCGCCCGCTTCAGCAATACGGCTCAATCCAGCCAATTTTTCGCCCTTGTCCATATTCATGAGCGTCACACCTTGCGCGGCACGACCCATTTCGCGGATTTCTTTCACGCGAGTACGGATCAATACGCCGCTGGTGCCGATTAGCATGATTTCATCTTCAGGATTCACCAAGGTTGCCGCCACCACTTTGCCATTGCGCTTGCTGGTGGAAATCGCAATCATGCCTTGTGTGCCACGACCATGACGGGTGTACTCAATGATAGGGCTGCGTTTGCCGAAACCATTTTCGGTGGCGGTCAACACACTTTGTTGTTCATTTTCAGCGACCAACAAGGAAATAACACTTTGCCCTTCCATCAATTTCATACCACGCACGCCACGGGTATCACGCCCCATGGAACGCACATCGTTTTCATCAAAGCGCACGGCTTTACCACTGTCGGAGAACAACATCACGTCATGCGTGCCGTCGGTCAACGCGACGCCGATCAAGAAATCACCTTCATCCAAGGAGATGGCAATGATCCCTGATTTACGAGGATTAGCGAATTGTGACAACGCCGTTTTCTTCACGGTACCGCTAGAAGTCGCGAAGAAAATAAATTTATCTTCCACGAATTCTGTGACGGGCAAAATCGCGTTGATCTTTTCGTTTGCATCCAAGGGTAATAAATTCACAATTGGCTTGCCGCGTGCGATGCGACTACCTTGCGGTACTTCATACACCTTCAACCAATACACGCGCCCTTTATTGGAGAAGCACAAAATATAGTTATGGGTATTGGCGATAAATAAATTATCAATGAAGTCATCTTCTTTAGTCGCAGTGGCTTGTTTGCCGCGACCACCGCGTTTTTGCGCACGGTATTCGTCCAGCTTTTGCGCTTTCATATAGCCGCTGTGTGACAGGGTGACCACCACGTCTTCAGGCGCGATCAAGTCTTCCATGCTCATGTCATGGGTGTGGGTGATGATTTCGCTGCGGCGTTTGTCGCCAAATTGGGTTTTAACCGCAATCAATTCGTCTTGAATAATTTGGGTCACGCGGGCTGGCGTAGCCAAAATATCCAATAAATCCGCGATCTTATCCATCACATCGCGATATTCGCCGACGATTTTGTCTTGTTCCAGCCCCGTCAAGCGTTGCAAACGCAATTCCAAAATCGCTTGCGCTTGAATGTCGGATAAACGATAGGCGCGAGCTTCACCTTCACCCACCATGCCGTAAATTGCCAGCAAGTTTTCAGGACGGGACGCATCGCTGACACGGCTCAACATTTCTTCCACCAAGGCAGAACGCCAAGTGCGCGCCATCAACTCACGTTTCGCGTCCGCTGGTGTAGGCGCGGCTTTAATCAGCGCGATGATTTCATCGACATTGGATAAAGCGACTGCCAAACCTTCCAAAATATGCCCACGATCCCGCGCTTTGCGCAGTTCAAAAATCGTGCGACGGGTGACGACTTCGCGGCGATGACGCAAGAAGCAATCAATAATTTGTTTGAGATTCAATAGTCTAGGTTGACCATCGACAATCGCCACCATATTGATGCCGAAGCTGTCTTGCAACTGCGTGTCTTTGTACAGCTTGTTGAGCACCACTTCCGCGTTTTCACCGCGTTTCAGCTCAATGACGGCGCGCATCCCTGATTTATCCGATTCATCACGGATTTCAGAAATACCTTCCAGACGTTTTTCGCGTACCAATTCGCCGACCTTAATCAGCAAATTCGCTTTATTCACCTGATAAGGCAGCTCGTCAATGATAATGGCTTGGCGGTCACCGCCTTTGCCGATGTCCTCAAAGTGGGTGCGTCCACGCATCACCACGCGACCACGTCCCGTGCGATAACCTTCTTTTACACCCATCAAGCCATAAATAAAGCCACCCGTGGGGAAGTCAGGTGCTGGTACCAGCTCAATCAGTTGCTCAATATCCATCTCTGGATTTTGCAACAACGCCAAGCAGGCATCGACCACTTCGCCCATATTGTGCGGCGGAATGTTGGTTGCCATACCCACGGCAATACCCGACGAACCATTGACCAACAAATTTGGGAAGCGCGCAGGGAAGACCAGCGGCTCATGTTCCGAGCCATCATAGTTCGGTCCGAAGTTGACAGTTTCTTTATCCAAGTCCGCCAATAATTCATGTGCAATCCGTGACATACGGATTTCGGTATAACGCATCGCCGCCGCATTATCACCATCGACCGAGCCGAAGTTACCTTGCCCATCGACCAAGGTATAACGCAAGGAAAACGGCTGCGCCATGCGAACGATGGTGTCATACACAGCGGTATCGCCATGCGGATGGTATTTACCGATCACGTCACCGACGATACGCGCCGATTTTTTGTAGGCACGATTCCAGTCGTTCGACAATTCGTGCATGGCAAACAGCACGCGTCGATGCACAGGCTTCAAGCCATCGCGCACGTCAGGCAAAGCCCGTCCAACAATGACACTCATCGCGTAGTCCAAATAGGACTTACGCATTTCTTCTTCTAAACTAACGGGGAGGGTTTCTTTGGCGAATTGATCCATGATTTCGGTGTGATTTAAAGTGCGCAAAAAACAGCGCGCAAGTTTACCACGCCGAGGCTGGACTGGGGAATTCTATCTATCACGTTCGGCGAGTCTGCTTAAATATGGGGGAATAATCCTACGTTTTAATGAGCAAAAGGGAATTGGGTTCGCTAATGTGGTAGGTGTTACGACCCATTTTTTTAGCTTGATACATCGCCATATCCGCTAATTTTAAAATATCCTCATGACTAGATTGATGTCCGAGGAACAATACAACCCCGATGCTCGCAGTGCAAAGATGTTCCACCCAAAATTCACCCCCCTCTTTTTGGGGAATGCGCAGTCGGTAGGGAGCGGCTAGTGCGTCGCGAATTTTTTCTGAGATCAGTGCAGCATGGGTCATGGAGTACATCTTGTCTTTAGTCAGTTCTCGGATCATCACCACAAACTCGTCACCGCCAAAACGAGCCACCGTATCAGCTTTGCGAATGCAGGCATTTAATCGATGAGCCACTTCGACCAATAACAAATCACCTACATCATGCCCATAGCGATCGTTGAGCGGTTTGAAATTGTCCAAATCCAAAAACATCAGTGCGCCATAATGTTGATTGCGTTCACTGCACAACATGGCTTGATCTAGCCTATCATTCAACAAACGACGGTTTGGTAATTTCGTCAACGTATCGTAATACGCCAGCTGACGAATTTGTTGTTCAGCGGCTTTACGGTCGGTAATGTCAATAAAAGTGGCGATAGCCCCCTTGATGCTTCCTTCTTGCAATAGGGGGTGAGACCAGTATTCGACAGGAACCGCTACGCCATCCTTGCGCCAGAACACCTCGTCAGAAACATTGATTTCTTCTTGAAACTGAAATGCACGATATATACGGCATTCGGTCACGGGGTATGGGGTGCCGTCGATGCGGGTGTGGTGAATTAAACTATGAATATGTTTGCCGACCACTTCGCTGGAATCTTGATAACCCAATATCCTCAAAAAAGAACGATTCACAAAGGTGCAGTTGCCTTGGTCATCCACGCCATACATCCCTTCTGCCATGGAGTTAAGCAACAACTGAATGTTGTCATGTGAGATACGCAATGCATCTTCCATTTGTTTACGTTCAGTCATGTCACGAGTCACGACCAACAGCGCAATAATATCGCCCTTGGCACCATGCAACGGTACTGCGTGAGAATATAACCAACGCTGCGTGCCATCCAACCGTTGAACCTGAAACTCCAAATTTTCCGAATCTCCAGAGAATACTTTGCGCGCAAGCTCTACAAAGTGCGCCTGATAAGGCGGTAGCACAAAGTCATAAAAGACATGGCCGACGACTTGCTCGACATGCCTCGCCGCTAACATATCCAAACCTGCACGGTTAATTTGCAGCACCGTGCCATCGGCAGCGAGTAATTTCACGCACTCGGGTTCTGCATCAATGATGGTATTGAGTTTTAATTGACTAGCTGTCAATTCTTCCAATATACGACCAATCACAATGAGTACTAAATAGCTCACTAACATTGAGGTGACTAATCCAATAAGCAAATACACCTTGGGGGGGACATGCAACAAGTATGTAATTATAAAGACGATCAGTTCACTTAATAACATCGACGCAAGCGTCGCAAACAAACGAAGTCGCCAAGTAGGCATTTGTTGAAAATATGGAATAAAAATCATAAATATAATGAAATTGAGGCGTTGAGCACTTAAACCACTCGATACGAACACCTTGATCCAGAAGATAGAGGCAGTACGATACCAGATTTAGAATAACAAATGAAAAGTGGGGAGTACGCAGATAAAATTATCCTTAAGCATCGTACATATTGCGGTAGAATTTCGCATCGTTGTGTAGAACGCAACTTAATTTCAAACCTCGGAGGAGAAAATCATGACAGAAAAAGTTAAATCGCGAAAAACAGTTCTTTCTAGAGCTACCATCATGTTTGCAGTTTCATTCGCTTCAGTGATACTGGCATTTAGCAGTGGTGCAAGCGCGATTGGCATGATGTTCATTATTGTTGCGATTGGTTCGTTAGGATTCGGTGCAGGCTGCTTGATGAATAGCCCTTGTGCAATTGCGCATGAAAACCAGCAAGCGAAATAAGATAGGTTTAAATCTTTAAAAATATACAATCTCATTGTGGGTGCGGCTAATAGCTTCGTGCCCACATTGCGGGATCAGTAAGTGGACTACACCGACTTTCACTGACGTAAAATCTACCCTCCTTGATTTCGTAATCGCTTAAATGCTGCATTAACGCGGCTCGCCAAGAAAATATACCTAACAAGATTGCATTCCCTTTGGATGAATATGGCCAACAATGTGATTTGATTTGCAATTGAGGAAGGGGATGGCATCCAAAATTTTGATTGTGCATTGCTTATCCCCGTCACAACTGTCAGAATTAGCCCGCTCCAAAAATCCAAATCACCATTATGCAGATTGATCAATTTATTCAAGTCGTTAGTATTGCCGTGATTCCTATTCTGTTTGCCATTACGTTGCACGAAGCGTCTCACGCTTATGCGGCGAAGCATTTTGGTGATCTCACCGCCTATCAGCAAGGTCGCACCAGCTTAAATCCTTTGCGTCACATTGAACCGTTCGGCACCATCTTGTTGCCGCTCTTGACCTTATGGGCATTTAACTTGCCTTTTGGTTGGGCAAAACCTGTACCTGTGAATTTTGCTAATTTGCGTCATCCCAAAAAAGATATGCTGTGGGTCGCGTTGGCAGGACTAGGGTCAAATTTGGTGATGGCGTTGATGTGGGCGTTTTTTTACAAATTAGCATGGCTGTTCCCCGAAAATTATTTCGCCTCTCCCTTATTGCAAATGGCGGAAATTGGTATTTATATCAATGTCATCCTGTTGGTGTTGAATTTGATTCCCTTGCCGCCGCTGGATGGTGGTCGCATTTTGGTCAGTTTATTGCCCCATCGCCAAGCGTTTCAATTGGCAAAAATTGAGCCTTACGGTGTTTGGATCCTAATTGGGCTGGCGGTGACGAATGTGTTGGGCATGGTTTTATTCCCGATGGTTGACGGGGTAAGACGTTTTATTTTTATGTTATTTGGAATTTAAGAACTATGTTTGCTGATCGCGTGTTATCGGGGATGCGCCCCACGGGGAGTTTGCATTTAGGGCATTACCACGGTGTATTGAAAAATTGGGTACAAATGCAGCACGAGTTTGAGTGCCTGTTTTTTGTGGCGGATTGGCACGCACTGACCACCCATTACGACACACCGCAAGTCATCGAACAAAGCGTGTGGGACATGGTGGTGGATTGGTTAGCGGCGGGCGTAGATCCTGCACATGCGACCTTGTTTATTCAATCTCGCGTGCCAGAACACGCCGAATTGCATTTACTGTTGTCGATGATTACGCCTTTGGGTTGGTTGGAACGGATGCCGACTTATAAAGACCAACAAGAAAAATTATCGGGCAAAGATTTAAGCACTTACGGGTTTTTAGGTTATCCCTTGCTGCAAAGTGCAGATATTCTGATTTATCGTGCCACGCAAGTGCCTGTGGGTGAAGACCAAGTGCCGCATATTGAATTTACCCGTGAAATTGCCCGCCGCTTTAACCACATCTACGGACGCGAAGTTGGTTTTGTAGAAAAAGCAGAAGCCGCGATTAAAAAACTAGGCGGTAAGCGTGCCAAGTTGTACGCCGAATTGCGCACGCGCTACCAAGAACAAGGTGATGACGAGGCTTTATCCTCTGCCAAAGCCTTATTGGACGAGCAACAAAGTCTGAACCACGGGGATCGCGAACGCCTATTTGGCTATCTGGAAGGCAGTGGCAAAATGATTCTGTCCGAACCACAAGCCATGCTCACCGCTGCATCGCGTATGCCAGGCTTGGATGGACAAAAAATGTCTAAGTCCTATAACAACACCATTACCTTGCGTGAAGATGAAGCCAGCGTGGCAAAGAAAATCCGCACCATGCCCACCGACCCTGCGCGTCAACGTCGCATGGATGCAGGCAATCCTGAAAAATGTCCCGTTTGGAAACTGCACCAAGTGTATTCCAACGAAGAGACCAAGCAATGGGCGATTCAAGGCTGCACCAGCGCGGGCATAGGTTGCATTGAGTGCAAACAACCTGTAATTGAAGGTGTGTTAGCGGAACAACGCCCCATGCGCGAACGCGCCCAGCTCTATCTGGATGACCCCACCTTAGTCCGCAATATCCTCGCCGACGGCTGCGAAAAAGCCCGCAAATTGGCAACAGATACCATGCGAGATGTGCGCGAGGCGATGGGGTTGAGCTATAGCTAAAAAGCCTATCTCCGCATAACACTATTCCCTCCCCCTAGCAGGGGGAGGGTTAGGGTGGGGGTGGAAACTATCACGCTGATGCAAACCTGCCCCCCCAACCCAAACTTTCCCCTGCTAGGGTGAAGGATTTTCGTTCATATAAATCTGCCATGAATGACGAACACTTTATGCGCCTCGCCCTCGCGCAGGCCTTACATGCCCAATCCATAGGCGAAATCCCTGTGGGGGCTGTCGTCGTCAAAGATAGCGTGGTAATCGGCTGCGGCTACAATAGTCCGATAACGCGTCACGATCCGTCTGCCCACGCTGAAATCATGGCATTACGTGATGCGGCTCAAAAAATAGGCAATTATCGCCTAGTCGGTTGTGAATTATTCGTCACCCTAGAACCGTGTTTAATGTGTTCTGGCGCGATTATGCACGCGCGATTGTCTCGGTTGGTCTATGGCGCAGCAGATTACAAAACAGGCACGTGCGGTAGCGCGTTAAACGTATTCGGCGAATTTCCCAACCCCGTGGACGAACAGGGCAGGGCGGTTAAACTCAATCACCATACTCATGTAGTTGGCGGAATACTGGCGCAGGAATGCAGTACGCAACTCAGTCAATTTTTTGCTCTGCGCCGCGCACAGGCTAAGATGGCACATAAACCCACACTTAAATGAGTCCAAAAAGCGTAATGAAATACAGTGAGTCATAATTTTCTTAATAGCCAACTATTTTACATAATATAAATTATGCGATTAATTGGTATGTGAAATATGTTGGGAGCGCGAAGTGTTTGGCTTGTTAAATTCGTTCGAGCACAACGCATATCGCCACAACACCGACGACAAGCTGCGTCAACTTAGGGGCGATTTGCTACAATGCGCGCCGTGATGTTGTGGCGGGAATTTTCGACGCGCGACATTTTGCAATGGATAGGCGGTTCTTACTTAAAGACGCGGCGAGTTTGCGGCGTTTATCAATGAGGTTAAACATGTACAACTACCCTGATAGCACGGGTCATTTTGGGCAATTTGGTGGGATTTATATGGCGGAGACGCTGATTCCTGCCGTTGAAGAATTGCGTGATGCGTATTTGCATTTTCGCGACGATGCGGAATTTAAAGCCGAATTTGCCAATGAATTGAAGCATTACGTCGGTCGTCCTAGCCCGATTTACCACGCGAAAAACTGGTCGGATCGCTTAGGCGGAGCGCAGATTTATTTGAAGCGCGAGGATTTGAATCATACGGGTGCGCACAAAATCAATAACGCCATGGGACAAGCCTTGTTGGCGAAGCGCATGGGCAAAAAGCGCGTGATAGCAGAAACAGGCGCGGGGATGCACGGCGTGGCGACGGCGACGGTAGCGGCGCGGTATGGCATGGAATGCGTGGTGTATATGGGCGCGGAAGATATTCAACGCCAAGCTCCCAACGTGTATCGCATGAAGCTGTTGGGCGCGACGGTCGTGCCTGTGGAAAGCGGCTCGAAAACGCTGAAAGACGCGTGCAACGAGGCGATTCGGGATTGGGTGACCAATGTAGAATCCACGTTTTACATTTTCGGCACAGCAGCGGGGCCGCATCCTTATCCGATGATGGTGCGCGATTTTCAATGTGTGATTGGCAACGAAGCCCGTGTGCAAATGCCTGAAATGATTGGTCGTCAGCCCGACGCGGTCATTGCGTGTGTGGGTGGTGGCTCGAATGCGATTGGGATTTTCCATCCCTACATCGAAATCGAAGGCGTGCGACTGATTGGCGTGGAAGCGGGCGGGCATGGTATCGCCAGCGGTTCTCATGCCGCCCCTTTAACTTCCAACAGCAAAGTTGGCGTGTTGCACGGCAACCGCGTGTATTTGATGCAGGACGAAAATGGGCAAATTATCGAGACACATTCGATTTCCGCTGGACTGGATTACCCAGGTGTTGGGCCTGAGCATTGCTGGTTAAAAGATACGGGGCGCGCTGAATATGTCGCGATTAATGACGACGAAGCCATGCGCGCTTTCCATGATTTGTGCCGTTTTGAAGGCATTATTCCCGCGTTGGAATCCAGTCACGCCTTGGCACATGCCGCCAAAATCGCGCCTACGATGCGCAAAGATCAAGTGTTGCTGGTGAATTTGTCAGGTCGTGGCGACAAAGACATTAACACCGTGGCACGTTTGTCGGGGATTACATTATGAGTCGCATAGATCAAACTTTTGCCGCGCTGGGACAGCGTAAGGCATTGATACCCTTTATTACCGCTGGCGATCCTTCGCCTGAAATGACTGTACCGTTGATGCACGCACTGGTGGCTTCGGGTGCGGATATTTTGGAATTGGGTGTGCCATTTTCTGATCCAATGGCGGATGGCCCGACCATCCAACGCGCATCCGAACGTGCCTTGATAAAAGGCGTGTCGCTGCGTAGCGTGTTAAACATGGTGGCGGAATTCCGCCAACAAAACACCACCACCCCCGTCGTGCTGATGGGTTATGGCAATCCGATTGAAGCGATGGGCTGGGACGTGTTCGCACAACGCTGTGATGAAGTGGGCGTGGACGGTGTGCTGACCGTGGATTTTCCCCCCGAAGAAAGTCACGACGCGTTCGCCCATTTGCAACGTTACAACATCGCGCCGATATTCTTGCTCGCCCCCACCACCACCGAATCGCGTATCCAACAAGTCGCCAAACTGGCGCGCGGTTATGTGTATTACGTGTCGCTCAAAGGGGTGACGGGCGCGGGGAATTTGGATTTAAGCGCGATTGCCGATAAAATCCCACAATTACGTCAACACATTAGCCTGCCCATCGGCGTAGGTTTTGGTATTCGTGATGCGGAAACCGCGTTGGCAGTCGCAAAATTATGCGACGGTGTCGTGGTCGGCAGTCGCATCGTGCAAGCAATTGAAGATTCAACCGAAGCCAATGTGATTGCCAATGTCAGCGCGTTGGTCAGCGGCTTAAAACAAGCGGTGGAACAGGCTTAATATGCTCCTTCCCCTTGTAGGGGGAAGGTTGGGATGGGGGTTGAAAGTTTGAATTACCGCGATAATTTCTACCCCCACCCTACCCCTCCCCCTGCAAGAGGGAGGGAATATGACGATGCAGAAATTATGTGTTGTAGGGTGGATAAATGCAGTGCATCCACCTAGTTTCCCATAAAATACAAGGAGTTCACCATGAGCTGGTTTCAAAAATTATTACCCCCAAAAATGAAACGCCGCGAAGGCGATGCCAAGAAAAATGTGCCTGAAGGCTTGTGGCACAAATGTCCGTCTTGCCAAGCTGTGTTGTATTACGCTGACTTGGAAAAAAACCACAGCGTCTGCCCAAAATGTTTGCATCATCACCGTGTGACGGCACGCACGCGACTGGATTGGCTGCTGGACGGCGAAGGTCGCTTTGAAATCGGTGCGGAAGTGTTGCCGATTGACCCTTTGAAATTTAAAGACAGCCGCAAATACTCAGATCGCTTGTTAGCGTCCAAAGAAGCCACTGATGAAGATGACGCGCTGATTGTCATGCAAGGCAGCATCCACGCCCAACCTGTGGTTGCAGCGGCATTTGAATTCACCTTTATGGGCGGCTCCATGGGCTCGGTGGTCGGCGAACGCTTTGTGCGCGGGGTGCAAGTTGCCCTAGATCAAAAATGCCCGTTCGTCTGTTTCGCTGCCAGCGGTGGCGCACGGATGCAAGAAGGCTTGCTGTCCTTGATGCAAATGACCAAAACGTGTGCTGCACTCACGCAATTGAGCGAAGCCAAACTACCCTTTATCTCAGTGTTGACTGACCCGACCATGGGCGGCGTATCCGCCAGCTTCGCCTTTATGGGTGACGTGGTCATTGCCGAACCAGGCGCGTTAATCGGCTTCGCAGGCGCACGCGTGATCCAACAAACCGTGCGCGAAACCCTGCCAGACGGCTTCCAACGCGCTGAATTCCTGTTGGAACACGGCGCAGTCGATATGATTGTGGACAGACGCGAAATGCGCGACCAATTAGCAAAATTGATGGCATTGTTAAACAAACAAGATGCCGTAGCGGAGATTGAGGCGGCTTAATTACCAGCAATTCTCATTTTGACCGTGGGTACGAATTTATTCGTACAGTTGCTTGTGAATAAGGCTGGTTTTTCGCCTTTTCGGGCGATGTACGAATAAATTCGTACCCACAAACCCCCGCTGTCTAGTCAAAATGAGAATTGCTGCTTAATTACGATGCTACCGCAGAATTATGAACATAATTTTTAAAATCACCTACCCCAACGGAAAGATTTATATTGGTAGCGATACGGCATACAGCATTAATTATTTTGGCAGTGCTAATCGCGATCTAATTTTTAAGGATTTCTCTTGGGAGCAACAACGAGACTTTACGATTAGGAAAGAAATTCTTTGGGAATCTAAAGACGCTAGTAAAAGTGAAGTAATCAAAAGAGAAATGCAGCTTATCCGTGAACTCAAAGCAAATAATCCTGACATCGGATATAACAGACATCCGCCTTTTAAGGTTAGTGAATTCAGTTTTTAAATCATCTTAAAAACAATGCACAGAGGAGTCGAGCTTGGTTAAACACGTCAATCCTCTGTGCGCCGATGACTCTATCAACTTATTCCATTTTTCATTCAAATCAATTTTTTGATTTCAGATATGCCCACCACCCTCCCCGATTGGCTCACCCATCTTGAATCCTTAAACCGCAAAACCATTTCCCTAGGTTTAGACCGCGTGGCGGAAGTGAAGCAACGGATGAATTTATCGCCTGATTTCCCTGTGATTGTGGTGGGAGGGACGAATGGGAAAGGGTCGGTTTGCGCGATGTTGGAAAGTATTTTGTTTGCGGCGGGCTACCGCGTGGGTTGTTATACCTCGCCGCATTTGCTGGAGTACAACGAACGGGTGCGCATCGACAAACGGGCGGTGAGTGATGCGGATTTATGTGCGTCGTTTACGGCGATTGAGCAGGCGCGGCTTGGCGTAAACGCCCTCACCCCAACCCTCTCCCTGGGGGAGAGGGAGCGAAAAGAGGAGTTAGGCGACATTGCGTTGACTTATTTTGAATTCGGCACTTTGGCGGCGATGCAGTTATTTATTGAACGGCGCGTGGACGTGGCAATTTTGGAAGTGGGGCTGGGCGGGCGATTGGATGCAGTGAATGTGTTTGATAGCGATTGCGCCATCGTCACCAGCATCGACATAGACCACATCGACTATTTGGGCGACACACGCGAACTGATCGGCTTTGAAAAAGCAGGCATATTCCGCAGCGGTAAGGTGGCAATTTGCGCGGAACCCAACGTGCCTGATACTTTAGCGAAACACGCTCAGGACATCGGTGCGACTTTGTGGCAAATTGGCACGGACTTTGGTTTTAAACCTGTTTCGATGACGGCAACGGAACGCTCGCATCAGATGATGTCGATTGCATCCGACACGCCTCCCGCCAATTCGCCGCCGCAACAATGGGATTTTTACAGTCCAATCGGGGCGCGTGCTTCACTGCCCTACCCTGCTTTGCGCGGTGCATTCCAACTGGGCAATGCCAGTGCGGTGTTGGCAGCGTTGGACGTACTGAAAGAAAAATTGCCCGTCAATATGGAATCTGTACGGCGTGGCTTGGTAGAAGTCACGCTCACGGGGCGTTTTCAAACCTTACCTGGCAAGCCCACGGTTATTTTAGATGTTGCCCATAATCCCCATGCGGCACACAGTTTGGCGCAAAACTGGGCAAGTTTACCGACTGCATCTTGCCGATACGCCGTATTTGCCATGTTAAAAGACAAAGATATGGAAGGCGTGATTGCCGCGCTGCAAGACCAGGTGGATGTGTGGTTAGTCGCCAGCATACACGCCCCGCGCGGCGCAACTGCTGATGAAGTTAGTGCTGTTTTACAGGCTTGCCACGTACACGGCGACATTCAAAAATTTGACGATCCGACCGCTGCTTTCGTTCATGCCTGTAATGTCGCGGGCGAAAATGATAGAATCACCGCCTTTGGCTCGTTCTACACTGTGGCGGAGGTGCTGCAAGCACACCGTTTACACAGATAAAGTATGCACACAAACCAACGCATATTTTGATATTAGTCACTTGTCGCTAGTCGTTAGCTTTTAGTTGGAAGCGTAAATTATGAGCGTATCTATTTAAATATATTGCAAAAAATATGGGAATACTGTGATTGAACATTCCAACCTACTTAAACTATCAACTAAAATCTAACGACTAACAGCCTAATTGAACGTAGCTGTCAGAATTTTTCAGGAATATCAGTCAATCATGACCAAAGAACTTAGCGTTGATGAACAAGCTCTGAAGCGCAAAACCCGTCACCGTTTACTGGGTGCAGGCGCGCTGACGTTATTCATCGTCGTGGCATTGCCCATGTTTTTAGATAACGAACCCAAACAAGCTGGGGCTAATATCAGTCTGGATATCCCTTCGCCTGAGAAAATCAGCGAATTTTCACCACCCACACCATCCACTGAAACGATTGCACCAGCCCCTCAAGCACCCACCGCCACGTCAGATGGCAATGCGGACGTAGCTCCCGCCGTCCCGCGTCACAGTGATGCTGCGTCTGCCAAAAGTAAACTCTCAAGCAACAACGGGGCGACAACACAACCCGTCATTGTTATTCCCCCCGTGAAGAGCCGAACTGAACGCACGGACAATAAACGTTATCTGCTGCATATCGGTAATTACAGCAATCCTGCCAAAGCAGCGCAAGTGGCGGAAAAGTTAAAGCAAAACAACCTGAATGTCACCATTGAAAAATCTAACAACAAAACACGCATCCACGTAGGACCTTTTACGGATCGCGAACAAGCCGATAAAGCCCGTCAACTTTTACAAAAACAGGGTACGCGTTCAACGCTCGTTATCTCCAAATGAACCCTATTGATGCCGCCGTTATAGTGATTATTGCCCTTTCCGTCGGCATAGGCTGGATGCGCGGCTTTGTGTATGAATTATTGTCGATGTTTGGCTGGCCGATTGCCTATTTCATGAGCAAAACCTACGCCAATAATGTCGCCGCACAATTACCCAATAATCTAGATTTGCTGTTAATGCCAGTCACCTATTCCATCATTTTTATCGTCACACTCATCGTCTGGGGACTAATTATTCTGGGATTTTTCAAACTGGTCAGAGCCGTTGGACTCGGCAGGGTGGATAAAGCCTTAGGCGTGGCTTTCGGGTTGATACGTGCGGTGATCGTCCTGCTGGCATTAGTCTTGCTATGTGGTTTATCCAACCTACCTGAACAGCCAATTTGGACAGAGTCCGTTGTCACCCCTTTTGCAGAAGATATGGCGATACAAAACAAACCTTACCTGCCTCAAACTGTTGCGCAGCATATTCATTACAAAAATCGTTACTAATTACTAGGATCACAACATGTGTGGCATTCTCGGCGTCATTTCTCAAACCCCCGTCAATCAATTGTTGTATGACGGCTTACAAGTTTTGCAACATCGCGGACAAGATGCGGCAGGTATTGCAACCATTAACGGCAATACCTTCCATTTGCACAAAGGCAATGGCATGGTGCGCGACGTGTTTCGGACGCGCAATATGCGTGCGCTACTCGGCAATGCGGGTATCGCACATGTGCGTTATCCCACAGCTGGCTCGGCGGTCGATCACAACGAAGCGCAACCGTTTTACGTCAACTCCCCGTTCGGCATTATGCTGGGACACAACGGCAATTTAACTAATACTGACGAACTCAAAAAGCAGCTTTTTGATGAAGACTTGCGTCATGTCAACACCAATTCAGACTCTGAAGTTTTGCTCAATGTCTTAGCCAATGAATTACAAAGACAATCGAAAATCGAGCGTTTGAGCGAGCAAGGCATTTTCGCGGCGGTGGCGGGCGTACATCGCCGTTGCAAGGGTGCTTATGCCGTGGTCGCCATGATTGCGGGCTATGGTCTGCTGGCATTTCGGGACATTTACGGCATACGCCCGTTGGTCATTGGCAGCAATCAAACCGCAACAGGCACAGAATACTTAGTCGCCTCTGAAAGTGTCGCACTCGACACGCTGGGTTTTAAATTCTTACGCGACATCGCCCCTGGCGAAGCCGTTTTTGTGGATTTTGCAGGCAAGCTACACAGCCAATTATGCAGCGATCATGCCAGCTTAAATCCCTGCATCTTTGAATATGTCTATCTCGCCCGTCCTGATTCGGTCATCGACGGCGTATCCGTATATGAAACCCGTTTGTATATGGGCGAATTTTTAGCTGAAAAAATGAAGCGCACGTGGCAAGCAGTCGATATTGATGTGGTCATTCCCATTCCCGATTCCAGCCGCCCCAGTGCCTTGCAACTGGCGAATCACCTAGGCTTGAGCTTCCGCGAAGGCTTCGTCAAAAATCGCTACATTGGTCGCACTTTTATCATGCCAGGACAGGCGATGCGTAAAAAATCAGTCCGCCAAAAGCTCAATCCCATAGGTGTGGAATTTAAAGGCAAAAACGTGTTGCTGGTGGATGACTCCATCGTGCGCGGCACCACCAGCCGTGAAATCGTGCAAATGGCACGTGACGCGGGTGCACGTAAAGTCTATTTCGCCTCTGCCGCCCCGCCCGTGCGTTACCCGAATGTGTATGGTATCGACATGCCCAGCCCGCAAGAGCTGATTGCCACGGGACGCACCGATGCCGAAATCTGCCGCGAAATTGGCGCGGACAACATCATTTATCAAGATTTGGCCGATTTAAAAGCAGCCATATGCAAGGCCAACCCCAAAGTGACCAGCTTTGACGCATCGTGTTTTGACGGCTTTTACATCACGGGTGATATTACCCCCGCCTACCTGGATGCTATCGAAGCGCGTCGCAGCAACGGCAAAGCCAATGTCAAAGAAGACAAAAACCAGATGGCATTGGATTTAGAGGACGAATAAGCTCCTTTTTGCCCAAAAACATACGCCAATCCCTCCCCCTAGCAGGGGGAGGGTTAGGGTGGGGGTCGAAATCGTCGCGCAAATGCAACCTTCAACCCCCATCCCAGCCTTCCCCCCTGCTAGGGGGAAGGAGTAACGTCCCCCACTTAGTGAAATGGAAAAACCATGACCGACTTTCAACCCGAAACCCTCGCCATCCGTGCTGGCACAGCGCGCAGCCAATTTGGCGAACATTCCGAAGCGATGTTTTTGACTTCCAGCTTTGTGTTTGAGAGCGCAGCCCAAGCCGCTGCGCGTTTTATTGGCGAAGAACCTGGCAACATTTATGCGCGCTTCACCAATCCCACCGTCACCATGTTTGAACAACGCCTCGCCGCGTTGGAAGGCGCGGAATTCTGTGTCGCCACCGCGTCGGGGATGGCGGCGATTTTGTCGTGCGTGATGGGGGTGTTGCAGGCGGGCGATCACATCGTCGCGTCGCAAAGTTTGTTCGGCTCGACCGTCAACCTGTTCAACAACGTCATCAAAAAATTCGGCGTGGAAACGACTTACGTTTCCGCCACCGACGTGGCGCAATGGCAAGCCGCCGTGCACCCCAACACCAAGCTATTTTTCTTGGAAACCCCGTCCAATCCGCTGACCGAAATCTCCGACGTGCGCGCCATTGCCGCCGTGGCAAAATCTTGCGGCGCGCTGTTGGCGGTGGATAACTGCTTCTGCACGCCTATTTTACAACGCCCGCTGGAATTGGGCGCGGACATCGTGATTCACTCAGCGACCAAATACATCGACGGACAAGGGCGTGTGCTGGGCGGCGCGGTGTTGGGCAACAAAAAACTACTGGAAGGCGTGTACGGCTTTTTGCGCACCACGGGCCCGACCATGAGCGCGTTCAACGCGTGGGTGTTTTTGAAAGGCTTGGAAACGCTGAAACTGCGCATGGATGCACACAGTGCCAACGCCTTAGCCCTCGCCACATGGCTGGAACAACAACCCAATGTAGAGCGCGTGTTCTACCCTGGCTTGCCCTCGCACCCACAACACGCACTCGCCATGCGCCAACAAAAAACAGGCGGCGGTATCGTGTCGTTTGAAGTCAAAGGCGGCAAAGCAGCCGCGTGGCGCGTCATCGACAACACCAAAATGCTGTCCATCACCGCCAACTTAGGCGACACCCGCACCACCATCACCCACCCCGCCACCACCACCCACGCCCGCATCACCCCCCAAGCCCGCGCCGCAGCAGGGATTAGCGATGGGCTGATTCGCATTGCCGTGGGGTTGGAGGCGGTGGAGGATATTCAGAAGGATTTGAGGGGGCTGGGGATGTAAGTCGATGGACAGACTGAGGTGCAAATCTCAGGGCAAGTGATGAAACTAATGTGGTTTATTAGCCCAAAACCCAAAATAGGGGAATTGTATGCAGAACCATGCCTTTGATGAAACATTGAAACAAATCGAGCATTACAAAAAATATCCACAAATGATGCCTTTCATTGGTGATAATTATGTTTCTTTATCTCACAGGAAATTACTTTTAATAGGTGAAAGCAATTATTTTCCCAAAAAAGCAGAGAGTCATCATTCAGCAGAAGCATGGTATCTAAATTCCTATAAGGAATTGACGGACGAAGAAATGCGGTGGATCAATTGCCGTGATTTATTAACGGGCAAGTGGGAATCTCCTGGGCACTTTATCTATCGGGAATTAAACCGATGTATCGAAGAAATCCTTGAGATCAATTCATTAGTGAAGGGAATAACTCATGTTGCTTATATGAATGGATTTCAGCGACCAGCAAATACAGGAGATTCGATCAAAAAAATCCTCAAGGAAGTTGATATAACTATTGGATATGAAGCAATACGAAACACGATACTTGCCATTGATCCAGACATAGTTGTTTTTGTATCAAAATTTACAGGTCAATGTTTTAAAAGAAAAGTTTCTAACGATTTTAAAGCAATTAAGTGTCATACCGTATGCCACCCAGGCACTGGAGGACTTTACTGGCATAACCAAAATTATGCTAATGGCAGAAAAAAGTTTATTTCAATACTAAAAGACGAATTCAATCTTGTAGGCGTGATTAGTTCGTAGATACTCTGTTCAGAAGCAAGTATTGATTTGATTTTTTTCATTCCAAACATCCTGCTGGAATAGCGTAGAAACGGGTGTTATCGAACGGCATATTGTTCTTCAACATACCATGGATTGCGTGT
>JAQTTV010000046.1 GCA_028710565.1 Gallionella sp.
ACCTTCCGAGAAAATATTGAACACTTTTTTGTGAGCACCATCCCCGAAATTAAACACCGCCTGCGCTCCAGAATTACTGATAATTTTCAAACATTCAACACGGGGTTTTCAAGTTGAATGGGTATAGTGACCAACAACCAGCGGGATTTTGGACGCTTTGCGGGATTGCGGATGGAAAATTGGATGGAATCTGCCCCGTAGCCCGTATGCAATACGGGCTACTTATCTTGAGACACCCCCAACAAAGCGGCGATTTTGGCGCGGACTTCATTGAGTGCTTCGGTGGAGGCTTTACCTTTGGGGGTGGCGTTGCGAGCGCGCCAGTCTAGGTTTTTGATTTGGTCGGATAGCACCGCGCCTGTGATGTTTTCCCCGTCTATACGTACTTCAAACGGATAACCTTTGATTTGTGTGGTCATCGGGCAGCACAGCATCGTGCCTGTTTTGCTGTTGTAGCGGGCGGGGCTGAGTACCAATGCGGGGCGGTGTCCTGCTTGTTCATGCCCTGCTTGCGGCGAAAACTCCAACCACACAATATCGCCCGCATCGGAGATAAAAGGCTTTGCCATTACCAAACTTCCTTGCCTACGGGCGCGCCCGTGTCGATGGAGGGATGCAGATTGGCGGGGGTAATGTCGTCTAGCAAGGCATCAAGTGCATAGGTTTTTTGACGCACAGGTTCAATGATGATGCGCCCCTGCTCCTCGCGCACCTCGACCGTTTGATCCAAGGCAACATGCGCCGCCGCAAGGATAAAAGCAGGAATCAGCACCGCCGCGCTATTGCCCCATTTTTTGACTGTGATTTGCATGATGTTCACCACCCAAAAAAAAGAGAGTGGTTTATGGAAACTAGTAAGCTGTGTCTGCATTGTAGATACATATGACAGGGAAAAGATGCGGTAGGGTGTCAATAAACGCAACCCATTGTTAAAAGTATTACCGAAAGCCCCTTACGATTCTTTTGAAAATATCAGCCATCGGTTCGTCATTAACCACGCCATCTATATTTGCGTGTATCCACTCGTCTTGATTGATATTTTCCCAATCTAATTCATAGCCTGCGGACAATGCAAGATGTTCAAATAATAACCTTTGAACCCGACCATTGCCTTCTCGAAAAGGATGAATCATATTGAATTCGCAATAATATTCGGCTAGTTTTTTACAAAAAACGTCTTTAGAGAGTGAATTTAACCAATTTTCTTTTGCCAGACTTTTAAATAGCTTCTCGGCTTCTGGAACAATACGTCCACAAATGCAGAAATCTGTACCACCTTTAGAAATATTTACCGTTCTTAATTCTCCCGCCCAATCGTAGAGCTCAGAAAATAGATCACGATGCAACTTTTTCATATAATCAAGGTGGTATGGTGGTGATTGGTAGCTTATGGCTTTAACTGTTTCTGCCGTAATTTCTCGTTCAGCAGCTTCCAAGGTATTTATATCGACAATATTGAGCTTGTTTTTGAGAACAATAGAGCTTGGATAACAGTAATAATCATTTGCAGCATCATATTTGTCCATAAAGCTACCTTTTATACTTAGCTAAAATACTTTCCAAAGAAGACGATTCGGAAGATAGGCAAATTTCAATGCCTTCTAATTTTGAGCTGTTTTTAAAGTTTTTTAACTTGGTCTCTTCAAATCGCTTGTAAGGGTCAAAATGTAACGCATTAAAGCATCGCACTAAATTTTCGAGTTTAGCTTCCAGTTGTTTTTTGTTCTTTGCCGCTATTTTTAGTTCGAGAAGTTCAAAAATCTTGTGTTTTGCGTCATTAAATGAATAGCACTGACAGATTCTAAAAAACTGGTCTTTATTTTTTGGAACGACAGATCTTAGACGTTTGATGCTCTGGAAAAGTGAATCCCATCCTCTAATATTTAGTTTGAATCCTAGCTGCTTCTCGGTGTTCTTCTTTAAGTCAAAGTATGAACCCAACGCTTTCAGTTCATCAAGATCAGCTACTTTTAGGACTTGATTTAACGAGGCAGGCATATTCACTCCATATAGTTATAAATGTATCTACTCATTTCATACGGCGCAATAACGATTGCGCCCTACGCGGGCTGGTAGGTTGGGTTGAGCGTCAGCGAAGCCCAACAAATTCACGCGGTAAACGTTGGGCTTCGTGCCTCAACCCAACCTGCGCGCTGAATAGATACCAATTAATAAAGCAAGTCTAGTCTAACTCCATTGACTTGAGGTGCGCGGACGGGAAATCTGTACCAGTGTTCATTTGTACCCCAGTAGGGAATTACATACATCGTTAATCCCGCAGACTTTAATGTAGTTTTTACATAGAGATATTGGTCATCGCGCCATAAAGTAGCGACATTTACGCTCGTTCCGTAATTTGGAATTTTGTCATGCATGGTTCCGTATTCGCGTCTGAGTGTTAGATGAAGTCCATTCTGGTCGCATGAAGAATCTTTAAGGGGAATGAACTTATTTAGCACCATCAACCCATTGATGAAGTACGAAATATTTACATTTTTCTCATTGTCGTATGCGATTCGTATTTGTCTGGTTCGTACCGTTTTATCATTAGTTCTTAGTGGATTGTATCTACCGTAAGGTACAAGTGCGAACGCATTGGAACTTGGTACTGGGTTTCCAGATTCTTTTGGATCAGCCTCGTCGTAGTAACCAAAAACTTCTGAACAATTTGCAGACATTATCGGAATCCTGTCCCACTGGTACGGATGGCTTTGCACGATGTTGTGAGAACACCCTGCCAGAAGTAAGCATATAGGAACAATGCGTAGCGACAACTTAATCTCCCAACGTAAATAGTTGTGTGAGCTATAGGATGTGCCGACAGGCGCATCAATCCCTTTTATTTCAACAAAATACGCCTTTCGGCGCATTCTAAATATCACTCAAACGGATGCCGCAACACAATGGTTTCATCTCGATCAGGGCCTGTGGAGACCATATCGACAGGCACTTGGCAGACTTGGGCGATGCGTTCTAAGTAGGCGCGGGCGTTGGCGGGGAGGTCTTGGTAGCGTTGGATGCCGAGGGTGGATTCGCTCCAACCTGGCATTTCTTCATACACGGCTTCGCATTCGCTCAGGGCATCTGCGCCCACGGGCAGGATGTCAAAATCTTCGCCGTTGATGCGGTAGCCTACGCCCAAGCGCACCACGTCCATGCCGTCCATCACGTCGAGTTTGGTGATGCACAGCCCCGATACGCCGTTGATTTGAATCGAGCGTTTCAGGGCGGCTGCATCAAACCAGCCGCAGCGGCGGGCGCGTCCTGTGGTGGAGCCGAATTCGTGACCGCGTTTTGCCAAACCTGCGCCGATGGGGTCGTGTTTATTGACCGCATCGTATAACTCGGTGGGGAAAGGTCCTGAGCCGACGCGGGTGGTGTAGGCTTTGGTGATGCCCAAAACATAATGCAACATTTGAGGACCAACACCTGCACCCGCACTGGCGGCTCCTGCCACACAATTGCTGGAGGTAACAAAGGGATAAGTGCCGTGGTCGATGTCTAACAACGCGCCTTGCGCACCTTCAAACAACAAATGTTCACCCGCTTGATGCGCATCATAGAGTGCGCGAGGAACATCCATTAGTAGTGGTTTGATACGTGCTGCCAAGGCTAAGGTGTCATCCAACGTTTTTTGGTAATCCACGGTGTCGGTGTTGAAATAATGCTTTAACACAAAGTTGTGATAATCCAATACTTCGCGCAATTTCGCGGCGAAGCGTTCTGGGTAGAAAATATCTTGCAAGCGAATGGCGCGGCGTGCCACTTTATCTTCATACGCAGGACCAATGCCACGACCTGTGGTGCCAATTTTGGCATCGCCTTTGGCGCGTTCGCGAGCTTGGTCGATGGCTTCGTGGTAGGGCAGAATCAACGGGCAGGCTTCGGAGATTTTTAAACGACCATATACGTCAATGCCAGCGGCTTGCAGTTCGTCCATTTCTTTTAACAACGCGGTGGGCGATAACACCACGCCGTTGCCGATGTAGCACAACACACCGTCGCGCAAAATGCCTGACGGTATCAGGTGCAACACGGTTTTTTTGCCGCCGATGACCAGCGTGTGCCCCGCGTTGTGACCGCCTTGAAAGCGCACCACGCCTGACGCGTGATCCGTCAACCAGTCCACAATTTTGCCCTTACCTTCATCGCCCCATTGGGTGCCGATTACCACTACATTTTTTGCCATGACTAATACGTCCAGATTTGAAATTGAATAGATTGAGGCGCGTCCACCGACTACATTACAGCGATGACTTGCCAAGTTCCTTCGTGCAACACCAGTTCACGGTCACATTGCAACTCTGCCCAGCAAGCGGGATCGCCTAGCAAATCGACTACTACGACTTCTCCAACCGCTCGTAGCTGAGCAATTTTGCTGTCTAAAGTGGGGTCATTCACAAAAGGTGCGCAAATGCCTTGCGAAGTGGATTGTGGGGGAAGCAGTCGATACAGCTGGCGCAAGTCCATGCTAAAGCCAGTCGCAGGGCGCGCACGACCGAAACTCTTGCCTAAGTCGTCATAACGTCCACCCAATGCAATCGCATCGTGGCTGCCCGCGTGATACGCCGCGAACACCATGCCGCTGTGGTAGTGATAGCCGCGCAAATCGGCTAAATCAATTCCCAAGCTGTCCACTTGCAGTTGAGCAGATACTTTGGCTAAATCTGCCAGTGCGGCAAGTATGTCGGGTGTATTGGGTAAAATGTCATATGCGCGCGCCAATACTTCGGAACATTCACCGTAAAGTGTTGGCAGGGCTAACAATGCCGTTTGTGTGGATTCTTCTAAATCCAGAACCAAAGCCTGTAGGGCAGTGCTATCTTTACTTTGCAATGCTGCAAATAAAGCACTTTCCAGTGCCTTATCAATCCCAGCATGACTCACCAACGCACGAAATACGCCGACATGACCAAGATCCAGATGTACGTCTTCTATGCCCAATAAGCGCAGTGACGCCAACATCAGTTGTTGAATTTCGATATCCCCTTGCAGCCCTGCATAACCATACAGTTCCGCACCGATTTGCAATAATTCACGGGTTCGCGTCAAGCCAACGGGTTGGGTATGCAGCACACTGCCCGCATAGCATAGACGTGCCACACCTTTGCGATTAAGCAAATGCGCATCCATACGTGCCACTTGCGGGGTAATGTCTGCGCGCAACGCCAAGGTACGGCCACTTAACTGATCGACCAACTTGAAAGTGCGCAAGTCCATATCCGCACTATCATCTAGTAACAAGGATTCGGCATACTCCAACAAGGGGGGCGCAACCAATTGATAGCCAGACTGACGCAGTAAATCTAGCCATTGCCGACGCATCTGTTCTACACGCGACGCCTCGTCGGGCAACATGTCTTGAATATATTCAGGGAGCAACCAGTTTTGCATAAAATCTCTTTAAATTGATTGGGTTGTGGTGGATGCGCTGTCGCTTATCCACCCAACAACTATATTCACTCCCCCTTGCAGGGGGAGGGTTTGGGCGGGGATTGAAATCGTCGCACGGATGCAAACTTTCAACCCCCATCCCAGCCTTTCCCCCTGCTAGGGGGAAGGAGCGTGATTATTTCCCCGCTTTACCCGAACTCTTCAAATACTTGAAGAAGGATGAACTCGGGTCTAGCACCATCACATCGCTCTTGTTCTTAAAGCTTTGTTTATAGGCTTCTAAGCTGCGATAAAACGAATAGAACTCAGGATTTTTGCCAAACGCGGCAGCATATAGCGCAGAGGCTTTGGCATCGCCTTCACCTTTGGTTTGCTGCGCATCGCGGTAAGCTTCAGCCAAAATAATCTCGCGCTGACGATCAGCATCGGCTTTGATTTTTTCACCTTCCGCCGCACCCGATGCACGCAATTCATTGGCAACGCGCTTACGTTCGGCATCCATACGTTTATAGACGGAGTCACTGATTTCCATTGGGAAGTCCACGCGTTTCAGACGTACATCCAACACTTGCACCCCAATTTTGCGGGCATCGCTGTCGGCTTTAGTGCGCAAAACTTCCATGACCTTATCACGCTCGCCCGACACGACATCGTGTATGGTGCGCTTACCAAACTCTTCTCGCATAATCGAGTTTACGGTTTGCGCCAAACGCGTATTCGCCAGTGATTCATCGCCATGCACACTCACGAAATACTGCTTTACATCCACAATGCGCCACTTCACAAACGAATCCACCAGCACGTTTTTCTTCTCGGCGGTAATAAAACGTTCAGGATCTGGCGTATCTAGGGTAATGATTTGAGAGCTGAAATAGCGCACATCCTGTAAAAAAGGGATTTTCCATTTCAATCCAGGCGTGGTTTCCACCCGCATCACTTTACCTAATTGAAAAACCAGTGCCGTTTGACGCTGATCCACCACAAAAAACGTGCTATTGACCGCAATTAGTGCGACAACCCCCAGCACCAACCAATTCGTATATTGTTTCATTATCGACTCTCCCGATCACGACTGAGCAAAGAATCCCGTGCGCGTTGTGCCGCAGCATTATCGTTTCCAGAAGAGGTTGCTGGTACGGCTGATGCACCCGCATCAACCACCACAGGCGTCGTTGCTGGACGACTCGACTCAATCAATTTGTCTAAGGGTAAATACAACAAACTGTTGCCATTTTTTTGGTCAACCATGACTTTGCTGATATTGCTCATCACTTGTTGCATCATGTCTAAATACATACGGTCACGTGTGACGCCAGGGGCTTTTTCATATTCCACTAAAATTTGTTTAAAGCGACTCGCATCGCCTTCCGCATTGGCAATCACGCTTTGTTTATACCCTAGGGACTCTTCAATCAAGCGCGCCGCCATCCCTTTGGCACGTGGCACCACATCATTGGCGTAAGCTTGACCTTCATTCTTTTGCCGTTCGCGATCTTGTCCTGCTTTGACCGCATCATCAAATGCTGCTTGTACTTGTTCAGGCGGTTGTGCATTTTGCATCGTCACTTTACTGATGATGATCCCCGTTTTATAACGATCTGAAATCTCTTGCATCAGCTTAGTGGCGGCAGCCGCAACCTGTTCACGCCCTTCGTACAATACAAAATCCATCTTGTTTTTGCCTACCACCTCGCGTATGGCTGTTTCAGCAGCTTGCCGCACCAGTCCTTCAGCATCCTTATTCAACGGCAAGGCGTTGTTAAACAAATAGGCTGATGGATCATTTAAATAGTATTGAACCGCAAACTGCACATCAATGATGTTTTCATCATCGGTCAGCATCAAAGATTCCTGCAATTGCTTATTGTTAACACTGCTCCGATAACCTACTTCCACCGTGCGTACTTGACTGAGATTGACAATTTCAACGCTTTCAATCGGTGCAGGAAAATGCCAGCGCAGACCCGCTTGAGTCACTTCGGTTTGTTTACCAAAACGTAGCACGACACCACGCTGACCTTCTTTAACCATATAAAAACCGCTGCCCGCCCAAACTAGCGCGATGATGCCAACAATCAGCCCAACTCCCGCGCCGCCCATGGCAGGACGCGGTGTAGGAGACCCTGGGGTGCCACCGTTTTTGCCACCATTGAGCATCTCTGCGACTTTAGCATTTAGCTTGCGCAACAATTCTTCTAAATCTGGCGGGCCACCATTCTTGTTATTACCCCATTGTGGATCGTTCAATCCCATGACTCTCTCGCTTGTTTAAGTTGCTTCTCAATCAATTCATTGGCTTGGCGCGTTGCCCGTGTTTCCAACAACAAAGTACGCAAGTCCTCTAGACCTTCGCCTGTTTTCGCGCTCAAAAAAACGCGGGCGATTCTACCATAATCGTCCCGCTGTACGCCCGCAGGCATATCCACTGCGTCAATTTTATTCAGAACTAGCACCTGCGGAATATCCGCCGCACCGATTTCTGCCAGCACTTTGTTCACTTCGGCAATCTGATCGCCATAACAAGGATTGCTGACATCCACCACATGCAGCAGCATATCCGCTTGCGCGGTTTCTTCCAGCGTACTGCGGAATGCGGCGACTAGCCCGTGTGGTAAATGGCGAATGAAACCCACCGTATCCGACACCACGATTTCGCCTTGTCCTTCTGCATAAATTTTGCGCGAAGTCGTGTCCAAGGTGGCAAACAATTGATCCGCCACATAAACATTGGCTTTGGTCAACTTGTTGAATAAAGTGGATTTTCCTGCATTGGTATAACCGACAATCGACACGGACAACACGTCATGGCGACTCCGCGCTTTGCGCTGCACCACGCGCTGATGACGCAATTTTTCCAACCGCTCTTTCAATAAATGCACGCGGTGATCCAGCTTGCGCCTATCCAGTTCCAATTGCTTTTCACCTGGCCCACGCGCACCCACGGCGAATTTCTGCTGGCCCATATCCGCACCTTGTCCCACCAAGCGGGTGGATAGGTAGCGTAGTTGTGCCAATTCGACTTGCACTTTGCCTTCGTGACTTTGTGCGCGTCGTGCAAAAATATCCAAAATCAGCATGGTGCGGTCAATCACACGGGTGTTGAGTTCGTTAGTGAGGTTGCGCATCTGCGCAGGCGACAAGTCGTGATTGAAAATCACCAGTGGAATTTCCTGCGCTTCAACCATCTCGGCAATTTCTTGCACTTTACCTGTGCCCGCAAACAACGCCGTATTCGGGCGTATGCGTTTGCTCTCAACCACCGCCACCGTATTCACGCCAGCGGTTTCTGCCAACAGCTTTAATTCTTCTAGACTTTCGGCATAGTCAGGTTCACCAAAATTGATACTGACTAAAATTGCGGATTCAGTTCCCGCTGATGTTTGCTGCATTATTCAGCGTCGTCGTAAGAAATAGTCACCGCACGGGCGGGGACGATGGTGGAAATGGCGTGCTTATAGACCATTTGAGTGACCGTGTTTTTGAGGAGAACGACATATTGATCGAATGATTCGATCTGTCCTTGCAACTTAATCCCATTCACGAGATAAATTCCAACTTGCACGTGTTCCTTGCGCAAAGCATTCAGAAAGGGGTCTTGTAGTTGTTGTGCTTTCGTACTCATAATTTTTAGCTCTTGTTTTATAACGAGGGGTTAGCACTTTACTGGATTATGTAGAGATTGTGAACCTGTTTACCGAAAAACCGCAGAAGACTATGTCGTTTGTCGCGCGTCAATCCAATTCTCTTCAGTGGATTCCAGTCACAATACAACCAAACACCCGATTCTAAGCGAGTCGCTTCGTGTTTTTTAGCGTGATGACACTGAGTGATTCACTGTTGAATTTCACATTTATTGTTGGCACTGATTAAATCCGTTCGCTCTGAGCCGTGAGCTTGTCGAACGGTCGAAGTGTGAATGGGTTTAATCGCTTGATTTAATGAAATCTTCCGTTCATGATTCGACAAGCTCACCACGAACGTAGGATTTAATCTGCGTTTCCTTCTTGCTTAAAATATTTGCGCATCCTCTGCTACAATTCTGCCCGTTAAAAATCGCTCGTCTGGGCATATACGAAAAGGTTAAACCGCCATGGCATTCCAAAACAATTCAAGTCAAGAAGTGATGAGCGAAATCAATGTGACCCCTTTGGTGGATGTGATGTTGGTGTTGCTGGTGGTGTTTATTGTGACGGCACCTTTGCTGACGCAAGCGATTAAAGTGACGCTGCCCAAAACGGTGAGTACCAGTCCTGCAAATCCTAACCCGCCACAAACCGTGCATATCACTGCGGAAGGTAGCGTGAGTTTGGACGCTACGCCATTAAACGACCATGATCTTGCACAAAGTCTTAGTCAGCAAGCCAGCAGCCATGCCGATTTTGAGTTGCGACTACACGCCGACCAACACGTGCCTTACGGACGGGTTGCTGAAGTCATGGCGATTGCCCAACACGCAGGCGTGAGCAAACTTTCCTTTATTACCGTGCAGCAATAAGGTTGCTAGTCGTTAGCGGATTTAATTCTTTGAGTTCAAAAAATCTTCCGTTTATGGTTTGACAAGCTCACCACGAACGAAAGATTGAAACGGTGCCTACTTATCGGTCTGCTAACCCCTGTTTACGAAAAAGCAGGGTTTACGCTACGGAAGACTGCCCTGATTTTTTAGAAATGCCACCAAAGCCCCGTCCATCATGGCTAAATGCGTATCGAACCATTCGGGCAGACCTTCACGTACATAAGCGCGCACTAAGGGCAGGTGACCACGTTTAAGCGTGCGATTGAGCTGTTGCAATTCGCCCAATACGCGATGGTGTTCGCCTTCATGCACGCCCAAGCCCCGATACTTGGCTTCGCGCATCAATCGCCCTTCCGCCATAAAATGCTCACGCGTATGGGTGACCAGTGTTTGAAATAGCGCGGGGAATTCGGCATCACTCGCAGCAATCAGCGCGGCGACTTGCGTGATAAATTCACGATGCGCGCCGTCGATTTCACCCATCCCTAGCGTGTGCCGTGTCTCATCCCATTGGGCGGGGTGCTTACTCATGCTGCGACCAGATCCTTGTTCCAACTTTGTGCTGCTGTCAAAAATTCCGCCACATCCGCATTGATAATCTCGATGTTCAGTTTTTCCAAATAGCGTTTTTCTTTGTCGGTTGGGTGTGGAATCAACGCCCAGCCAGCAGGTTTGTCAGCACCAAAGATTACGTCGGAAAACACCATACGATCGGTATCACGGTTCAAACGCATCCCCAGCAACAAGTAACGTTTGTTTTGGCGCAAGCGTTTGACGAAGGAAGGAATGGCAAAGCCGCCCATCAATTCGGTAATGTAATCCACAAAGTCCGCATCCGAAGCGATGTAGTTTGATTCGGGTAAGGGTGTTCCCAGCGGTTTAAACAAAATGGGCAAGCTGGTATCGACCGCTTCTTGCTCAATTGCCGAGTAGCGGGTGCCGTCGTAGTTAAACAGGCGGAAACGATAATCTTTACCTGACATACGCGCGATGCCGACGATCAGGGTATGGGGGGTGCTGGCGTATTGCAGCTGCAATTGTGTGTCACGGTTCGCATCCACGATGTAGGGCAATTTTTGTTGCGCCAGCCAAGTGTGCAAGGCGGAGGTGCTCCATTGGGTATCGCGATAGGTTGCGTCCAAAAATTTATTCACGGCTGAGCGACCACGCTTTAGCTCGACATTCATGGCGGCACGTGGGAATTCATACATCAACTTCGGTGCCATCGGCTGGCCATTATTCATCGCCAAAATCAGGCTTTCGCTGTCGGCAGGGATGCTTTTGCCACTGGTTGGGTTAATCACGCCCTGCAACGCGCCCGCGCCAAGGTAAGGAATGACGCTGCCATCTGACAAGCCAGAGAATATACTTTCGTAGGAAGAACTCATTGCGGATACTCCATTATGGTTTTGAACGATATTCACAGTGCAATAATCGCGCCAAACGGCAATGTCAGCATACACAAGGGTTTCAGCGCGATATGATGCGTCGCAAAGACGACAAAGCGGAAAATTTGTCGGACAAGGTGGCAGGGGTAGAGCAAATAATGGGGTAGGGTAGGGGAAGCTTCGCAATACTTTTTAGGCGAAGTAGCTTCTCCTTTCACTCTTCTCCCCGCATGGGGTTTTTCAGGCAGACTGCGTTAGAATCAGCACTTCAAATTCTAGGAACAGAGCAATATGTTTGGTGTCATTCTCATCTGCGTCGTCACGCTGATGCAATTTTATGTATTTAGGCGTGCAGCGTCCGTCCCCTTCATCCTGCGTTATCTCTCCCGTAAACAACTATTCGGTATCAGCGCGTTTTTGTGGACGATGTTGGTCATCAGCAGGGTGATTGATGCACTCCAACCAGGGCTGCTTGCCACGATCACTGAATTCATCGGCATGGCGTGGCTAGGGACGCTTTTTTTGATGTTAGCCACGTTGTTGCTGGTAGAAATTGCGACAGGATTCGGCTTTTGGTTTAAACCTTATCAGCTCAAGCTACGTGGCGCGGCATTGTTGGTCGGCAGTGTGCTGTCCGCGCTGGCTTTAGTACAAGGGACACGCGCCCCCATTATCCAGCCTTATGAGGTTTATCTCCCCGATCTGCCGCGCGAGCTGGATGGTACGGTGATGGTTGCCTTGACCGATATGCACTTGGGATCGTTGCTGCGTGAAAGTTGGCTGGCTGAGCGGGTAGCGCAAGTTCAAGCCGAGAAACCTGATGTCGTGGTGCTGGTGGGTGATATTTTTGAAGGGCATCACATGCCCGAACAGCCCTTGCTCGCTGGTTTGAGCCATTTGTCCGCGCCGATGGGAGTATGGGCGGTGCTGGGCAATCACGAATCTTATGGTCCGCATCCTGAACACACCGCCATGTTCAAGTCCGCTGGCGCGCATCTGTTGCGCAACACATGGGTGGAATTGCGCCCTGGCTTGGTATTGGCAGGGATTGATAATGTTGCGACGCAAGCGGAAGCGGACACATTTGTCACCGCAGCACTCAAAGGACATCCCGCTGTATCGACCATACTTTTATCGCACGAACCCATCTTAGCTTCCCTTCCCGCGCGGCAAGGCGTGAATTTAATGCTCAGCGGTCATACCCATGGCGGACAAATTTGGCCTTTCAGTTATCTCGTCCATCAACGCTTTTCGCTGTTCATCGGTCAGTACACACTCGCCGACCTCTCAGTCATTATTTCCCGTGGAACAGGCACGTGGGGACCGCGTATGCGTCTGTGGCGACCCGCTGAAATTCTCCGCATTACCTTGCGTCGCGGTGTAAAAGCATCCCAATAATGATGATTAAATCCGCTTATTTATGGCTCTATGCGATTTACAGTGGGTGAAACTACGCTCTCTCCCCTTCAAGGGGATAGTTGGAGAGGGGATGGGGTGATTCCGCCCTTGAAGGGGTGGGTGATTGCGTACTTGTGCCACGATAACCCACTATGATTCACATAGAGGCTTGTTTATTCGGTTTTGTGTTTTTTGCCAAACCAAAAACGCTTTTGTATCAATGAACTGGATTCCGACTTTGCGAGCATCTGCTTCGCAGATTGCCTGCTTAATCCATGTGTCGGAATGACGAATAAATCAGTGTTTCCTTAGTTTATATGCTTTTTCACCCCTAACCACAACCCGCCCGCACCCAGCAAAACCAGTGCTATCAGCCAGCTGAGAGACGCAGGTTGATTCCATTGCTGCCGCAAAGTATCGCGTTGTGCGGGATCAATGCGCCAGTATTTCAAGCTGTTATTTGCCATGGTGTTGGGTTTGACGTTATGTAACCAGCGGTGGTGCAACACGTATTGTTTCGGGTGATGTCCCCACAACCACGGGCTGTCGTGTTGCACGATGCGCACCATCTGGTCGATGATCGCCTGCCTCGCGGGGCTGTTGTCCATATTCTTCATTTGTTCAAACAAGCGATCAAACTCAGGATTTTGATAATTCGCCGCATTTTCGCCGCCATGCGCCACTTTGCCTTGCGCGCCGTGTAACAAAAATAGAAAGTTTTCAGGGTCGGGATAATCCGCATTCCAACCGAAATAAAACATTTGCGTGTCGCCCCTGCGCACTTTGTCCTGAAAACGGTTGTAGTCGGTGCTGCGCACCAGCAGTTGAATGTTGAGTTTCTCGAATTGTTTGCGCATCCAATCCAAGCGCGATTTTTCGCCCACGCCGTTGCTGGTGGTGTCCAAATTGATGACCAGCGGCTGATGGGTTTTGGCATCCGTGCCGTTGGGATAGCCCGCTTCAGCTAATAAACGGCGCGCTTCGGCGATGGATTTGCGTTTGGGCGCGCCATTTACCCAGTCATACACCACAGGATTGATGCCACTTTTGCCTTCTCGATAACCAAAAATCCCTGGCGGAATGGGCGATTGCCCGACGATGCCGCGCCCGTTGGCAAAAATCGACACATATTCTTCAAAATCCACCGCAATCGCAATGGCTTGCCGCAACTTGCGCGCCCGTTCGCTGTTGCCGCCCACCACCGCATCCAGCGTGTTAAAGCCCGTGTAAAAAGTTGAAGTCGCCACCGAGGTCAGCAGCTCTATGCCTTGCGCCTGCATTTCCGCCGACACTTGCGCCTCGCCGCCCACATTGACCTTCACCGCTTGGTCAAAACTATCCGAAGTCAACGCAGACGAATCGTAATAGCCTTGCAAAAATTTATTCCAATACGGGATGCTTTCCTTTTCCAAGCTATACACCACGCGCTCAATTTGCGGCAAGGGCTTGCCCGCATCCGCCAACAACCCCACCGCCGCGTCACCTGCCTCGCCCTCAGTGGGATAAGTTTCGCTGTCGTAGTACGGATTGCGCGTCAGCACCATGCGCTGATTGGGATTATTTTCCGACAAATAATACGGGCCGCTGCCGATGGGAAACCAATCCAAAGTCAAATTACGTTCGCGCATCCCCGCTTGCGCATAAAACCGCTCCGCCTCAAACGGCATCGGCGCGAAAAACGGCATCGCCAACCAATAGGCAAACTGCGGATATTTTCCTTTAATTTCAACTTGGTAATGTGTGTCGTCCACCACCTTTACGCCCGACAATGAATAGGCGTTTAAATCCAAAAATCCCGTAGGCTGTTTTTTCGCCGCCGTTTGCAACGTCGCGGCAAATTCTTTCAGCCCCACAATGTAATCACTCATCACGCCCAAAATCGGCGTGTGCAACTGCGGATGCGCCAAACGTTTGATTTGATAAACATAATCTGCTGCTGTGACGGTGCGCGTGCCTGTTGCGGGGAAATCGCTCAAGGTGTGAATGTCGCGCAGTGTGTCCGCCGTCAAGACGTGATAACGTAAATGACCTTGTTCATAACGCGCTAATGCAGGATGCGGCTGATAACGCATATTGGTTTTAATTTCAATGTCATACACGCTAAACGCGATGGCTTCCGCTGGCGCGGTATCGGGCAAAGGCTGGCGATTTTTGTCCAAAAAATGCACCACAGGCAAGGCTTCAGCCGCCAAGGGAACCAGCTGATACGGGCGTTTTAGATAATGATATTGCAACGGCGGCGCGTAAATCTGCGCCAAAAAAGTGTACTCGTTTTCGCTATACGCCTGCGCAGGATCCAGATGCTTGGGACGTTCCGTAAAAGCCGAATACAAAATCGACTTGCCATCATCCGACGCAGGATAAGGATTATTCCACGCGCCCTTGCCGCAGGCGGTTAGGGCCAAAAAACACAAAAATAAAAGAAGATTTTTCATGGACGTATCAGGATTTAGGTTGGTATTGCAACCAAATTAGGCATAGTGCGACCACCAAAAATGCGACTACACTTTGATTCACCAAAAAGGATTCCCATGCACGGGGCGAGGTGGGGGTGGGTGAAAAAATGCCAAATAAGTGGTAAGCGGCAAAACCCGCGATAAAGGCGATCATGCCGTCTAATATCAACTTCCACTTACGCCTAAGCAGTAAGGGAAAAATAATTGCCGTACCTGCTACCAATAAAATGATTTTCATCATTTTGCAGCCCGCTCCCGTTGATAATCTTCATAACTTTGTTTATTCACCCGCGCCAAGCAGCGTTCGCGGGCATCGGCGGGTTGGCGTTGGCATTCGTTTTCGGCTTGCTGTTTAAATCCGTCGTACCACGCGGCTGTGGTGCAACCTGTCAGAAAAAAGGCAAGAAACAAAGTGCAAAATTGTGTGCTTTTCATATTGAACATTCAAATAGATTTAGTCGAAAAATGGATGCTGTTGATTAACCTGCGGTCTGCGTCCGCCAAAATCCGCCGCATTATAGCTTGCCTTGCTATACTCCCATCAGTGCTGTCTTGAGTGGCATTTAGTGGAGAAACATTATGGTAGGTAGGTGGATAGCAGGCGGGCTGGTCGTCGCAGCCTTGGCGGGCGGAGGGTGGTATTTCACTCGCCCAGCACCCATTGAGGTGCAATTGGTCAAGGTGCAACGCGGCGCAGTGGAAGCGACGGTCAACAACACACGGGCGGGGTCGGTTAAAGCTTGCCATCGCGCTAAATTATCCGCACCCGCTGGCGGTCAAATTGCGCAATTATTGGTCAAAAAGGGACAACGCGTAAAATCAGGCGAAGTGTTGTTAACCTTATGGAATAACGATCTACAGGCTCAAATGCAGTTGGCGGAACAACAGCTACACACCACCCAAAGTCGCATCACCGAAATTTGCACCTTGGCAACATTAAGTCAAAGCGAAGCGGTACGATCCAGAGAATTACGCGAAAAAGGCTTTATTTCCGCCGAAGGACTTGAACGCGCCAATGCCAATGCCCAAGCCAAACAAGCTGCTTGCCATTCCGCCCGCAGTGAAATTGCGCAAAGCCAATCGCGCATAGACGTGGCAAAAGCAGGCTTGCAACGCATGGTGTTGCGTGCGCCGTTTGACGGCATTGTCGCGGACATCAGCGGCGAGCTGGGCGAATACGCCACGCCGTCCCCGCCTGGGATTCTGACCTTACCCACCATAGATTTGATTGATGATCGCTGCTTGTACGTCAGCGCACCGATAGATGAAGTCGATGCCGCCCACATCAAAATTGGACAAACCAGCCGCATCACCTTGGACGCGATCAAAGGCAAAACCTTCGCGGGCAAAGTCAAACGCATCGCGCCTTATGTATTGGAATTGGAAAAACAAGCCCGCACCGTGGAAGTTGAAGTCGAGTTTGTCACGCGTCCCGATGCGGAAAATTTACTGGTCGGCTATAGCGCGGATGTGGAAATCGTTCACACCTTGCACGACAAAGTCCTGCGCATCCCCACACCCACCTTGTTAGAAGGCAAACGCGTGTTGCTGTATCGAGCCGATGGGATATTGGAAGAGCGCGCTGTCACCACAGGATTAGCCAATTGGGAATTCACCGAAGTCACCAGCGGATTGGTTGAAAATGACCAACTGGTGTTATCGCTGGATGGGGAAGGTGTGAAAGCGGGCGCGAAAGTCAAACCGCAAGCGGCTACGGGCGTGGTGACGAAATGAGGGCTGTTTTCGTCGGTGCGACAAAACTCCCCTCTCACACTTGTGGGAGAGGGGAAGGGGGAGAGGGCAAGCCCTTTGCAAATCCACAAAAACGCCCTCTCCCTAACCCTCTCCCGCAGGCGGGCGAGGGAATACGCGCATTGGGTAGTAAACGCATCAATGCCAACCCATTGTTTTCACAAAAAGGCAGCGCATGATCCAACTCGAACACGTCACCCGAAAATTTACCGTCGGCAATCAGGAAGTGACAGCACTGCACGACCTAAATCTCAGCATCTCCGCAGGCGATTATGTCTCCATCATGGGGCCGTCAGGCTCAGGAAAATCCACCTTATTGAATTTATTGGGCTTGTTAGATAGACCCAGTTCGGGCGTGTATCGCTTAGAAAATGCCGATGTCACCGCACTGAACGATGTGCAACAAGCCCGCGTGCGGAGTGAAAAAATCGGCTTTGTGTTTCAATCCTTCCACCTCGTGCCGCGCCTTACCGCCGCAATGAATATCGAATTGCCGCTGATTTTGGCAGGCATCCCCCCCGCACAACGTCAAGCCCGCGTGGCGGAATTATTGGAGAACTACGGCTTAAGCGACCGCGCCGACCACCGCCCCGACCAACTCTCAGGCGGACAACGCCAACGCGTCGCCATCGCCCGCGCCACCAGTATGCGCCCAGCAGTACTACTCGCCGACGAACCCACAGGCAACCTAGATCAAGCCACTGGCAAAGAAGTCATGGCCTTGTTGGAACAACTATTGGAACAAAACGTGACCTTGATTTTAGTGACTCACGACCCGCTGCTGGGAAAACGGGCGGGCAAGCAAGTCAAAATGGTGGATGGGAGGATGCAATGATGGGCGAAACGAAGTGGCTACTCGGAAATCAATAGTGCTGGTTCGTTGATTGTCACCACTTAAACAGTATGATGCAGCTTTTCCCGAATCACGCGGCGTGAATGCCCGTTTGACATGTCACTGAGTGCCCCTCATAGATCCACGTAGCCTTACTCGTTAGGACATCTCTCAACATATTGCTCCCCCATCGACCACAACCACCGTACCTGTAGAGTACGAATTAGCGAACAGATACAGGTAAGCGTCAGCAATTTCACTCGCAACGCCAAGACGATTAAGGGGCAAAGTGGGCGACAATACCTTGATGTGTTGAGCACGACCAGAAGTCGGTGGCTCGGTATCCACAAAACCTGGACAAACCGTGTTTACCCGAATGGGCGCAAGCTCAATAGCGATTGCTTTGGAAAGTGCCTCTGTCGCTGCATTCATGGCACTCACTGCCGAGTAGCCAAGGTAGCCACGGCGAGAAGCGATGCCTGATGTGAAAGTGATAGAACCGTTTTTCTGGATATATTGGGCTCCATACTTTGCGAGCCGATATTGACCCCAGAATTTTGCATCGAAGGCGGCGACCACCGAGCCAACATCATTTTCGAGAAATCGCCCAGATGGTAACTGAGGTTTGATCGTTACCGCCAAATGGTCGAAGTGACCGACACGCCTAAAAAAGTCGGCGACGGATTGGTCACTTGAGGCATCAACCACTTCTGTTTGGACGCGCTCACCAAGTTGTTTTGCTGCGGCATTGAGCTTTTCATCGGAGCGAGAAGCGATAATAACTTGAGCTCCAGCATTCAGAGCTTTTTGCGCCACGGCATAACCGATACCAGAGCTGCCGCCTACAATCACGATTTTCTTGTTTTCAAACATTGTACGTTCTGATTGCATAGGTGCTAACGGAAATTAACAGCCCCGCGCTTTTTGCGGAGTCCGGGTTGAATGTCGGGTTGAACGAAGCCGCTATCGCGGAGAAATATTCCTTCAGCGATTGATTAGACAAGATAATTCATCCTCACCCCGAAAGGGATTTTTTATACTTTATCATGAGGATGAAGCAGATGACGACACAA
>JAQTTV010000015.1 GCA_028710565.1 Gallionella sp.
TGCCTGAATTTATTTCAGAAGGAGAACTCCAAACTCAGCCTGAAACGGAAACAGAAAAAAGCCGCTTGGGATGATAACTTCCGTGCTAACGTTTTGTTTGCTTGATTGTTTTAATGCGTTTGCCCCGATCTCACCCCCTGCACCGTTGTTCAGGGCTTGCCACTTGCTATAGGCACTCTCGAAGGATTCAGGATAGACCGCACCTTTGGTCAGCGGGGCGATGATGCTACGCGATAATGCGGGTTCACTCATCGCGAGGTGGTTAGCGAGGTGTTTGATTTTCCACACAGGATCACCATGTGCGCGACCAATTACTTCTATGTGATAAACACCCGACTGTTGGGCAGCAGTCAGATTGTGAATAATCAACCAACGTTTTTCCTGTTGGGTGCTTGCAATAGACCAAATGCCCTGCGGATGCGTTTGCACACGCAATTCCGCGCCCAAACTGGCGAATGAACCGACCAGCATCAAACACGCCACCGCGCCCATTAGCCAATGCTGTCCACACTTTTTCACGCGTTCGCCTCCATCGTGACTTAACCCCGTTTCGTTCTGGTTAAATAGACAGTGATTTCTTCGCGGTCATGATAGAGCTGTTTGGCGGTGAGGCGATAGCTTAACCCTGCGTCGTCTAGCTTTTTGCGGATGCTACCCAGCGCGCTATCCAAGGCGGCAACGCGTTGTTTCATCGGCAATTTTAGGTTAAAAATCGCATGTTTCACGCGTTCAGCGGCAAACCAGTCACCAATTAAATTCGCGACTTTATCGGGTTTTTCCACCATATCGCACACCAGCCAATCCACGGCACGAGGCGGGACGTATTTAAAACCATCTTGTTTGAGATGTTCAACCAATGGGTGTTTTGCCAATACGCCCTTCATCGGACCGTTATCCACCGCCGTCACACGGATGCCGCGCTTAACCAGTTGCCATGTCCAGCCGCCAGGCGCGGCACCTAAATCCACCGCCCGCATCCCCGTGCGCAACAAACGCGTTTGCTCGCTTTTGTCCAAAAAGACTTCAATCGCTTCGGCTAATTTCAGGGTGGAACGGCTGGGGGCTTCGGCGGGCATGGATTGGCGAATAATGCCCATCAAAGCATTGGCACTGTTGTAAGGATCGCTGCTGGCAATGAAAACCGTGGATTTGTCAGGGAAAAACAGGTGCAAGCGCGAGGGCTTTTGCTCTCCCACCGCGACAGGCACGCTTGCCAGCGACAACTTGCCTTGCGCAAGCAACGCTTCTTCGATCAAAGGTTGGAAACGGCGGGTAAACGCGGTCATCATCTTGCCATCGTTGGTGTCGGGCACTTCCAGCCACAACACACCAAACTCGCCCTGCACGTCATTGAGCGCGGTCAAAATCGGCGTGAGTCGATCACGTTCAGGCAAGTTTTGCAACACCACATGTAATCGCAACAGCTGGCGGGTAAAAATCAACTCGCGATAGTGCAAATCCTGCCCATTTAAAGTGAGCTGCACATAACCACTGTCAGGCACGATGGCAGGTTGCTCAATGACGGTGACAGGGCGCAGGCGACGGGCTTGTTGCAAGGCTTCTTGCGCGCAATCCTGTTCAAAACCAGGGCGGCAATACAACAGCCATAGTGTTTCATTTTGGGTGGGTGTAGGACGATGTCCAGATTTTTGAGGTGTATTCGTTTTCATGCGCGCATTGTGGGGATGCGCGAGGGGTTTGGCAATGTTTTTTAACAGCTGAAAACGCTGATGTATTTTCGCTTACCCGCTCTTTCGGTTAAATTTCGGTTTTCAGTCTTCGCGCATGTTCGTTGAACGATATAGCCATAGCCTGAGGTATCTGTGCCAACACGCACATTTTCCGTTCACTTCCCTGTTATTTGCCGTATTACCGCTTTTTCAATTTCCATGGTTACGAACAACAATACCCCAAAGGCGACAATGTGTAGCCATGTTGAGACATCTAGAGCCTCCACATCGAAGAGCTTTTGCATCAAGGGGAGATAGGTGAAGGCAAGCTGAATGACCAGCAAGATGGCGGTGGTGATGAGTATGTAAACATTGCCTGTGAAATCCCCCCACGTGCGCACGGGCGCAAGTAGATAGCGGCAATTGAACAAATACGCTATCTCGCCGATGACTAAGGCATTGACTGCGACGGTACGCGCACTTTCGATGCTAACCCCTCGCGCACTTTCCCACATAAATAATGCCATCGGACCTGCCGTGAGTAGCACGGAAACAAACAGGATGCGCCAGATCATAAAGCCCGACAAAATCGGTTCTTGGGCTGAGCGAGGTGGACGACGCATCACGCCCGCTTCGGATTTTTCAAATGACAAGGCGAGTGCCAAGGTAACCGCCGACACCATATTGACCCACAAAATTTGCACGGGCGTAATCGGTAGGGTCATGCCCAGCAATACCGCAACCAGCACCATGCCCGCTTCGCCGCCATTGGTGGGAATGATGAAGACGATGGCTTTTTTGATATTGTCATAAACCGTGCGCCCTTCTTCCACGGCGTGGACGATGGTGGCGAAATTATCATCTGCCAACACCATTTCAGCGGCTTCTTTGGCAACTTCTGTTCCTTTCAAGCCCATCGCCACGCCGATGTCGGCACGCTTCAAGGCGGGCGCATCGTTCACCCCATCGCCCGTCATGGCAACGATCTCGCCATTGGTTTGCAAGGCGGTCACCAAGCGCAGCTTGTGCTCTGGACTGGCGCGGGCAAACACGTCCACATCGCGCACCGCCTGACATAGCGCGGCTTCGTCCAGCGTATCCAATTCGCTGCCTGTCAGCACTTTTCCGTTGCCTATGCCAAGTGTGGCGGCAATGGCGCGGGCGGTTTCAGCATGATCTCCTGTAATCATTTTGACCCGTATGCCCGCCGCCTGACAGTCGCGCACTGCGACGATGGCTTCTGCGCGGGGCGGATCAGAAATGCCGACCATGCCCAATAAAGTGAAACCCGTATCCATATCCGCAAAGCTCAATTCGCGCTGCTTGCCATCCACTGCTTTCATCGCCAGTGCCAACACCCGTTGCCCCAATGCGGCCGTTTCACTGATTTGGCGATGCCAATACGCGGGATCAATTGGCTGGTCAGTTTTGCCATCGCGTTGCAAACCACACATTGGTAGCAGCTCCTCTGCCGCGCCTTTAACCATAACAAATCCCTGCCCCGCCGCATCATGGTGGAGCGTCGCCATAAAACGATGTTCGGCTTCAAAGGGGATGTTATCCGTGCGGGAGAGCGATTCGTGTTCAGATGCAGGGTCTAAGCCCGCTTTCATTGCCAAGGTCACGAGCGCGCCTTCGGTGGGGTCACCTGTCATGACCCATGCACCGTTTTTTTCGCGCAACACCGCGTCATTGCACAACAAGCCAGCGCGAACTAACTCGGCGATTCCTGGCAATTTATCCGCCGCAATCGCTTTGCCATCTAGGGTAAAACTGCCTTGTGGCGCATAGCCATTACCACTGACTTTCAGCACCTTTTGGCTCAACAGCACACGCTGCGCCATCATCTCATTGCGGGTCAGCGTGCCCGTTTTGTCGGTACAAATGACCGTCACCGCCCCCAGTGCTTCGACCGCAGGCAAGCGGCGAACAATCGCGCTACGATTTGCCATACGCTGCACACCCAGTGCCAGCGTAATGGTCAACACCGCAGGCAGTCCTTCTGGAATTGCCGCCACCGCCATGCTCACAGCGGCCAGAAAAACCTCGGCGATAGGAGAATGGTAAACCTGCCAACCCACCAAAAACATCACGATGGTCAGTACCAAAACCGCAATACTCAGCCAACGCCCGAACACTTCCATCTGGCGTAACAAGGGCGTGTTAAGGGTCGGCACCGTTTCTAACATTGTGCTAATGCGCCCAATTTCAGTCTGGTCGGCGGTGGCAATCACCACACCCGTCCCTTGTCCATACACCACCAAGGTGCTGGAATACGCCATGCAATAGCGGTCACCAATCACTGCATTCGCAGCGACGGCGGCACTATTTTTTTCCACCGCTGTGGATTCACCCGTCAGTGCAGCCTCTTCAATGCGCAAATTTTTGACTGAAATCAGTCGTAAATCCGCAGGTACTTTATCGCCAGATTGCAACAACACGATGTCGCCCACCACCAGCGATTCCGCCCGAACCGTCTCGCGCTTGCCGTCGCGCAACACCGTGGCTTCCAAAGACAACATCTGCCGAATCGCATCCATCGCCTTTTCGGCCTTGCCTTCCTGAATAAACCCAATGATGGCGTTGATGACCACCACGCCGACAATCACGCTGGTATCCACCCAATGCGCCAGCAACGCGGTAATCGCGGCCGAAGCGAGCAACACATAAATCAACACATTGTGAAATTGCAGCAGGAAGCGAAACAGTGGACCACGACGATGCGGTGGCGTTAAGCGATTTTCGCCGAACTGTGCCAAGCGTTTTGCCGCCTCGGCATGGGTTAAACCTTGAGCAACGGAATCCGCTGCCGCTAAAGCCGCTTGCTCAGAAATATGGTGCCAATCACTCATAGAATTTAATCTTTAATAGGAGCGGCTATTGTATACCTTAACTGTGACGTGCCAGCACGTGCGACTCCTCCGCTGCACGCCCGCGACGGCAATGCGTGAATGAACAAAATCAGTTAGCCGAAATCGTTGTCCACTCACCGCATGGAAACCCAGCATCTGCATTTCACATTAAACCCTCATGCTTTCCAAACCTCAGCCGCCAGTGGCAGCTCGTTCAGCTCGGCACGCGCTTCGCGCCAACTGGGATAATGTGTTTCAAGCAGGGCGATAAAGCGGTCATTGTGATGTCGCTCTAGCAGATGCGCCATTTCATGCACGATGATGTATTCAAGGCACTGCGTAGATTTCTTGGCAAGTTCAAGATTGAGCCAGATGCGCCCCGCCGCGATGTTGCACGTTCCCCATTTGGTTTTCATTTTCTTGACCTGCCAATCCGCGACCTTTACGCCAATAACAGCTTCCCAGTGCGCGATCAGCGGCGGAAGCAGTGCCTTGAGTTGCTGGCGATACCATGTCAGCAACACCTTCTCGCGCTGCGCTTGGTCGCTATTTTCCCGCACATACAAGTCAAGGCTAGATTTGTTGCGCACGCTTACCCGTGGCGCACCTGTTTGGTAGATGACGTTCAGGCGGTAGCGACTGCCTTGGAAATAATGGCTCTCCCCTGAAACATATTCGCGTTCGCTTTGGCGAGCTTGAGTGGTGAATTTGCTGCGCTGTTGTTTAATCCATGCCCACCGCGAAATCACCGCCAGCCGCACCGCCTCATCGCTCACGCGCAATGGTGCTGCCACGCGGATTCTGCCCGCAGGCGGATACACGGCAAGGTGCAGATTCTTGATGTCTTTGCGCACCACATCCACCGTCAAGCCGCTGACGGTAATTTGATGCGTTTCAATAATCATGCTGCTGTTTCACCAAGTCATAAATCTTTTCCGACAACGCTTCATCATTCAACACCCGCTTTACCGCATAGCGCACTTCTTTTTCCTTGATTTTATTGCCACGCCAATCATCACGCTTATGCGAACACACCGCCTTATCCACCGCCAAAGCAAGGCTTTCGTCTTGTTCTAGGTTGTCGTACAAAGCGCGCTTGGCATGGGAATTCAATGTCGTTGGATACGCCGCCCCGCCTGCAGGATGATGGATATTTTTCGTGAATTCGATGACTTTTTGCAGATACTGCTGATAATCCAGAGCTTCTTCTCGTCGCTGTTTAATCAGTGCGTCCAGCAACTCCGACATTTTTTCGTAATACTTAGGGTTAATGGGTTGCTCGTCGATGATGACACGACGCAAATTATTTTCGATGGTTTCGGCGACTGCCTCCTTGTTCTCGCGTATCCCCTTGGGCAGATTATCCAACGCCCCCGCACCGCGCTCCACGATCATTTGCACCAAACTCATATCGTCAAAGGCGGAAATTTTCTCGCTATCTTCAGCGCGAACGTAGGTGTCAATCAAATGACGCATCGCAGGCTCATACGCCTTCAGGTCGATGTAATCACCACTGCGAATTTTGATTTCTAGACGCACCTTTTCGTAAAGATCAACTTCAGATTTGATGCGCTCAGTCTCAGCGGCACTGTATCCCGCTTGCGTCATTTCATTGGCGATGTCGGCATACGCCCGAATCAAGGCAGCGGTGAATTTGTACAAACTCAACCTCCTAGGTTCGCTTTCCTTGAGTTGCGCTTGATTATCAAGGTCACACCCACAAAAATACCGTTGGTAATCCACGCTATCCTTGGGTGGGGCAACCGATTCACACAACGCCTTAATCGTTTCCCGCGCCGCTTCCAGCCGTTGCTTCGCCATTTCCAGCCGATTTTTCAACAAGCCCGCCACGTCTTTGGCTTCATACGCATCTAACGCACCCGATGTGTAATCTTGGATTGCCGTGCCTAAACTCTTGAACAAATCCTTGTAATCAACAATATAGCCGTACTCTTTATCCTCTCCATCCAAGCGATTCACCCGACAAATCGCCTGAAACAAGCCGTGGTCGCGCATTTGTTTGTCGATGTAGAGATACGTCGCCGACGGCGCATCAAAGCCCGTCAACAGCTTATCTACCACAATCAGCAACTTCATCTGCGCGGGTTGTTCGATAAATTGCTTTTTCACCGCTTTCTCGAAGTCTTCCACCGACTTGCCGCCCAGCATCCGTTGGTAAATGGCGTATTTGTGCAGTTTTTCGGTCAAGCCTTCTCCCGATGCTTCGCCCTTGGTATCGGCGATGGACGGCACATAAGACGTGACAATGGCGCATTTGCCTTTTAGTTCGGTGGACTCAAACAACTCATAACATTTGCAGGCTTCATACACGCTGCCCGTCACCAACATGGCATTGCCGCGTCCGCTCAGCAAGCGATCTTTGGTCGCCATATCCATCAGAATATCGTCAACGATTTTGCCCAAACGCGATTTAGAACTGAGCAACTTCTGCATCGTGCCCCACTTTTGCTTGAGCTGCGCGCGTGCAATATCAGTGAGTGCGACGGTTTTAGAGGCAAACCATTGGTCAATTCTGTCTGTCGAGCCTAAGTGTTGGTCAATATCTCGCGCCTCATAGCGCAAATCCAGCACCACTTTATCCAACACCGCTTCATCGAATTTGTAGGTATGGATAAAGCCCCCAAACACCTCAATACTGGTTTGCTTGTCGTCTTTCAGCAACGGTGTGCCCGTAAAACCAATCAACAACGCATTCGGCAAAATCGCCTTCATCGCTTTATGCAACTCGCCACTTTGGGTGCGGTGGCATTCATCCACAAACACATACACATCGCCCTTCGCCTTAAAATTGGCGGGCAGATTGCGCTTCATCTCGGCAATAAAGTCGTCGATGTTGCCGTCCTGCTCTTCGTTGTCCTTGCCCGCAAACTTATGTATCAAGGTACACAACAACCACGGATTCGGCGCATTCAGTTTGGCGATTAAATCCGCGCCACTGCTGGCACGCTGGATATGTTCATCCACGCCTTTGAATACCGTTTCGATTTGTTGGTCGAGTTCAGTGCGGTCGGTGATGATGACCACCCGCGCATCGGTAACATTTTCGCGTATCCACTTCGCCAGCCACACCATGGTCAAACTTTTACCGCTGCCTTGCGAGTGCCAAATAATCCCGCCTTCACGCCGCCGAATATGCGCCTGCGCCGCCTTAATGCCAAAGTATTGGTTATGGCGGCACAGCTTTTTGCGTCCCGCATCAAACACCACAAAGTCATGGATATGTTCCAAAAAACGGGTTTTGTCGCAAAGCTGCATCAAATGGCGGTCAAGCACCCCCTCGCCCGCTGGGAGAGGGATGGGGCGAGGGGCTTCCTCTTTCCACGTCAGGTAATGCTTTTCGGTGGTTTCTATCGTGCCGTAGCGTAAGCCCTCGCTATCGCTGCCCGCCAACAGCATCTGCATGGTGGTAAAAAAGTGCTGGATAAACAGGGGGTTCTGATTGTCCAGATTCTGGCGTATCCCCGCCGCCACCGACACTGTGGAACGCTTCAGCTCCAACACACCCAACGCGATACCATTCACAAAAATCACCACATCGGGACGTTTGGTATTGGCTTTCGCATCCGCGCCTTTAACCGTCACCTCCTCGGCAATCGCAAAGTCATTGTGGTGCGGCTGTTTCCAGTCAATCAACCACACCGTTTGCGTGTTCTCGCCAATGTCCGCCTTGACCTTCACCCCATAGCGCAACAAGCCATACACCGCCTTGTTGCTGTCATACAAGCTTTTGGTCTGGTCATCCGCTGCTTGGTGTAATTGGTGCAAAGCGCGGGTAATCAACGCGTCGGCATAACCTTGCCGTACCAAAAACGCCCGCAGCAACGCATCGTCGATATTGCGCGTCCCCACACGGTCGCGCCCATTCCCCAGATAACGATAGCCCAGTTTAGTTTGGAACAGTTGCACCACCCGATCTTGCGTAGCGCGTTCAATTTGACCGACGTTGCTCATTTCATCACCTCTTTGCACGCTATGGCTAACTGACATCCTCGCTGGGTAGCCACAATTTATCTGCTGCCCATTGAGCAGGGTTATTCAAAATATATGCACGAAAACTATTCAATTCAGATTCATTACGGACGACATGTTCCCAATAATTTCGTTGCCATAATTTACCGTCAAACCGCCGCCATTCCCATTGTTTCACACCCTGAATATAGGCATTCGTTGTCATCGTTTTAAACCATTGCACCACCACATGTAGGGGCGAACCTGTGTGTTCGCCCGAACCTGTGTGTTCGCCCTGACCTATGTGTTCGCCCTGATATTCTGGTGGATCGACCAAAGGGCGGACACATAGGTCCGCCCCTACGGTGTTGACCACGATGAAATGAATGTGATTGGGCATACATATAAATTCATCGCATTGAATATCCGAAAATTTATTTTCCAATTCCGCATACCAATGCAACACCATTTTCCCCGCGTCGTTTAAGACCATTTCATCTTTCACAATTTCGCCAAAAAAACACGTTTTATTTTGGGTGCAAATCGTAATGAAATACGCCCCCGCCTGTGAATAGTCGTAATCACGCAACCGAATTGATCGCCGCTGTCCATGTGTCATAACCGATCCCCTCGTATTCGTTTTAGGAAAATCCACCAACCGTATCCGACCCGTTAATAATGCCTGCATCATGCGCGTCCCGTAGGGGCGAACCTATGTGTTCGCCCTAAACCGTGAAATCCATCACAACATTCGGGCGGACACGCAGGTCCGCCCCTACGGGGTTTTTACCAATCGTATTCGTCCCGTTAATAATTCTTGCATCATGCCTTTTTTCAAGGCGCGGGTTTTGTCGCGTTGTTGTTCCAATGCGGCGAGTTCGTTGTCCATATCGGAGAGCACGGTGGCGATGGCGGTTTGTTCTGGGATAGAAGGCACGGGCAGCGTCAACTTCGGAATGTTGGTCTTGCTGATACCTGAAACCTTTGTGCCCACCGCGTAGAAAAGAAATTGCTGACGAATCGCTGCTGTTTGAAAACAGTAGTGTCGATACTCGTGAGTGAGTTCGTCTGTCTTGCTCTTGGCAACTATTGTGTGTAAGCCAGAAATAAACGGCAGGTTGTTTCTATTCACCACCACGACATGCTTACTCGTTCCTTCGTCATCTTCGGACGCATCAACGAACACGACATCGCCGTCCTTGAGCAAAGACTTAGTTGAAACCTGCTTCAGCGGGATGTCGAGCTTGGGGATGTCTTGATAGTCAGCTTCTGTATCAATAGACGTTTTTGACGAGCCATGAATATCGCCGTAATGCAGGTAACAGTGACCTTCGACGGATAGTTGGTCGCGTGAAGCTGAATAACCGCCGCTAAAGGTAAATAAATCGCCAAGCGTTTTCACCTCCCACTCCCCGCTAAAAAACACGGGATTGCCTGCGCTATCCACTATCCACTCGCCATTCTCCCCTGTCTTTCGCAGTCTTTGTTTGCCTGTGAGGAGCTGCTGCATAGTAGCTTGCTTGAGGTCGCGCTTTTTGGCGATGAGCTTGTCCTGCGCCGCCAGCAACGCATCCACATCGGATAGCGCGGTCGCGATGGCACGTTGTTCGGAAAAATCGGGAAATGAGATAGTCAGCGGTAAAACGTGCTTATTGTTAATCTGAGGGATTGATGTTGTATCCGCGAATTTCCAAAGTCCAATATGAATCAGGGAATAATAAAGATATTCACTGTCGAGCGACACTGCTGGAGTAAGTGTCATCAAATTCGTATCCATGTACGAATCGCTTTGGAGAATGCGGACTTTGTTCAAAAGTATTGATGCACCCCTCTTCGGAAAAATCACACTTCCACTTGGGACTGTTTTTCCTTGCCGAAAAAAATAGGGCGTTGACGAAAGGAATTTGCTGTCGTTGTTTAACTGATCGACTTTGAAGTAAGGTATTCCACTTGTTTCAAACCGAAAGAGTGAGGGACTTTCCCCACTTGTAATTTGAACAAGAGAACCAAGCGTTTCAACTCGCCAATCCTCAGGAATCACCCCCACCTCGGTTTGTTTGTAGCCGTTTTTCAATTGAAAATTGACAGCTGAAAGTTGAGCGTCGTCGCGGTTTTTCACTTTCCACTCCCCATTATCAACTGTCCATTGTTTTCCAACGTATCCACAAAACCGCTGTTTCGTGTGCATGAGGGGATGAACGTGCACACAAAATTAACTTTTCTTGTGCATGATACTGGCGATATGGACAAGAAATCGCGATTTCGTGTGTATGTGTGCAGGTGCAATCTGTTTGATCTCATGGTGATACCCCATTTTTTGCACTCACGTTTTGCAGTAATTCATACAGCGCGTCGTTTAGGTAGTAGTTTTCTTTGCCGAGTTTATGACGGGAGAGCAGCCCAATGCGCACCAATTCATCAAGATATTTGGTGGCGGTATTGCGATGCACCTGCAACTCGTCCATCACAAAATCAATCTTGGTATAAGGATGACGGAACAGGTTGTTGAGCAGGTCTTGGCTGTAAATTTTGGGAAGTTCCGTGCGCAGGATGTCTTTGTATTGCTGCATCAGTGCCACGATACGGGTAATCAAGGTCGTGGTCTGGCGTGAGGTTTGCTCCACGCTGTCCAGCATATAAATCAGCCAGTCTTCCCAATTGCCCGTGTCGCGGGTGGTTTGCAGCAGGCGGTAGTAATCGGCTTTGTGCTGGTTGATGTAGCGACTCAAGTAAAGCACAGGACTGCCCAGCAAGTCATGCTGCACCAAATACAGAATGTTGATAATGCGCCCCGTTCTGCCGTTGCCGTCATAAAAGGGATGAATGCTTTCAAACTGGTGATGGATCACCGCCATTTTGGTGAGCACGTCCCAGTCACATAGCGCGTCTTCATTGATAAAGCGTTCCAGATTGGTCATCAAGGCGATGATTTCATCGGGATGTTGCGGCGGCATGTACACCGTTGCGCCCGTGAGGTCGTTTTTCAGCGCAGTGCCTGGCAATTTGCGAAAACCTGCACGGCTCTCCTCAATGCTGGCTTGGATTTCCAAAATGTCGTTATTGGTCAGCAGCCCCGTGCGCTTGACCTGCTCAAAACCATTGCGCAAGGCGGTGGCATAGTTATGCACCTCTTTCGCCGCCACGGTGACAAACTGCCGCGTGGCACTGTCGCTGCGGTACAGGTCGTCATGGGTGGTGATGATATTTTCAATCGCGGAACTGTCTTTAGCTTCCTGCAAAGAAAGCGTGCTGATGAGGATGCTCTGGTTGGGGATGCTGGCAACCACGCCTTTCAACTCAGCCAAGGCTTGATGCGCACGGGCGAGCTTTTTCAACACCGCACGGGTTTCGATGTCCTGCGTGAGTGGCAAGGGTTGGAGGGTCGTCATAGTTGGAAGCCCATCTGTTTGAGGTGCGCTTCTACCTTGGCATTGAGTATTGCCACGTCAGCAGCCAATTGCGGCAACGGTTCGGCGTAGCGTTCGGCAAGTTGCTTGATGCGCCCTGTTAAGGCTTGGGATACACGATCTAACTCAGTTTGCACATCCGCTGCCAATGTGGTGAGCCACTTATCATCCACCACGAGGGTTTTGATCTCATCCATGCTGAGTTTGGCATATTGCGCCGCAACCTTGGCATTGAGCAGTGCCTGTGCGATTTTTACCTTTTTGGTGGCGATGGATTCTTGTTCGATGAGGGCGAGGTAGGCGTTGAGCAACGCTTGCTCTTGTGCTTCGACAGGCTCAGCACGAACGGATTTAATTTCCTTGAGGCGTGCGCCGATGCTAATTTTGGTGAGTTTGCCTTTGTCGTTTTTGGCTTCGGCTAACAGCCCATCTTCACCGCCATGCTCTTCGTCCAGTTCTTCCATCGAACGCGTAATAGCATCGCGCACGGCTTCCAGTTCTACGATGGCATCGCGCTCGGCGGCAAAGTAGCGGGCGATGATGAGCGATGGCGGTATCAATCCGTTGTATTTATCGTTGCCCGCTTGCCAGCCGTCCGCCGTGATTAGATAGGCATCGTCCTGCATGGTGTCTGACCAGTAGCTCATTAGATGCTGATACACGTCGTATTGGTCGATGAGTTTGACGGTGTCGAAGGTGTGCAGCAAGTCTTCAGACAGGATTTCGATCAGTTGTTTAGGGTGAGTGTTTTGGTCGATGGCTGTTAAACGGGCGGTGTTGTTTGCACGCCAGCGTTGGAACAGGTTGGCAACGGATTGGGTGTAGGCGACGAATTCAGGGTGGGCAAAAATGGTGGATTTCACTTCGGCAGCCGCAACTTTCATCTGGCTGTAGCCCGCAGCCCGCTCTCCCTGTTTCGGGATAACGCCCTCTCCCGTTGGGAGAGGGTTGGGGTGAGGGAAGCGAGGGGAGAAGAGTTGTGTTTGCAGGGTGGGGAATACTTGCCAATAAGCGGACAGACTTTCAACATCGGCATTGGGGATGCCGCCTTGCAAATGCGCGGCGATGTCTTGCAAGTCTTCCGCTTCGGAACTGTCAATGTAGCGCGGGATGTTCAGGTTGTAGTCGTTGGCTTCGATTTCCGCCATGCTGACCATGCGCGCATATTTGGGCGTTTCTAATTGGTTGTTGAACACATCGACAATTTTGTGGATGTCTTGATGGCGCAAGCGGTTTTTGTTGCCGTCTTTAACGTAGCCACGGCTTCCATCCATCATAAACAAACCGCTACGCCCTGCCGCATTTTCTTTATCCAATACAATGATGCAGGCGGGAATGCCCGTGCCGAAAAACAAATTAGCAGGCAATCCGATAATGCCCTTGATGTATCCCTTGCGGAGAATATTGCGGCGTATGCCCCCTTCGGCATTGCCACGGAATAACACGCCGTGCGGCAGAATCACCGCGCCTTTGCCCGTGCTTTTCAGCGAACGGATGATGTGCAGCAAAAAGGCGTAATCGCCATTTTTGGCAGGCGGAATGCCATCGGCAAAGCGGTCATAAGGGTCATTCACGAGGTCTAGGCCATTGCTCCACGCCTTGGTGGAAAATGGGGGGTTGGCAACCACGAAATCATGCAGTTTAAGACCACCCTCTTTTCCCTTGAAATGGGGACTGGACAGGGTGTTGTCCTGCCAAATTTCTGCCGATGGGTTGTTGTGCAGAATCATGTTCATCTTGGCTAACGCGGCAGTGGCGTTGTCCATTTCTTGCCCGTAGATGGTGATGCCGATTTGCGTTTCGTCCGCCGCCTTCAACAACAACGAACCAGAACCGCAAGTCGGGTCATAAATGGTTTGGCTTGGGCTGTGGTTGGCACTGATGCCGATAACTTTTGCCATCACACGAGAGACTTCCGCTGGGGTATAGAATTGCCCCTTACTTTTGCCCGATTCTGTGGCAAAGTGGCGCATGAGGTATTCGTAGGCATCGCCCAGAATATCATCACCTTCGGCGCGATTGCCGCTGAAATTCAGTCCTGTCGCATCGAAGATACTGACCAAATTGGACAGGCGGTCTTGCATGTCCTTACCCTTACCCAACTTGTCGGCATCGTTAAAATCCGCTACGTCAATCACACCTTTTAAGTCGTTGGCTTCGGCGAGTTTGGCGATAATTTTGTTGATCTTGTCGCCGATTTCCTTATCGCCCTTGAGCTTGAGCATATCGGCAAAGCCGCCGCCTTCTGGCACGTCAATCAGCGCATCAGGTTGCCCTGCGTATTTGTCCGACACATATTTGACGAATAACAGCACCAGCACGTAGTCCTTGTACTGGCTGGCATCCATGCCCCCACGGAGTTGATTGCACCCTTCCCAGAGTGAGCTATAGAGTTCGGATTTCTTGATTGCCATGTGTTGTCTTTTTATTGTTCGCCGTAGCGGAAGGTTTCAAAAATATAGCCGCGTGAATCTAGCGTGCGATTGTAATGCGAAAGCCTGTGATGAGCTGCATAATCCGAGCGGCTGATTTCGCCTTCGCATCACCTTCATGCTTATTCCAAGAGCAGGAGCGTGGGCAGGAAAAAGCACAGGATGGTTTGCGGTGGAGCGAGGGTTTATGACCGAAATAGGAGCGGCACGGGAAACTTGCCGAAGTTGGTACGTTTTTGACCACAGAAAAGCAAAAAGAGTTAAACAATTTATGCTTAACTCTTTGAGATATTTGGTAGGCGGTATTGGATTCGAACCAACGACCCCTTGGATGTCGACCAAGTGCTCTAGCCAACTGAGCTAACCGCCTGTGAAGGCGCGCATTATAGTGGCAAACAGAAAATTTACAATTGTTTTTACGATAAAGTCTGAAAATTAGGCTGTAAACTTAACGCATCCGCGTCCGATTCCACTTGACGATATTGTTGATGCAACTTGTCATGTAATGACAAAACACTCTCTTGAAAATGCGCCGATGACTTCGCGTATCGAGAATCCTCACCTAATATCGCCTTGGCAGAGGTTTCGTCACCCATTTTTTTAAGCAGCGCAGCTTGCATCACTGTTTCATAAAATTCATCACAGTTTTTGCACAGTCGATCAAATAACGGCAGATCCTCAGGGACTTTTTCTTCTGCACCATGAAACCAGTCGCTAAATAGGCAATCTTGATAGCAAACGTTGTCTCTAACCTCTGCGCTGCTGGCATTGCCCTGAACATAACTTTCTATGGCTTTACGATCTTGCAAATGCACATCAATCAGACGAAAACCATTGAATATCTTAAAAGGAACTGGCTCATCTATAGGCTCTTCTGTATCTTCGCACATGATTTTTTCTCCCAACCTTAACAAACAACCCTGTACGACAATCTTGGTAAAATAGCACAAAATAAAACAGGGTCTCTAGATCAAGCAATAGTCGAGCCATAAGCATAATATACTGATTTCTAATAGAAAGTTGCATTTAACCAGTATATTCAATTAGCAAACTGTCAAATTGCGTCAACTTAAAGACGATTTTTAGTCGTGAGATACGATCTTCGTGTTATGAATAAATGATAAAAGCGCGTGCTGTCTATTTGGGGAGCTATTGATAACGCAAGGCTTCTATCGGATCAAGTTGCGCGGCTTTTTTAGCAGGGTAAAAGCCGAAGAAAATGCCGACCGTCGCCGCCACGCTGAATGCCACCACGGCAGAATTGGCGGAAATAATCACGGCGGTATCGGTCAGGGCATTGACCAATAACGCACCGCCGATCCCAACCAGCAGCCCAATGACACAACCCGCTAGGGAAATCATCATGGCTTCCAGCAAAAACTGCATGAGAATATCGCGTTCGCGTGCGCCGATTGCCATGCGGATGCCAATTTCGCGGGTGCGTTCGGTGACCGACACCAGCATGATATTCATAATCCCGATACCGCCGACCAACAGCGAAACGGAGGCAATCGCGCCTAACAACATGGACATGACGCGTGTGGTTTCGGCGGCAGAATCGGCAGCGGCAGTGAGATTGCGCAGCGAGAAATCATTGTCCATATCGTCGCGGATACGGTGACGTTGGCGCAGCAAGGCGGTGATGGTTTTTTCCAGCACGGGCATCATTTCGGCTGTGGTACTTTGCACCATGACCATACGCACTGCGCCTGGGAAGGCGTTGCCAAATACCTTACGTTGCGCGGTGGTCAGCGGAATAATCATGGTGTCATCCTGATCGCGCCCATCCAAACTTTGCCCTTTGCTTGCCAATACACCCAATACCATAAAAGGACTTTGTTTGATGCGCACGGTTTTGCCAACGGGATCTTCGTCACCAAATAGGTTTTGCGCCACCGCCTTACCAAGCAACACCACGCGCGTTGCTGAGCGCACGTCGGAATCCGTAAAGGGCAAGCCAGACACCACAGACCAGCTACGGGCTTCCAAATACGCAGGCGTGGTGCCAATGACAGAAGTACTCCAATTATTCGGGCCATACATGACTTGTGCGCTACCAGGATGAATGGGAGCCGCGACCTGCACGCCCGCTAATTCCATCAGCGCATCGGCATCACTCACCGTTAGGGTAGGAATGCTGCCGCTGCCAGAGCGCACGCCGCCTGCTGTGGTACTGCCCGACACCAACACAAACAAATTGCTGCCCATCGCGCTGATGGTTTGATTCACGGCGTATTGCGCACCCTGCCCCACCGCCATCATCAACACCACCGCGCCCACGCCGATGACCATACCCAACATAGTCAACAAAGTGCGTAAGCGATTGGCATTCATGGCGCGCCATGCTTCACCTAACATGACTAAGATCATCTATGTTGCTCCCGATGTTCGTGCGTGGATAAATCACTGACGATGCGCCCGTCGAAAAAGCGCACTTGACGTTTGGCGTGATCGGCGATGTCGAGTTCGTGCGTGACAAGCACAATGGTGATGCCTTCGCGGTTGAGCTCGCCGAATAACGCCATGATTTCCTCGCTGGTGTGGCTATCCAAATTGCCCGTCGGTTCATCGGCTAACAACAAACGCGGGCGGTTGACCAAAGAACGAGCAATCGCCACGCGCTGTTGTTGTCCTCCTGAAATTTGGCTGGGTAGCGAGTGTGCTTTGCTTTCCAGTCCGACTTTTGCCAATAATTCATGCGCGCGCACATGGCGTTCCGCACGATGTTTCATGCCCGCATAAATCAGTGGCAAGGCGACATTGTCCAATAAAGACATGCGCGGCAAGAGGTTGAAACCTTGAAAAACAAAGCCGATGGTGTGATTACGTAAACGTGCCAACTCATCGCGATTCATTGCCGCTACGCTGCGACCATCCAATACATAATCCCCGCCCGTGGGTTTATCCAAACAGCCCAGAATGTTCATCAAGGTGGATTTCCCCGACCCAGACGGCCCCATAATCGCCACAAACTCACCCGCGTCGATGCGCAGATTGACTTCCTTGAGGACAGGAAAGTCCCCTGCCACCGTGGTGTAGGCTTTGCTTAGGTTTTGAATGTGAATGACGCTATTTGACATTAGAACATCCTAGGCGGTGCTTTACCTTGACCTACGGCATTGCTTTGCATTTCACTCAATACAATTTGATCGCCTGCTTTCAGGTCGCCGCTCACCACTTCGGTATTGCGATTATCTGTAATACCCAGTGTGATGCTTACAGGCTTAAGTTTGCCTTTTTCCAATACATATACTCGACCTGTAAAGGCATCTTGCTTGGATTTTCCGCCAGCATCGCCGCGCCCGCCGCGTTCTCCCGCTGGTTTTTCACCTGATTTTTCGGCAGGCTTAGCCGCATTGGGTTTATCACCGCCATTAGTAGGTTTGAAGCGCAGCGCGGCATTCGGCACCATCAGCACGTCTTTGCGTTGCGCCACGGCGATGCCGACGTATGCGGTCATGCCTGGCATCAAAATTTGTTCAGGGTTATCGACGTTAATGACTACATCGTAGGTGACGACGTTTTGCAACGAAGTTGGATTCATACGGATTTGCCGCACTTCGCCCATAAAATTGCGCCCTGCAAAGGCATCCACACTAAAGCGCACTTTCTGCCCGACGCGAATGTTGCCGATGTCCGCTTCAGCAAACAGCGCGTCAATCTGCATTTTGGACAAATCTTGAGCGATTTTGAACAAAGTGGGAGTTTGCAAACTAGCGGCGACCGTTTGCCCGACATCGACGGTGCGGTCGATTACCACGCCCGCGACGGGTGAGCGAATGACCGAATACGCCAAGTTAGCACGATCCTTTTCGACCACGGCCATATTCAGTTGCAACTGTGCTGCGGCAGATTTGCGGGCTTGCACCGCTGTATCTAACTCCAATTTCGACACATACTCTTGTGCAAACAAGCCCCGCGTGCGGGCTTCGTTGGCGGTTGCCAATTCCAAACTCGCCGTGGCATTCAGCACGTTCGCGCTACTTTGTTTCAACTGCGCGGACAGCAACGCATCATCCAATTCCAATAAAACCTGTCCTTTTTCGACTTTGCTGTTGAAATCCACATACAACTTCTTCACCGTACCCGACACTTGCGTACCGATGCTAATCAGCGAAACGGGATTGATCGTTCCATTCGCCGACACCGTTTGTTTAAGCTCGCCTCTTTCCACCGCTTGCAGCCGATACTGTTGATCGGCGGTAGGTTTTTTGGCGTATTGATACACGGGATAGGCAGCGGCGGTCAGTGCTAAGGCACTTGCTAAAGCGATTTTTTTTAAGGTATTCATGGTGTTTGAGTCAATGTCGTGAGCAACGGCGCATCCAACACGCCCACCGCTTGCGCCAAGGCGGCGCGTCCGATGTTCCAGTTGAAATGCGCTTGAATAAATTGTTGGCGCGCACTGGCTAAGGCGGTTTGGGCGTTGAGCACGTCCAACATAATGCCCATGCCCGCTTTGTACCGTCCCGTCGCCACGTTTTCGGATTGGGTCGCACTTTGCAACAAATCTTGCGTGGCGCGTAGTGTTTGCGTGGTGGTCAGCAAGTTTTGATATGCCGTCCACACGTCGAGTGCTACTTGCAAATGCAATTGTTGCATCTGGGATTTTTTGCTTTCGGCGGTCGCTTCGGCGGCGCGGATGCGGTAAGTCGGTGCGAAGCCAGAGAAAATCGGCACGCTTAAACTCACGCCTATCCCAGCCGTTTGGGCGAAGGGCGCACCGCCGACACTTTGAAAGCTGTCGTTGGCAGTCACAGAAATCGTCGGCATAGTCGCGGCACGAGCGGCATCTACACTGGCATCGGCTGCTTTAAGTTGCGCTGCGGCAGCTTGTAAATCGGGGCGATTTTTGCGTGCTTGTTCAATCAGCGCGCTAACATCGTGTTCAAAAAGATGCGTGGCTTCGGGCGACTTTCCCGCGTCGAGAAGCGGATTATCGGTTTCAACCAATTGCAACTTCACGCTGGCATCTTGTCCCAAGGCGGCAGCCAAATTGCCGCGAGCGTTTTGATAGTTGCCTTTTGCCGTAATCACGTTCAACGTCGCTTGCGACCAAGCCGTTTGCGCGGACAGCTTATCCGCAGGTGTCGCCGTCCCCGCCACATAACGCGCTTGTGCAGCTAAAAAACTGGTTTGTGCCGCACGTTCCGACACTTCAGCGGCGGCAAGTGCTGCTCGACTGGCTTGAGTTTGATAAAACGCCTGCACCGCACTTAAAAATACGGCTTGCACCACGCTGTTTTCCGTGGCTTGCAAGGCGATGAGCAGTTGTTGCGCGTTTTCCAAATTCGCCGAACGTGCGCCAAAGTCGTACAACAAATACGACAAAGTTAAGCCCGCGCTGCGTTGATTCACGGCGGGAGTATTGGCGGGGAAGTTGCGATTAAAGGCTGCGGTGCCCGCGACGGTGGGGTAGTAAGGCGCTTGCAACACGCCGACTTGCGCGGCTTGCACTTGCGCATTCGCCCAGCCCGTGCGCGTTTGCGGGTTATGGCACAACGCACCATTCACCACATCGACTAAGTTTAAGGCGCGACTGGGGAGATGGTCGGGGCAGGGTTCGCCTTGGGTGTCGCGTAAGGGTTCAGCATGAGCGATGCCGAGGCACAACAACAAAGCCAGCCCATGTACGTGCGAATTCATTCGCACGTTCTTAAAAAAGTGAGTATTCATGCTCATCTACCCCGCTTGTAACACGCCATCCACCAGCCGCATGGTGCGCTGCATACGTTGTGCCAATTCGAGGTCATGTGTCACAACAATAAAGCTGGTTTGCAGTTGTTCATTCAAATCTTGCATGAGATCAAATAACGCCATCGCGCTGTTGCGATCTAAATTACCTGTCGGTTCATCCGCCAACACACACGCGGGCTGCGTCACCAAAGCCCGTGCCACGGCAGTGCGTTGCCGTTCACCACCTGATAACTCCGCTGGCAAGTGTTGTACGCGTTGCGCTAATCCCACTTTTTCCAGCATCGCGGCGGCAATCGGTTCTGCTTCGGCGCGTTTCATGCCGCGTATCAACAAGGGCATGGCGACATTTTCCAGCGCAGTGAATTCGGGCAATAGGTGATGAAACTGATAGACGAAGCCTAAGTTGCGATTACGCAATACGCCTCGCTGGGTTTCGGACAAGCTTTGCACGTCTTGACCCAAAATTTCCACCGTGCCACTGCTCGCCACATCTAAGCCGCCCAATAAATGCAACAAGGTGCTTTTGCCCGACCCTGATGCGCCGACAATGGCGATGCGTTCACCACGTGCCACGGTTAAATTGACGTGTTTCAATACAGGCACTTCCTCCTTGCCCAGCAAAAAGGTTTTGCATAAATCACGACAGGAAAGCACGGCATTATTCATAACGTAAAGCCTCGGCAGGTTGGGTATGAGAGGCGCGCCAACTGGGGTAAATGGTCGCCAAAATGCTAATCACAAAAGAAATCGCCGCGATCAGAATGACTTCATCGACATGTAAATCAGACGGTAATTCGGTGATGAAATACACTTCTTTAGACAAAAATTGCACATGGAATAAGTGTTCGATAAACGGCACCACCACATCTAGATTCAACGCCAATACAATCCCGCTGACACAGCCCAACATCGTACCGACGATGCCAATCACCACGCCTTGTACCATAAAAATTTTCATAATGCTGCGCGGCGATGCACCCAAAGTACGCAAAATCGCAATGTCCGCTTGTTTATCGGTGACGGCCATGACCAAAGTGGACACGATGTTAAACGCGGCAACCGCCACGATTAGTGACAAAATGATAAACATCATTTTCTTTTCCATCTGCACCGCGCTGAAATAATTGCTGTTTTGATGGGTCCAGTCATTGGCATACAAACTCGGCGGCAATTGGCGTTGCAGCTCGTTCGCTACCTTGGGTGCGTCATCTATCATGCGCAATTTTGCGGCTATTCCCGTCACACTATCGCCGAGTTGAAACAGCTTTTGCGCATCATTCATTTGAATCAGCGCGAGACTGTTGTCATAGGGAGCCATGCCAATTTCAAACAAGCCGATCACGCGAAATTGCTTGAGGCGCGGCACCATGCCCGCAGGGGTAATCGAACCTTGCGGCGAAATGAGCATCACTTTTTGCCCTAGCTGCACGCCCAATGCCCGCGCTAAATCCACGCCCAATACAATGCCAAACTCGCCCGCCCGTAAATCGCTCAATTTTCCTGACTTCATTTTTTGCGCCAAATCAGTCAGCTCTGCTTCACGTTCAGGCAAAATTCCGCGCACCATCACGCCTTGTACACTTTGCCCAAACGACAACATGCCTTGCCCATTGACGTAAGGTGCTACCGCAGACACTTGTGGATTTTTCTGCACAACGTCCAACACCGCAGACCAGTCAGCCATGCGCCCACCGTCCGCCACCACTTCCAGATGCGGCGATGCGCCCAACATGCGCGCACGGACTTCCTTCTGAAAGCCGTTCATCACCGACAGCACCACGATCAGTGCCATCACGCCCAACGCCATGCCCAACATTGAAATCAAGGAAATAAAAGAAATGAAATGATTGCGCCGCTTTGCGCGCGTGTAACGCAATCCAATAAAGAGTTCGTAAGGTTGCAAGGGAATCAACATGAAGTAAAAACAGAGGCGCAAGTGTGCCACAAACCAAGGCGTGGCGTGCAAGGATTCTACTTGTGTGTAGTCTGTGTTCGATCAAACAGAGATATGGGAAAACACCGAAAAGCCGTTTGCCCTGAGCCAGTAAACGACATTGGGCTTTAACGTATTGAATTGACAAATTCTCTATTCGTGGTTCGGTCATTCGACCAGCTCACCACGAACAGAGAGATAAATCAGCTTGCTTTAGGAATAAACGGAAGTGGTGACTACGCTAACTGCTCGCGCTTTGTACGACTTTACGCATCCACTTCCGCCAGCACGACCCCAATGGCCTGGGTGGGGTCGTCAGTTAGACTGAGGCAGTGCTCGCTTCCATTGACTAAATAGAGGTTAAATTTCTCACGGCGAAGTACAGGTGGCAAACGCGCGGGCATATCATCGTCGTTGCATACGGTAAAACGCAAGTCTTGCCAACTGGCTCTCAAACTGGCGACAGCGGCTTCATCCAGCGCATCAAAAGATGAAGCTGTAGTGGCAATTTTCTCTAGTGTCTCTTGGGTAATCATGGCTTAGTCTTCTTCTGCATCAGCGAATTGACGCAATGATTTCGCTTCCACGCCCAAGATTTTAGCCAGCCAAGGCGGCGGCGCATCCAGTACGGCTTGCAAGCGTTGCAGCGTTACGCGCACTTTGCCACCTTCGGGCGATTTCACAGGATGAATGTTGGCGCGCACGGCTTTGGCAGCGGCAGGTCCACCGATAGATTGCACGTAGACAATCTGACAATCTTTGATGAGATTGGCGCGTGCCACATTTTTGTCTTCGGCATCATCGGCGAGGCTGGTGGAACGCACCTCAATCAGGCGGATCTCGTCACGCCCCACTTGGTAAATCAAAAAGCGTGGGCAAGAGCCAAAATGACCATCCAAATTTTCTTCTGTATTGGAGGCAACTGCAACGCGCAAACTACCAGGCATATCACCGTCAGTATAGGCGGTCGCAGTTGGCAGGCTTTCGTCCTCGTCAGTCGCTCCCCACAAATGGCGCACAGCCAACTTGATAGAGGCATTGTCCACGTCGGGATCGACCGTTTCTTCGCCAGAAAGAATGAGTTTGACATCGGCCACAGTCACCTTAGCCAGTTTCTCTTCGGTGATGGGCAAGCCAAGTTGGTCGCCTAACTTCGCCGCAAACGCAGCCGCATTCACGTCGGCAAGCACGCGCGCAGCCTGTGCGATGCGCAAGGCTGCTGTTTTGGTGATGACAGTGGTGGTAGTCATGATCGTTACCTTTAAAAAATGAGGAGATAAAGGAAAAGAGGAATGGTTTGCGTACTACGAACCCTTCCCCTTCGTGCGTCTCGTCAATTACGCAATTTGTGTAATACAGCCCTTAATTGGGCAAACTTTCACACATTGTGGTTTGCTGAAGTCACCTTCGCATTCGGTACATTCACTTGCATTGATGACGGTGATGCCTTTTTTCGTGCTGATTGAAGCCGTTGGACATTCAGGCTCGCAATCCCCACAAGAAGTGCACAAATCTGCATTAATTTTCATTGCCATGATGATTCTCCTTGTCTGATGTGAAACGTTAAACGTGAAATGTGAAACGTGAAACGGTGTGGGTATGCGACGGTTTGTTTCACTTTTCACCCTTCACTTTTCACGACAAAAAGCGGTGAAACGTGTAGCGACCAACGATTTGTTTCACCCGTCACATTTCATCTTTCACTTGTTATTCAGCCGCATCCAAACGTTTAGCACGTAGGGAAATCGGCAATTTTGCGGGTGCAGCTTGAGGTTCAATGTAATAACTGCCACCGTTATTCAACTTAATCTCACCGCCCCATTTTTCTGGGGTGTCGAACTCCATCGAAACGATGTCGTCCTCAAGATCTCGCTTGGGCAGATAAAACACGTAGTCAGTCTTGCTACCACGTTGAACCATAATGTTAGCCATTTGATGCTCCTTGTTAGTCGCTGAGAAGGGAGAAGAGGGGAGAGAGAAGGTTAAGCTCGCTTGCGACCTACCCTCCCCCCTTCGCCCTTAACCCTTCACTGCCTTGAACTAGCGCACCAAATCGTGGTTGTAGTCGGTGGTTCCCATGCCGCGTGTATCTTCGTCCAGTTTTTCCAACACTGCGTTAGTCAGTGTGGTCAACATTTGCATCGCGCCTTCGTAGCCTAATGTTGTGGCACGGTGGAGGTGATGACGGTCAAAGATCGGGAAGCCGATACGGATCAATGGCACTTCAAACTCTTTACCTTTATGCAAAGTATCGCGTTGAATGAACTTAGCGTAAGAGTTACCGATCATGAAGTCAGGCTTTTCAGTCAATACCAACGAACGGAAGTGCCACAAGTCTGCACCTGCAAACAACTGGGTGTTTTTGCCGTAAGGTGTTTCATCCAGCATCTTTTGCATGGCTTTTGTCCACTTCTTGCTGCCGTTGTTGCACAACACATGTAATGGTTCAATGCCTAACTCAGTCAAGAATTTGGTCATACCCAGTGTGAAGTCAGGATCACCGTACAAGCTGATTTTCTTACCGTGCAACCAAGTGTGACTGTCGGTCATCATGTCCACAAAGCGACCACGTTCCTTCACCAAAGAAGCAGGGATAGGTTTGCCTGTCACTTCAGACACTTTCATCAACCATTCGTCAGTCCATTCCAAGCCCATCGGAATGTTCAACTTAGGCACTTCATGTTTCCAAGTTTGATCGACAAATTTCTTGGTTTTTTCCAGTTGCATCGGTTGCATCAAGAAAGTGGTCGTTGCATTCGCCGCATCTTTCACTTCATCTTGTGTGGTACCACCCGCATACATACGGAATTGACCATCCGCAGGCGTATCCAGCACTTCGGTAGGATCGCACAACATGGTGTGTGCTACGCCCATTTCATCCAACATGCGATGAATGACGCGGTAGTTGCCGAGGTAGGTTTCAAACCCTGGGACGATATTGATCTTGCCGTTTGAGCCGATCACTTTGCCTTCCATGGTATTGCGTGTGAAATAACCAATGATGCCTTCAAACATATTGTCCCAACCTGTCACGTGCGAACCCACGAAAGACGGGGTATGCGCGAACGGTACTGGGTAGTCTTCAGGGATATTGCCCGCTTTTTTCGTATTACGAATAAAGGCGTTCAAATCATCACCAATCACTTCTGCCATACAAGTGGTGGACACCGCAATCATGTCTGGTTTGTACAGTGCTTTCGCATTTTCCAAGCCGTCGATCATGTTCTTTTGACCACCAAAAACCGCTGCGTCTTCAGTCATGGAATCTGACACGCAAGAGATAGGTTCACGGAAGTGACGGTTAAAGTAAGTACGGAAGTAAGCCACGCAACCTTGTGAACCGTGTACGTAAGGCATAGTCTTTTCAAAGCCAATTGCGCACAGCACCGCACCTAAAGGTTGGCAGGCTTTCGCAGGATTGACCGTCAAAGCTTCACGTTTGAAGTTCAATTCACGATATTCCATCGTGGTTGTCCAAGTGAAGGTATCTTGCACTTTGGCCGCGTCGAAGCGTTCTTCAAAGTTATCCTGTTTATTGGTCAGCGATTCCTTGTATTCGTCCTGACGGAAGAGTGGATAACAAGGTTTGATGTCATCAGCTTGTTGCATTTTTATCTCCTTAGCCGCACTGCTCATATGCAGATGCCAGCACAGATTGATGGATGGACGGCGTTACCACCGCCCTTTTCATAGGTTTACCCTACAATTACGCCGCTTTTTTTGCTGCTTCTGGTTCTGCTTGCTTCAACCATGGGGCAGTGATCTTGCTCCAGCATGGGTTGTTCAAGGTCATATCCATATCACGGGCGAAGATGGCAAAGCCGTCATAGCCGTGGTAAGGACCAGAATAATCCCAGGAGTGCATTTGGCGGAAAGGCACGCCCATCTTTTGGAAGATGAACTTTTCTTTAATGCCTGAACCGACCAAGTCTGGTTTGACGCGTTTCACAAACTCTTCAAACTCAAAGCCTGTCACATCGTCATAAATCAGCGTCGCATTGCCCATGTCTTTGATGGTGCGGTCGTAATCGTCGTTATGACCGAATTCATACCCAGTACCCACCACTTCCATGCCCAAATCTTCATAAGCACCGATCACGTGACGTGGACGTAAACCGCCGACGTACAACATGACGCGTTTGCCTTCCAGACGTGGTTTGTACTTGTCGATCACCGCTTGCATCAAAGGTTGGTACTTCGCGATCACGCGTTCTGCACCTTCTTTGATTTTGTCGTCGAACAATGCAGCAATTGCACGCAAGGATTCAGCCACTTTAGTAGGACCGAAGAAGTTGTATTCCATCCAAGGAATGCTGTACTTTTCTTCCATGTGACGTGCGATGTAGTTCATCGAACGGTAGCAGTGGATCAGATTGACCTTAACGTAAGGTGTCTTTTCCATTTCCGCAATCGTGCCGTCGCCTGACCATTGCGCAACCACGCGCAGACCCATTTCTTCCAACAAAATACGGGAAGACCATGCGTCACCGCCGATGTTGTAATCGCCGATTACAGCGACATCATAAGGTGTACCTTCAAATGCCTTGCCTTCACGGCGTGGCAATACCCAATCGCGAATCGCGTCATTGGCGATATGGTGACCCAGTGATTGTGACACCCCACGGAAACCTTCGCAGCGCACAGGCACGACTGGCTTGTTAAATTCTGCGGCCGCCTTCTTGGATACCGCTTCGATGTCATCACCGATCAGCCCAATTGGGCACTCGGATTGCACCGAAATACCTTTGTTCAGCGGGAACAGTTGCTCGATTTCGCCGATCAGTTTGGCAAGCTTTTTATCGCCGCCGAACACAATGTCTTTTTCCTGAAAGTCGGAAGTGAAGTTCATTGTGCCGAATGTATTGACCCCTGTCGTACCGACGTAATAATTACGACGACCCGCGCGGGAGTATTGACCACAACCCACAGGACCGTGGGAAATGTGAATCATGTCTTTGATCGGCCCCCACACCACGCCTTTAGAACCTGCATAAGCGCAACCACGAATGGTCATCACGCCAGGCAAGGACTTACGGTTAGAGGTGATACATTTTTTGGATTGTTCGATAGATTGATCGTTGACTGCCAAATGTTTGGCGCGATCTTTCTTGGCTTTTTCTGGATAAACCTCAAGCACCTCTTGGATCAGTGCTTCGGTTTCTTCGCGTGTTAATGCAGACATTTCATTCTCCTTTAATGACCCACCAATATGTGGAGTCCTCTAGGCTTCGATGTAGGTTGGGTTAGCCTGCAAGGCATCACCCAACATTAATTTGCAGCATCGTCGGGCATGCCTTGCGACTTACCCGAACTACCACTTATTACGCAGCCAGTTCGCTAGCTTTCTTACCGATGATGCTTTCGTCTTCTACTTCCATGATGCCGAATTCCATCAACAATGCTTCCAGCTCGTCCATGGTGATAGGAGTTGGAATAACAAATTTAGTGTTATTCACAATCTTGTTCGCCAGAGCGCGATATTCATCAGCTTGCTTGTTAGTTGGATCGTATTCGATCACAGTCATACGACGGATTTCAGCGTGTTGCACTGAGTTCGCACGTGGAATGAAGTGAATCATTTGTGTACCCAGCATTTCAGCCAAAGCAATGATAAGTTCATCTTCACGATCAGTTTGACGGCTGTTGCAGATCAGACCTGCCAAACGCACGCTACCTGAATTCGCATACTTCACGATACCCTTAGCGATGTTGTTAGCCGCGTACATCGCCATCATTTCGCCAGAGCAAACGATGTAGATTTCTTGTGCTTTGTTTTCACGAATTGGCATCGCGAAACCACCACACACCACGTCACCCAACACGTCATAGAATACGAAGTCGAGTTCGTCGTCGTATGCGCCTTCTTCTTCCAAGAAGTTAATCGCAGTAATCACACCACGACCAGCACAACCCACGCCTGGCTCAGGACCACCAGATTCAACGCACTTGATACCGCCGTAACCGACGGACAGAACGTCTTCCAATTCCAAATCTTCAACGCTACCCGCTTCAGCAGCCAATTCCATGACGGAGTTTTGTGCTTTAGAATGCAAAATCAAACGTGTTGAGTCTGCTTTAGGATCGCAGCCAACGATCATTACTTTCTTGCCAGATTCCGCAAGAGCGGCTACCAGATTTTGGGTGGTGGTCGATTTACCGATGCCGCCCTTCCCGTAAATTGCGCATTGACGTAGTGCCATGTTAATCTCCTAAGTGTTTCAGAATTTAAGATGCGATTGAAAAACTGTCGCTCGCACCCTATACATCGCAAACTGCGTGCCACGCTTTAAAAAATAAGTAACCATCTGAAATGAATCAACAAATTATTTACACCTCCGAACCATTGGCGGATTCAACACACAACAACACCGAGGACATTGTCGGACTGGCGACAAATTCACTGCCTGTATTGCCCCGTTGGGCACGATTGCCGATTAACCGTTGCAACCTCCCCGCCGTCTTTTTAGGTAGCCTACGCTTTCAACAACACCCCGCTCCCCTCGTTATAGACGGTGTCGCCCAATTCCATCGTGGCTTGTTTCAACTACTCGATCTAATAGAGCAACCCAGTGAACGCGCCCGTGCCTTCACCTTGCACCTGAACGCTGCATTTTATTTAGACCAACCCGAACAAGCAGGCTATTCCGCCCGTACACGACACAAACGCAACAAAGCCGACTATTTACGTATGCTGCGAGGCTGGAGTTTTGATTCAGATGGGCGCGAAGGCGCGGCACTTAAGGGTTGGGTGGAATCGCGCTTTGGGCTATTGCCCCGTTACCACGGCGCGCCTATCCGCGATTTTTCAGGCGACACCTATCGCCATTTTTTGGAAATGCGCGCCACCGCGCTATACGGCACCAATGGACTCGAAGCCCAACTGGATTTGCTCTATACCTATTGTCAATACGAACTCGCCCGCCAATACCCACAACGCACCCATTTCACGCTGTATCGCGGCACCAACCGTCTAGATGAACACGAAACCCTCGCTCAGCCCGACAAAAAATCCCGCATCGTCCTATTCAACAATCTCAATTCCTTCACCGCCAACCGTGAGCGAGCCGACGAATTCGGCGACCATATTCTCACCACCCAAGTCCCCTTAAGCAAAATTTTCTGCTACCCCGCGTTGCTGCCGAATTTGTTGCAGGGAGAGGAGGAATTTACGGTGATTGGAGGGGTGTATTTTGTGGAAGAAGGGTGATGCGCTGCTTCGCAGCTTGGTGAAAGGTGAAACGTGAAAGGTGTGATGGTTTGTTTCACTTTTCACTTTTCGCGTTTCACATAAAGCAATGTGCGACGGTTTGTTTCGCTTTTCACGCTAAGCGATGATGGTGAAGCAATCTATATGCTGATTTGACGTAACTCCCCTCGCCCGTTTACGGGAGAGGGGTGGGGGAGAGGGGAACCCGCCTATGCGGGAATGAAAGCGAGGTTTTTGCTCTGTCGATGCGAATTCGTCGCCACTACCGTAGTGATCCAGCCATCGTATCTACGCGCCGCTGAGTCCCCGTACAAATGCCGCAATCCGTTTCGCGCCTTCCACCGTTTCATCTGTGCTCGCCACCAACGCCAAGCGCACAAAGTGCTCGCCCGCATTGATGCCTTGCGACTCACGTGCCAAGTAGCTCCCTGGTAATACCGTCACGTTGTAGTCGCGGTACAGGCGTTGGGCAAATTCAGTGTCGGCAATCGGAGTTTTGATCCATAGGTAAAAGCCTGCGTCGGGCAATTCTACGGGGAGGACGGGCTTTAAAATTTCGACGACTTGAGCAAATTTATCAGCGTACAAACGTCGGTTTTCTTCAACATGCGCTTCGTCATTCCACGCCGCGATACTGGCAGCTTGAATGGCAGGATTCATCGCCGAGCCATGATAAGTGCGATATAGCGCAAACTTTTCAACCAGATGCGCGTCACCCGCCACGAAGCCAGAACGCATCCCTGGCACATTGGAGCGTTTGGACAGACTGGAGAACATCAGCAAATTTTTATAATCCGTGCGACCCAGTAACTGCGCCGCTTGCAAGCCGCCCAGCGGTTTTTCGTCAAAATAAATTTCTGAATAGCATTCGTCCGAAGCAATGACAAAGCCGTAGCGATCCGACAATTCAAACAAAGTTTGCCATTCCGACAGCGGCATCACCCGCCCTGTAGGGTTGCCAGGGGAACAAACGTAAATTAACTGGGTGCGCGCCCAAACGGATTTGGGCAGTTGTTCAAAATTTAGCGCGTAATTGTCTTCGGGTAAATTATTCAAAAAATAAGGCGTGGCACCTGCCAAAAACGCCGCACCTTCGTAAATTTGGTAAAACGGATTGGGGCAGATCACCGCCGCTTCAGGTGTCGTGCGTTCAATCACCGTTTGCGCAAAGGCGAACAAGGCTTCACGACTGCCATTGATGGGCAGCACTTGGGTTTTGGGATCTAGCGCGGGCAAGTCATAACGGCGCGCCACCCACTCGGCAATTGCACTGCGTAATGCGTCACTGCCTGCGGTTGTGGGATAATTCGCCAATCCATCCAACCCTGCGATCAATGCCTCGCGGATAAACGCAGGGGTTGCATGTTTTGGTTCACCTATCGACAAGCGTATCGGTGTATAAGCTGGATTCGGCACCACGCCATTAAACAACGCGGCGAGTTTTTGAAAAGGATAAGGCTGAAGTCGGTTTAAATCGGGGTTCATAGTGGGAAATTTAAGCAAAAAATCAATGCGCATTATATAGGGATGGTGAAAGGTGAAAAGTGAAATGTACCCCTCTGGCAATCAAGGAAGTGTATGGCAAGGATGATTGCCGTCATGTTTTATCCATAAACTTTTTTCCCCCACCCATTTCACATTTCACCTTTCTCGGCTGTTAAAACATGCAAAAATCAAAACAAATGCTGCCCATTGCAGGCATATTAAGTGGTGCGCTGGTATGGGGACTGATCTGGTATCCCTACCGTGAATTGCAATCCTTGGGCATATCGGGCAGCTTGGCGACGCTGATTACGTATGTGTTGGCAATGGTATTCGGCGTATTTTGGTTGCCCAAGGTCTGGCGTGAAATGCCAAGAGCGGGCTGGTGGTCAACTTTGCTGGTACTGAGTGCAGGTTGGGCAAACTTTGGCTATGTACTGGCAATGCTGCATGGCGACGTGATGCGCGTTTTGCTGTTGTTTTACCTCGCCCCGCTGTGGACCATCTTGTTTTCCTATTGGATCTTAAAAGAAAAATTAAATCGTTATGGCTACCTAGTCATGGCGTTGTCGTTGAGCGGCGCAATCGTCATGCTATGGCAGCCACAACAAGGACTTCCGCTCCCCCAAAATTTATCCGAATGGTTGGGATTGTCAGCAGGCATGGGATTCGCACTGTCTAATGTAGTCTCACTACGCGCCGCGCATCTGAGCGTCGAAGCCAAAGCCTACAGCATCTGGATCGGCACGGCACTACTGACCGCGCCCTTGTTGTACTGGCAAGGGGGCATGGCGCAGCAATGGGCAATCATCGACCTTAGCATCGCCAGCGTGCTACTCTTATTAGGCATTACCCTATTCGCCGTCAGCTTTGCGGTGCAATACGGCGTGACCCACCTTCCCGCCAATCGTGCGATGCTATTGTTTTTATTTGAACTGGTCGCAGCCGCCACTGCCTCGTATTTTTTGGCAGGCGAAGCCATGGAATGGCGAGATTGGATAGGCGCATTGCTGATCGTATCCGCCAGCTTACTGTCGGGGAAGTTGTATAGCGAAGGAAACGCTGATTCCATCCATTCGTCCTGAACCTTTTAACTCCATTCGTCCTGATAGCTTGTCGAGGCGGTTTAAATCCATTCGTCCTGAGCGTGTCGAAGGCCGTTTAAATCCGTTCGTCCTGATAGCTTGTCGAGGCGGTTTAAATCCGTTCGTCCTGAGCGTGTCGAAGGATGAATGGATTTAAACCACCTCCAATCGTTTGATTGCAAGCCCCACCCTCACGCCTCAAACCAATTTCCCACCCTTAACCCATCGTACATCACAAAATCCTGCACATTGCGCGTAGCCAAGGTAAGTTGTTGGGTAAACGCAATGGCAGCGATTTCACCATCTGGGTATGGGGTGACAATGCCTTGTTGCGAGAGCTTACCCCGCGCTTGTGCCAGCCATTCACCCGCTGTTTTTTCGTAAGGCAAAATCACCAATCCACCTTGCTCCAGCGCGTTGAGGTAGGCGAATAGCCCCGTTTTTCGTTTGGAATCCACCATGCGCTGCACGCCGTAGTGCAGTTCATGCCAAACGGCTACTGCCGTGCAATATTGCCCATTGTATTGTTGCAAGCGGCGGAGCACATTCGGATTGGGTTGCGATTTGGTGGGTTCGGACAAGATATTGGTGTCCAGCAAATAACTCAGTCCCATGCGTTTTCCCTCGCTGGGGAGCTGTCTCGCCAGCTATCCACTTCGGCATCGCTCAACTCAACATCGCCAAAATTTTCCCGCCACTGTTGCATGGCTTGAAACACGCCCACATTTGTTGCAAAGCGTTGTTGGTAGCGTTCAGCCGAAATTAACACCGCCACCAATTTCCCATGCCGCGAAATACGGATGTCTTCACCCGCTTCAGCGGCATGAATCAGCTTAGGCAAATGATTTTTGGCTTGAGCAATCGTACTGATTTCCATTTTGCACTCCCATGGGAATATTATAGCTATACAATAGCTATTATTTACATTCAGTGCAATGATTTTGCATGAGTATATTTGGTGGGAAAAGTGGCGAGGGTGGAAAACTTAATCGCTAAATGCAATCAAAGCGGATTGACCAAGGAAAATAAAGCGACCATAATTCGGCATCTTAATTGGCTTTTTATTTGGAGTGACTGATGGAACAATTATTGGCAACCCGCTCGGTGAGCATTACCGAACTGAAACGCAATCCCACCGCAATTATCGCGCAAGCCAGTGGCGAAGCAGTTGCAGTACTCAACCACAATCGACCTGCTGCGTATCTCATACCCGCCGACCTCTATGTACGGCAAATGGCGCAACTTGAAACGGCGAGATTACGCGAAGCGATTGCCGCTGGTCGCAACGACCCTAATCCCGCCATTCCAGCAGAGCAAATTTTTGCTGAATTAACCGCTGTGATTGAGCAAACAGCGAGGATGTAATGAATACCGCCGCACCCTTGCTGTTTAGCGCGTTTGCCCGCCAAGATTTGTTGGAAATAACGCGTTATATTGCAAAAGAAAATCCGCAACGAGCGCATGATTTTGTCAGTGCGTTGCGCGCCCAATGCGCCTTGTTAGCAACGCAACCAAAATTGGGCATTGCCAGACCTGAATTAGCCCAAGCGTTGCGTAGCATCCCGTATCAACGCTATGTTATTTTCTTTTCACCAACCGCATCGGGTGTGCTGATTGAGCGTGTGTTATATGGTGCGCGTGATCTGCCCTCACTACTGCAACGAGAATAGACAAAGATTATTGAGGTCTCGCCAGCGCATCCGACGCACTGGCTGTAACAAATGAAAGGCAAGAAAAAGGTGGATTGCCTTGCGGCGAATCCGCCTTACGGGTTTCTCAATCACATCTAATCATAGGATAAATAACTTATGGCTCGCACTGCTGACTACACTATTCAGGGATTTCTTTATCAGTTCAACAAGACTCTAGTGGAACTTCTTAAGGCTCCATATGATTCGACCATAACTGTCGAGGGTATTATCGAGGATGTTGAAGTGATGACGGGGGATTCTGTTAAAGCCATCCAATGCAAGTATCACGAATCCAATGATTCGTATTCACTAAGCGCAATCTATAAACCGTTGCTTCAAATGATGTTGAACTTTCATACACATCCGAATGCAAATGTCGATTATGTACTGTTCGCGCATTTTCCAGATTTGGAGTCCATTAGTGTTGACAAAACAGAATTACAAAGTGTGCTTTTGACGACTAACAAGGACTTTAAAACCTACACTTCAGCACTAAAAGATGTTGTTGATTTGGATGCTTTTCTGAAGAAACTAAAGGTGGATGTCGGACCAAAGTTCGACACCCTCGTTGAAGAAGTTTGTACACTGCTAAAAGAAACGGGTATTGGTGCTGTGGAAGTTGAGACGTTGGTATATCCAAACGCGATTCACCTAATCGCAACCTTGAGCATTCAGCACGATGTTGAAAGTAGAAAAATAACAAAAAAAGAATTCCTGTCGAAACTACGCAAAATAAAAACGACTGCGATTTCACACTGGACACTTTCCTTAAAATCGCGAAAGAAATTGCTTACTGAACGTCGCAAACAACTAAAATCTAACCTAGCAATAAATGCACGCTTGAGGTATTTCGTTCTTCATGCTGATAATTTGCAAGAATTCGAGAAGCAAGTCGTTATGTTCATCGACGACTACCTTAAGAAATATCACCATAAGCAAGCGCATTTAAAAACTCCAGTGTTTTGCATTGATGCACCTGATGAGCAGATCAAGGATATTGAAAAGCGGCTTTATCAAAAGAGGGTCGTAGTCAACCATGGTTACATCGCTGACAACTTCGATGAAAACAGATTTTTTCGCACCCCCATGCGGCAAGGTTTAGAGCGTGAGTTCCACCTTAGTCTGTTGTCGTGGAATGCTCACAAAACCGTACTGAATAAACAAAAAAGTGATGACCTTTTCGTGCTTGGAGCAGGCGGATGTGGGGAGATAGATATTGCAGATGTCAATCTCGAAGAACTCGCCACGGATTCTTTTGATGAAATTAAATACCTGATAGGACTGAGTGATGTGTACGAATAAAATTGGACAAGTAATTTCTTGTGCGCCAGAAGCAATCATCGTAGTGATTGATAAACTTGGTTTGTTTGAGATGCACAAAGAGAGCTTGCAGGTCGGGCGATTTTTAAAAATTGCGCAAGGTAACCATGACTTCACTATTGCCACGATACGAAACATAAAGGGTGTGATGTCCATAGACGCGAAGGGAGAGCCGATTTGGCAATTTCAAGTGGAGTGTCAAGCAATAGGCTCGCTCATCGACGACAAGTTCGATAGGGGAAGTTTACTTTTGCCTGTCCCAACTGAACACGCTTTTGTTGCCGATAAAAATACATTAGACATGCTTTTTGCGACTGATAAGCAATACGATTTTTCGTTGGGGCAGTTGTCTATGAACAAAGATATTTGCCTAAAAATAAACGGAAATCGTTTTTTTAGTAAACACATTGCCATCGTAGGTTCAACGGGTTCAGGCAAGTCATGTACAGTTGCACGTATTTTGCAAGATGTTGTCGGCATTGCTAACCGACAGAACGTCAACAAGGGAAAGCAAAATAACTCACACATCGTCATTTTTGACGTGCATGACGAGTATACCGCCGCTTTCGCGCTCGAAAAAGAACATGATTTCACGCTAAACAGGCTCGATATTGACACACTTCGCCTGCCGTATTGGCTGATGAATTCCGAAGAACTCGAAAGCATGTTTATAGAAAGCAATGAGGCAAACTCACACAATCAGGTCAGTCAATTTAAACACGCAGTAGTCCTCAACAAGGAAAAACATAATCCATCCGTTAAAGTCACCTACGACACCCCAGTTTATTTTTCGATACAAGAGGTTCACAACTATATAGAAAATATGAATCGGGAAGTTATTGGTCGTTTGGAGGGCGAAGATAAACCAAAGTTATCAAACGGAAGCTTAGTGACGGAGCGAAAGAATCATTACTTCGAGAAAATATGTACTTTTGTTCCAACTTCCACCGCAGTTGCATCAAAAGCAACTAACGGACCGTTCCATGGTGAATTCAACAGGTTTATATCACGGCTTGAAACCAAACTCACAGACAAGCGGCTTCGCTTCATATTAAGTGCGACGAAAGAGGACGGGACTATTTTCAAGACAGAGGATTTTGAATTATTGATGAAACAGTTTCTCGGATACCTCAATAAGTCGAATGTCACTATTGTTGATTTAAGTGGCATTCCATTCGAGGTGTTAAGCATCACCGTTAGCTTGGTATCAAGACTAATTTTTGACTTCTGCTTTCATTACTCGAAGTTGCGCCATGCCGTGGGTGAATTAAACGATGTACCTGTTATGCTGGTTTGTGAAGAGGCGCACAACTATATTCCCCGTCACAACGATGTAGCTTATCGGGCATCAAGAAAGTCGTTAGAGCGAATCGCAAAAGAAGGGCGAAAGTACGGGTTAAGTCTGATGGTTGTTAGTCAGAGACCATCGGAAGTATCCGAAACTATTTTTGCGCAGTGCAATAATTTTCTATCGCTACGACTTACAAATGATGCGGATCAAAGTTATGTGCGCCGCTTATTTCCCGATAACTCAAACGCAATCACCGAAATACTACCCAATCTATCCCCAGGTGAGTGTGTTGTAGTTGGTGACGCTGTTCTTTTGCCTGCTGTCATTAAGATGCCATTGCCCGATCCTGAGCCTCATTCTCAGAGCGTGAAAGTCCATAAAGAATGGCAAGAGCAGTGGCGAAGCATTACCTTTTCTGATGTCGTTGATCGGTGGCGGAAGTAGTCTGCGTAGAACGCAATCGTTATTGCCCCGTATGTGATTCGTTTGCAATCAACCATTCGGCGCAATGCGCTACGCTTATTGTCGCCCTACGCTGGCGTGACAAGTTTTGACCGTGCATGGAAAAATCAAAAGCGTGCGAATTTGTCGTACCTACGAAAAGCGGATTGCTTTTCAACACGAGGGAAGGTTATTTTTGTGCGGTGTGCAGGAGGGTGAGTATCTGAACTTCATCATTTTTGATGCGATACACGACAATGTAATGCTTGTGCAGAACCAGTTCTTTCGTACCAAACACCCGTCCTGCTGTGCCGAGATGGTGCGACTGCAAAACATTTATCCTATCGCGTAGCTCGGTGACGAACGTTTTTGCGCGTTCGGGGCTGTCTTGGGCAATGTAATCTGCAATCTCATCAAGCCTGCCAAGTGCTCGATTCGTCCAGCGAATGCTATGCGCCATATTTGGCGAAGACCGCGTTGACTTGGGTATCCGTTGCAAAATCGCCACTTTCTGCATCCACTATCCCCGCCTCAATGTCTTTCACTTGCCAGCTTTGGGTTTCGAGGTAGCGAGAAAGTGCTTCAAGCGTCACGAAACTTTTGGTGCGCGCCGTCGCTTTGGCTAACGCTTCAAGTTGCTGATACACGCCCACAGGGATGCGCACATTGATCGTGCGGGTTGAGGCTTCTTTGAGTGCGGTCGTCATGGTCATATACGGTAATGATTGTAATACAGTGCATTGTATGTTTTTCCATCATACTGTCAAATCAGCAATGCTCAATTCAAAATTTATCTAGGGAAGCACTGATTTATTCGTCATTCCGACGAAGGTCGGAATCCAGTCCATTGATAATCAATCGTTTTTGCTTTAGCAAAAACAACAAAACCGAATAAATCAGTGCCTCCCTAGCCAACGCGTAAGGTGGATTCGCCGCAGGGCAATCCACCATTCAGCAATCGGTGATTTGCCACGCGAATCCGCCCTACGTTTCTCCGTTATAATCCCCACCCCATCCACCGTCCGTTTGACATCCCATGCTGTTTTCTTCTTCCCATTCTCGCCCGCGTTATTCCCAGTTGATTGGTTCGTCCGATGCGTTGGCGTTGGCGCAGTTGGCGGGGAAAGCTGCGCCGTTGGTGGTGGTGGCGGCGAATGCGTTGGAGGCGCAGCGGTTGGTGGAGGAAGTTGTGTTTTTTAATCCTAAGTTGCGGGTACATTTGTTGCCCGATTGGGAAACCTTGCCGTATGACCATTTTTCGCCGCATCAGGATTTGATTTCGGAGCGGCTATCGACTTTGCATCATGTGCGCAGTCAGTCTTGCGATGTGTTGGTTGTGCCTGTGACGACCGCGTTGTATCCGCTGCCGCCCGCCGAATACTTGGCGGCTTATACGTTTTTCTTGAAACGTGGTGCGAAGTTGAATATCGCCATCTTGCGCGAACAACTGATTTTTGCAGGCTATAGCCATGTGCAACAGGTGTTGTCGCCAGGGGAATTTTGCGTGCGTGGCGGGATTATTGATTTGTTCGCCATGGGCAGCGTGTTGCCGTATCGCATTGATTTATTTGATGATGAGATCGACAAACTGGCGACCTTTGATGTGGACACCCAGCGCACTTTGTATCCCGTGCCCGAAATTCGGCTGTTACCCGCCCGCGAATATCCGCTGGATGATGCGGGGCAAGCGCGCTTTCGGCAAAGTTTTCGCGAACGTTTTGAAGGAGATCCTTCGCGTTCGCATTTGTACAAAAGCATCAGCAAGGGCATCGCGCCTGCGGGGATTGAGTATTATTTGCCGCTGTTTTTTGAGCAAACCGCGACCTTGTTTGATTATTTGCCCAAACACGCCACGCTATGTTTGCATCACGATGTGGATGCGGCGATTAGTCAATTTGGCATCGACACGCAATCGCGCTACAACTTGCTGCGCGGCGATCCGCAACGTCCTTTGTTGCCGCCCAAGGATTTATTTTTAAATAACGAAGCGTTTTTTGCCGCCGCCAAAGCCTTTGCACGCGTGGATATTTTGCCCAATGGCGAAACGCCCCAAAATGCCACGTTGTGCCAGACCGCTGCCTTACCTGACATTGCCGTCAATCGTCGTGCCGAAGTCCCCACGCAAGCCTTTTCCCAATTTCTAAACATGTTTAACGGCCGCACCTTGATCCTCGCGGACAGTATCGGGCGGCGCGAGATTTTGTCGGGCTATTTGCAGGAATATGGCATCAAGCCCGTGGTGTGTGAGAACTACGCCGATTTTGTAGCCAGTTCGCAAAAGGTGATGTTGTCCGTGGCAACGTTGCACGCAGGTTTTGTGCTGTCCGACGAACCTTTGGCGATTGTTACCGAAAGCGAGTTATACGCCACGCAAGCACGCGGTCGTGTGCGCCGTGCGGGTAAGAAAACTAATGTCGAAGGCTTATTGCGAGATTTGTCCGAGCTGAAAGTGGGCGATCCTGTGGTGCATGAGCAACACGGTATTGCGCGCTATGAAGGGCTGATTAACCTTGATTTAGGCGAAGGGGAAGGCGAATTTTTGGTGCTGGCATACGCGGGCGGCGACAAATTGTATGTGCCTGTCTCGCAACTGCACGTCATCAGCCGCTACAGTGGCGGGGCGGCAGAAAGCGCGCCGCTACACAAATTGGGCAACGGCGCGTGGGAAAAGAGCAAACGCCGCGCCATGCAGCAAGTGCGCGATACGGCGGCAGAATTGTTGAATTTGTACGCCCAACGTGCCTTGCGCAAGGGCGAAGCCTGCACCTTGAGTGCACATGATTACGAAGCCTTTGCGTCGGGATTCGGCTTTGAAGAAACGCCCGACCAGATGGCGGCAATTACCGCCGTGATTCAAGATTTGCAATCAGGCAAGCCTATGGACAGGCTGATTTGCGGCGATGTGGGCTTTGGCAAAACCGAAGTCGCCTTACGCGCCGCATTTGTCGCCGCGATGGCGGGCAAGCAAGTTGCGGTGCTGGTGCCGACCACGTTGTTGGCCGAGCAACATTTCCAAAACTTCTCCAGCCGTTTTGCCGAATTACCGATCCGCATCGCCGAATTATCCCGTTTCCGCTCTGCCAAAGACCAAACCCAATCCTTAAAAGAAATGGCAGAAGGCAAGCTGGACATCATCATCGGCACACACAAGCTGATCCAGAAAGACGTGAAGTTCCATAATCTGGGTTTGGTGATTATCGACGAAGAACACCGTTTTGGCGTGCAGCAGAAAGAACGCCTCAAAGCGTTGCGCGCCTCGGTGCATATTTTGACCCTGACCGCCACGCCGATTCCGCGCACCTTGGCGATGTCGTTAGAAGGGCTGCGCGATTTCTCCATTATCGCCACCGCGCCACAACGTCGCTTATCCATTAAAACTTTCGTAACCCAAACCAGCAACGGCATTATCCGCGAGGCGGTGTTGCGCGAACTCAAGCGCGGCGGGCAGGTGTATTTCTTGCACAATGAGGTTGAAACTATCCCTAACGTGTTGGAAAAATTGGAAAAACTCTTGCCCGAAGCGCGCATTCGCGTAGCACATGGGCAAATGGGCGAACGCGATTTGGAAAGCGTGATGCGCGATTTTTATCAACAACGCTTCAATATTTTGCTTTGCACCACCATCATCGAAACGGGCATCGACATTCCCACCGCCAACACCATTATTATGAATCGGGCGGATCGCTTCGGCTTGGCGCAGTTGCACCAATTGCGCGGGCGGGTCGGGCGGTCGCACCATCAGGCGTATGCCTATTTACTGGTCGAAACCGAAGCCCTGACCGCGCAAGCCAAAAAACGCCTAGACGCGATTCAGTCGATGGAACAACTCGGCAGCGGTTTTTACCTCGCCATGCACGATTTGGAAATTCGCGGCGCGGGCGAAGTGTTGGGCGAATCGCAAAGCGGCGAAATGCAGGAAATCGGCTTCGCGCTGTATAACGATATGCTGAACTCGGCAGTGTCATCACTCCGCCTAGGGCGCGAACCCGACATGGAACATCCGCTAGGGGTGACCACCGAAATCAATTTGCACTGCCCTGCCCTGTTGCCGAATGACTATTGCAGCGACACGCACCAACGGCTGATGTTGTACAAACGCTTGGCGAATGGCGCGAATTTGGACGACATTGACGAACTGCATCAAGAACTCATCGACCGCTTCGGCTTATTGCCCGAAGCTGCCAACACTTTACTAGACAGCCACCGCTTGCGCATCTTGGCAAAACCGCTGGGGATCAGCAAAGTCGATGCTTCCACCGAATCCATCCAAGTCCAATTTATCCCCAACCCACCCATCGACCCGATGCGGATTTTGAAAATGATCCAAACCAAACGCCAGTACAAATTGGTGGGGCAGGATAAATTGAAAATTGAATTGAAATACAGTGAAGTCGCACAAAGAATTTTGGCGATCAAGGCTTTCTTCAAGGAGTTAATTGCTTAATGCGAGATCGCCGCATCTTTGTAGTTCCGAGACGATGCAGAGCTGGATTTTACGGTTGAAGACGGCACACTGGCGGAAATTTGTGAAGAACACTCAACATCAACCCATCCACCGTCAAACAAGGGAATTCGGCGACAAACATCCCAGTGGATCATCGCAAAGGCTGTTGAATTTATTGGGGCGAAACGGGTTGGATGTGTTGATTTAACAGGGAGAGTTGTTTTTTATCGCATGAGGGGGAGTCATTGCGGGGAGGGCAGGTTCGCACAGCAACCCGCCGATTTGGAATGAGGCTTTCCTACTGCGAATCTGTTTTTACGGATGATGCCAAGAAGAGTTCGTCCAACAACCCTAGCTTCTCGGCACCGCGTCAGATATATCCGCTGGATTTATATAATTATTGATTGACACGCCTCTCACAAATCAGTAAGCAGCTTCACCCCCTCAGTTACATACAACCCTCCCCCGATCACAATCTTATTCATAAATGGTTGTGATTGAGTGTTGCGCACCCATCATGATTCCCCCTCATATCGACACAGAGAATTTCGGTGCATAGCCACACTCATAATCAACTTAATTTGTCCTTTATCCCCGTCTTTGCTAGACTTCCGCCCGCCGTCACCCCTCGCTAGGGTACCTATTTTCAATACTATCTAAGCATATCAACAAGGGTATCTAAGCATAGTTTTATGTGGAAATCGACCCCATCGTACTAAGCTTATGCTGACTGTATTTCTCGTCCGTTGAGTCAAGTTCGACATTTGTATGTTCTAACAGGCTGCTGTAAAACGTGATTTGCGAAGCCGAGACAAGGAAAAATGGGGCAAAAATGCTGAATTTACCTGCTGCAAAATAATGACATTAATTTGACCTCAACAAACGAAAGGAAGCACTTGAAACACCTTAACTTACTCAAATCACATTGGATTTTATGGCTAGTCGCGATATGGATTGCAGCCCCCGCACTGGCAGAAGAGCCACGGGAAATACGTCTGGACTATGCTTATTATTCCCCCAGCAGTTTAGTCTTAAAGCACTTTGGCTGGTTAGAAGAAGAATTTAAATCTTCGGGCATTCGCGTGGCGTGGATGTTCAGTGCTGGCAGTAATCGGGCATTAGACTATTTGAGCAGTGGCAGTGCAAATTTTGGGAGTGCAGCTGGGCTTTCAGCATTGGTTTCGCGTTCCGAAGGGCATGCTATTAAAGCCATTTATGTGTTTTCACGTCCTGAGTGGGTCGCTTTGGTCGTGAGTAAAAATAGCACGATTCAGCGGGTGCAGGATTTGCGAGGTAAAAAAATTGCCGTCACGAAAGGCACGGATGCTTATTTCTTCCTATTGCAGAGTTTGCGCCAATTTGGCGTAAAAAGAACTGAAGTAGAAATTGTAAATATTCCCCATGCAGAAGGGCGGATTGCGATGGAGCAAGGGCGGGTAGATGCTTGGGTAGGTCTGGATCCGCATATGGCAGATAGCCAATTGCAGATGGGTTCAAAGTTGCTATATCGCAATATCAATTTTATTAGCACGGGATTCCTGTGTGTCAACGAACAATTTGCCAAGCAATATCCGCAACATGTTCGTAGCGTCATTAAGGCTTATGAAAAAGCACGCAAATGGATCATTGCCCATCCTGCCGAAGCTGCCAAATTACAATCCGAAGAGTCCAATGTACCGCTGAACTCAGCGCAATTACAACTTGAGCGCACCGATTTTTCCAATCCACGCATCGGCAAGGAACATCAAAGCGCCTTGCGTGCGGCAGCCCCTTTGTTATTAGCAGAAGGTTTGGTGAAATCTGGGACCGATTTGAATAAAGTGATCGACGACTTGATTGACCCAAGCTTAGTAAAAGCAGTTAGTAAATAAGCCGTCACCTCGCGCAATAAGAATGACACGATTAAAACGTATCGTTGATTGAGTAGTGGTTTAACCCACAACTCGCGCAGTCGTTTATAATTTCAGCCACTCAGATACGCATAAAGTACCGCCGCGACATAGCCTAGCTTTATCATAGTAGGCAATGATCGCGGGCTGACTGTTCATCATTACTTTCATCTACACATTACCAACAAAAAATCGGCACGAACCCACGCGTACAAACGCCATAATTTATCCTCAACCCACGTCATTACTTGATTTTTTACAGTAGACACTACGCAAGGCGAATCCATTTTCTACAATATGAAAAGGAAATGCAGATTTAATCTGCGCACATGCAAGTATCAAGTACAACCTCGAGCTTATTGCAAGGTGTAGCGAATTCCCACGTCAAAAAATACTACATAGTTTTCTTTGCAGTCTAGAACTTTTCGAAGACGGCTGTTTAACTTATCGACTACCGATAGCTCTTGCGCTAAGGCAATATCAGTACGCCCCCATTTCTGGTAGTATTCGCCCCCTTTGCACAGGGCTGCTGTGCGTTTAATTGCCTGATTTAGAGACAAAAATGAGTGAAAATTTAGAACAAACCGCAACGACCTTCGCGGATGGCGTGGTACGCGAAGTCAAACGCCGTCGCACCTTTGCGATTATTTCTCACCCCGATGCGGGTAAAACCACCTTGACCGAGAAGTTGCTGCTGTTCGGCGGTGCGATTCAGATGGCAGGAACGGTGAAGGCGCGCAAAAGCGGTCGCCACGCGACTTCAGACTGGCTGGAAATCGAGAAGCAGCGCGGCATTTCTGTGGCGTCCTCGGTCATGCAGTTCACTTATGACGATTGCGTCATCAATTTGCTGGACACCCCAGGTCATCAAGATTTTTCGGAAGATACCTATCGCGTGTTGACTGCGGTGGATGCAGCGGTGATGGTGGTCGATGCCGCCAAGGGCGTGGAAGAGCAGACCATTAAATTGCTGGAAGTATGCCGTTTGCGCAACACGCCCATCATTACCTTTATCAACAAACTAGACCGCGAAGTGCGCGAGCCATTGGAAGTGCTGGACGAAATCGAATCTGTCCTCAAAATCCATTGCGCGCCTGTGACGTGGCCGATTGGCATGGGCAAACGTTTCCAAGGGGTGTACCACTTGTTGAACGACGAAGTGTTGCGCTTTTTGCCTGGCGAAGCCAAAGCGGGACAAGAGGTGGAAACCTTGCGCGGCGCACAAATTGATCAGTTGGCGCAAGAGTGCCCCAGCGAAATGAAAACCATGCGCGAAGAAACCGAGCTGGTCATGGGTGCAGGCGCGTCATTTGATTTAGCACAGTTTTTGGCGGGACAGCAATCGCCCGTATTTTTCGGTTCAGGTGTGAACAACTTTGGCGTGCGTGAAGTGTTGCGCGCCTTGGTGGATTGGGCTCCCGCTCCCCTACCCCGCGCTACCGATGTGCGCATGGTCGAACCGACTGAACCCGCCTTCACAGGATTTGTGTTTAAAATTCAAGCCAATATGGATCCAAACCACCGCGACCGCATCGCTTTTTTACGCGTGTGTTCGGGGCAATATACCTCTGGCATGAAGGTCAAACATCGCCGCACAGGCAAAGATATGAAGCTGGCGAATGCGGTTACCTTTATGGCAAACGAGCGTTCGCGCTTAGACGAAGCCTTTGCGGGCGACATCATCGGGATTCACAATCACGGACAATTGCAAATTGGCGACGTGCTGACCGAAGGTGAATTGTTGACCTTCAAAGGTATTCCCTACTTCGCCCCCGAACTCTTCAGCCGAGCCCGCTTGCGCGACCCGATGAAAGCCAAACAATTGGAAAAAGGCTTGCGCCAATTGGGCGAAGAAGGCGCGGTGCAAGTGTTCGCGCCGCTGGTCGATAACGCCTTACTGATCGGCGCGGTCGGACAATTGCAATTTGAAGTCGTGGAACATCGCCTCAAAGCCGAATACGGCGTGGATGCGGTGTTTGAACGCGCAGGCATTCATACCGCCCGCTGGGTAACCTGTGCCGACACGAACCACCTCAACGAATTCGTCAAAGCCAACAGCGCGCGCCTCGCCAAAGATGTGGACGGCAACTACGCGTACTTAGCGGACACAGGCGTGAATTTACGCTTAGCGCAAGAACGTTGGCCCAAAGTCCAATTCTTCGCCACGCGGGAACATGGGCAGCAACTGGGGTAATTCATCAATCAACATAGGAGCGCGTCATGGCAAGCAAATTAGTGGAAATTCAAGGCGGCATTTTGATGGAAGTCGATGTGCCAGAAGACCAATTGCGCCAAATTTCAGGCGGCGGCATTGAACACATAGACCGCACCATCAGCGCGATAGAACCGCTGTTGCTCGCCGCCTGCAAACCGATTGCCAATGTCTTCGCCGAACTCAATAAAGACATGTCCGTGAGTGAAGTCTTGGTCGATATAGGACTAGGCTTCGCCGCCGAAGGAAATTTTTTCATCGCCAAAGGCAAAACCAATGCCAGTTTGTCGATTAAATTGAAGCTTACCCCCAAAGCGTAACCCTCATCCCCAGCCCTTCTCCCAGCGGGAGAAGGGATTGTACATCAAAGCCCCTCGCCCTTTGGGAGAGGGGTTGGGGTGAGGGCAACATGCTGCTATAAGTCATTTTCTTGTATCATCCACCCGCCCCATTCACCCGCAGGAATATCATCATGTCCGTTGAAGATGCCGTCGTTTTGCTGACCAGCACTGAGCCTACTCAAAACAAGAATTTTGGCAGCGCGTTTATCGTGGCGCGGGATGATAGGCATAGTTATTTGCTGACTTGCGCGCATGTGCTGGAACAAATCAATGGCAAGGGCGATAACAAGCTCAAAGTCTCTGGCTTGGATGCGTCCGTTGAAGTCGTCTGCTGCGGTGCGGGCGATAGCATAGATATGGCGTTGCTCAAAGTGGAAGGTCTGCTGGACAAACCCTTGTTGGATCAATTTATGTTCGGGCAAGAACAAGCCGAGATTCAAATCACGGGCTACAGTTTGTTTGATGCGCGCATGGGGCAGCATATCAAACGCGCTTTGAACGGCAATCTGGGCAAAAAGAACCGCCTCACCGCAAACAACCGCGAATATCCGTTTTGGGATGTTGCCATCCGTGACGACAGTTTTGCCACCCTCGAAGGCGGCTACAGCGGATCGCCGCTCTACAGCCGCACGGGGCAAGTGTTAGGCGTGGTCAGCCACCGCCGCAGCGGCGAATACGGACATGCGTTTTGCATCAGCAACTTGCGCACCTTGTATCCCGCCATCGACCAATTGCAGCCCAATTTCGCCCAACTCACCGCCCTGCCCTCGCTGTCCTCTATTCGCACCCGCTTACTGGGGCGCAGCAAAGAAATTGCCAAAGTCTTTCTCAAATTACGCGAACGCTTAAACCGCATGGAAAAAGACGGCGTGGATGATGAAGGCGCGTTCATCCTGCAAATGTGCGAAGAATTTTTAAATCGCAATATGGAAGCCGCTGAATTTATCGAAATTTGCTTCCCCACTGAAACCGCCAGCACACCGAATGTGCAACAACCCAACTACACCCTGCTCGCACAACGCTTGCGCGACGGGGAAATCGCCTTGTGCATCGGCGCGGAATTACCGAAGTTATTTGATGAATCGCTCAATTCGGTAGAAGATTTACCGCAACGCATCGCAGCACTGACCCACTTTGCCAATCAAGATACGCGCTCATTAGCGGAAGTGTGTGAATACGCCGAGTTAGACACCAACTACGCCCGCCACAGCGTGCTGTCCGAGCTGAAAAAACGGGTCACACAAGCACACAACCCCAACATCGCCCTGCATGAATTATTGCTCAAACTCGACAAACCGTTTTTGGTGATTTCCACGGGCTTTGACACTTTGCTGGAACAACGCCTCAGCCTTAGCCACCGCCGCTTTGTGACGATTGTGACGAACACCACGGCTGAATCCGAAAGCCAGCGGTATACCTTAAAGTATTCCGACAAAGACAGCGCGCAATGCAGCGACGAACAACTCTCAACTTTGCAACTGATGGAAAACGGCTATAGCGTGATTTTTCACCCGCGTGGCTATCACGAAGATGGACAAGACACCGTGTTGCTGTCCGAACGCGACTACTTCAACGCCAGCGAATTGCTCAAAAAACGCTATCCCGCGTATTTGCATAACAAATTAAAAAACAAAGGCTTATGGTTTTTAGGCTTCCAACCCGACAGTTGGGAAACGCGTCTAATTGCCAAAGCCTTACAATTCCAACGCGGTGCGAACCGCGATTTACCCTTGGTGATTCAAGCAAACGCCGACAACTTCGCCCGACTCTTTTGGCGCGAAATGCAGTGCCTGCACTACCCCGACCTCACCGCCCCTGAGTTTGTTGAAAAAATTGGGGAATTGGTATGAACCACCACGCGCCAAAATCCCCTCCCCCTAGCAGGGGGAGGGTTAGGGTGGGGGTTGAAATCGTCGCGCTGGTGCAAACATTCACCCCCCATCCCAACCTTGCCCCTGCTAGGGTGAAGGAGTAGGTTATCTCGGCGTTTTGGGCAAAATTAGGAGAAAACCATGCAAAGACTCAGCCCCAGTAGCAAAGCCTTTTCTCGGCAATTGCGGCGTGAAATGACGGATACGGAACAGTTTTTGTGGCGGCACTTGCGAATGCGCCAAGTACGAGGAGTGAAATTTAGGCGGCAACATCCTGTGGGAAAATACGTTCTAGATTTTGCTTGCCTTGAAAAACAAGTTGCAGTCGAGTTGGATGGCAGCCAACATATTGAAAATGCAGCAAAAGACGAAGTGCGCACCGCATGGTTAGCCGCACAAGGTTGGCAGGTGTTACGCTTTTGGAACAATGACGTTTTTTTGAATATTGACGGGGTATTGGCGTGTATTGATGCGGCATTGCAGTCAAACCACACCAACAACAAAAATCCTTCCCCCTAGCAGGGGGAAGGGCGGGATGGGGGTTGAAACGTTGCATCAGTGCCAAGAGTCAACCCCCACCCTAACCCTCCCCCTGCTAGGGGGAGGGAATCAGAGATGTGAATTAAATTAGATAGTTAGGAACTCAACCATGACCAACCCACACGACAACGCACCTTACCTTGGTTTACGTCCTTTTACGGAAAGTGAAAAGGACAAATTCTTTGGGCGGGACGAAGAGATCCATATTCTCACGGACAAAATCTTGGCGCATCGTTTGACGTTGCTGGTGGCTGCCAGTGGGGTGGGGAAAAGTTCGTTATTGCAGGCGGGGGTGATGCCGCAATTGCGTGCCAGTGGCATGGCGGATTTGATTTATCACAACGACTGGGCGGTTGATCCCGCGCGGGATTTGAAGCACAGCATCGTCAAGCACTTTATCCAGCAACAACGCGTCACCGCCGACTACGCGCCTGACCTAGACCAACCGCTAAATGAATTTTTGCAAACCCACGCCTTGCTGGGCATCGGCACGGTGGTGATTTTGCTGGATCAGTTTGAAGAATTTTTCTACTACCAAAAATTCAGCCCACAGCGCGACCAATTTATCCAACAACTCGCCGCCGCGCTGCATGACAGCGACACGCCCACTGCGTTTGTGTTTTCCATGCGCGAAGATTTTGCGATGGAAATGGAAGCCTTCAAGCCGTTTTTCAAAGGCATATTTGACAACATTTATCGCATTGAAAAGCTGGAGCTCCCCGCCGCTCGCGCAGCCATTCTGAAACCGATAGCAGCCATCGGCTATCACTATCAGCCAGCGTTATTAGAGCAACTCCTCGCCGACTTGGGGCGGCGCGAACGCAATGAACGCTTGGATTTGCAACATACCGACCAGGCCGCGCTGACCGAAGCCCGCGTCGAACCGCCGCATTTGCAAATCGTCTGCCAACAACTTTGGCAACACGCCCACGAATCGGCAAGCCAAGAAATAACCCTAGAACATTACCAACATCTCGGCAAAGCAGAAGGGATTTTAAGCAGCTATTTCAACGACAAAATGGCGAAGCTAGACCGCGCCCAACAACGCCTCGCCTCGCGGGCATTTGACTTATTGGTCAGCCAACACGGCGCGAAAATGGCATACCCGCTGGACGAACTCGCCAAACTGCTGCGCGAAAATCCAGACACCCTGCAAACCAGCCTAGACCAACTGCAAGCCGCCGCCATCCTGCGCCGCATCCAACGCCAAGGCAAACCGTGGTACGAGCTATACCACGATATTTTCGCCAAAAGCATTACCGAATGGAATCAAGCCTATAAGAAAAAACAACTGCGCGAACAACTGCTCAAACGCGGCGGGGTCATCAGCGCGGTACTACTCAGTATTTTGCTGGCATTTGACGGCTGGGAAAACCACCAACAACGCCACTTCCGCCTCGGACAAGAAACCGTCTCCGACCGCGTCGAGGTGTATCAAGGCAAACTCGGCAGTTGGGATATTTTTGGACAAAGAAAATTTTTGTATGAATCCGATTTTGAACGCAAAGACATCGAAGCCGACAAACGCGTCGCAGCGGAAGGCATGGCAGAACGCGATAACAGCGTGGAAATGCAGATTGGGGAGTTGCCGCTACGTGATCGTTTTTTTAATTATGCACAAGCGGGGTTGTTTGACTCGGCGGATAGGGTGTTTGAATCCATCCGCCAGACCAAAGATGATCGACTGATAGGCGATTTGTTATCACCGTTGGCTTCGTTTCGAGTACAGCAAAGCATAGATCGCTTACTGAACTGGAAGAGTAAAAGAGGCGCACAGAACGGGAGTGGACTTTCGTGGCTCGGTAGCTTGAATGGTCAATTGACGATTCCCAAACTGGTGGACTTGCTCGCGGATAACGATGCAGATGTACGCAGCAGCGCGACCTATCCTTTGATTCACCTTAAAGCTGTTGCCGCCATTCCTAAGCTGATAACATTGCTCGAAGATAAGGATGACACTGTGCGCAACAGTGCAGCCTCGGCTTTGGGTAGCCTCAAAGCCGAGGCTGCCATTCCTAAGTTGATTGCCTTGCTTGCAGACAACGATGCTTATGTGCGCAACACTGCGGCGGAGGCATTGCGTAAACTCAAAGCCGAAGCCGCGACACCTAGGCTGATTGCCTTGCTCACGGATAAGGATGCTAATGTGCGCAGCACTGTGGCTTGGGCTTTAGGCAACCTCAAAGCAGAGGCAGCCATTCCTAAGCTGATTACCTTGCTCGCGGATAACGAAACTTATGTGCGCAACAGTGCGGGATATGCTTTGGGGAACCTCAAAGCCGAGGCAGTCATCCCTAATCTGATTACCTTGCTCGCGGATAAGAGTGCTGATAAGCGCGGCAGTGCGGCTTATGCTTTGGGTAATCTTAAAGCCGTTTCCGCCATTCCTAAGCTGATAACCTTGCTCGAAGATAAGGATATTTATGTGCGCAACATGGCAGCCTCTGCTTTGGGCAACCTCAAAGCAGAGGCTGCCGTTCCTAAGTTGATTGCCTTGCTTCCAGATAACGAAACTTCTGTGCGCATCAGTGCAGCAGGTGCTTTGGGTATCCTCAAAGCCGAGGCCGCCATTCCTAAGCTGATTACCTTGTTCGAGGATAACAATCCTGAAGTGCGTAGCACTGCGGCGGAGGCATTGGGGAATTTCAAATTTCCTACCGCCACTCTTAAACTGAGTTTGTTACTCAGTGATAACAGTTGGTCAGTACGGGGTAGTGCTATGTATGCTCTAGGCAAAATCAAAGACCCCGCCGCCACACCTAATCTCATTGCCTTGTTCGCAAAAAGGAATACTGATTACAACGATAACAGAGCGGAGGTGGCATTACGCAACCTAAATCTACAACTAGGTACTGTTTTTAAACCTAAAAAATCAGACTCCGCACAGGAATCAAGCGAGCCAACACCAACCTTGGACAGCTTGCGAGTGGATGCCGCTGGCATGAATCCCAATCGCCGCGCCGAAGCATCCACTGCCTTGGGCACAATTAAACAACTCGCAGCAGCGGAACTATTGGGCAAATTACTGCAAGACCGCGACACAGATGTGGTCAGCAACACACTGAAAGCATTGGCTAAATTGGGAAAAACACATAGTGCGTGGGTGCAACCGTATTTGCTGCAATTATTGGCTTATACCAAACATACTGACGGCGATATACAAGAAGCAGCTATTCAAGTCTTGGGTGGGATGATTACTTTTGCCAACGGACAAAAATCCAGCGACTTCATTCCCTTAGATCAACACATCCAGCAAACTTTGTTAGGTATTGCGCAAGATGCGAAGCAAAAACCATTTTTGCGCATGGCGGCGGTGGATGCCTTGGGTGACACCAAACGGGAAGACGCGGGGAAAGTGCTGTTGCCGCTGTTAGCTGATCCGCAATTGAATATGAATGTGGCATATTGGCTGGCACAACTCGCTTACCGCCCCGCACAAGCGGAATTGCAAGCGCATTTCGACAGCTTGGTGCAACAAAATCAAGCCTGGCGGGCGGCGCGGGATGCGGGCAAGTTTGCGCGTGCAGACAAAGAAGAGCTGACCGCGCAAAAAGATAATAGCTGGCAAGACGATTACCAACTGTATCAATACGCCTACGCCTTGGCGCGGATTGCACCTGAAAAAGACGGGGTGGCGTTGTTGTCGCATCCGCTGTATCAGGTGCGGCAAGCGGCAGTTCAGGCGTTGGCGGAAAAAGCTAATGGCGCGTTGTTGCAACAAGTGCTGGCGGCGCATCAGGCGTTTAATGCCAGTGATTTGCCGTCGCCTTTCCCCACCACTGCCTATCGCGCCTTGGATAAAATGTTGTATCAATTGGAATTCAACGGCACCAAAGCGGATTTGGCATTGCTAAAAACCTTAAAAGCCAAAAACTTCCCCGCCCAACCCAAACAACAACGCGCATTGAACGAACGCTTTGATTGGACAATTGCGGAGTTGGAGTATCGGTTGGGGAAAAAGTAGTGCCTTCCTTCCCCCTTGCTGGTCATCTGTATCTACACAATTTATGGCGCATTTCTGAAAATGCACCTGCTTTGATTTGTTAACGCTAACATGATGATTTTAAGTTAAAATCATAGCGAACCTACTCCTTCCCCCTAGCAGGGGGAAGGGTGGGATGGGGGTTGAAAGTTTACATTCGTGCGACGATTTCAACCCCCACCCTAACCCTCCCCCTGCTAGGCATAACTATCTACACAACTTTCAATCATTTTGGAATAAGGGTGTATTAAACTTTTCATTCAAAAACAACAACATCCGAATATCTTGATTTGAACCCAGACTCCCCTCGCCCACTTGTGGGAGAGGGGCAGGGGGAGAGGGGGTGCCGAAGGCGCGAATTGCATCCAGATAAGGGCATGTGCAACACGCCCCTACAAATTATGAAGAATGTTGTTTTTAAATGAAATTCAACCCCCACCCTAACCCTCCCCCTGCTAGGGGGAGGGAACAAAGTTGTGTAGATAGTTATGCCTGCTAGGGGGAGGGAATATGGCAATATGAAAAAGTTGTGTAGATACCCATGCCTGCAAGGGTGAGCGGACATAGGTAGTTGCTTGACTAAACAACGCATTCAGCAGAACAACCGTCCTGCTTAAGCAAACCACTGCACAGTCGTGACAATAAAAAAGCGGCATATCTTGCGATATGCCGCTTTTCATTGTCCTACTACTTTAAGACTTTGCTTCACCTACTCGTTCACGCAACTCTTTGCCTGCTTTGAAGTGCGGGACGTATTTGGCGGGGACTTTGACCTGATCGCCCGTCTTGGGATTACGCCCTTGACGTGGTGGACGATAGTTCAGCCCAAAGCTGCCAAAACCCCGAATTTCAACACGTCCACCTTCGGAAAGTGTTCTGGACAAACCATCCAGTATCACTTTCACGGCGGCTTCAGCTTGCTTCGCTTGGAGTTGCGGGTGCAACTCGGTGAGCTTTGTAATCAAATCAGAACGCGTCATCTGCTTCTTTCAATATTTAGGCTTCGTTTTTGTTGCTATTCATCTTCGCTTTTAACAATGCGCCCAGATTAGTGGTACCCGCATTGCCTGTATTTTCAGCGGAGAATTTTTGCATCGCAGCAGATTCTTCGGCTTTGTTCAAAGCTTTGATCGACAAATTAATACCACGATTCTTACGATCCACATTGATCACAACAGCCGTGATGGTATCGCCTTCTTTCAAATGAGTACGGATGTCTTCCACGCGGTCAACAGAAACTTCAGATGCTTTCAAGTAAGCTTCGATGTCGCCAGCCAACAGAACAACAGCACCCTTAGCGTCCAATGTTTTCACAACGCCTGTAACCACAGAGCCTTTTTCATTGGTGGAAACAAAACCGCCGAAAGGATCACCTTCCAGTTGTTTGATGCCCAAGGAGATGCGTTCACGTTCCACGTCGATTGCCAATACCACGGCTTCAACTTCGTCACCCTTCTTGAAGTTGCGAACCATGTCTTCGCCAGATTGGCTCCAAGACAAGTCGGACAAGTGGATCAGACCGTCGATACCGCCATCCAAACCGATGAACACGCCGAAGTCGGTGATAGACTTGATTTGACCACGGACTTTGTCGCCCTTCTTGTGGTTGATTTCAAAGTCGTCCCAAGGATTCGATTTGCATTGTTTCATGCCCAAGGAGATACGACGACGTTGTTCGTCGATTTCCAAGATCATGACTTCAACTTCATCGCCCAAGCTCACAACCTTAGATGGGTGAACGTTTTTGTTTGTCCAATCCATTTCAGAAACGTGAACCAGACCTTCGATGCCTTGTTCGATTTCCACGAATGCGCCGTAGTCAGTCAGGTTAGTGACCTTACCGAACAGACGTGTACCTTGTGGGTAGCGACGTGCCAGCCCGCCCCAAGGATCATCGCCCATTTGTTTGATGCCCAGAGAAACGCGATTCTTTTCTTGATCGAATTTAAGGATCTTGGCTTCAACTTCTTCGCCCACGGTAAGGACTTCAGAAGGATGCTTAACACGACGCCATGCCAAGTCAGTGATGTGCAACAGACCGTCGATACCGCCCAAGTCAACGAATGCGCCGTAGTCAGTGATGTTTTTAACCACGCCCTTAACGATTGCGCCTTCTTTCAGATTTTCCATGATTGCTTCACGATCCGCACCTTGTGTTGCTTCCAACACTGCGCGACGAGAAACTACCACGTTGTTACGCTTACGATCCAACTTGATAACCTTGAGTTCCATGGTCTTGTTTTCGTATGGAGTCGTATCCTTAACAGGACGAATATCCACCAAAGAACCTGGCAAGAAAGCACGGATACCATTGACCATTGCAGTCAAACCGCCCTTAACTTTACCGCTCACGAAGCCTTCAACGATACTGCCTTCTTCCATGGCGATTTCCAGATCATGCCATGCTGCCAGACGCTTCGCTTTTTCACGGGACAGCTTGGTTTCACCATAGCCATTTTCCAACGACTCAATCGCCACGGTGATGAAATCACCTGCTTTGACTTCTAATTCGCCTTTTGCGTCGAGGAATTCCTCAATCGCGATTAAACTTTCGGACTTCAGTCCTGCATTCACCACAACAACGTTGTGATCAACACGCACGACTTGTGCGGTAATCAGTTCGCCAGCGCGCATTTCTTTGCGGGTCAAACTTTCTTCAAACATGGCTGCAAAACTATCCATATCGAATTCGGGTACAGCTGCTACGGTTGCGTTCATCGGAGACACCTAAAAAATTCTGTTTGCACAGAGGGTTAGTTAAAAAATTCCCAATCAGGATTGATCGGGGCTTACATGATAACGAGTCAATACAAATTCAACTGCCTGTTCGATGCCCATATTGGTGGTATCCAACAGCGTTGCACCCGCCACCTGTTGCAAGGGCGCGCTACTGCGCTGCATATCACGCGCATCACGCGCTTGTATGTCTTGCAAAAGGGCGGCGATATTAGCATCCATTCCTTTAGCTTTCAACTGCTTATCGCGTCTTTCTGCACGCGCCTTAGCACTGGCGGTTAAAAAGATTTTCAAAACCGCATCTGGGAACACCACCGAAGCCATATCCCGCCCATCCGCGACCAAGCCTGGCGCACGGCGGAAGGCTTGTTGCTTCGCCAATAACGCCGCGCGCACCAGCGGCAAAGCGGCAATTTGCGAGGCAGCTTTGGCACAATCTTCGCCGCGCCAGTCATCTCCCATCAGCACCCCATCCAGCCAAACTTGCTCACCTTCAAAACGAATATCCAATTCCCCTGCCAATCCAGCCACGGCAGATTCGTTCGATAACGCAATGCCATCCCGCATGGCAGCAGCGGCCAATAAACGATACAACGCGCCACTGTCTAAGTAATGAAACCCCAGATGATCCGCCACACGTTGCGAAACCGTTCCTTTACCCGAAGCGGAGGGACCGTCGATGGCAATCACGGGAACCGCTTGCACCACTTGCGAAAATCGCTCGAAATAATCAGGGAAGGTTTTTGCCACGCAATTTGGATCATTGATGCGTATGCCCGCTGCGCCAAATGCTGCCAAGGAAAAACACATCGCCATGCGGTGATCGTCGTAGGTGTCTATCGCGCTGTGCGCGGTGAAAGGTGAAAAGTGAAAAGTCGTGGCTGGCGGTGTCACACGAATATAGTCCGCACCTTCTTCCACGGTCGCGCCGACTTTGCGTAATTCGGTTGCCATGGCGGCGATGCGGTCAGTTTCTTTGACGCGCCAACTGGCGATATTGCGCAAGGTGGTCGTGCCATCGGCGAACAAAGCGGCTACCGCCAAGGTCATCGCCGCGTCAGGAATGTGATTGCAATCCAAATCAATCGCTGTCAAGCGACCCGATGCAGGTGCGGAAGCCGACATCCAATTGTCACCCATCTCGATTTGCGCACCCATCAACGCCAGCGCATCAGCAAAGCGCACATCGCCTTGGATACTGTTGCACCCCACGCCTTCCACCCGCACCGCGCCGCCGCCGATTGCGCCAGCCGCCAAGAAATACGAAGCCGACGACGCATCGCCCTCAACATACATTACCTCTGGCGATACATAGCGACTGCCCGCTGCCACGGTAAAACGTTGCCAGCCTTCCCGCTGCACCACCACGCCAAAGCGCGCCATCATCGTCAAGGTGATGTCGATATATGGTTTAGAAATCAGCTCGCCCACCACCTCCACTTCCACCGTGCGATTCAACAACGGCAACGCCATCAACAACGCCGTCAAAAATTGGCTGGACACATCGCCGCGCACCGAGACTTTACTCTCCTCTCCCGACTGGAGAGAGGGCAAAAAACTCCCCTCACACGCTTGCAGGAGAGGGGCTGGGGGAGAGGGCTGCTTGATCGCCAACGGCGGAAATCCCTCATTGCCCGTGTATTCAACATCCGCGCCCAATGCCCGCAATGCATTAACCAAGTCGCCAATCGGACGCTCGTGCATCCGCGCCACGCCAGACAATTGATACTCGCCACCCGCCAACGCCAACACCGCCGTCAAAGGACGAAACGCTGTGCCCGCATTCCCTAAAAATAGCGCAGCTTGTTTCACAGGAAATACCCCGCCGCAGCCCGTCACATCAAAAGCGTGCGTGCCACGTTGCACTACCTGCACGCCCAGCGTTTGCAACGCCTCCAACATTCGCGCCGTATCATCCGACAACAATACATCCCGAATCTGTGTCGTCCCCTGCGCCAACGCTGCCAGCAGCAACATCCGATTGGAAATGCTCTTAGATCCTGGCAACGTGATGCTGCCCTTTGCAGACATCAACGGCGGAATGTCCTTAAATTCCAAATGACTCATAAAGCTAAACCTATAAACGTTAAGCGTGCAAAGCACACCGAAAACGTGATGATACCGTAAAGAGCCCCCGAAACAGTACTGTCCCTTTGGGATTTATCATTTTGCAATAAGGCGCAATCACCCTTAAAAACTTGAAGGCACATACTGATAAAGACAACCATCAAACCGCATAAAATCTTTGGAGACGCTGATTAAATCCGTTCGCCCTGAGCCGTGAGCTTGTCGAATGGTCGAAGGGTAAACGAATTTAATTATCTGATTTTATTAAATCTTCCGTTCATGGTTCGACAAGCTCACCATGAACGGAAGATTTAATCCGCGCCTCCCTAATATACAGATTTATTTTTTATGATTCGCCGCCAGATAACAATGGATTGCTGCCATGCTGCTTGTGCTCAGTCGCGCTGAATATCGTAAAATATGAACACTTTTGTTTTTCTAAGCCACGATCGAAATCGCTACGTTAATTTTTTAAGCGATGCAGATGAAAAAGTCTACTAATTAACTTGGGTAGTGGTTTAGAATCACGCAAAATCATCTCTAATCTTTTCAGGAGTTATCCAATGAGTTTTACCGAAGCTGATGTCAAAAACGCCTTAATGCAACTCATCGACCCCAATACACATAAAGATTTTGTATCGGGAAAATCGGTTAAAAATATCAAGATTACAGGGAATGATGTCAGTTTAGACATTCTGCTCGGCTATCCCGCTCAATGTGTTTGGGAAGATATTCGGATGATGGTCGTCGCGGATTTGCAAGCTGCACTACCCGATGTTGAAAAGGTTAGCGTCAACGTGAGCAGCAAAGTCATTCCTCATGCGGTACAGCGCGGCGTGGAGTTGGTCGCGGGGGTAAAGAACATTATCGCCGTAGCATCGGGTAAAGGCGGGGTAGGCAAATCCACCACCGCGGTGAATCTGGCACTGGCATTGGCAGCGGAAGGTGCGCGCGTCGGCATTTTAGATGCGGATATTTATGGCCCTTCCCAACCGACGATGCTGGGCATTACTGGCCAACCCAAATCACGCGATGGTAAATCTATTGAGCCGATGAGCAATCACGGCCTACAATCTATGTCGATCGGCTACATGATACAAGGCGATGACGCACCGATGATCTGGCGCGGTCCTATGGTAACGCAAGCGTTGGACCAGCTATTGCGTCAAACACACTGGGATAATTTAGACTATTTGGTGGTCGATTTACCACCAGGAACGGGCGATATTCAACTGACCTTGGCGCAAAAAGTGCCTGTCACAGGCGCGGTGATTGTAACGACCCCACAAGATATTGCCTTGCTAGATGCACGTAAGGGTTTGAAAATGTTCGAGAAGGTTGGCATTAAAATCGTTGGTATCGTGGAAAACATGAGTACGCATATTTGCTCAAACTGTGGGCACGAAGAACATATTTTTGGTTCAGGGGGCGGGGCAAAGATGTGTGCGGATTACAACACCGAGTTTCTGGGTGGATTACCGCTGGATATTCGCATTCGTGAACAAGCTGATTCTGGCAAACCTACGGTCATTGCCGATCCCGATGGCAACATTGCTAAGGTTTACAAGCAAATTGCCCGACGCGTGGCAGTCAAAATTGCCGAAATGGCGCAAGACCATAGTGCTGTATTTCCTAAAATTGTGGTGCAGAATACATAAGGATGTTGGAAAGTCTAAATGTACCCTTAAACAAGGAGAAGGGATAAGAGGGAAGAGAAAAGCCCGCATCCCTTGTTAGAAGAGGTATTTTTACCCTCCCTCTTCCCTCTTTCCCAATCCCCTTGCCGCCGTTGCTGCAAGGGGATTTTTGTTTAATTTTAGGCTGGGTCAGGTAGAATTCGCGCTTGTAAAAATGCTGATCGCAAAGGAGCTGTATGAGTAGGAAGTATTTTGGCACGGATGGTGTACGTGGTCGGGTGGGGGATTATCCTATTACCCCTCAATTTGTAATGCACCTGGGCTATGCCGCAGGGAAAGTACTGGCAAATGCTGAGCATACACGCGGGGAAAGATCAGCGGTACTGATTGGCAAAGATACCCGTATTTCGGGCTATATGTTGGAGTCCGCATTGCAAGCTGGACTGATTGCCGCAGGGATAGATGTGTATCTGGCAGGGCCGATTCCAACACCAGCCGTGGCTTATTTGACTCGCGCCTTACGTTTACAGGCGGGCATCGTCATCTCAGCCTCGCATAATCCTTTTGAAGACAATGGCATCAAATTTTTCTCAGCTCAAGGGACTAAATTACCTGATGACCTTGAACAGGCGATTGAGTCCGCGTTAGACATGGACATGCAAACCAATCCCTCTGCGAGCTTAGGAAAAGCCAAACGCCTGAATGATGCAGCGGGGCGTTACATCGAGTTTTGCAAAAGCACCTTTCCCGCAGAGCTCAATTTGCGCACGTTAAAAATAGTGGTGGATTGTGCGCACGGTGCCACTTACCACATTGCACGTCCCGTCTTCCATGAGTTGGGGGCGGATGTGATTGAGATCGGGGCAAAACCTGATGGTCAAAATATCAACGCGGGTTATGGTGCGACTTCTCCCCAAAATTTACAACAAGCCGTGGTTGAACACGGTGCTGATTTAGGCATTGCGCTGGATGGCGACGGTGATAGGCTCATCATGGTGGATGCGCAAGGGGTGTTATATGACGGTGACCAACTGCTATACATCATTACCAAGCATCGGCACGCGACGGGCAAATTACACGGTGGCGTGGTTGGCACGTTGATGACCAACTTGGCATTTGAACATGCGATGCAACGCTTAAATATCCCGTTTATGCGTGCCAAAGTAGGCGACCGCTATGTAATGGAAGTATTGCAACAACAAGGGTGGCAATTGGGGGGCGAAAATTCTGGGCATATCTTATGCTTGGATAAACATAGTACAGGCGATGGCATTATTTCCGCACTACAAGTGTTGCACGCCTTATGCGCTACTGGGCAAAGTCTAGCGGAAGCTGCGGCAGATATGCCTATGTACCCCCAAGTGCTGATTAACGTGCGGATTCAAAAAGGCATGGATTGCTTGCAACATGAAGCAGTCGTGACAGCGGTAACGCACGCCGAGCAGCAATTGGCAGGTAAGGGGCGAGTATTGCTGCGTCCATCGGGTACCGAACCTTTATTGCGAGTGATGGTTGAAGGCGAACACGCTGCAACCGTACAGCACTGCGCGCAACAAATTGCGAACGTAATCCGTGGATTAGTCAGTGCATAATCCAAATTTATTGACGACTTAAAACCGTCCCCCGCCAACAGGGCCAAAACATTTCATTTTTCTGTCATCTTAGCCCTCTACAATCCCTCTTACCAAAAAATTGGTTAAGGGGGATTTATGTTTCATACCAGTCAATTGGGTCAGGATGTCCTTACCCCATCTCACGCTATCAATGCCGTTGTGCCTGATGCCACCGATTCTCCAGATTTTTTGAATCCTGATTATGCGCGGGTACTTGCCTTGCGTGGCTTGGTACACAATGCTAAAAAATCAGGCCAGGATATATTTACCCTGATTCATCCCATTAGCGCGGTAGAGCCTGATTGCACCGTCATGGAAGTGGCCGAGCTATTCCTGAATCCAAACAACAGTAAACTGCTGTCCTTGCCCGTCGTGGAAAACGGCATCCCCATCGGCGTGATGAGTCGCTACCGTTTTATGGATATGTATCTAAAACAATATGCGCGTGAGCTGCATGGTAAACGCCCTATCCGCTTGTATCTTAATGATAAACCTTTGTTGATTGAGCTTGACCAACCGCTTGCCGAAGCAGCACATCACATTACACAGAATATGCAATTCCCTCTGACCGAAGATTTTATCGTCACACGTCATGGCAAGTATTTAGGCGTAGGCTTTGTAATGGACTTGCTTAAGGAAATGGAATTCCGTATGCGCGCCCACGCGGATGAGTTGAACAAAGCCTATTCAAGCTTAAAGTCTTCACAACTCGCCCTAGTTCAATCGGAAAAAATGGCTTCACTGGGACAAATGGTCGCGGGCATTGCACATGAAATCAATACGCCGCTGGGCTATGTCCAGAACAATGTCGCCATCGGGCAAGAGTTGTTTATGCAGGTGCGCACCATGATTGTAGGCTATGAAGCCTTGGTCGATAATTTATTGAATGAACAGGCAAGTGAAGTAGAAATTGCCGCGCAGATGCAGTACATCTCGCAACTACGCGCCGAGTTGAATGCACAGGAAATGCTGGTCGATATGCAGGGCTTAATGACAGACTCTTTGTATGGGATAGATCAAATTTCAGAATTAGTCATGAACTTAAAAGACTTTTCCCGCATGGATGCCGCCGCCACGGAAGCCTTCAATATCAATGACTGCATCCTTAGCGCGCTGAAAATCGGGCGAAATGTATTAAAAAACAAAGTGGATGTGACCACGCTCTTGGATGAGCTGCCAAAAATAAAATGCGTGCCATCACAACTCAACCAAGTCTTTTTGAATTTATTCACCAATGCTGCGCAGGCCATGGATACACACGGCACACTGATGATTAAAACTTGGTATGCGGATGACGCGATTCATATCAGCATTGCAGATAACGGCAAGGGCATCCCCGCTGATATTTTAACGCGCATCTTCGATCCATTTTTTACCACGAAACCTGTGGGCGAAGGCACGGGACTGGGACTGGCGATCAGTCATCAAATTATTCAACAACATGGTGGTGACATTCAGGTGACATCAACATTAGGCGAAGGGACATGTTTTCAGATTCATTTACCCCTCGCAGTCGCAACGGCGATTTCGCCAACATTGAACTAAGCATGAGGAGTATCACGACATGAGCAAACCTACCCTATTATTGATTGACGATGAAGAGCGCATTTTGCGCTCATTGCGTATGCTATTTTTCACCCAATATAACGTCAAAATGACCACGGATCCGCAAGATGCGATTCGTATTCTGCGTGAAGAAAAAGTGCATGTGATTATCAGCGATCAACGCATGCCCGTGATGCAAGGTTCAGAATTACTGCGCATTGCCCGTGAAACATCACCTGCCACCATGCGAATTTTGCTGACAGGTTATTCCGACTTAAATGCTTCCATTGCCAGCGTAAATGAGGGGGAAGTATTCCGTTATTTGCTCAAGCCGTGGTTGGGTGATGAAGTGAAAAAAGTCGTGGCGGAAGCCGTGTCAATCGCTGAAGCAAGTTTTGCGGTACAGTCACAAGTGAGCACTTCGCCCGTGATAAGAAGCACGCAAAAACCGCGCGTGCTGATTATGGATCACGATGAATCGACGACCAAAATTGTCCATGAGATACTGGAAGATCGCTGTGAAATTGTGTGGGCATGTGATGCACAACATGCGATGGAAGAGCTGGCGAAACAAGATATTTCTGTCGTGATCTCGGACTTGATGCTGGGTGACACCAATGTCAGCTATATCCTCAAGACCATTAAGCAACTCAATCCGCAAACGCAATGTATTGTGGTCACATCATTCAACGACACCTCGCGCCTCATCGAGCTTATCAATCAAGCGCAAATCACCCGCTACATTGCCAAACCTGTTAGCAGAAAAACCTTGGAGCGCAATTTAGAATCCATGCTGGAACGTTTCCAGATGTTGGGCAACCAGCCCGCGCTGCAAAAACGCCAAAGTGTTGCGCCAATTATGGATCCTCACGAAAAACAGCTGTCTGGCAATTTCATGAGTTTGCTTGGACGGCTACGGGTGAGAATGACGGCTTAGATGCTGCTTGCTCATTTTTCAATGCTTGCACAAAACGACCTAAGTGGCGATCCGTTTTGGTGGTGTGATTGGCAAACCAGTCAAACATGAGCAACTGGATTTGAAAGCTGAGATATAACGGGTCATGCAATCCGCTGGTGATGTTGTTTTTCAAGCGAATGAATTCTTGTATAAATTTTTGATGCTCTTGGATGTGTTCATTGATGAAAGGATAGTTGATTTCGCGCATGATGCGCTCCTCGCTGCCAAAGTGAAAATGGGCATAATCAGCAAGAAAGCGTAGGGTTTCATCGACACCAGAAGTATCACCACTGCCAATCTGAGCGGAAAGATGGTTCATGCTCACCACTAACGCCTTGTGTTGATTGTCAATTTCATCAACCCCCACCAGGAAATCATCCGACCATGCCATCGTGCCTGTAATTTCACCTGTCCCCACATGTACCCCAGTCGCTAAAAAATCATGGCAGCGTTGCAAATAAATTTGGGCTGGATAATCTTCGGGTACATCGCGCAAGCAACTTTCCAACAAGGGAATCGCTTTCTCAATGGCTTTGATGTGGTAGTAGGCGATGCCCTCTTCAAACAACCTTAGGGTTTTTTTCTTGCCCTCGCGTATGGCGACGGGATCATGGTCAAACACTTCATAAACCGACTGCGCTTGATTTTTGCCTTTCACCCGTATGCGATCTAAAAAGCGAATGTGATATTGCGTTTCATCTTTTAGCGCGTACAAGGTATGTTCGCTAATCAACAGGGGGGCGTGGTAGATTTTGGTGATTCCTTCTAATCGGGAGGCGAGGTTCACCGAATCGCTTAACACCGTTCCTTCCATATGCTGTGTGCCGCCCACCGTGCCTAACATGACAATACCCGTGTTCAAGCCTATGCCGATGTGGATGGCGGGATAGCCTGCTGCTACTCTACCCTTGTTATAACTTTGCAACTGCGTCAACATGCCAATCGCACTTTGCAGCCCCGCATCCGCCTCTTCAGGAAACAATGCCATGATGGCATCGCCAATGTATTTATCCACAATGCCGCCATGCTGACTAATCACAGGCTCCATTTCACCCAAATAGGAATTGATAAAAGAGAAAGTCTCTTTGGGGGTCATGCTTTCAGAGATTTGGGTAAAGTCGCGAATATCCGCAAACAGTATGGTCATTTTGTGTTCAATTTGCTCGCCCAATGCCAAATCCAAGATGCTTTTAGCGTGTAGCAAATGCAGTAACTGATGCGGTACAAATCGCCCGTAAGCATTCTCTGTTTCACGCAGCAAATCCAAGGTGTGATGATGCGATGCGACTTCTTGTTCTAACGCAATCAGCTTGTTTTTAAGTTTTTCTCGCAGCTTAGGAATAGAAACACCGTTCTCAGCAGCACTTTCAATCGTCATGGTCATGTTCCTCAAAAATTTGTGGTTTCAATTGGGATACCGTAGCAGTCAAATCATCCCATGTGCCAGTAGTATACTCGGACATCAATCAATGCTCAGCACGAAAAAGGGGACATGTTTGAAGCGTAGCAGGTTCCCATTCACCCATAGGTATCTACACAACTTTCAATCATTTTGGAATAAGGGTGTATTAAACTTTTCATTCAAAAACAACAATATCCGAATGTCTGGATTTGAACCCAGACTCCCCTCGCCCACTTGTGGGAGAGGGGCAGGGGGAGAGGGTACGCCGACGGAGCGAATTGCATCCAGACAAGGGCATGTGCAACGCGCCCCCTACAAATTATGAAGCATGTTGTTTTTAAATGAAATTCTACCCCCACCCTGCTAGGGTGAGGGAACAAAGTTGTGTAGATACCTATGCATTCACCCCTACAAAGTCAAGAGGCCCAACAGCGAATTGCACGTAAAATCCAAAATTGACCGAAAACTCTCATTGGTCGCACGACTTGGGGGCAGGGTCTTACGTAGCACATCCAATCAACAATAGCTCAAAAAATTGAATATGGATTAGCACATTCGGTACGACGCGGCATGAGCACAAAAATATCCATATTGAGGAAACAAGTCGTTTAATGCTAGAATACGCGCCGCGCTGAAATAGGTCAGCGTAAATTTCCCCCTCGCACCAGTTAGGGTGCTCTTAACAAAAGAGTCAATCTAGCGAGTGGCGGTTTTAACCCTTAACACAATTGGAGTTTTTATGGCAGTTACTATGCGTCAAATGTTGGAAGCCGGTGTTCACTTTGGTCACCAAACCCGTTTCTGGAATCCTAAGATGGCTCCGTTCATCTTCGGTCATCGCAATAAAATTCACATTATCAATCTGGAAAAAACAGTTGCTTTGTTTGCTGAAGCCGAAAACTTCGTACGCAAATTGGCTGCGAAAAAAGGCACGATTTTGTTTGTAGCGACTAAACGTCAAGCTCGCGAAATCATTCAAGAAGAAGCAGAACGTGCAGATTCTCCTTTTGTGAATCATCGTTGGTTGGGCGGTATGCTGACTAACCACAAAACCGTACAACAATCCATCAAGCGTTTGCGCGAATTGGAACAAATCGTAGCTGACGGCGGCAACGAAAAAATTTCCAAAAAAGAAGCGTTGATGATGAAACGCGAACTGGAAAAATTGGATCGCAGCTTGGGCGGGATTAAAGACATGGTGGGCTTGCCTGCTGCCTTGTTCGTGATCGACGTGGGCTACCAAAAAGGCGCAATCGTTGAAGCGCGTAAGTTGGGCATTCCTGTGATCGGTATCGTGGATACCAACAACTCCCCATTGGGCGTTGATTTTGTGATTCCAGGTAATGATGACTCGACACAAGCGATTCGTTTGTATGCTCGCGGCATTGCCGATGCGATCTTAGAAGGTCGCGCACAAGCGTTGAATGAGCTGGTGCAAGAAGTCGCTGAAGAACCAGCTGCTTAATTGGTTTAGATGCGTAAAGGGGCGCAAGCCCCTTTTTTTGTATGTTTTTTTATCAGATTGATGGAGTAGAAAATGGCTGAAATTACAGCAGGCATGGTTAAAGAGCTGCGTGAACGCACAGGTTTGGGCATGATGGAATGCAAAAAAGCATTGGTAGAAGCCAATGGTGATATGCAAGTTGCCGAAGAACAAATGCGTATTAAGAGCGGCGCGAAAGCCAGCAAAGCAGCAAGTCGCGTGACGGCTGAAGGTGTGGTGAGCGCGTTTATCAGTGCAGATGGCAAAATAGGCGCAGTGGTAGAAGTAAACTGCGAAACAGATTTCGTGGCAAAGAATGATGATTTCTTGGCGTTTGCAAAAGCAGCAGCGGAAGCTGTTGTTGCGGGCAATCCAGCCGACATCGCAGCACTGGGCGAATTGACCAGCGGCGCAGATACGCTTGAAGCCACGCGTAAAGCCTTAGTGATGAAGTTGGGTGAAAATATTTCTGTGCGTCGTTTTGAACGCTATGCAACTGAAACAGGTCAATTGTCCAGCTACTTGCACGGCAGCAAAATCGGCGTGTTGTTGAACTTCACAGGCGGTGATGAAACATTGGGTCGAGATATTTCCATGCACATTGCTGCAAGCAAGCCTAAATCAGTGGATGCTTCTGGCGTTAATCCAGCGGATATTGAAACAGAACGTCGTATCGCCATTGAAAAAGCGCGTGAAGCAGGTAAAGCTGAAGCGATGCTTGAAAAAATCGCGGAAGGTACCGTCAATAAATTCTTGAAAGAAGTAACTTTGTTGGGTCAAGTGTTTGTTAAGGCTGAAGATGGCAAGCAAACGATTGAACAGTTGTTGAAGAGCCGTGGCGCATCCGTGACAGCTTTCCAAATGTTCGTGGTTGGCGAAGGTATCGAGAAAAAAGTGGAAGATTATGCTGCTGAAGTTGCTGCAGCTGTTGCAGCTTTACAAGGTTAATAACAATGAACGCACCTGTCTATAAACGTATTTTACTTAAGCTCAGTGGCGAAGCCCTGATGGGCGACGACAGCTATGGTATTAATCGTGCCGTGATTGAGCGCATCGTCTCCGAGATTAAGGAAGTGGTGGAGATGGGTGTGCAAGTTGCCATGGTGATTGGTGGCGGTAATATTTTCCGAGGCGTGGCGCCTGCTGCGGCTGGGATGGATAGAGCCACCGCCGATTACATGGGGATGTTGGCGACGGTGATGAACTCGATGGCGTTGCAAGATGCGATGAAACACGCGGGCTTGGATTGCCGCGTGCAATCGGCGTTGAGTTTGGAGCAAGTCGCTGAACCTTTTATTCGCGGCAAAGCCCTGCGCTATCTGGAAGATGGCAAAGTGGTGATTTTTGCAGCGGGTATTGGGAGTCCGTTTTTTACCACCGACACCGCAGCGGCTTTACGCGGCGTAGAAATGTCGGCGGAAGTGGTAATTAAAGCCACTAAAGTGGATGGCATTTATACTGCCGATCCTAAGAAAGACCCCCACGCGATTCGCTATCAAAGCCTGAGCTTTGATGAAGCAATTAGCAAGAATTTACAAGTCATGGATGCAACGGCGTTGACGCTGTGCCGTGACCAAAAACTGCCCATTATTGTCTTTAGCATTTTCAAACCTGGTGCGCTGAAGCGCGTGGTGTTTGGTGAAGGCGAAGGCACATTGGTGCGCGTTGATTAGTTGTTAGTTACGCGTCACGAGTTGATGCTTATCGGATGAACGGGCGCAAGCGCATCCACCGACGGTAAATCGCAGTCGATGCGCAGTGCATCACCCTTATCAGCTAACGACTAACAACCCAATAATTTCAGGAGAAAATCATGATTGCTGATATTAGAAAAAATGCAGAACAAAAAATGAACAAGTCGCTGGATGCTCTTAAGGCGGATTTGACTAAGGTGCGTACTGGACGTGCCCATACGGGTCTGCTGGATCACATTACCGTGGATTATTACGGCAGCCCCACGCTGATTACCCAAGTGGCAAATGTAACGTTGGTGGATTCGCGCACCATAGGCGTACAGCCATGGGAAAAAAATATGATCGGCAAAGTGGAACGTGCGATACGAGATGCTGATTTAGGCTTGAATCCCGCCACCAATGGCGACTTGATTCGTGTGCCTATGCCCATGCTAACCGAAGAACGTCGCCGAGATTTGATTAAAGTCGTCAAGTCAGAAGGCGAAGATGCCAAAATCGCCGTGCGCAATATTCGCCGCGATGCGAATAGCACATTAAAAGAAGCCCTTAAAAACAAAGAAATCTCTGAGGATGATGAGCGTCGCGTTCAGGACGAAGTACAAAAGTTGACCGATCGCTTCGTCACAGAAATCGACAAGGCATTGGCGGCAAAAGAAGTTGATTTAATGGCGGTGTAAATCTGTGTCCAATAGCTCGACACGATCAATTCCCGAAGTTTCAATCGTCCCGCGCCATATTGCCATTATCATGGATGGCAACGGGCGTTGGGCAAGGCAACGTTTCATGCCGCGTGTGATGGGGCATCAGCGTGGCGTGGAATCGTTACGCGAAATCATAAAAGCCTGCCGTGATCTAGGGGTGCAATACCTCACCGTTTTTGCATTTAGCAGTGAGAACTGGCGCAGACCACCCGATGAAGTTTCTTTTCTCATGAGCTTGTTTATCAAAGTGTTAGAGCGCGAATCCCAGCGTCTGCACCGCGACAATATGCGCTTAAAAATCATCGGTGATCGTACGCCATTTAATGACCAACTTAAAAAATGTATGTCCGATGGCGAGGCTCTGACGGCAAACAATACGGGCTTAACGTTTATCGTCGCCGCAAATTACGGCGGACGTTGGGATGTCATGCAAGCCATGCAAGCCATGCTGCGAGATCATCCCACACGGGCTTTGGATTTTACGGAAGCTGATTTTCAGCCTTACTTGTCCATGAGCGACGCGCCCGAACCCGATTTATTTATCCGCACGGGCGGCGAACAGCGCATTTCCAATTTTATGCTGTGGCAATTGGCTTATACCGAGCTGTATTTCACCGACACGCTATGGCCGGCTTTTAATCGACAAGAGCTGGAGCTTGCCATTGCCTCTTACCAAAAACGCGAACGCCGTTTTGGGCGCACCAGCGAACAAGTCCAAGGAAACAATAATGCTTAAAGAACGTGCCATCACAGCAGCGATCCTGTTGGTATTGTTTTTAGCGGCTTTATTTGCCTTGCCCTACCTCGCATGGCTTTTGCTGATTGTGGCCATGGTAGCGCAAGGCATAGCAGAATGGTCGCGTATGGCGCAGCTTTCAAACAGCCTATCCAAGCTGTATTGGTGGGCAAGCGTGTTGGCGATGATGGGCTTGCTGTGGGCAGATAGTCAGCTGGAGGGACAAGCACAACTATTGCTGCATGTGTGTGTGTATGCTTTTGCTGCATTATTATGGCTCTTCATCGTTCCCACCTGGATGATCGTCGGCTGGAAAGTCAAACAACCCGTATTGATGATGACGGTCGGTTGGATGGTGTTGATCCCGACAGGCTTAGCCATGCTAGATTTGCGTGTCGAGAGTCCATGGGTACTGCTGTTTATCATGGCATTGGTGTGGGTTGCAGATAGTGCGGCGTATTTCACAGGGCGTAAATTCGGTAAAAACAAACTTGCCCCTAGTATCAGCCCTGGCAAAACTTGGGAAGGGGTGGCAGGCGCGATGGTCGGCGTGACAGTATATGTGTTACTGGTTGGCTTTTTGACGACCTCCTTTGTCAAATACGCGATGTTGCCAGGGCTAGTCGTGGCAGCTTGGTGGTGGGTAGGACTGGCGGTCATCGGTGACTTATTTGAATCTGCCATCAAACGTCAAGCGGGTCTGAAAGACAGCGGCGCGCTGCTCCCTGGACACGGCGGCTTACTTGATCGCATCGACGCATTGACCTCTACCTTGCCATTAGCCGCACTGGTTGTGCTATTGCAACGTTTGGGGGCGTAAATCGGTGAAGGTAAGGCGGTGAAAGGTGAAAGGTGAAACAAACCGTCACGCACCCGCGCTTTCTCATAATTTCACACAAAAACAAACCAGTGAAACGTGAAATAAACCGTTGCACGCCCATAACGTTTCACCTTTCACCTTTCACGGTAATTCACCTTTCACATTTCACGGCACTTAAAAGATGCAAAATCTCACAATTTTAGGTTCGACGGGTAGTATCGGTACCAGCACATTGGATGTCGTTTCGCGTCATCCCGAACGATTTCAAGTCTTCGCATTAACAGCCTATCGACAAGTAGCACTGCTGTTTAAACAATGCATACAGTTTAAGCCGCGTTATGCAGTGCTGTTGGACGAGGATGCCTCGCAGCAATTGCGCGCCTTGTTGCGCGATGCAGGATTAACGACGGAAGTATTGACGGGCGTAGCCGCGTTGGAACAAGTCTGCGTTGCGCCAGAAGTCGATAGCGTGATGGCAGCGATTGTGGGGGCAGCAGGTTTACGCCCCACCTTAGCCGCCGCCCGTGCAGGCAAGAAAATTCTATTGGCGAATAAAGAAACGCTGGTCATGGCAGGCAAGATATTTATGGACGCGGTTCGCGATAGCGGCTCTGCCTTGTTGCCGATTGACAGCGAACACAATGCGATTTTTCAATCCTTACCGCGAGACTACAATGGCAATGCCGCGCAACATGGCGTGCGCCGCATTTTGCTCACTGCTTCTGGCGGCCCATTCCGTAATACGCCCTTGGCAGATTTAAAAAACGTCACTCCCGAACAAGCCTGTGCCCATCCCAATTGGTCGATGGGACAGAAAATTTCCGTGGATTCCGCCAGCATGATGAACAAAGGACTGGAAGTCATTGAAGCCCATTGGCTATTCAACGCCTCCGCTGACGATATTCAAGTGGTGGTTCATCCGCAAAGCGTGATTCATTCACTGGTGGAATATGTCGATGGTTCGGTCATCGCGCAGCTGGGCAATCCCGATATGCGCACGCCGATTGCCTATGGACTGGCATTTCCTGAACGTATCGCATCAGGTGTCTCGTCGCTGGATTTATTCAAAGTCGCCACCTTGAATTTCACCCCACCTGATTTTGAGCGTTTCCCTTGCTTGGCCTTGGCGTATCAAGCTTTGCGCACGGCAGGGACGGCACCTTCGTTGATGAATGCCGCCAATGAAATTGCAGTTGCCGCCTTTTTGGATCGCAAAATCGCCTTCCTCGCTATCCCCCAATTGATAGACACAGTGCTGAATAAACTGCCGATTCAAGCTGTTACCTGCATTGAAGATGTGCTGGAGGCGGATGCCCAAGCGCGGGTCGCGGCTGAAAAAGTTGTTCGCACTTTGACATTATGCTAACCATCGCTGCATTTGTTACGGCCATTGCCATCCTCGTGTTTGTTCACGAGTTTGGACATTTCTGGGTCGCGCGGCGTTGTGGCGTGAAAGTGCTGCGCTTTTCCATCGGCTTTGGGAAAGTGATTTACACCCGCATGATCGGCGAAACTGAATGGGCGTTATCGCTGATTCCCTTGGGCGGCTATGTGCGCATGTTGGATGAGCGTGAAGATCCTGTGCCAGATGACTTGCTGCAATACGCTTTTAACCGCAAACCCGTATGGCAACGCATGGCAATTGTAGCGGCAGGGCCGCTGTCAAATTTTTTATTGGCAATCGTGTTGTATTGGGTCGTGATGATGCACGGTGTGCCAGGGTTAAAACCCACCTTGGGCGACATTCCCGCAGGTACGCCCGCAGCACTTGCCCAAATGCAAGCAGGCGAAACCTTGGTGCGCATCAACGATGAACCTGTCCCCAGTTGGCAGGAAGTGCGTTGGGCTTTGTTGGATTTGGCGTTACAACAGGCTGATGTGCGCATCGAAGTACTGTCGCGTAATGGGATGTTGCAGACGCATACTTTGAGTTTGGGTGGTTTGGAAGCCAAAGATTTAGACGGTGAATTCTTGGACAAATTAGGGTTGCATTTGTACCAGCCCAGCATTTTGCCTGTGATTGGCGAGTTCGCACCTGATAGCGTGGCACATGCAGCAGGACTACAACTGGGCGACAAAATTGTACGCATCAATGAGGTTGCCATCAAGGACTGGCGTGATTTGGTGGCTGTAATCAGTAACCATGCCAATCAATCGGTCCAAGTTGAAGTGCTGCGTGGCGATACCACATTAAAAAGCACACTGATACCTAAAGCAGAAGTGCAAAATGGCAAAACCATCGGCAAATTGGGCGTAGGACCGAAAATTGACCAAGCCGAATGGGACGCGTTGTTTGTCGAAGTCAGTTATCCGCCTATGGAAGCTGCATGGCAAGCCTTGCGCAAAACGTGGGAAACCTCATCAGTCAGCCTAAAAATGTTCGGCAAAATGCTGTTGGGCGAGGTGTCGATTAAAAACATCAGTGGCCCTGTGACGATTGCCGATTATGCGGGGCAATCTGCCCATATGGGCTGGGTATCTTATCTAGGCTTTTTGGCACTCATTAGCATTAGCTTGGGCGTATTAAATTTATTACCTATTCCGTTATTGGATGGCGGACACTTATTGTATTATGCGGTGGAATGGATCAAAGGCAGTCCTGTTTCCGAGCGAATTATGGAGCTTGGGCAAAAAGTAGGCATCGCGTTGATAGGCACATTGATGATTTTTGCTTTGTATAATGACCTTAATCGTCTTATTTCTGGTTAAGGGTTAGTTTTTAGCCGTTAGTTAATGGTGGAAAGTTGCCAGATACTTTATTTTTAAATATATTCAAGTGGATGAGAAATATTTTGCGCCTCAGCAACTAAAAGCTAACGACTAGCGACTAACAACTCAATACCCGATTATTTTTATGCAACACCTTAAAAAACAATGAACTTTAAAAAATTAGCAGGGTTGATTGCCCTGCTTTACACCTCTTCTGTTTGGGCAATTGAGCCTTTTGTTATCAAAGATATTCGTGTGGAAGGCATACAACGCACGGATGCGGGTACGGTGTTTAGCTATTTGCCTGTCAAAGTGGGCGACACCATGAACGATGCCCAGTCTGCTGCCGCGATTCGTGCTTTGTATAGCACAGGCTTCTTTAAAGACGTGCGCTTAGAAGTGGAACAAGGCGTACTGATTGTCATGGTGAGTGAACGGCCAACCATTGGTAGCGTGCGCTTAGAGGGGATTAAAGATTTTCCTGCCGACCAACTCAAAGACAGCATGAAATATGTTGGCTTGGCTGAAGGACGGATTTTTGACAAAAACGCGCTGGATAAAGCGGTGCAAGATTTAAAACGTCAATATGTGGCGCGCGGCAAATATGGGGTCGTCATTAACCCTGTGGTGACTCCGCTGGAGCGTAATCGTGTGGGAGTGGCATTTACCGTGCAAGAAGGTGAAGTGTCCAAAATCAAGCAAATCAATTTTATTGGAAACAGCTCTTTTTCTGAAGATGAATTGAGTGGCTTAATGAAATTGAGCACGCCCGACTGGTTGAGTTGGATCAAAAAAAATGATCAATACTCCAAGCCTAAGTTTTCGGCTGACATGGAGACCTTGCGTTCGTTCTATATGGATCGTGGCTTTATGGAGTTCAGCATTGATTCCACACAGGTTTCTATTACGCCAGATAAAAAAGATATTTACATTACGATCAATATCAAAGAAGGTCCGAAATACACGATCTCCAAAGTTGAAGTATCTGGCAATACCATCGTCCCCAAGGAAGACATTGAGAAATTGGTACAGGTCAAAGCGGGAGATGTATTCTCTCGTCAAGCATTGACGGATACCAGCAAGAAAATTGGGGAACGCTTGGGCGGGGAAGGCTACGCTGCTGCGAACGTAATGGCGATGCCTGACATCAATAAAGAAACGCACGAAGTGGCATTCAACTTTTTGGTTGATCCGCTTAAACGCGTGTACATTCGCCGCATCAATGTGTTCGGCAATACCAAAACGCGTGATGAAGTCATTCGTCGCGAATTCCGTCAACTAGAAGGTGCGTGGTTCGATTCCAACAAAATTACCAAATCCAAACAGCGCGCGGATAGACTGGGATTTTTCTCTGAAGTTGCCTTAGAAACCCCTGCCGTACAAGGTGCGCCCGACCAGATGGATATCAATGTGACGGTGAAAGAAAAATCCACGGGCAGCTTTCAAATTGGTGGCGGGATTAACAGTGGTGAAGGCTTAGTATTGATGGGCGGTGTCACACAAGCCAACTTGTTCGGGAGTGGCAACCACCTTTCGACACAACTCAATACAGGCAAAATTAACCAAGTGATTTCTTTGTCTTTTACCAACCCTTATTACACCGATGACGGCGTGAGTCGAGGCTTTGATATTTATAAGCGTAAAGTCAACGCGATCAATACCACTTTGAGCCAATACACCTCCAGCACGTTGGGCGGTGGTGTGCGTTTTAGTGTGCCGATTGACGAAGATGAGGGAATTACCTATGGACTCTCGGCGGAAAGCACCACATTGGGGCTCACTGCAAACAGCCCATTGCGCTATGTTAATTTTATCAACACCTTTGGTGCGACCAATAAAACCGTCTCTGGCACTGCAGGTTGGTACCACGATACACGCAATAGTGCGATTGATACCACCGCTGGCTTAGTACAAAGACTAAACCTCGAACTGGCATTACCTGTATTTAATATGCGCTATGTCAAAGCGAGCTACGATCACCAATGGTTCTATCCTTTAGCAGATCACGTCACCTTCATGTTTAATGGGCAAGTCGGAGCCGCAACGGGGTATGGCGGCAAACAACTGCCTTTCTTCAAAAATCTTTATGCGGGCGGGGTCGGATCAGTACGCGGTTATGAAACCAACTCCTTAGGGCCGCGCGACATCAACAATTACGCCTTAGGCGGCACACGTCGTGTAGTGGCAAGTAGTGAGGTGATTATTCCTTTCCCTGGCATGGCAAAAGATACTTCCATTCGACTCAGTGGCTTTTTGGACAGCGGTGCCATCTATGGCTCGGGAGATTTACCTGGTACGGTGGGCATGCGCTATTCTACTGGGCTAGCGGTAACCTGGATGTCTCCCATGGGACCGTTTAAATTTAGCTATGGCATACCCTTGAATAAACAGCCCAATGACAAGTTGCAAAAATTCCAATTCACCTTGGGTACGATTTTTTAAGCTGTTAGTCGGTAGTTTACGAGTGGTTAGTGGTTAGTTGCTAGTGATGTATTGTTAAGTCGTTGCCGCGTATTTTTGCGAGATTTGACGTAAAAATGATCCAACAATTTGTAAACTTCTACGCACGACTAACTAGCGACAAGTAACTAACAACTCAATACCCTTTCAAGACAGGAGTAGTTAAGATGAACATAATGAAATTTTGGATGCTGGCGGTTTTGTTTGGCGTGACAACCGCTCAAGCCAATGATTTTAAAGTTGGCGTTATTGATACCGAGCGCGTATTACGTGAATCTGTGCCAGCCATTCGTGCCGAACAGAAAATCGAAAGGGAGTTCTCAGGTCGTGATGCGGAAATTAAAAAACTAGCAAAACAGGCAAAGGAACTGCAAGCGCAACTTGAAAAAGACACCACAAACGATGCGAATCATCGCAACCGTGATCGTGAATTGACGGCGTTGAATGTGAATTTGCAAAGATTGCAGCGTGAGTTTCGCGAAGATTTAAATCTGCGCAAAAATGAAGAGTTAGCTATGGTGCTGGATCGTGCGAACAAAGCGGTACAAGCTATTGCTGAATTGGAAAAGTACGACTTGGTGCTGCAAGAAGCGGTGTATCGCAATCCGAAGGTCGATATTACCGACAAAGTCATCAAGTACTTGGCAACCGATAAGGTAGATGGGAAATAAGTCATGGCTTATACCTTGGCAGACATTGCCGCGCAGTTAGGCGGACAGGTTTTAGGTGATGGCAATGTGCACATCGAGCAAGTTGCTACCTTGGAAAAAGCTCAAGCCCAGCACATCAGTTTTTTAACCAATCGAAAATACCAATCACAACTCGCCTCGACTCAAGCGGGCGCATTGATTTTGGGTGCAGCCGATGCCGATGCCAGCGACAAGCCACGCATTATTTCGGATAATCCTTACGCTTATTTCGCCCGTGTGTCGGCGTTGCTCAATCCCTTGCCCCAGCCTGCCATGAGCATTCATCCTGCCGCCCATGTCGATCCAACCGCGCAAATTGCTGATACGGCGAGTATTGCTGCCACCTCCGTGGTGGAAGCGGGTGCTGTGATTGGTGCGCATACCGTGATCGGCGAGGGCTGCTATATCGGTGCGAATGTGGTGATTGGCGAGAACGTTCGCTTATACCCTCGTGTGGTGGTGTATCACGATTGCGTCATCGGGGATCGCTTGATTGCCCATTCTGGTGTGGTCATTGGTGCGGATGGTTTTGGCATCGCCATGGACGAAGGACGATGGTTGAAAATCCCCCAAATTGGTCGTGTGGTCATCGCCAACGATGTGGAAATTGGCGCAAATACCACCATAGATCGCGGCGCGCTGGACGACACGGTGATTGAAGAGGGGGTGAAATTGGACAATCAAATCCAAATCGCCCACAACGTGCGCATCGGCGCACATACTGCCATCGCGGGTTGTGTGGGCATCGCGGGTAGTGCCACCATTGGCAAATACTGCCGTATCGGCGGCAGCGCAGGGATTTTGGGGCATTTGCAAATCGCTGACCATGTCGAAATTGCCGCCTTCTCGCTGATTGGCAAATCCATTAAATCCGCAGGCAGCTATGCTGCAATTTACCCCTTTAGTACCAGCGATGAATGGCGCAAAAACGCGGTGCATCTGCGCCACTTAGATGAGCTAGTCAAACGCATCAAAACATTAGAACAAGAAGTTATCTCGTTAAAAGGAAAATAGCATGAGTACGACCATGGACATACACGAAATTCTGAAACTTTTGCCACACCGCTACCCATTTTTGTTAGTGGATCGCGTGTTGTCCATAGACCCAGGCAAAGAAATCGTCGCGTTGAAAAATGTGACGATCAACGAGCCATTTTTCCCTGGTCATTACCCGCATCATCCTGTGATGCCTGGTGTGTTGATTATTGAAGCGATGGCACAAGCAGCAGCATTGTTGTCGTTCAAATCCAGTGGCACGCAAGCTAATGATAACAATGTGTATTTGTTCGCGGGTATTGATGGTGCGCGCTTCAAACGCCCTGTGACGGCTGGCGACCAGCTCATCATTAAAGTCTCCTTGACCCGTGCCATGCGCGGCGTATTCAAGTTCAAAGGCACCGTGGAAGTGGATGGGCAATTGGCCGCTGAAGCTGAACTGATGTGCGCGATGAAAACGCTGTAAGGACAGCTATGCGCCATCCTACCGCCCTTATTCACCCCAATGCCAAGCTCGCCGATGATGTGGAAGTGGGCGCGTATTCCATTATCGGCGAACATGTCGAAATCGGCGCGGGCACGATCATCGGTCCACATGTGGTCATCCACGGTCACACCCGCATCGGGCAACGCAACCATATTTTTCAGTTCAGCTCTTTGGGCGAAATCCCCCAAGACAAAAAATATGCCAATGAACCCACGCGCTTAGAAATAGGCGACGACAACATCATTCGTGAATTTTGCACCTTTAACCTCGGCACGGTGCAGGACGGAGGGGTGACCCGCGTGGGCAATCACAACTGGATTATGGCTTACGTCCATCTGGCGCACGATTGCCAAGTCGGCAACCACACCATTTTCGCCAATAACGCCCAACTCGCGGGACACGTCGAAGTCCACGACTACGCCATTTTGGGCGGCTTCACCGTGGTACATCAATTCGTCAAAATCGGCGCGCACATCATCACAGGCATGGGCACGATTTTGTTGCAAGATGTCCCGCCCTACACCCTCGTTTCAGGCAACCCCTCCGCCCCGCACGGCATCAATTCTGAAGGCTTAAAACGTCGAGGGTTTTCCAGCCCCGCGATTATGGCGATTAAACGGGCGTATAAAACCTTGTACAAAGCAGGATTGAGCTTCGCCGATGCCAAAGCTGAGATCGCAAAACAAGTTGAAACGCAGCCTGAATTGAAAATCTTGTCGGATTTCTTAGCGCAAAGTGAGCGGGGGATTGTGAGGTAGCATTGATCGTATGTAGGAGCGCACAAATTGCGCGATGGGTGTTGCGAAGGTTTCATCGCGCAATAAAGATTCAGGAAGTGAAGGTATCGAAATGATCATTTCTTCAATCATTGAAAAAGCTTCATATTTTTTAAATGAGGCAGCTTCTTCGTGGCTACTCATGGGGGTGATAGCACTCTGGGTAAGAATTGCCGCATACGCACCAGGAGGACTGCTTATAGATAAACAAGCATATAGAACAAAGAAATCTGAAATCAATGCGCGAATCGAAGCACCTGGTCGCTTCAGTATCAACCTCGGAAAATTCGAGTGGTATCTCCGTTGGTGTTTTATCGTTATTCTTTATCGCACCGATATATGTATTCTATTGTGGATTGGTGGAGTAATCCTGCTGAAAGCAGTGTCGATGCTACTTATTTTTATTAAATAGCCCGCGTAGGGTGTATTCATTAATGCGCCCTATGTAAATTTTGGCGCAATGCGCTGCCCTTATTGTCGCCCTACAACAAAATTGCGTAGATACTCTGTTCAGAAGCAAGTATTGATTTGATTTTTTTCATTCCAAACATCCTGCTGGAATAGCGTAGAAACGGGTGTTATCGAACGGCATATTGTTCTTCAACATACCATGGATTGCGTGT
>JAQTTV010000064.1 GCA_028710565.1 Gallionella sp.
GCGCACCCGCCCATCCCGCTCCACGCGGTGACGAGCTTCCAAGACTTTTTTGATTTCTACACTCAGTTTGATTTCCATTTGCTCATTGTCTGTTATTTTTCGGGTTTTTCAAAGGCGATGGGTATATACTCAACGCTTATCAAAAAACACCTGATATTTTTTACATCAACCCTAACCAGTTAATGGTGGGACTAAACATCTAAATAGCCAAGTTCATCCATGTATGTGGCAACATTGAAGAAACTTTCCGCTCGGAGAAAATAGCCATCCTTTGGCTTTTGGAAACTCTGGGACAACCGTAGAGATTGATGCAACAGAGAAACTGACTCGGTTGTTTGCATCTGAACATTCTTCGTCCCGCCTTCTGGCCCATAGCCAAGAGCAACCGCGATACCCTCAAGGACGGTTGATTTTCCTGAGCCATTTTCACCCACAAAAAATGTGACATCGGGGTGAAACTCCAGTTGAGTCAACTCACGTACAGACGGAATGTTGTACGGGTAATTGTTAAAATTGATCTCAGCATCAGATCGAATCGAGACGCGTTGGAGATATGGCTTCGATGTAAGAGACATGGAGGTTGCCTATCCCACCTTCGATAATAACTTCAACGCTTGGCGGATGCCGTCCGACACGCTAATGTCTTTGGTGAGTTGTTTCGCTGCCCAGTTGGCATCTTTGTCGTTGTAGCCCAGGGCTTGCAGGGCAGCGATGATGTCGTGGTTGGAAGCTGAAACTGGTATGCCGCTAACGACCGTCCCCGCTGCAATAAACTTTCCTTCTAGCTCTAACAACAGCCGTTCGGCGGTTTTTTTGCCAACCCCTGGGATGCGGGTCAACATGCCGACTTCTTTGTTGGCAACTGCATTTGCCAAGTCTTGCAAACTCAAGCCCGACAACACGGATAATGCCAGTTTCGCGCCTACCCCGCTGATTTTCAATAACTGGCGAAAAGCGATGCGTTCTTCGAGCGTGAGAAAGCCATACAACAAATGCGCGTCTTCCCGCACGATCAGTTGGGTGTGCAGCACGACTTTTTCGTGCAACGCGGGCAGGTTGTAAAACGTGCTCATCGGCACGTCTAATTCATAGCCCACGCCTTGCACATCCAGCAAAATTTGCGGGGGATTCTTTTCCAGCAATACCCCGCAGAGGCGACCGATCATCCCAATTTACCGCGCTGAATTTGAAGTTGCGCCAAAGTTGCACCAAAGTCCGCCACGCGTTTTTGCTCTTGTTCAACCACGGCGGCTGGGGCGCGGGCGACGAAACTTTCGTTGCCGAGTTTGGCTTGGGCTTTGGTGATTTCACCTGTGAGGCGGGCAATTTCTTTGTCCAAGCGTTCGCGTTCGGCTGCAACGTCGATTTCCACTTTCAACATCAATTTAAACTCGCCCACCATCGCCACGGCGGCATCGCCTTCGGGTAATTCCGCGACGATTTGGACTTCACTGAGTTTCGCCAAACTTTGCAAATACGGTGCAAATTCAGCTAATTGTGCAGCATCGCCTGCGGCAATCAACGGCACGCGTTGCGCGGGAGACAAGTTCATTTCGCTGCGTAAACGACGCGCCGCGTTGACCATGTCTTGCAACAAAGCGACGTGCGCGCTGGCAGCCACATCGACTTTTTGCGCATCCGCCACGGGATAGGCTTGAATCATCAAACTGTCGCCCGCCGCGCCCGCCAAGGGGGCAACGCTTTGCCAGAGTTCTTCAGTGATAAACGGAATAATCGGGTGCGCCAAGCGCAAAATCGTTTCCAACACGCGCACCAAGGTGCGACGGGTAGCGCGATGCTGGGCTTCCCTCACCCCTAGCCCCTCTCCCAGCGGGAGAGGGGAACCTTCGCTCCCTCGCCCATCGGGAGAGGGTTGGGGTGAGGGTGCGCCCAATTGCACCTTCGCCAATTCCACATACCAGTCGCAATAGGTGTTCCAAACCAGTTCATACACCGTGCGCGCCGCCATGTCGAAGCGGTAATCGGCAAAATGCTGCGCCATTTCAGCTTCGGCGCGTTGCAATTCGGAAATCATCCAACGATCCGCAGCGGAATACACCAGCGGCAAAGATGCGTCCAAACCAACATCTTTATCCTCGCAATTCATCAACACAAAGCGCGTGGCGTTCCACAATTTGTTGCAAAAATTGCGATAGCCTTCGCAACGCTGCATATCAAATTTGATGTCGCGCCCTAGGGAAGCCAACGAGGAAAAGGTAAAGCGCAGCGCGTCCGTGCCAAAGGCGGCAATGCCGTCGGGGAATTCTTTGCGCGTGCGTTTTTCGATTTGCTCGGCTTGCTTGGGGTTCATTAGCCCCGTGGTGCGTTTTTTGATTAACTCGTCCAAGCTAATGCCGTCGATAATGTCAATCGGATCGAGCACATTGCCCTTGGACTTGGACATTTTTTGCCCATCCGCATCGCGGATCAGACCATGTATATAGACATCTTTAAACGGAATTTTTCCCGTGATGTGCTTGGTCATCATCACCATGCGTGCCACCCAGAAGAAAATAATGTCAAAGCCTGTTACCAAAACCGTCGACGGCAAGTAGTGTTGCAAAAATTGGTTTTGCGCGTCGAGTTCGGCATCGCCTGTCCAATCCAAGGTGGAGAACGGCCACAGCGCGGAGGAAAACCAAGTGTCCAACACATCGCCATCGCGTTGTAAATTGCCTGTGTAGCCCGCATCAGTCGCCATTTTTCGCGCTTCCGCTTCGTCATGAGCGACAAATACTTCGCCGTTTTCACCGTACCACGCAGGAATTTGATGCCCCCACCACAGTTGGCGCGAAATACACCAGTCTTGGATATTGTTCAGCCATTGATTGTAGGTATTGACCCAATTTTCAGGGTGGAACTTGATTTCACCCGATGCGACACATTCCAAGGCCTGTTCGGTAATACTTTTGCCGTTATCGCTCGGTTTAGTCATGGCAACAAACCATTGGTCCGTCAGCATCGGCTCAATGACCACGCCCGTGCGATCACCACGCGGCACTTTGAGTTTGTGTTTTTCAGCTTTTTCAAACGAGCCCTCCGCTTCTAAATCGGCAACTATTTGTTTGCGTGCATCGAAACGGTCAAGATCGCGATATTTAGCGGGGATACTTCCAATTGACCACTCTTTTTGGAGCAGCATAGACTTACTGACAATCGTGCCGTCTTCGCGTTGAGCCAAGTGTTTTTGGTCAAATATCCAATCGTCAGCCTTGGTTTCCTTAATGCGACCATCAAGCGTCAAAATACTAATCATTGGGAGATTGTGCCGCTGCCCCACCGCATAGTCGTTAAAGTCATGCGCGGGGGTCACCTTCACCACGCCCGTGCCAAATTCTTTATCCACATACTCATCGGCAATCACAGGAATGGTGCGGTTGCACAACGGCAGCACCACTTGCTTGCCAATCAAATGCGCATAGCGTTCATCTTCAGGATGCACCATCACGGCAACGTCGCCCAACATGGTTTCGGGGCGAGTGGTGGCAACGGTCAAATGGGTCAAACCTTTGACGTTATCCACTTCTGCCAGCGGATAACGAATGTGGTACATAAAACCGTCTTCTTCTTCCTGCACTACTTCCAAATCCGACACTGCCGTGCCGAGTTTCACATCCCAATTCACCAAACGCTTGCCGCGATAAATCAAGCCTTCTTTGTGCAGGCGCACAAACACATCGGTTACCGTACGCGACAAGCCTTCATCCATGGTAAAGCGTTCGCGTGACCAATCAGGCGACGTGCCTAAACGGCGCATTTGACGGGTAATGGTTGAACCAGAATGCGCTTTCCATTCCCACACTTTTTCCAAAAATTCTTCACGTCCCAAGTCATGGCGCGATATGCCTTGCGCATCGAGTTGACGTTCCACCACAATTTGCGTCGCAATCCCCGCGTGATCCGTGCCTGGTTGCCATAAAGTATTGTCGCCGCGCATACGGTGATAACGCGTCAGCGCGTCCATCAAAGTCTGGTTAAAGCCATGTCCCATGTGCAAAGTGCCTGTGACATTAGGCGGCGGCAGTTGAATACAGAAAGTATGTTCAGGGTCAGCATCCGTGCCAGCTTTGAAATAACCAGCCGCTTCCCATTTGGGATACCAATGCGATTCGATGTGTTTTGGGTCAAAACTTTTAGCGAGTTCCATAATCTTGGGTGTTCTATAAACGGCGGAAAAGGCGCGAATTATAGCAGGCTGGCTCGGAAAACGACGGCGTTAACAAAGTACCCCGGGGCAAACGCATTAAAACAATCAAGCAAACAAAACGTTAGCACGGAAGTTATCATCCCAAGCGGCTTTTTTCTGTTTCCGTTTCAGGCTGAGTTTGGAGTTCTCCTTCTGAAATAAATTCAGGCA
>JAQTTV010000016.1 GCA_028710565.1 Gallionella sp.
ATCTCCAAAAAACCAAGCACCTACACTCGTCAATTGTTTGTTTGTTCTTTTAAAGAGCAGTCGCTGTGTCAGCGAAGAGGTGCGCATTCTACAGAGTTATTTAACGCTGTCAACACCTTTTTGAAACCTCTTCTTAACATCAATTTCGTACAATGAAGACAAAACCAATATCTCGAAGCCAACACCCTGTGTGAGCAGCGAAGCCCGCTAATATAGCCAGTCGGGCATTTACTGTCAAGAAGTTTTGGGATTATTTCTACAAAACTCCCCATTTTCCCCGTTTACTTGCCATAATCGCTTCTGTTTATGCCCCTAGGAACAATATATGTCGCTCATTACGCTTGGGATCGAGTCCTCCTGCGATGAAACAGGTATCGCCCTCTATCATAGTGAACGTGGCTTATTGGCGCATGCGCTGCATAGCCAAATCGCCATGCACAATGAATATGGTGGTGTGGTGCCTGAGCTTGCCTCCCGCGATCATGTTAAACATGTCGTGCCATTGGTGCGGCAAGTCTTGCAAGAAGCGAATCTCACTCGCCATGATATTGATGCGATTGCCTACACCCAAGGCCCAGGTCTTGGTGGCGCACTGTTGGTAGGTGCGAGCGTCGCAAATGCCTTGGCTTACGCGCTGGATATTCCCACGATAGGCATACATCACTTAGAAGGGCATTTGCTCTCCCCTTTATTATCCGACCCTGCCCCTAACTTTCCCTTTGTTGCCCTATTAATATCTGGCGGCCATACCCAGTTGATGCGCGTGGATGGCGTGGGTCTATACACCTTATTAGGGGAAACTTTAGATGATGCCGCTGGCGAAGCTTTTGATAAAAGCGCGAAACTACTGGGGCTAGGCTACCCAGGGGGCGCGGCGTTGGCACAACTCGCTAGCACAGGTCGAGCGGGGCAATACAAACTACCGCGCCCCATGTTGCACAGTGGCGATTTGGATTTCAGCTTCAGCGGACTTAAAACCGCTGTCCTGACCTTAACCAAACAAAGCGACCGCGAACCACAGACCCTCGCCGATATTGCCTACGCCGTACAAGAAGCCATTATTGACGTACTGGCGCACAAATCCCGCGCCGCACTGGCGCAAACAGGATTAAGCCAATTGGTCATCGCGGGCGGCGTGGGTGCCAATCAAGCACTACGCGAACGACTGCGCAGTGATATTGAAAAGCGCGGCGGCAAGGTGTTTTACCCTGATTTGCAATTTTGCACCGACAATGGCGCGATGATTGCTTTTGCTGGCGCGCTTCGATTGGCACAACAACAAGGAGAAAAGGACTATCGCTTTAATGTCAAACCCCGATGGAATTTAACGGAAATAGTGACCGCCTGAAATTCGCCTTATCGCTCGTAAAAACACCGCTACTCACGCCACTCAACGCGGTGAAATATCCGATTGCGAAACACCCGCCCGTATCGTGGCTTCATCTAATTTTGGCGAGCATAATTCGATGAATCGGTAAGCGAAGCTGCGCAAATAATGTCCTCGGCGCAGGGCGATGTAGGTGGTATTGGTGCTGAACAAATGTTCGCACGGCAGCAATCTTAGCTCGGTATCTTTGGCGGGATTAAATGCCATTGAGGCGATGATGCCGATGCCCATGCCAAGTTCGACGTAGGTTTTGATGACATCGGCATCAAGGGCGGACATCACAATGTCGGCGGTGAGGTGTGCATCAGCGAAGGCTTGGTCAATTTTGGCACGCCCCGTCAGCCCTTCGTGATAGGTGACGATGGGATATTCGGCGAGGGCTTGCAAGGTCAGCGGTTGAACGCGCTCCAGCGGATGCCCGACGGGCACGATCACGGCGTGATGCCACGAGTAATACGGGAATGAATCCAGCCGCGTCACATCGGACAAGGCTTCGGTCGCCACGCCAATGTCCGCTTCGCCATTCAACAACAGCGACACAATTTCATTCGGCCCTGCTTGGTGCAATTTGAGATGCACTTTGGGGAAGGCTTTTTTGAATTCGGTGATGACTTTGGGCAGGGAATAGCGCGCTTGGGTATGCGTCGCCACGACGGTCAGTTGTCCTTCGTCGCGTTTGCTGTATTGCTCCACCAAGTTTTTGATGTTGTTTGCGTCCAGCAACACCCGCTCGACGATTTCCAATAAATCGCGCCCAGGATCGGTTAATCCCAACAGGCGTTTGCCTTTGCGCACGAACAGTTCTACGCCCAGTTCGTCTTCTAAGTCTTTGATATGTTTGGAAACACCCGATTGCGAGGTGAACAGCGCGTTGCCGACTTCGGTTAAATTGAAGTTACACCGCACGGCTTCGCGGATGATTCTAAGCTGCTGAAAGTTCATGCTGTGCTCCTGTTTCAAACACGCGGATTTGGCGCGGACGGATAAACACTTTATCCCCATTTGCCAACGGCGCAAGCTCAAATCGCTCGCGGCTGAGTTCAATTTCAATCAATTCGCTGCTGTTTTGTGTCGATACTTCCACTCGCACAACCGAACCAATGGCACGCACCAGCTTCACTTCCACGGGCAATGCCGTGGCATCTTGTTGAACGTGGCTGATGTCGATGTCATGTGGACGGGTGTAAGCCACCGCGTCACCATGCTGTCCCGTCCACGACGCGTGATCGCGGCTGTGGAACAAATTCACGTTGCCGATAAATTGATACACAAACGGCGACGCGGGTGTGGCGTAAATTTCATCAGGCGTGCCAACTTGCTCAATCACACCTTTGTTCATCACCACCACGCGGTCGGCAACTTCCAAGGCTTCTTCCTGATCGTGTGTGACAAAAATGCTGGTGATGTGCAATTCGTCATGCAGACGGCGCAACCAACGGCGTAATTCCTTACGCACTTGCGCATCCAGCGCGCCAAATGGTTCGTCCAATAACAAAATTTTCGGCTCAACCGCCAAGGCACGCGCCAAGGCAATCCGCTGACGTTGCCCGCCTGAAAGCTGCGCGGGATAACGATCTGCCAAATAATCCAGTTGCACCAAACTGAGCAATTCATGCACACGACGTTTGATTTCCGCGTCGCTAGGACGTTCTTTTTTCGGTTTCACGCGCAAGCCAAACGCCACGTTTTCAAACACCGTCATGCGACGAAACAGCGCGTAATGTTGAAACACAAACCCGACATTGCGCTCACGCGCATCACGCTGTTGCACGTCTTCGCCGTGAAACAACAAACTGCCCGAATCTGCTACATCCAAGCCGCCAATAATCCGCAGCAACGACGTTTTGCCGCAACCCGATGGACCAAGCAAGGCAATCAATTCCCCGCTATTCACTTCCAAGTTAATGTCGTTCAACGCACGATAACTGCCGAATTGTTTGTTCAAATGTTCAATGGTGATACTCATTTTATGCTCCGTTATTCAAGTGGTTGCTAGTCGCTAGTCGTTAGTTGCTAGTCGTTAGTCGTTAGTCGCTAGTTGTTGGTTTATCTATTTGAATAGTTTAAAAAATTGCGGATGCAGTTCATCTCGTCAAACTAACGACTAGCGCCTAATAACTAACAACGCCTTTTAGCCATGATGCAACGGCTCTCCGCTGCGTTTGGCTTGCCATTCAACTAGGGATTTCACTAGCAGGGTGACGAGTGCTAACAATGCCAGCAGCGATGCCACGCTGAAGGCGGCGACGAAGTTGTATTCGTTGTACAAAATTTCGACGTGCAGCGGCAGGGTGTTGGTCATGCCGCGTATGTGTCCCGACACCACCGACACCGCGCCGAATTCGCCCATTGCCCGCGCATTACACAAAATCACGCCGTACAGCAGCCCCCATTTGATATTCGGCAAGGTCACACGCCAAAAAGTCTGCCAGCCCGACGCGCCCAACGACACCGCCGCTTCTTCCTCTTCTTTGCCTTGCGCTTGCATCAGCGGAATCAGCTCACGGGCGATAAAGGGAAAGGTGACGAAAATGGTTGCTAACACGATGCCAGGGACGGCGAAAATCAATTTGATGTCGTGTGCGCTTAACCATTCGCCAAACCACCCTTGCGCGCCGAATAGCAGCACATACACCAGCCCCGACACCACAGGACTGACCGCAAACGGTAAATCAATCAAGGTAATCAGCAGACTTTTGCCTTTAAATTCAAACTTGGCAATCACCCATGCCGCCGCCACGCCGAACACCAAATTGGCAGGCACGGCAATCGCCGCCGCGATAAACGTCAGCTTAATCGCCGACCACGCATCAGGCTCTTGCAACGCCGCCCAATACAATTCCCAACCCTTGCGGAAGGCCTCATAAAACACCGCGAACAGGGGCAGTCCCAAAAACAACAGCAAATACAACAATGCCGTGCCGATTAACAACAGCGTCACCCCTTTGGATTCATGGGTGGCGATGCGCGCTTGAACCTGTACCATTATCGAACTCCTCTACGACTCACCCACCATTGCAGCGCGTTAATCGTCAACAAAAAACCAAACGAAATCAATAACATCAATACCGCAATTGCCGTCGCACCTGCATAATCGTATTGCTCTAGTTTGGCGACTATCAGCAAGGGCGCGATTTCCGAGATATACGGCATATTGCCCGCGATAAAAATCACCGAACCATATTCACCAATCGCCCGCGCAAATGCCAAGGCAAAACCCGTCAACAAGGCAGGGTAAAGTGCTGGGAAAATCACCCGACGAAACACCGCCCAACGTCCCGCGCCCAAACTGGCGGCTGCTTCTTCCACTTCCGCCTCCACATCTTCCAACACAGGCTGCACCGTGCGCACCACAAACGGCAGCCCGATAAAGGTCAACGCCACCACAATCCCCAGCGGGGTGTAAGCGATTTTGATGTCATATTCGGCAAAATACTGCCCGATCCAACCATTCGGCGCGTACAAGGTCGCCAAGGTAATCCCCGCCACCGCCGTGGGCAGCGCGAACGGCAAATCGACCAGCGCATCGACCACGCGCTTGCCAAAAAAGCGATATCGCACCAACACCCACGCCACGATTAAACCAAACACCACATTGACCACCGCCGCCGCGCAGGAAGTCACAAACGTCACCCGCAACGCCGACAACACGCGGTCGCTACTGGCAACCTCCCAAAACCCGCCCCACCCCAAAGTCGCCGTTTTAAAAAACAACGCCGACAACGGCACGAGCACGATCAACGAGAGATACAACAAGGTGTAGCCCAACGCCAGATTAAAGCCTGGTAACACACTATGGGCTTTGAATTGCGCCATGGAAAACTCCCCAAAAATGAATAGCGCACAGTGTAGCGGCGGGGGATTAGATCGAAAAATAAGAAAAAGTGGATTGGTTAGCAGAAAATTGAATAAGGGACAAAGAACAGCTTTATCCGCACCTTCCCATCTTTACAACTTCTATACACCCGCCCCCTCGTTCTTTACACCGTTTTAACCTGCGACTCCGTACCATACGCCCCGTACTTTCTCAAGGAGCGACAAATGGATTGGTTCTACTTATTACTGATTGCTGCCTTTTATGGCGTGAGCGTATTGCTGATTTTCGGCATTGAAAAACTAAGGGGCAAAGCATGATTTTCTATCTGGTGGGGGCGGCGGCCGCCCTGTTTTTGATGATTTATCTCGGCATTGCTTTACTTAAACCGGAGCTATTCTAATGAACGGGTTATTACAAATTGCCCTGTATTTGGGGGTGTTGTTGTTATTGGCGAAGCCGATGGGCAGTTATATGACGCGTGTGTATGCGGGCGAATTGCCTGTGTGGGCGCGTTGGATGCAGCCTGTTGAGCGGCTTTTTTATCGACTCTGCGGGGTGAAGCCTCAGCAAGAAATGCGTTGGACGCAATACGCGGGGGCGATGCTGTTGTTTAGTTTGTTGGGCGTGTTGGCGGTGTATGCCATGCAGCGTTTGCAAGCGGGGTTGCCGCTGAACCCGCAAGGATTCGGCGCGGTCAGCGCGGATTCGGCGTTTAACACGGCGTTGAGTTTCGTCACCAATACCAATTGGCAAGGCTATGTTGGCGAAACCACCATGAGTTATTTGACTCAAATGCTGACCTTAACCGTGCAGAACTTTTTGTCTGCGGCGACGGGCATGGCGGTGTTAATCGCGCTGATTCGTGGCTTTGCGCGCCATACCACTGAAACCATCGGCAATTTTTGGGTGGATATGACCCGCAGCACCTTGTACATCTTGTTGCCGCTGTCAGTGATCTTGGCATTGGTGTTGGTTAGCCAAGGCGTGGTGCAAAATTTTGCGCCGTATCAAAGCGTGCCGTTGGTGGAAAACCTGAGCTATGACCAGCCCAAATTGGATGCGTCAGGCAATGCCGTGAAAGATGCGGCGGGCAATCCTGTCACCGAAAAAGTGGAAGTTAAAACCCAAACCCTCGCACTCGGCCCCGTGGCTTCGCAAGAGGCGATTAAGCAATTGGGGACGAATGGCGGCGGCTTTTTCAATGCCAACTCGGCACATCCGTTTGAAAACCCCACGCCTTTATCCAACTTTTTGGCGATGTTGGCGATTTTTCTGATTCCTGCGGGTTTGTGTTACACCTTTGGGAAAATGGTGGGTGATACCCGCCAAGGTTGGGCGATTCTGGTGTCGATGACGCTGCTGTTTGTCGGCTTTTTAGCCGTGGCGGAATATGCCGAACAACAAGGCAATCCTGCCTTTACGACATTGGGCATCAATCAACTTGCGACCGCAAGCCAAGCGGGCGGGAATATGGAAGGTAAAGAAACGCGCTTTGGCATCGTCAATTCCGCGCTGTTCGCCACCATTACCACGGCGGCTTCGTGTGGCGCGGTGAATGCTATGCACGATTCGTTTACGCCCTTGGGCGGGATGGTGACGATGGCGCAAATTCAATTGGGCGAAGTGGTGTTCGGCGGCGTGGGGTCGGGGCTGTATGGCATGTTGGTGTATGCCGTGATTGCGGTGTTTTTGGCGGGCTTGATGATCGGGCGCACGCCTGAGTATTTGGGCAAAAAAATCGAAGCGTTCGACATCAAAATGGCTTCGCTGGTGATCTTGATTCCGCCGTTTATCATCTTGGGCGGCACGGCGTTGGCGGTGATGTTGGGGGTGGGCAAAAGCAGTATTTTCAACCCTGGGGCGCATGGCTTTAGCGAAGTGCTGTACGCCTTTTCCTCGGCAGTGGGCAACAACGGCAGCGCGTTTGCAGGCATTTCTGCCAACACCCCGTTTTACAACACCGCCTTGGGCTTTGCGGTATGGGCAGGACGGTTTTGGTTAATGATTCCCGTGTTGGCATTGGCAGGGTCGTTAGCCGCCAAAAAACGCATTCCCACCAGCATCGGCAGCATGGCGACGCATACCCCGTTATTTGTTTGGTTGTTAGTCGGCACAGTGCTGTTGGTCGGGGCGTTGACCTTTGTCCCAGCACTCGCATTAGGCCCCGTGATTGAACACCTGAATATGATTAAACCGTAGGGTGGGCACGCTGTATGTGCCCACGCGGTTCCCCCGAAATGTATGACAGCGTGGACACAAAAAACGTGTCCACCCTACAAGGAGAGATTTTTATGACAACGCTTCAGTTTTCCCTGTTTGAACGCAATATCGTGAAACAGGCGGTGGTGGACTCTTTTAAGAAATTGAGTCCGCGCCAACAAATGAAAAACCCCGTGATGTTTGTGGTGTGGGTGGGCAGTCTGTTGACCACGGGCTTGTTTGTACAAGCCTTGGTCGGCACGGGCGAAGCCCCCGCTGGGTTTATTTTGGCAATCACATTGTGGCTGTGGTTTACCGTGTTGTTTGCCAACTTTGCCGAAGCCTTGGCAGAAGGACGCAGCCGCGCCCAAGCCGCCGCCATGCGCAGTGCCAAACGCGACATCCAAGCCAAGAAACTGACTAAAGCCACGCCGCACTATGGTGGCAAGTTCGTGATGGAACCTGGCTCTGGTTTACGTCGCGATGACGTGGTGCTGGTGGAAGCGGGCGAGTTTATTCCTGGCGATGGCGAAGTGATTGAAGGCGTTGCCTCGGTGGATGAAAGCGCGATTACAGGGGAAAGCGCACCTGTTATTCGGGCATCGGGCGGCGATTTCAGCTCGGTCACAGGCGGCACGCGGGTGTTATCCGATTGGCTGGTGGTGCGCATCACCACCAACCCTGGGGAAACCTTTTTGGATCGCATGATTGCGATGGTGGAAGGCGCGAAACGTCAAAAAACGCCGAATGAAATCGCGCTGACGATTTTGCTGGTTGCCATGACGCTGGTTTTCTTACTCGCCACCGTCACCTTGTTACCGTTTTCAATTTTCAGCGTAGAAACGGCGGGCATGGGTAAACCCGTGAGTTTGACGGTGTTGGTCGCGTTGCTAGTCTGTTTGATTCCCACCACCATCGGCGGTTTGTTGTCCGCGATTGGCGTGGCGGGCATGGGGCGGATGTTACAGAAAAATGTGATCGCCACGTCAGGGCGGGCGGTTGAAGCAGCGGGCGATGTGGATGTATTGTTGCTGGACAAAACAGGCACGATTACCTTGGGCAATCGTCAAGCAAGCAGCTTTATGCCCGCTAACGGAGTCAATGAAACTGAGTTAGCCGATGCGGCACAACTGGCTTCGTTGGCAGATGAAACCCCCGAAGGTCGCAGCATCGTGGTGTTGGCGAAAGAAAAATTTGGTCTGCGCGAACGCGACATTCATGCCTTGGGCGCGACCTTTGTGCCGTTTAGCGCGCACACCCGCATGAGCGGCGTGAACATGGAAAATCGCCAAATTCGCAAAGGCGCGACCGATGCCATTCGCCAACACGTCCTCAGCTTGGGCGGCAGTTTTCCCGCCGAGGTGAATACCATTGTGGATAGCGTCTCGCGCCGTGGCAGCACGCCGTTGGTGGTGGCGGATGGCGTTAAAGTTTTGGGCGTAATTGAGCTAAAAGATGTGGTCAAAGGCGGCATTAAAGAGCGTTTTGCCGAGCTGCGTCGCATGGGCATCAAGACCATTATGATTACGGGCGACAACCGTTTGACCGCCGCCGCGATTGCTGCCGAAGCGGGCGTGGATGATTTCCTCGCCGAAGCCACGCCCGAAGCCAAGCTGAAACTGATCCGCGAACATCAGGCACAAGGTCGCTTGGTTGCCATGACGGGCGACGGCACCAATGACGCACCTGCTTTGGCACAAGCCGATGTCGCCGTGGCGATGAACACGGGAACGCAAGCCGCCAAAGAGGCGGGCAATATGGTGGATTTGGATTCCAATCCGACCAAGTTGATTGAGATTGTCGAAACAGGTAAGCAAATGTTGATGACACGCGGCGCGCTGACCACCTTCAGCATCGCCAACGACGTGGCAAAGTATTTCGCCATCGTACCCGCCGCGTTTGCTTCCACCTATCCCGCCCTTGGCGCGCTGAATGTGATGGGACTCGCCTCCCCGTCAAGTGCGATTTTATCCGCCGTGATTTTTAACGCCTTGGTAATTATTGCCTTGATTCCATTAGCATTAAAAGGCATACGCTACCACGCCATCGGTGCCAATATCGTGCTGCGCAACAATCTGTTGATCTATGGCTTGGGCGGCATTGTCGTGCCATTTATCGGGATCAAACTGATAGACCTCGTGCTGGTCGCGCTGCATTTAGTGTAAAGATTGTAGGTCGGGTTTCAACCCGACCCACCCATCATTGAAGAAAGGAAACATCATGTTGCAATCACTTCGTCCCGCTGTCGGTAGTTTTTTATTGCTGACCCTGCTGACAGGCATCGCCTACCCTTTGTTGGTAACTGGCATTTCGCAAACCCTCATGCCCGCTCAAGCCAATGGCAGTTTGATTATCCAAGCAGGCAAACCCGTGGGTTCAACCTTGATTGGGCAATCGTTTAGTGATCCTAAGTATTTTTGGGGTCGCCCCTCGGCAACAGGTCCCGTCGCCAATAACGCGGGCGCATCGAGCGGTTCAAACTTAGGTCCGACCAATCCCGCGCTGTTGGATGCGATCAAAGCCCGTGTGCAAACTTTGCACGATGCCGACCCTAGCAACACGCTGCCGATCCCCGTGGATTTAGTCACCACCTCAGGCAGCGGACTCGACCCGCACATCAGTCCCGCCGCTGCCGCCTACCAACTCCCCCGCGTGGCACGCTTGCGCCATCTTGATGCGAAGGTTCTGAGCAAACTGATCGCCGAACACACCCAAGGTCGCCAATTCGGCATTTTGGGCGAACCCCGCGTGAATGTGCTGGCACTCAATCTGGCACTGGATGCAGCACGCTAGTTTTATCAGGAGGATGACGTAGGAGCGCAATTTATTGCGCGATGCTTTTGACGTGAAATCGCGCCTGCATCTGACCGAAATTATATTTTCATTAACGCAATAGAAAGAACGAAAAATGTTTAAAAGCAAATTGTTGAATACCCTGATTCTGTCCGCGTTAGTCATGCCTAGCGTGGCAATGGCAGACGATGTCGCACCCGCCTCACCCTTCACTGCCAACGTCGGTCTGGTGAGCGATTATGTATGGCGTGGGATTACACAGACGTCCCACAACCCCGCGATACAAGGCGGAATTGATTATGCACACAGTAGCGGTTTTTACGCGGGGGTGTGGGGTTCCAATGTGAGCTGGATCGCGGATAGTCAAGCCATTGCCGTTGTTGGCGGTGTGCAGCAAGGTAACACCACGATGGAGCTGGACACCTACCTAGGCTTCAAGAGTACATTTGCCGAAGACTTCACCTATGATGTTGGTTTTATTCGATATAACTACTTGGGCAACTACACGCCCGCTGCCAATGCGCTCATTGCAGGCACGAATCTGGCAAAAGCGGATACGGATGAAATCTACGGTGCGCTCGGTTACAAGTGGATTACCGCAAAATATTCTTACGGCTTGGGTGACTTCCTGACCGTACCTGGTGCAAAGGGTACGAACTACCTTGACTTGACCGCTACGTATCCTATCGCTGACAGCGGATTGACGGTCGCAGCACATGTGGGTAAGCAAACCTATAAAGGTACAACCGCCAATCTTGCAACCGCAGCAGGTAATACCCCAACCTATACGGATTACAAGCTGGGCGTGACCAAAAACCTGAGTGGTTACGTACTCGGTCTGGCTTACACCAGTACCAATGCCAGTCCGTTCTACACTTGGCCCGCAGCGGGTGGCAAGTGGGGTAAGGGGACGACGGCTTTATCTCTGACACGCGCGTTCTAATCCGAAAGCAACAAGTTTCCATAGGTCCTCCCATGACCTCCTTTAGGGTGCCAACAGGCACCCTTTTTTTGCCTGAGAAAATGAGAACAAGAACTTGCCGAATAGGAGCGGAATCATCCGCGCAACGACGCAATTGCTTTTGCCTATCTGTCAGGTCAACACACCATGACCGCCATCGCTGCCCATTTTGGGGTACATTACACAACCGTCAGCCGAGCGGTGAGAAAATACGAAAATGCTCATTCATAAATGTTGGAATGTGAGACCTGACCCCTTTTTTGCACAATATAAATGAACTTGCTTCTATTGTTCTTCTGGTGAGATAATGAAAATTGACCGAAAAAATTTCGAACCAGCCCTAAACTCCGACAAAGAATCCATGAATTTTCCATCCAACTGGCCATCCAATTGCCCTTTGCAAAGCGCGGTCGATTGTCAGCACACGGTATTTATGGCTTTTACATCAAAGCCTGCAACAGCGAACCAATGTAAAAGCCAAGCGGAAAGGAATAGAGCACAATCTGCAATTGGGGATGGCGCATGCACGCGCCATGGACTTTCAGTATTTCCATCGTTTAATGATTGTAAACATCAAGTTGCCTTGTTGCCGCACCTTGGGCCTTACATTGGGAAAGCTTACCTAACAGCCTCTCACGGCAAGATTGCAGAAACCCCAGCAAGACGAAATCCCGCTCATATGACTTGGTGGCCTTATCAAGGAGTCGATCGTCATTCCCTGTTCTCTAATTTTGTTGAGGAGAATTAGACATGTTATGGTTTATTGATACCGCCGCATCCTGTTCCATTGAGCAGTTTGTTCTTCGCCCTTATGAAGTCCTCTACGAATTCGATGGGCCGCGTATCTTCACAACCATAAGTGAGTCATTGATATATTTGTGGTATGAATGTGGCGAGGATCCTGAAACCGAGCGCATTCGCTATTTGGTTATACCCGCGAACCAGCAATTAATTGGGCAACTAAAGAGTGGCGAAAAAACAATGCTCGAGGCGCTTCGTCAACCATGGTTATGGGCTCTTGATGTTAGAAATGGTCAGGTAGAAAAAGGTTGGACGCTGAATGATCTGGATTTAGTCCCCTTGGGTGCAAAGCCCCGACCAAATGTTTTTCTTTGGCCTCAGCTTGAGCCGTTGGCGTCTGCCCCGTGCGTCAAAGTGGACAAAAGAGTAAGTTTTGGATCCGATGGAGGTTTCCGTGGCATCCTTGAGTGGAGAGATGATTACGGGAGTCAAGGCTCTGTCGGTGCGACTTGGGGTGATTTACAACTGTGGGTTGGTGACACCCTGGTGTGGGGGCAGCTAGATGAAACAGGCAAAGTACAAGGCGTAACTTCGAGTTGGATTGAACTTCTGGGGTTCCTAGGGAACGCATGGCCTTACTTAACAGAAGAAGAGCAACTCCCGATTGTTTTAAACAAACGCGAAGAGAGACCAAAACATCTTGGTGAATTGTGCGGTCGGGCAAAAATTCGCTGGCGTCAATTAAATGAGCAAGAAATTGATGCAGAAGATGCACTTCTACGAGACTTTCTTGCGGTTCATGATTTGGCTGGAGCATTACTTGGTGCTCAACCTCCGCAACTGCTACTTCTGAGGCAAGGAAACCAAATGTTGGTTGCGACCCCTCGACAGGAATGGGTGCTTCCATTTGCCGTGACCATGTCAACACTTGAAAAATTTTGTGTGGCAATTAAAGATAAAATCGCTCACTTACAAGACATACAGTCTGAAACAGCACGTTCACGCTGGGATAACCGCGAGTCCATGCCTGCAGCCGAGAGGCTACAGATTGCCACTGGAATAGAAAAGTCATTACTGGACCGCATATGGCCTACTAGCCTCGAAGCAGCTAATGACAAGCTGTATGAACTAAAAGCAGCAGCAAGAATGATTGGCAGCAAACTACCTGGTGATCAATTGAAGATTATTCTTTCAAAAATTTATGACTTGCCTAATGGAAAACATCTTGATTTGGGCAATCTTCATCAAAAAGCCACTAGTATAATTGACGAGCATAGAAGTAGCGATCCGGCTACACAAGGCTATCTTTTGGCATACATGCTAAGAGAGCATCTCAATTGCATCACTGGTAAAGTTGAACCAAAAGATATACTTGTGAAATGGGGCGTATCTGTCAAAAAAATTGAAATTAGCAACTCATCCCTTGATGCAATTGCCGTCTGGGGAGCAGCACATACACCTACAATTTTACTTAATACAGATGGGCCACGTGCCAAACTTCCTGCTGGAACACGATCAACGCTTGCACATGAAATTTGCCACCTGCTGGTAGACATAAACGGTGCGCTACCAGCAGCTGAGGTTTTTGGAGGTAATATCCCATATGTAATTGAGCAACGTGCAAATGCATTTGCCGCTGAATTCCTGTTACCACGTGCTGTAGCTGGAAACCGCCTTGCAGAAGGGTTGGAGTTTTCATATATACCAGATGAACGCTACAGGGTAACCGAAGAAACCGTTAGTCATCTTGCCAACTTTTACGGGACTAGCCATGAGACTACCGCATGGCAAATAATAAATTCCGGCATATCCGAGCTAACAGAAGAAGTAATAAAGGCACTTAACACACACCTCAAATCAATTTCAGATCCCTTTGAAAACAGTGCGCCAGAATAAGTCAGCTCGGCAATACTGGACTGACTTATCGTTTCTGCACTTTGCTACCTAATCAAATTACACGGAATCACGCGGAATCACGGGGTCAGTTCTAACATTCAAAAATCACGGGGTCAGTTCTAACATTCAAACATTCCCAGCTGCAATACGCAAATGGTCAGACCACTGAGACTTGAATTTGCAGGCGCGCTTTACCATGTCACATCTCCATATTTCTTCCCATGACCTCCTTTAACGTGAAACTCGCGTAGCGATTCGTTTGCCTCCTTACACTATACCTCGCCCGCTTGCGGGAGAGGATTGAGGAGAGGGAAACGGGCTATATAAATTCATTTTTCAGGGGTGGCAAACAGCCATGCCCGTTAGGGTGCCAACAGGCACCCTTTTTTTGCCTGAGAAAACACGTATCGTTGCTTCAGCACGGAGGCACTGATTTTGATGCTTTCTTTACGCCTGACGACTCACTATTTACCCCATTTTTACGCTGGTTTTTATACGATGTATGCCATACCAATGAGGAGGCTGAAATGAAACACATCACGACCATATTGAAAGAATCGGAAGCCATGGCAGTACGCAAAGCCGTGTGTATTGCGGGGGCGGAATGTGTTGTCATTCGCCCCGTCAAACAGCCTTTATATGCGGTCGAGCCGTGGCAAGGGCAGGGTGAGTTGTCATCCAAACAGAGCCATGTTCTACTCGATGTAACGACGGATGACCGTCATTATGGCGGTATTGTTTTTGCCATTAAAAAGATGCTACGAGTCAGCAAAGTTGACCTTGCCTCGCGTGATAACCTGTTATTAAGGGGCGCGGTCTAACATGGGCGCGCTTTGGGAGCCGTTGCTCGCCCTTTTAGCTATTGTCGTTCCGCTGGGACTGTCATATATCGTCGTTTGCTTCAAAACCAAAGGAAAGTAACGAACGCGTAGCGTAGATAAAGCTGCGCGCATCAACAATTTTTTACAATAAATTCAGGTGGATGCGCTACGCTTATCCACCCTACCGAGTACTGCGCAACGCAGTAATCGAGCCGCGCAGTAGGTCTTTCGAGGCTCCCTGAATTTTTACTGAATCTTTACACTCCCCCGCTTTTTTTTAGCAAAATTTTTATAACTGGACTGTTAAGCTGCGCACTTGTTCATAACCATCAAGGTATATATGAGTCCCTCCGCGTCAATCAATGCTTGTTCTGTTCAATCTCGTCCTCCCCAACGAAGACCCTTGTTGCTTCGTTCGTATCGTCCCCTGACTAGGTCAGTTCCCGCACCTCAGCCCACCTTTACCCACCCCATGCCCGTCGCCGCTACTCAAGTGGTTTTGCAGGTCACGATCATTCCCGCGCTACTCCATTGTTTACAGCAAGCCGTTGCCAAAAGTTGCGGCAAAGTCGTCGAAACCCTTAGCATCGAACCCGTGCCGCGCAGCCAGAGTATTCGCGTGCGTCTTGCCGTGGCGGGGAGCAGCGTCAACGCGGCAATGGAGGCGATCATTCGCGCACTGCCTAGCGGTGAAATCGGTCGGATTGCGACGTTTTAAGTTCGGGAGTCTGTCAATATGAAATCTATGCAAGGGATATGGGTGCCACTGGTGACACCGTTCCATCAAGGGCAAGTTGATTTAGATGCCGCGCAGCGATTAGCCGCTCACTTAGTCGAAAAGGGCGTGCATGGCTTGGTGGTTTGTGGGACGACGGGCGAGGCGTGTGCCTTGGATGAGGATGAACAGCAAGCCATGCTGGGTGCGGTGCTTGCCGCCGTGGGGGGCGATTGCCCCGTGTTGATGGGTATCGGCGGGAGCGATACGCAGAGCGTCGTTGCCCAAGCTCGGCGTTATTGCGATTACAACCTTGCAGGTTTTCTGCTGCCCGCGCCCGCTTATGTTCGCCCTTCTCAGGAAGGGTTGCTGCGCCATTTCGAGGCAGTGGCGCAAAACACGGATCACGACATCGTGCTCTACAACATTCCCTACCGCACGGGGGTCAATATCGAACTCCCTACCTTGCAGGCATTAGCGGCGAATCCGCGTTTTGTGGCAATTAAGGAATGTAGTGGCGATACCAATCAACTTATCAACTTCATTAACGAAACCTCCTTGGCAGTACTCGGCGGCGATGATGCCATGATTCTGCCAACGCTCTGTCTTGGTGGTACGGGCGCGATTGCCGCTGCCGCCCATATCCGCCCCGATTTGTTTGTGGCACTGTATGACCGCGTACAACGTGGCAACTTAGCGGAGGCGAGGAAGATCAACCAATTGCTGTTGCCCTTGATTCGCATCTTATTTTCCGAACCCAATCCCGCGCCCGTCAAGGCGGCACTGTCACGAGAGGGCTGGGTTGAAGATGAACTACGACTGCCGATGACAAGCGTCTCTGAGGTATGCCGAAACCGCCTTGCACAGATTATGGAAAATCTTGAGGGAGTACGGGTATAGTTCAATACAAATGACGCACTGCTTGTGCTGCGCCAACGACTTCGCTTCAACAATCCCATAACGGACAATCATCCCCATGCTCATCAATTGTGTTGCGTATCAAAACGGCATCAAGCTCGCTAACTTGGGCGTTGAGGAAATCAGTGATTACCTTGCACGACAGGATTGTTTCGTTTGGGTGGCGTTGAAGGATACGACCGATGCCGAACTCGAAAAAATGCAGGCAGAATTCGGCTTGCACGATCTGGCAATCGAAGACGCACGTCACGGTCACCAACGCCCTAAAGTGGAGGAATACGGTGACACGCTGTTCGTGGTCATGCACATGATTGAACCCGAATATTCTGAATTTAACGACGGTGAGGTGTGCATTTTTGTGGGGCATAACTTTGTCATTTCTATCCGCAACCGTAGCGATCTTGGTTTGTTGGGGGTGCGTGAACGCTGCCAGCGCGAGCCAGAATTGTTGAGTTTAGGATCAGGTTTTGTCCTTTATGCGTTGATGGACGCGGTGGTGGATCGTTACTTCCCCGTGATAGACGCGCTGGAATCGCAACTGGAAGCGATAGAAGAAAAGCTCTTTGATAAGGGGCTTGCCCTCGTGAACATTGAACAGCTCTATGCGCTCAAACGTCAGCTTGTGGTACTCAAGCACGCAGTCACCCCTCTGATGGAAGCCACCCGAAAACTTTGTGGTGGGCGTGCACCCCGTGTTTGCACCACCAGTCAGGCGTATTTTCGCGATGTTTATGACCACTTGATGCGGATCAACGCTACCATAGATACCATGCGTGACACCATCACCACTGCGATTTTGGTTTGTCAATCTACCGTCTCCATCGAACAAAATGAAGTCAATAAACGGCTTGCGGCATGGGCAGGTATCTTCGCCGTCGCCACGGCGTTTGCGGGGATATGGGGGATGAATTTTCAGCACATGCCCGAACTGGCGTGGCAATTCGGCTACCCGCTGGCATTGTTGGTGATAATTGCGACATGCGGGTTTTTATATTACCGTTTCAAGCGTTCTGGCTGGCTATAACTTTTTTAGGAAAAAACAATGAACGACCAACGTCCCGACCCTGATTCATTGCTGGAACGTGTCCAGCGTGCGGAAGCGGTGCGTCGCCGTGGGCGGTTGAAGATTTTTTTCGGGGCGTGTGCGGGGGTGGGTAAAACTTTTGGCATGTTGGTGGCGGCGCGGGAGCGGCGGGCGGAAGGCTTGGATGTGGTGGCGGGGTATGTGGAAACGCATAAACGCGTTGAAACCGAGCAGTTGTTGGACGGGTTGGAAATTTTGCCGCCGCGTTGGGTGACGTATCACAACACGCAACTGGCTGAATTTGATTTAGATGGCGCGCTTAAACGTCGCCCCGCGTTGATTTTGGTGGATGAATTAGCGCACACCAACGCCCCTGGTTCGCGTCATCCTAAGCGTTGGCAGGATGTGGAAGAGCTGCTGGACGCGGGGATTGATGTCTATACCGCCGTGAATGTGCAGCATATCGACAGTTTGAACGATGTGGTCGCGCAAATCACGGGCGTTGCGGTGTGGGAAACCGTGCCTGATGCGGTGTTGGAGCGCGCCAACGAAATTGAGCTGATTGACTTGCCGCCCGATGAATTGTTGCAACGCTTGAAAGAAGGCAAAGTGTATTTGCCACAACAAGCCGAGCGTGCCGCGCAGCATTTTTTCCGCAAGGGGAATTTGATTGCTTTGCGCGAATTGGCGTTGCGGCGCACGGCGGATCGGGTGGATGCGCAAATGCGCGACTACCGCAATGACCATGCTATTCAAGACGTGTGGCAAGTCAAAGAACGGCTGCTGGTGTGTGTCGGGCCAGGTAATTCTGCCGAAAATTTGGTGCGCGCTTCCTTCCGTTTGGCGCAGTTGCTCAAAGCAGAATGGATCGTGGTGTATGTTGAAACCGCCAAGCTGCAACGCTTGTCCAGAGCGCAACGCGATGCGATTTTGCGCACCCTCAAACTGGCGGAAGAATTAGGCGCGGAGGCGATTACCCTCAGCGGGCACAAGCTGGTGGATGAAGTCATCGGCTATGCGCGTACCCGCAATGTGACGCGCATTGCGTTGGGCAAACCCACTTTGCTAGGCTGGCGGCATCGGGTATTCGGATCGCTGGTCAACGACATCATCCGCCAAGCACGGGATATAGACATTCATCTGGTCGGCAAAGAATCTAGTTTTTTATCTCAGATAAGCGCGCATCCTTACTTTGCCCGCAGTCGGCTATATCTCGGATTGGCATCGGAAGAAGTCTATTCGCCCAGCAAATGGCGCGAGGGTTATGGCTGGGCGATTGCCGTCACCGCCGTTTGCACGGGTATAGACTGGTGGATTTTTAGCTATTTTGACCTCGCCAATTTGATTATGGTGTATCTGTTGGGGGTCGTCGTCGTGGCGGCGCGCTATGGGCGCGACCCGTCGGTATTGAGTTCGTTTTTGAGCGTGTTGCTGTTTGACTTCTTTTTTGTCCCGCCGCGTTTTAGTTTTGCGGTATCGGATACCCAATATCTCATCACCTTTGGCATTATGTTGTTGGTCGCGCTGGTCATCAGCAACATGACCGCCAGCATTCATCATCAAGCCAAAATCGCGGGGCATCGTGAACGGCGGATTACCTCGCTGTATGCCATGAGTCGAGAGTTAGCCGCCAGTCGCGGCAAAGAAAATATCCTGCGGATCGCCGTCAAACACGTTGCCGATGTGTTTGAAGCGCAAGCCGTGTTGCTGTTGCCCAATACGGCTGGGCGCGTCGTGTATCCCACGGCGGAAAGTCTGACCCAATCGTGCCATCGCAGCGATTTGAGCGTGGCACAGTGGGTGTATGACCATGAACAAATGGCGGGACAAGGTACGGACACCTTGCCTGGCGGCGAGATGGTGTATCTACCCGTCAAAGCCACCTCGGGCATGATAGGCGTGTTGGTATTGTTGCCGCTGAATCCTGCACGGCTTGCCCTGCCTGAACAACAGCGGATGCTGGAAACCTTCGTCAGCCAAATTGCCTTGGCATTAGAACGCGTGCGATTGGCAGCCGAATCACACGCCACGCAGATGAAAATGGAAACCGAACAATTGCGCAACTCCTTGTTGTCCGCCATTTCCCATGATTTACGCACCCCGTTGGCGGCAATCGTCGGCGCGTCGAGCAGTTTGGTGCAGGGCGGCGAGCAGATGGCGCACGCATCGCGCCAAGAACTCAGCCAAGCTATTTACGACGAAGCCATACGCATGGCAGGACTCGCCAATAACTTGCTGGATATGGCGCGGTTGCAAGCGGGGGCGATTGTTCTTAATAAACAATGGCAACCCTTGGAAGAAGTCGTCGGCGGCGCGTTGGCGGGTATCCGCATGGCAGATCATCCCGTTAGCATACAATTACCAGCGGATTTACCCTTGGTGGAAATTGATAGCATGTTGATTGAACGGGTATTTGTGAATTTATTGGACAATGCCGTCAAATACACCCCCGCCACCACGGCGGTTGAAATTTCTGCCAAGGTGATGCAAAACGAATTGTGGGTGCAAGTTGCCGATCACGGCGGCGGCATTCCGTTAGGCGAGGAGCTGCGCATTTTTGAAAAATTCCATCGCGTCACCCGCGAAGGCAATCAAGGCGGTGCGGGCTTGGGACTGACCATCTGCCGCGCCATTATCGAAGCCCACGGCGGGCGCATCTGGGCGGATAATCTACCCACAGGCGGCGCAGCCTTTCATTTTGCCCTGCCCCTGACCCAACCGCCCACCATCGAACCTGAAGTGTGAACGCCAGATGAACCATGACAATTTATTCCCTCCCCTTAGCAGGGGGAGGGTTAGGGTGGGGGTTGAAGTCGTCGCACTGGCGCAAACTTTCAACCCTCATCCTAGGTCTTCCCCCTGCTAGGGGAAAGGAGTTTGTTCACGACTATTTTATTTATAAATCAAAATGTTAAATAAAACAGGGCTGTTTTTTTCCAGAAGATGCACGACATTCAAAAATGTCCAATAAATTGTGTAGATACCTATGCCCATAAACGCCACCCTCGTCATCATCGAAGACGAAATCCAAATCCGCCGCTTTTTGCGCACCACACTGGCATCGCAAGGCTATCAAATTATCGAAGCCGAAACAGGCAAACAAGGCTTGGGCGAAGCTGCCCTGCGCAAGCCTGATTTAATCATCCTTGATCTCGGCTTGCCCGACATGGACGGCGTGGACGTGGTCAAAACGATCCGCAACTGGTCAGATGTGCCCATCATCATCCTGTCCGCCCGCTCCCAAGAACACGACAAAATCTCCGCCTTGGATGCAGGTGCGGATGACTATTTGGTCAAACCTTTTGCCGCAGGCGAATTATTGGCGCGCATCCGCGTGGCATTGCGCCATGTTTCTGTCACCACCAGCAGTAGCACCGAAGGGATTTTCGCAGTCGATGCCCTCAAAGTCGATTTGGTCCACCGCAAAGTGACGGTCAACGACACCGAAGTTCACCTCACCCCCATCGAATATCGCTTACTCACCGCCCTCATCAAACACGCGGGCAAAGTCCTCACCCACCAATTTCTGCTCAAAGAAGTCTGGGGCGCAAATTACACCGAACGCGCCCACTACCTCCGCATCTACATGGGCACGCTACGCCACAAACTCGAACAAAATCCCGCCCGCCCTCGATTTTTACTGACTGAAGTCGGCGTGGGCTACCGACTGGCGGTGGTTTAACGAGGCTTGATTTATGCAATGTTGGGCCTTCATATTGATGAGTACCTATTTTTTCGCGGGTGGTGGATCAGAAAAATTACATGCTTAGACTCCATTTAACGCGATGTCGCGCGGGCTAAACGCATAACATTGGCTGCCCAACATAAAACCCTTGTACATATTCCGCACCCGTGGTTTGTGCCAGCGCGAGCTGATCTGCGGTTTCGATGCCTTGCACGACGACACGAATGCCTGCTTGATGCAGTTCGTTTATTCTTGTGATGAGCACATGACGAGCGTGAGCTGATTGCGTTGCGCTGACTATCCATTGCCGATCCAATTTCACCATGTCAGGCTTGAGCAGCAGAGCGTGATGAAAATGACTGTCAGCCACGTTGTCCAAGGCAGTGCAATACCCCAAGGCACGGTAATTCTTAATCGCGAGCGTGAGTTGAGCAAAGTCGTTATTAGCCTGCATTTCAATCACCGTGTGGGTGGTTTGCAAATCGTGATACTGCAAAATTTTCTCAAAGGTACGCCCATGGTCACCCACTTGGTTCACGAAAAACGGATGTACATTCAAAAACAGCCGTGCAGTTTCGGGGTAATATCGTGCGTGGTTGAGCAAGTGGATGGTGCGCACGAGCCTGTCGAATTGCACCAGTCGATTGGTGTCCATAGCGTGATTGAATGCCAGCTCTGGTGCCAAGGGTAGCTCCTGACGCGAGGCTCGCAACAGTGCTTCATGCCCCACTAATGTCCCATCCGCCTGCAATACGGGTTGAAAAACACTACTCAAGCGCATTCCCATAAAATGGCAGACCAATCCGTCTTGCGGCGTATCGGTGAGCGAATATTCGTCTGCATTCAACAATAAACTGTTGCGCAGTACCAGCATAAGCCGCAAATAGCGGTAGGGGCGATGTGCCATGAGATGCCTCGTCTTTTGAATAATGAATAAAAAACAGGGATAGTTTCCTACCCCTGCAAAGTGGGCTGACACCCACGGAGGAGGTTTGAAGTTAAGCGGCTAAGCGGTCGTGGGGACAAAGTGCTTCCCGTGGTGCGGGAGAAAATTCAGGATATCCAAGGAAATAGCCTTGAAACAAATCCGCACCTGTTTGTTGCGCAATCGCCCATTGTTTGGCCGTTTCGATGCCCTCAATCACCACGCGTATGCCTTCGTGATGGAAGATATTGACCAAGCCAATCAGCACCGTCGCCACGCTACTATTTTGTTCTGCTGCCCGAATGACGGCATGGTCAAGCTTGACGATGTTTGGACGCAACGCCAACACGCGATTCAATTCGCCATCAGGCTCCATGTGGCTGTCGAGGTGCGGCCGATTTAAGATCCGATTGATGCCAGAATTCGACGCGCCAAAAGCATCCACCGCAATTTGATAGTCTATCTTGCGGTAATTTTGAATCGCTTGTGCCAGTACGACTTGATCTGCCACGGCGGCCGCTTTGATTTCGATGACCACACGTGAAGTCGGCACGGAGTAATAATGCAAAATTTGCTCGAACGTTTGCCCATGGTCGTTCACACGGCTCAATAGGCGCGGATCGACATTGAGAAAAAGCAATTCATCTTCCGAGAAGCTGCGTGAGTGATTGAGCAAATGAATCGTGCGCACCAGTCGGTCAAACTGCACCAACCTATCCGCTTGCGCCGCGTCGTCAAAAGCAGCCTGTGGACTCAGTTCGCCATGCTCTAACAGCGAAACCCGCAATAGAGCCTCGCGCCCTAATACATTGCCACTCGCATCGAGAATTGGCTGAAAAGCACTGGCGAGATGGGTCTGCAAAAAATGGCAAACTAAGCCGCGCGCTTCGACCTGACTAAAATCAAACTCATCAAAATTCAGTGATAAATTTCCACGCAACAGCCGTTTTAAGTACAAGAAGCTAGACATGATTGCACCTATTTTTTGCTATAAATTTGGTCAAACACCCCACCATCGGAGAAGTGTTCTTTTTGGGCTTTCGTCCAGCCGCCAAACGCGCCGTCTATGGTAATCAGCTCGACTTTGGGAAATTGCTTGGCGTATTTCGCGGCGACTTTGGCATCCACGGGGCGGTAATAATTTTGTGCGGCAATTTCTTGCCCTTCGGTGCTGTACAGATATTGCAGATAGGCTTCGGCAACTTTGCGCGTGCCGTGTTTATCCACGTTTTTATCCACGACTGTCACAGGCGGTTCGGCGAGGATGCTCAAGCTGGGGACGATGATTTCAAACTTGCCTTGCCCCAATTCTTTGACCGCGAGGAAGGCTTCGTTTTCCCATGCCAACAATACGTCGCCGATGCCGCGCTCCACAAACGTGGTGGTCGAACCACGTGCGCCTGAATCCAGCACGGGGACATTGCCGAATAATTGCGCGACGAAGGCTTTCGCTTTGACGGGATCATTGCCGTTTTTCTTCAAGGCATAGCCCCATGCCGCCAAGTAATTCCAACGTGCGCCGCCTGAGGTTTTGGGATTGGGCGTAATCACCGATACGCCCGCTTTGATCAAATCGCCCCAATCTTTGATGCCTTTGGGATTGCCTTTGCGCACCAAAAACACGATGGTGGAGGTGTAAGGCGAGCTGTTGTGCGGCAAACGCGCTTGCCAATTGGCGGGAATCAATTTGCCTTTTTCGGCTAACGCGTCGATGTCAGCGGCTAATGCCAAGGTCGCCACATCCGCTTCCAGCCCGTCAATAATCGAACGCGCTTGCTTGCCCGAACCACCATGCGAAGCTTTGACCGACACGGCATCGCCCGTTTTGGCTTGCCATTGTTTGGCGAAGGCGACGTTAAAGTCTTGGTAGAGTTCACGCGTAGGATCGTAAGAAACATTCAGCAAACTGATGTCCGCTGCCTGTGCTGCGGTCGATAAAACCAATGCCAACAGTGCAGTGCTAATTTTGTTCAATTTCATGGTGTTACTCCTTAAAGATAATTAGTTAATTGAAATTTTTTGTACAACAACATTTGATACAGATGAAAACAGATAGCCTCGACAATGGATCGTTTGAATCAGCTTATCCAAGCCGAAAGGCTGCAAACTCGCCCGCAAACAACGGATATGCACATCGACGGTGCGAGCTTCGACCACCACGCGACTTCCCCAAATCTCACTCAATAATTGATGGCGGGAATGAACTTGATTGGGGTGCGTCATCAAAAAATGCAGCAAACGAAACACCATGGGTCTTAAGAAAAGCTGCGCATCGCCCACTTGCAATTGATTGACGGAGGGCAATAAATGCAAACCGCCTGATTGAATAGGCTGAGCATCCTCATGACGATCCCAGTATGGAATGGGATGATTGAGCACTTGGGCTGAATGAAGCTGCATTTAGATTCCCTTCGATAAAATGATGTGCATCACGACGGTTCGCATCTTAGAAGCTGAAAGAATCGAAGAGAACTAACCATTTTTCAATTGCTTAGCTGTTTTTGGAATATACGAGGTCAAGACGGAGTCCTCGCTCATGCTGACAAAGCAGGACGACTTGCATGATTAAGAATGACGCGATGGACAAAACGAGGTTTTTTCTGACCACGCCATGCGCAACCAACACGAAAAAGGTGATGCGACTCTTTTTGACCCTGCCGCATATTCGGTTAGAATGCTGGGGCATAAAGGATGCACCTCCATCGACTCACTTATTTCATTAAAGGAATTCACTATGTACCAAATCGCTCCAAGTATTCTTTCCGCCAATTTTGCAAAATTAGGGGAAGAAGTTGATAAAGTACTGGCCTCTGGTGCCGATATTGTTCACTTTGACGTGATGGATAACCACTACGTGCCTAACCTGACGATCGGGCCTTTGGTGTGCGAAGCCTTGCGCAAGCATGGCGTGACCGCTGACATTGACGTGCATTTGATGGTTAAGCCAGTGGATCGCATCATTCCTGACTTTGCTAAAGCAGGCGCGACTTACATCACTTTCCATCCAGAAGCATCCGAACATATCGACCGCACCATTGGATTGATTAAAGAACTGGGCTGCAAAGCGGGCTTGGTATTCAATCCTTCCACGCCTTTGGATATTTTGGAATACACCTTGCCTAAATTGGACATGGTGTTGTTGATGTCCGTGAATCCTGGTTTTGGCGGTCAAAAATTCATTCCTCATGTATTGGACAAAGCGCGCAAAGTGCGCGCGATGATTGATGCGGGCGGCTACAAATGCCGTTTGGAAATCGACGGTGGTGTTGGCCCTGCGAATATCAAAGAAGTCGCCGAAGCAGGCGTGGATACCTTTGTGGCAGGTTCTGCTGTATTCAGCAAATTCAACGCGGCGGATGCAAACGGATATGACACTGTCATCGGCGAACTGCGTGCTGAATTGGCGAAAGTAGGCAAGTAATGCGCCCAGCCCCCGCGTTTCCATTGGAAGTTTCCGCGCTGCTGTTGGATTTGGATGGCACGTTGTTGCATACCGCGCCTGAACTATCCGAAGCCGCCAGCCGCATGTTGCGTGACATGAACTTCACGCCAGTATCCTCTGATTTGTTGACCAGCTACATCGGCAACGGTATTGGTTGGTTGGTGAAACGCGCGTTGACGGGCGATATGCACGCCACACCCGATGCGGCGTTGTTCGATCATGCCATGCCGATTTTTGAAAAACACTACACGGAACTGTTGCTGCAAAGTAAGCCATTTGACGGTGTGGTGGAAGGCTTGGAAGCGATGAAGGCGGCGGGTTTTCGTTTGGGCTGTATCACCAACAAAATGGCGTGCTACACCGAGCCATTGTTGGCGGGATTGGGACTGGCAAAGTATTTTGAAATCGTGCTGTCTGGCGACACCTTGCCTGAAAAGAAACCGCATCCGCTACCTTTGTTGCACGCCGCGCATTTCTTTGGCGTGCTGCCTGAAAAAGTCTTGCTGATTGGCGATTCCTTGAACGATACCGTGGCAGCACGCGCGGCAAATTGCCCTGTGTTCTGTGTGCCTTACGGCTACAACCACGGCGAACCCGTGGAAACGCTGGATTTGGATGCAGTGATTCCCAATCTGTCTGCGGCTTTACCGCTGATTAAACTTGCCTAACCATGAAGCCAATTGCTTGTTTCCTGTCAGATAAACGTGGGCGATGGTGTTGATCTTTATTTGAGGAGGGCTTGATTCAGTCCGTTCGCCCTGAGCTTGTCGAAGGGAAATGGATTGAATCTATTGATGTAAAATTTTCCGCTTATGGTTCGACAGGCTCACCATGAACGGCAAATGAAATTGCCCCCTCCTCCTTTAATACACCATTATTCCCTGTTTATTCTGGAGGTTTTCCATGTTGCAACCCATGACCGAAGCACAATTCAACGCACTTGCCGCACAAGGCTATAACCGCATTCCGCTGGTGTGTGAAACCTTTGCTGACCTAGACACCCCTTTATCGCTCTACCTCAAACTCGCCAATCGTCCGTTTTCCTATTTGTTGGAATCGGTGCAAGGCGGCGAACGTTTTGGGCGATATTCTTTTATTGGTTTGCCTGCGGATACGCACATCAGCGTGCGCGGCAAACTGGTCACCTTGACTGAAGGCACACAACAAACCGTGTGCGAAGTCGATAATCCGCTGGATTTTATCCACGACTATCAATCGCGTTTTCACGTCGCGCAATTGGACAATCTGCCGCGCTTTGTGGGTGGACTGGCGGGCTATTTTGGCTACGACACCATCCGCTACATCGAGCCACGTTTAGCCGACACCCAAAAAATCGACACCATCGCCACGCCCGATATTTTGCTGATGCTGACCGAGCAACTGGCGGTGATTGACAATTTGAGCGGCAAACTCAGCTTTATCGTGTATGCCAATCCCGCCGAAGATGACGCTTATGCGTTAGCGCGTTCACGCTTGCGCGAACTGGTGGGCATGATGCGCTTACCTGTCGAAATCCCTTACGCGCCCGCTGTGCCGCATGTGGCAGCGACCTCGGAATTCGGCGAAGCCGCGTTCAAAGCCGCCGTGGAAAAAGCCAAGCAATACATTTTTGACGGCGACATCATGCAGGTGGTATTGGCGCAGCGCATGAGTTCGCCTTTCCCTGCCCAACCCTTGTCGCTTTACCGCGCTTTGCGCAGCGTCAATCCTTCGCCGTATATGTTTTATTACCACATGGGCGATCACCACGTCGTCGGTGCGTCGCCTGAAATTTTGGTGCGACTGGAAAACAACGCCGTCACGGTGCGCCCCATCGCGGGCACACGCCCACGCGGCAAAACCCCAGCGCAAGATGCCGCACTTGCCGTGGAATTATTGGCAGACCCTAAAGAATTGGCCGAGCACTTGATGCTGATAGACTTGGGGCGCAACGACATCGGGCGCGTGGCGCAAAACGGCACGGTTAAACTCACCGAAAAAATGATTATCGAACGCTATTCCCACGTCATGCACATCGTGTCCAACGTCGAAGCGCGCTTGAAATCAGGGCTGAGTGCGATGGACGTACTCAAAGCCACCTTCCCCGCAGGCACGGTCAGCGGTGCGGCAAAAGTGCGCGCCATGGAAATCATCGACGAACTCGAACCCAGCAAACGCGGTATCTACGCGGGCGCGGTGGGCTATTTGGGTTTCAACGGCGACATGGACTTAGCCATCGCCCTGCGCACCGCCGTGGTCAAAGACCAGATGCTCTACGCCCAAGCGGGTGCGGGCATCGTCGCCGATTCCAACCCCGACAGCGAATGGACAGAAACCCTGAACAAAGCGCGGGCGGTGTTGTATGCGGCGGAAATGGTGTTGGACGGATTGGATCAGCAAGGGCATCGCTAGTTTTGGTTTCAATGGCGGTAATGGTTAAGCTGGCAACCTGTCAGCAAGGTTGGGTTGAGGTACGAAGCCCAACGTTTACCGCAATTTAGTAATTTCATCAATAATTAAGGAGATTCAAGTGCCAAAAGTTGTTAGCATGATCAATTGGAAGGGGGGGGTCGGGAAGACCACTATGACACTGCATCTTGCTGCTGGACTCGCAACCCGCCATAACAAGCGAGTGCTGTTAATTGACTTGGATGCACAATGCAATTTGTCATTTCTTGCTATAGGTGCAAGTTCATACATTACACATGCGTACAATAACAATGGCTCAACGCTCAAGAATGTTTTTGATAACTACTTCGCCCATGCCCCTACGACAGCAGCTAGCATCATTCTTCAGAGACAGGTAAGAGCCAGAGCTGGGAAAATATACACACAGGTTGGCATAATTCTCTCTCACCAAGAACTCACCCTACTTGATATGAAGCTAGCACGTGAGAAGCGTTCGGGTCGAGACCATCGTGAGGAAACAAAATTCGAGATTGAGAAGCTTTCGGTTATAAAAGCGATCATTGATGAAGTGGCTAACGATTACGATTATGTCTTACTTGACTGCCCACCAAATGTCAATTTAGTCACGCAAAATGCGTTTTTTGCGAGCGACTATTACGTCGTGCCTGCTATTCCAGACTTTCTCTCTACGGTAGGCATTTCGTTGATCAAAAAATACATGGATCAATTTAATTTGGACTACACCTCCATGTGGTCTTATGCAGGCCTCCCTGGCTCTTATGTCAATACAAAATTCGGGGGCATTGTATTCAACATGGTCGATGAGTACGGCGGCGGTCCAAAGGAAGGACACCGCCAGATGATTCAGTCGACCATCAATCAGCAAGGTGCAAATGCAGTATTTGCTAATTATGTTACTGATGGTGACGGTATTTCGGCTGCTGCACAAATGAATTTGCCAGTATTTGCTTACAGTGACCTGCCTCGTGCTCATCAAAATGCTATGAAGCAGGCCGAGTATATGGGGAAAGTAGTTGACGAATTTGTCACGCGCATTATCTAAAACCAAACAATATGAAAACACATGAACTTGCGGAACGACTTGAATCATTTGCCAAGCTACTTCGATCATTCCCTGATACTGAAATTGATACAGTCCTATCCACCCTCCTTGGTACATCGACTGGCGCGCACACCAAGCCGTCAAAAAACTCGTCTCGCTTAGCCTCTCCGTTACCTGATGGGGTGGAATCTAGTCTCGCGAAGATGTCGTCTGTAGAGATAGAGCATTACCTCAATTCGGGCATCGGGGCTGAGCCATTTACTACCGCTCGCCTTATGGAGCTTGCGGAGCGGCTAGGTATATCGGCTTCAAAGCGTCAGAGCCGCAGCGCGCTAGTCAATTTAATTACTAGGCACTTCGAGGCAAACCAAATGGATTCGATGATTCGTGCGGCACGCAAGGATGAGAGTTCATAGCCAAGTAGGGTGCGCCATGCGCACCATTTATGCCGCGTACCCCATGAAAAAATCATTTAATTTCAATGTGATGTGAATTTATGGTGCGCACGACACACCCTACGTTCATTAGTTGGATATGCGCAAGGCAGCTCGTAGCTTGGGTTGAGGTACGAAGCCCAACGTTTACCGCGTGAATTTGTTGGGTGCAGCTTGCGCTCAACCCAATCTACGAATAAATTCTTACCCACGGTCAAAATGAGCATTGCAGGTGCGACAATTTGTCGCACCTTGTCATTTAGCCCAGCGTTTACAATGGCGCGATGAATATGCTTTCTTCTCTTCCTGGTCACGCCCAACTCCGCCGCTTGGTGATTTTGCGCAGTATGGCGATCGTGGCGCAATTGCTGACGCTGGCAGCCGTTTGGCGCATGTTGCAAATCGAGCTGGATTGGCAGCCTATGCTGATGACCATCGTCGTATTGACCGTGATGAATGCGCTGACCACCGCACGGTTGCGCAGCACCAAACCCGTTTCTAATCCCGAACTGTTCGCGCAACTTTGCGTGGATGTGATCGCCTTGACCGTCTTGCTTTACTACGGCGGCGGCTCGACCAATCCTTTTATCTCCTTGTTTTTATTGCCCTTGGTCATTGCCGCTGCAACTTTACCGCAACGCTATACGTGGGGCATGGCGGTGTTGACCGTGGTCAGTTACAGCGCGCTGATGGTGTATTTCATTCCGCTGCCCCATATTCATCACGACTTTAACGAGGATACTGCCTTTAACACCCATGTCATGGGCATGTGGCTGGGCTTTGTGATTAGCGCGGTGGTAGTGGCGTATTTTGTGGTGCAAATGGCGCAAGCCGTGCGTCAACGGGATGAGTTGCTGGCGCGGGTGCGCGAAGAAATTTTGCGCAATGAACGGATCGTCGCACTCGGCACACAGGCCGCCAGTGCCGCGCACGAAATGGGCACGCCGTTATCGACCATGGCGGTGGTAATCGGCGAGTTGCAGCAGGATCGTAGCGATTGGGAGGACAACCTCACTATCCTCAATGAGCAAGTGCGCGGTTGCAAGCGTATCCTCGACAAAATTCTTGCCAATGCACAAGGCAATGGCACAAGCACTTTGCAAACCGCCGACCAACTGATGCGCGATGTGTTGGATGAATGGCAATTGCTGCGCCCAACGGCACAATATCATTTTCAAAATGCGAGTGCGGGCGACACCGACAAAATGCTCAATGTGGATATGACCTTGCGCGCCGCGCTGATGAATCTGCTCAACAATGCCGCCGATGCCAGTCCCCTGCCGATTAGTATCTGGCCTAGCTGGGATAACGATTTGTTTACCTTGGAGATACTGGATTTTGGGGCGGGACTGAGTGAAGACGCGGTACTCAAGGCAGGTTCTGCGTTCTTTACCACCAAAACCGAAGGACGCGGATTAGGGCTGATGCTTGCCAATGCCACGATAGAGCGTTTGGGTGGCACCGTGCGCTTGTTTAATCGTTTGGGCGGTGGCGCAACTACGGAATTGACTTTGCCACGGGCGAAGTGACGTGCTGCTTCGCAGCTTGGTGAAAGGTGCGAAGCAGCAATTCTCAATTCAAAAATTCATATACCCACCCCGCCCGTCATACCGACGAAAGTCGGTATCCAGACGTTTAAATGAGCCTCGCGTAGCGAGACTGCATCTATTTTGTTCGCTACGCGGGTTGTTTTTTAGCTGGATACCGACTTTCGTCGGTATGACGATGATAAGGTGTTTTTGGATTGAAAATTGCTGGTGTGGGCGTGAGGCGGTTTGTTTCACTATTCACCTTTCACTTTTCACATTTTTGAGTATCAAACTATGAGTGAATTATCTTGTGAAGAATCCGCCAGCCTGTTGTTGGTTGATGATGACTTAACTTTTTGCAAAGTGCTGAAAACCGCCTTGACCAAGCGCGGGTTTTGCGTGACGGTGGCGCACAGCGTGGAGCAAGCCATTCCCATGGCAACCGCCAATCCTCCCGAATATGCGGTGGTGGATTTGAAAATGGGTGGCGCGCCAGGGTTGGTGTTGGTCGAAACTTTACATGCGCTTGATCCCAATACCCGCATCGTCGTGCTCACAGGCTACGCCAGCATTGCCACCGCCGTCGAAGCGATTAAGCTGGGCGCAACGCAATATCTCGCCAAACCCGCCAACACCAACGAAATTGTCGCCGCCTTTGCGCACGCGGCGGATAGCCAAGCTCCGCTTAAAGAACTGCCCACCCACATTGGCAATCTGGAATGGGAACATATCCAACAGGTGCTGCGCACCCACGACGGCAATATCTCCGCCACCGCCCGCGCCCTCAATATGCACCGCCGCACCTTGCAACGTAAACTCAATAAGCTGCCTGTTCGGGGAGAATAAGCATCGTCTGCTCGGCTTATTAGCATAGGTATCTACACAACTTTCAATCATTTTGGAATAAGGATGTATTAAACTTTTCATTCAAAAACAACAATATCCGAATATCTTGATTTGAACCTAGATTCCCCTCGCCCACTTGTGGGAGAGGGGCAGGGGGAGAGGGTGCGCCGAAGGCGCGAATTACATCCAAATAAGTGCGCGTGCAACGCGTCCCTACAAATATGAAACATATTGTTTTTAAATGAAATTCTACCCCCACCCTAACCCTCCCCCTGCTAGGGGGAGGGAACAAAGCTGTGTAGATAGTTATGGCTTATTCGTCATACCAACCTATGCGATTTGCACGAAAGCGACTTTTCACACCTCACTCCTGATAAAATTGCGCCCTCTTTATGTATTATCAAACCTGATAAAAAAGCTTCATTCATCAGGATAGAACATCCACCACCATGTTTCCTTTTCCCCCAGCCCGCTTACGTACTTTGTTAGCGATAGGCTATGCCTTGTTTATTGTGTACGCCAGTTTGTCACCATTTTCGGGCTGGCGTGAGCAGGGTATTGTCTTTGTCGATGTGCTGCGCTTGTCCCTCAACGCGCCTTACACCCTGTTTGATGTGGTACTCAATTTTTTATCCTATATTCCTTTTGGGTTGCTGGTCGGGCTCACCTTCCGGGCGCGTCATTCTGCCATCATCACTGCTTTATGGGCGGTAGTGCTCGGCATCCTGTTATCCGCCAGCATGGAATATCTGCAAATGTATTTGCCACGGCGCACCAGCTCGAACTTGGATTTACTGATGAATAGCGTAGGCATGGCGTTTGGCGCAGTCTTGGCGGTCAGTATCACCTCGTGGACCAGTTGGTTTGCACACTTAACCCACTGGCGAAATCATCTATTTCATCCCGAAAAAGAAATGGATTTTGGACTGGCGTTACTGGCACTGTGGATGTTTGGGCAGATCAATCCCGCTTTACCGATGTTGGGAAATTTGTTTATCCACGAAACGACTCGTCAACCTTTTGTGGCAAGCCTTCCCACCCCCTTTAATGGCTGGGAAAGCCTGACTGTCATGCTGAATTTACTGATGCTAGGCGCATTGCTTATCACCTTGCTGCGGATTCCGCGTCATATTGGCAATACCTTGTTGGTCGTGCTAGGAGGAGTCGCACTGGTCAAATTTACCATTGCCGCCATACTCTTAAAATCCTCCGCCCTACTCCTGTGGATTAACAGTGAAGCGATGTTAGGCATTGCGTCTGGCATGGTGCTGCTGTTAATCGCCGTGCGCCTGCCCCGCCGCCAACTGATTTATCTCGGCGCGGCGATGACCTTGGGCTACTTCACCTTGGTGAATCTGGATACTTCCCACAACTCACCCGCAATGGGCATGGCAGTTTACCAATGGAATCAAGGGCATTTGCGTAATTACAACGGGTTAGCACAAACGATTTCACTGATATTCCCTGTGCTCTTGCTATTTCATTTGTGGCGAGTGCGCTAAATACCCTACTCGACTTATTTTTCAGGAGAACAAGATGGCATTTTTCGACAAACATGTTTTTTTCTGTACCAACCAACGTGAGACAGGGGAGACCTGCTGCCAACAACATGGCGCGCAAAAAATGCGTGATTACGTGAAGGACAAGGTCAAGCAATTAGGCTTGGACAGCACCGACAACCGCATTCGTATCAACTCAGCGGGATGCTTAGGGCGTTGCGACGATGGTCCCGTGTTGGTGGTCTATCCAGAAGGGACGTGGTACACCTATATCGACGAAAGCGATTTAGACGACATCATCAGCGAACATTTACAACACGGGCGCGTGGTTGAACGCTTGAAAATTTAATGGCGACGCAGCGCAAAGTATTCTTCACTGGCTTGGCGGGACAGTTGCAAGGCATGGTACATCTGCCCGACAGTGATCCAGTGGGCATCGCCGTCATCGCCCATCCTTTGCCCACCGAGGGCGGCACAATGGAAAACAAAATTGTCACCACACTGGCGAGCACCTTAGTCGGCTTGGGCTATGCCACCCTGCGCTTTAATTTTCGGGGCGTAGGACTTAGTGAAGGCAGTTATGACGAGGGCAATGGCGAAGTTCAAGATGTGCAAGCGGGGTGTGAACTGATGCGGCAGGAGTTTGGTGAGCTGCCGTTGGTCGCGGCAGGATTTTCATTTGGCGGCTATGTGCAAGCCCGTGCGGCGCAACACACCCGCCCGACACAGATGATACTGATCGCCCCAGCGGTAGGACGATTTGCCATGCCCACCGTCCCCGCCAATACGCTGATTGTGCACGGAGATCGCGATGAAGTTGTACCACTGGCGGATTTGTTAGCGTGGGCGCGCCCGCAGCAATTAGCGATTACCGTGCTGTCAGGCGCAGAACACTTTTTTCACCGCCGCCTCAGGCAGCTACATGATGTCGTCCATAAGCATCTAATGTTATGATGCGCCTGCATTTTTTAATCCGATACACCTAAGGAATCACTATGTTGTGGGTAAAAGCTTTCCATATTATTTTTGTCGTCAGCTGGTTCGCAGGGCTGTTTTATTTGCCACGTATTTTTGTGAATCACGCCATGGCAACTGAACCTGCTGAAATCGCCAGACTCAAGCTGATGGAAGGCAAGCTCTATCGCTTCGTCACCCCAATCGCAGGCTTGGCGTTAATAACGGGCTTGTGGCTATGGTTCGGATTTGGTTTCGCAGGCGGGTGGTTGCACGCCAAACTGGCATTGGTCGCGTTTCTGGTGGTCTATCATTTTTATTGCGGCAAGCTGGTGACGCGTTTTGCTCATGACGAAAACGTGCGTAATCATGTTTTTTACCGCTTCTTTAATGAAATTCCCGTACTGATCCTCACCGCCGTGGTGATTTTGGTCACGGTTAAACCTTTCTAGTTTCACATCGCTTTATCGCAGCGCGATGCGTTACAATGCCGCTCATATAATTTCTTGATCTCACACGATGGTTCCCCACCTGACGACTGCCCTAACAGGTCCTTTATTGGACTTAGAACGCCGTTTTTTAGCGGCGATGCCAACCATCGAACATTGGTTTCGCTTGAAATGGCTGGAATTACCTGTACCGTTTTATGCGTCGGTAGATTTGCGCAACAGCGGGTTTAAGTTAGCCCCAGTTGACACCAATCTTTTCCCTGGTGGTTTTAACAATCTCAATCCTGATTTCTTGCCCTTGTGCGTGCAGGCGATGCAAAGCGCGGTGCAAAAAATTTGCCCTGAAGCGCGCGGCATTTTGTTGATTCCTGAAAATCACACCCGCAATATGTTTTATTTGGAAAACGTGGCGCAAATTGTCACGATTTTGAAGCAAGCGGGGATGCGGGTGCGGGTCGGCAGTTTGTTGCCTGAAATCACCGCCGCCACGCCGATTGTTTTACCCAATGGTAAAACGCTGACTTTAGAACCGCTGGTGCGCACGGGTAATCGCCTAGGCTTGGCAGATTTTGATCCTTGCGTGGTGTTGTTGAATAACGACTTGTCGGGCGGCGTGCCTGAGATTTTGAAAAACTTGGAGCAAGGCGTATTTCCGCCGCTATCCGTTGGTTGGTACGCGCGTCGTAAGTCGCAACATTTTGCCGCTTATGACCGCGTGGCGGCGGAATTTGCCGAGCTGATCGGCATTGATCCGTGGCTGATTAACCCCTATTTCGCGACCTGCGATCAAATCAATTTCCAAGACCGCGTGGGGGAAGAATGTTTGGCGGCGCAAGTCGATGGCGTGTTGGCAAAAATGCGCGTGAAGTACGCGGAATATGGCGTGAAGCATGATCCCTTTGTCATCGTCAAAGCCGATGCAGGGACATATGGCATGGGCATTATGACCGTGAAAAGTGGCGAGGAAGTCAAAGGATTAAACCGTAAACAGCGCAATAAAATGGCGGTGGTGAAAGAAGGCTTGGCAGTGTCGGATGTGTTGATTCAAGAGGGTGTTTATACCTTCGAGAGCATCAATGAAGCAGTCGCCGAGCCTGTGGTGTATATGATGGATCATTACGTGGTAGGCGGTTTTTATCGTGTGCATACAGGTCGCGGCGTAGATGAAAATTTGAATGCGGCAGGGATGCACTTTGTGCCGTTGGCGTTTGAAACTTGCTGCACCTTGCCGAATCCTGATTGCGCGCCTGACGATACCCCGAATCGTTTTTATGCGTATGGCGTGGTGGCGCGACTGGCGTTGTTGGCGGCGGCGATGGAAATTGAAGCGGCGGAGAACCCATGATACGTATTATATTGGTCGCGGCATTACTGTTGTTAACGGCTTGCACTGAAGAGCCGCTCTCTCAAACGCAAAGTTTCGTATTTGGCACGCGCGTCGAACTAAGTGTCTATGGCGTACCCGAACCTCAGGCGCAACAGGCCATGGCAGATGTGCTGCAAGAGTTTCAACGGTTGCACGATATGTTACATGCTTGGCAACCCAGCGAACTCAGCGCACTCAATGCGGCATTTGCGACAGGAAAAAGCATGATTATTTCGCATGAACTGGCGTTGATGCTACAAGAGGCAACTCAGATTTCGCAGCAATCCAAAGGACTATTCAACCCTACCATCGGCAGCTTGATCAAGCTATGGGGCTTTCATCGAGATGAGTTTACGCCCGTGCAACCTGATAAAGAGCAACTCATCCTGTCGGTCAAAGCCAATCCGCAAATGAGTGACATCACTTTGCGCCCTTTGTCCGACGGGCGTTATCGCGCCAGTTCGCGCAATTTTGCCGTACAACTGGATTTAGGGGGGTATGCCAAGGGATACGCCTTAGATCACGCGGCTGAAATTCTGCGCAAACGTGGCATCCGCAATGCACTGATTAACATCGGTGGCAATGTCCTGGCATTAGGTAAACACGGTCACCGCGCATGGCGAGTGGGCATACAACATCCTCGCACGGCGGGGGCTTTGGCAACCTTGGCGTTATATGACGGGGAAGCTATCGGTACATCGGGCGATTACCAACGCTACTTTATGTTGGACAACGTGCGGTATTGTCACTTAATTGATCCACGTACTGCGCGTCCCATGCAGGGCGTACAGGCGGTGACGATTTTGACGCACGGCAAGCGGGCGGGCGTACTATCCGATGCAGCATCCAAACCCTTGTTTATCAGTGGTACGCAAGGCTGGCGCGTCGCAGCGACGCAAATGAACTTGCCTGAGGCGATGTTGATAGATGCACAAGGTCAGGTTCATCTGACCAAGGCTATATCTAAGCGATTGGAATTTACTGACAAAAATACCATACGAAAAATAGAATGACGCAGCGATCCTTTAAAAACAACAAGGCTTAGGAGTGATTAATTGGTTGGTATTTTATTAGTAACCCATAACGGGTTGGGCAACAGTTTTGTCGATTGTATTCAACATGTATTGGGCTGTACGCCTGAGCGTCTTAAGGTGTTATCGGTATTAGCGGCTGATGATCCTCAACAAAAATTAGCTGAAGGTCAGCTGCTTATTGACCAGCTCGACACGGGAGACGGTGTACTGATGTTGGTCGATGTGTATGGTGCGACACCCAGCAATATCGCTCAAAAACTATGCCGAGAGGGTCGAGTAACTGGCGTATCGGGTTTAAGTTTTCCGATGTTGCTGCGGGTCGTATGCAGTCCCGTCATGCCCTTGGCAGCCTTAGCCAAGCTGGCTTTTGATGGCGCACGGGAATGTATTGTTTACCTTGATCAGGAACATTAAAAATGCTGCAACAAGACGCACTTATTATCAACAAACTGGGTTTACATGCCCGCGCTTCGGCAAAATTAACGCAACTGGCTTCCAGCTTTCAATGTGACGTGATGTTGTCACGCAACAATCGGCGCATCAATGCGAAAAGCATTATGGGTGTAATGATGTTAGCGGCGGCAAAAGGCACGACTATCACCATCGAAACCAGCGGTGCGGACGAAGCCGCTGCCATGCAAGCTTTGCTGGATTTAATCAACGACTATTTTGGAGAAGGTGAATGAGTTTTACCCTACATGGCATCGCGGTTTCCAGCGGCATTGCCATTGGTTACGCTCATTTAATTTCACACACTTCGCTCGAAGTGGTGCATTACGTCTTGCCTAAGCAGTTTCTGGATGAAGAAATTGCCCGTTTTGACACCGCACTACAATCGGCGCGTCGCGAGTTTGCGAGCCTGCGCAGTAATCGTCCCTCTCATTCGGCCGCAGAATTTGACGCATTCATCGAATTACACCAGATGATATTGGACGACCCTTTGCTCAGCATTGCGCCACGCGAAATGATCGTTGCTGAGCATTGCAATGCCGAATGGGCACTGAAAATTCAGACCGAAGCACTGGTTGCGCAATTCGACGAATTTGAAGATGCGTATTTGCGGGAACGCCAGCTGGATGTGAAGCAAGTCGCGGAACGCCTATTGATGCACTTGTCTGGCCATCCCAGTCATCTCCCCCAACCCGCACGACATGATGTGGACACCATTTTGGTCGCGGATGACCTCAGCCCTGCCGATTTGATTCAATTCAAACCGCAGCAATATGCCGCCTTTATCACCGATGTAGGCGGCGCAACCTCGCATACCGCCATCGTCGCGCGCAGTCTCAACACGCCCTGCGTAGTGGGTTTGCATCATGCGCGCATGTTGTTGCGCGAAGACGACTTGCTGATTTTAGATGGCGAGCAGGGTGTGCTGATTGTCAATCCCGACAAGGCCATGTTGGCGGAATACAAATTGCGCCAAAGTGAATGGGAGTTGGAGCGTAAGAAACTCAAACGCTTACGCACTGCGCGTGCCAATACTTTGGATGGCGCGATTATTGAGTTACATGCCAATATCGAACGCCCCGAAGACATCGTTGAAGCCAAAGAACATGGCGCAACAGGTATTGGACTATTTCGCAGTGAATTCCTCTTCCTCAATCGGCATAATTTACCGAGTGAAGAAGAGCAGTTTACCGCTTACCGCGCGGTAGCCGAGGGCATGGAAGGGCAGCCTGTCACCATACGTACCTTTGACTTGGGTTCAGACAAGCCACTGAAGGGGAAGGAACGTACCGCAAACAACCCTGCCCTAGGTTTGCGCGCCATTCGCCTGTGTCTTGCTGAACCCGCCTTATTCCGCACCCAACTGCGTGCGTTACTCCGCGCCACTCACTACGGCAACATCAAAATTTTGATCCCCATGTTGAGCTGCGTGTCTGAACTCAATCAAACCCTGCAATTTATCGCCGCCACCAAGCAAAGCTTGGATCATGAAGGTATTCCGTACAACCGTGAAGTCAAAATAGGCGGCATGATTGAAATTCCAGCTGCCGCCTTATCCTTGAATATTTTCGCGGAAAAACTAGATTTTCTGTCCATTGGTACCAACGATTTAATCCAGTACACCTTGGCGATTGATCGTACAGATCAGGATGTAGCGCACCTGTATGACCCGCTTCATCCTGCCATCTTGTATTTATTGGCACATATCATTGGTACGTCCAACAAACTACGCAAACCAATTTCGCTATGCGGCGAGATGGCTGGCGAGCTGCCCTACACCCGTTTACTACTGGGCATGGGCTTGCGCCAATTCTCGATGTCTTCGGTGCAAGTACCCAGTATCAAACAGCGCGTACTCACCACCAGCTTGCCCGACATCGCACCGCTCACCCATAAAATCTTGCGCACCGATGACCCCATGCGGCTGCGTGAATTATTGGATAAGTTGAATACCATTTGACGATGGAAGCGTGTATGAAAGCTATGTTAATGACCGCTGCGGGCGGTCCTGATGTCTTGCAATTGCATGACATTCCCGCGCCAGAGCTGCCGTCGCCACATCATCTGCGCGTTAAATTACACGCGGCGGGGATCAATCCTTTAGACACGAAATTACGCACCAAGCCCGCTTATCATCCCGACAAATTACCCGCGATTTTGGGTTGTGATGGCGCGGGCATCGTGGCTGAAATCGGCGCGGAGGTCACACGTTTCAAGGTGGGCGATGCGGTGTATTTTTGCAATGGCGGCTTGGGCGACGAGGCGGGGTGTTATGCCGAATATACCGCGTTGCATCAAGCCCATTGTGCCACCGCGCCCAGCACTATCTCACTGGCGGATGCAGCCGCCCTGCCCTTAGCCTTTCTCACCGCATGGGAAGCCTTGGTCGATCGCGCCCAATTGCAAAGCGGGCAAACGGTGTTGATTCATGCGGCAACAGGTGGCGTGGGGCATATCGCGTTGCAACTGGCGCATCACTTGGGCGCGCGAATTGCCGTCACGGTCAGCACGCCGACCAAGGCACAACTGGCGCAAGCCCTAGGCGCAGAAAAGCTGATTGCCTATCGTGAGCAGGATTTTGTGGCAGAAGCCTTGGCGTGGACAGACGGCAAAGGCGTGGATGTGGTGTTCGATACCGTGGGCGGTGAAACGTTTACCCGCTCCTTCTCTGCCACGCGCATAGGCGGCAAAGTCGTCAGCTTGCTGTCTTGCCCGCTGACCCTCGCCGACACACAGCTCGCCCGTTTGCGCAATCTCTCGCTATGCTACGAGTTAATGCTCACGCCTCAAGTGCTCAATCTGCACGATGAACGCATACGTCAACATCAGCTGCTTGAGCAATGTGCCTCACTGGTTGAACAAGGCAAGCTGGGCGTACTGATTACCCATCGCTTCCCCTTAGCGCAAGCGGCGGAGGCACATCGTTTGTTGGAGCAAGGCGGTGTCACAGGCAAGCTCATTTTGACGCTGGAAACCGCGTGACCATCGGCACACGCCAACTTAAAGTTGGGACGCTGATGGTGGAAGTGGTACGCAAATCCATCAAAAGCCTGCGCTTAGTGGTATATCGCGCCACGGGCAAAGTGCGCATTGCCGTACCGCTACGCGTGAGTGAAGCAGAAGTACGCCAAGTGGTGACGGCGAGACTGGATTGGATCCGCCAACAGCAAGACAAATTTGCGCTACAAGTCAAACCAGCCCCGCTGGAGTACGTCACAGGTGAAGTTCACCCCTTTCAAGGTCGGCACTATCACCTAAATGTGATTGAGCAAATCGGCACACCTCGCGTCATCCTACATGAAGACCACCTGGAAATGCGAGTGCGTCCTAATAGCGAACTCGCCCAACGCGCTGCCGTACTTGCTGCATGGTATCGCGCCCAACTCCAAGCCCAAATCCCCGCACTCATCGCCCACTGGCAACCCATCATGGGCGTGCAAGTCGCCGAATGGCGCATTAAACACATGAAAACAAAATGGGGAACGTGCAACACCCGCGTGCACCGCATCTGGCTCAATCTTGAATTGGCTATATTTCCGCTCGCCTGCTTAGAATACGTCGTCGTGCACGAAATGACCCATCTGCTCGAACCCAGCCACAACGCCAGATTTAAGGCACTGATGGATCAATTTATGCCGCTGTGGCGCGAGTATAAAAAGGAATTGAATAAGGGCGTGAGGATGTAGCGTACCCCAAAGGATGAGTTGAAATGCTGCGCGTAAAAAAACCCAATCTTACGATTAGGCTTTTTCTATTCTGTGAAACAACGCCTAGTGCATCACCACACGCGGCAGTTCTTTGGCTTGTGCTACCCAATCTTGTACTTGCGAAGCGGTGGGCAATTTACGCACCAGATTTTTTTCTGTATTCACTTCCACCATTTTGGCATGAAGATTTTCTGATTTGCGCTGCGCCAACTCTGGCACGCTATCCACCCCCGCAAATTCCAACAAATCAGCATACTGCGTTCCCACGCCCTTGATACGCGACAGATCAGCACGATTGACCCAATTCAAAATCTGCTTTTCACTGATGCCCGACTTTTCTGCCATATCCTTACGGCCTTTTTTCGTACTACCTGCCGCTAATAGATTTTCCTGCGTCGTAACACCCGCCGCCACTAACTTTTCTGCATAAACTGCGCCAATACCTTCAATATCTGATAATTTTGTCATGTTATTCTCCCTATAAGTGTTTGAGGAGTGCAAAGAATACTACATTCCGTGATAGTACAAACAAGAGAAATGCAATTCGCTGTGGAAGAAGAATTAGTGCATTGAGGCATCCCACATCATGGAATACGCTACGCGTTCTTCATGATGAAAACTATTCTTGGGGTTCAGGCATCACCTTGGACAAAGCAGTCTCTATGAACTCTTTAGCGGCAGCGCAACCACAGTCTTTCAGGCTGCGTGACTTTTTCACCATTTCCCAAGCTCGGGGATAATCCTTTTGAAAATAAAGTGATATTGCCCAGTTTATGTAAGTCTTACCATTTTGTGGATCAATTTTGACAGCCTCTGCCAATAGTGCATTTGCTTTATCGAAAGAGGTTTGCGCTTTGACTTTGTCGGACTCTTTGTGCGCCTGTTCAGAATAAACATTGGCAGCATCATTCAATAATTGCAACCTGCCTTCATCATTACTTTCAACAAGAGATATTGATTTTTCAAAATAAATGATACTTTCAGCAAACTTCTCTTGTTGGGATAACAGCAGTCCAAACCCCCAAAAAGCTGCATAATTATTGGGATTCAATAGCCAAGCCTGATTGAAACGCTTCATTGCGGTTGAATAATCCCCTTTATGAAAATAATTCCAACCAAACTTTGCAACGTTCTTACTCGCCTCCTCTCTGCTGGGGAAACGATTTGTGCAGTTTTTATCTTCTTCCATTGAATTTGGCGGCGCGGATGTTTCAACCACCATGCACCGAATAAATTTCTCATCAGCCTCTTTGTACCATCCAGGCTTTTCAATATGAGGGTACCCATACATGGGAATGAGATTCAGACCACCGCCACTATGGGGATTGGTTTCAAAGGCATTCGATACTTGGGCTAGAAAACACAAACAAAACAGCCAAGTAACCTTAGTAAATGAATCTTTCATCACAACTCCTGCTCACCCAAACACGGATTGTCAGTGTACGCCAGATGTATGATGGGGATTGTAGTAAAAGCAAAATTAACACATCCCCTTAAATACATCCGTTGCTCGATTTGCAGGTTAGGTTTTACATTTTTCTCGACCAGCATAACCACCTGCAGGCTTGGGTTTTACTTCGCACCCCCGCTATTTTGCAGTTCTGGCATTTTCAAAAACAAGCCTTTTTCAACCAATTCTTGCGTGGCTGCACAACCACAATCTTTCAAAATCCGAGCTTTTTTCAGCATTTCCCACGATCTCGTATAATTTCCTTCCCGAAGAAGAGACAATGCCCAGTTGGTATATGTCCTACCATTTTCAGGGTCGAGCTTGGCGGCTTCTTCTAATAAAGCATTGGATTTTACGAATGCGGTTTGTACTTTCGCGCTATCCGTCTCATACATACCCAGTCTGGAATACGCAAGGGCTATGTCGTTTAGCAAATATGGTTTGTTTTTTGGGTCATCTATCAAGTTTAGGGCTGTTTCGTAATGGCTCAATCCCTCAGAAAATCGGTCTTGTTTCACCAGTAACAAACCAAATCCCCAAAAGACTTGGTAATTTTCTGGGTTCAGCAGCCATGCTTGATTAAAACGTCTCATCGCTGTTAATAAGTCTCCCCTTGAATAGTATTGGAAAGCTACACCAGAAAGGGCTTTGCTAGCTTCAACTTTTGTCGGAAATTCATGCTCACAACGATTGTCAGATTCGGGGGCATCAGGTGTTTTTACTAAAATACATCGCAAGAAATCTTCATCAGCAGCTTTTTGTGCGGGACTTTTTTGAACGCTCGGATGCCCATACATGGGAATCAAATTGAGGGGAACATCTCTGCTTGAATTGGACATTTCAAGCGCGTTGGACAACGGTGAAAGAATACAAAGCAGCCATGCCGCGATCAAAACTAACGAAGGTGTTTTCATCATCACTCCTTAATTAACACGCAAAGATGCGTGCTCAGCAGTTTAGCGCAAAGTTCACAACGACATGCTCGCGATCGTGGCCTGCACAGCAAGTTGCTATTCCGTCAGTAACATAGCTGTGCGTCATCCCCCCAAATACGCCCGCTGCACCGCTTCACTTCCTAACAATTCACTCGCTTTCCCCAACAAAGTAATGCCACCACTTTCCATCACATACCCGCGCTGAGCGACTTGTAAGGCGAGTTTGGCGTTTTGTTCGACCAGCAAGACGCTCATGCCGAGGGCGGCGATGTCGCGGATAGTGTCGAAGATTTTTTGCACCATCAGTGGGGCGAGTCCCATGCTGGGTTCGTCCAACATCAATAAGCGCGGGCGGGACATCAGGGCGCGCGCCATGGCGACCATTTGTTGTTCGCCGCCCGACAAAGTGCCCGCTAATTGACTGCGGCGTTCGGCTAAGCGTGGAAATAGCACGTACATTTTGTCTAAATCGGCAGCAATCTCGGCGGTATCATTGCGGCTGTACGCGCCCATTTGAAGGTTTTCGGCGATGGTGAGACGGGCGAATACGCCGCGTCCTTCTGGCACCAGTGCCATGCCCATTGTCACGCGTTGATGAGCGGGCGTGTGTTGTAGTGATTGCCCTGCATAGTGAATGCTGCCGTCTTTAGGGGCTTGCAGCCCTGCGAGGGTTTTTAGCGTGGTGGATTTTCCCGCGCCGTTGCTGCCAATCAGTGCGACCAATTCGCCTACGCCAACTTTAAGGTCTATGCCTTTGACGGCATGAATACCGCCGTAGGATACGTGTAGCGCATGGACAGAGAGTAGAGGATTCGTCATAACGTGTTCTAAAATTTACCTAATCTACGGGGCATTTAAATCCGTTCGTGCTGAGCTTGTCGAAGCATGGAAGGATTTAAATCTCGCATGCTTTTAAACCCCTCACCCTTCGACAAGCTCAGGGCGAACGGTTTAAAAATCAATTCGTAGGTTGTGGAGGGCATGGTTCACTTCCCAAATACGCGGCAATCACCGCTGGATTTTGGCGCACGGCTTCGGGTGTGTCTTCGGCGATTTTTTGCCCGTAGTCCAACACGGCGATGCGGTCGCACAAGCCCATCATCAACTTCACATCGTGCTCGATCAGCAAAATGGTGATGCCGCTGCTGCGAATGGTTTGCAACAGTTTTTTTAAATTGTCCGTTTCGGTGGCGTTCATGCCCGCAGCGGGTTCGTCTAATGCCAATAACAACGGCTCGGTGGCGAGGGCGCGGGCGATTTCAAGGCGGCGCTGTTCGCCGTAAGACAAATGTTTTGCCAAGGTGTGTGCGGGTTTGCGTATGCCCACATAGTCCAATAATTCGCGGGCGCGGTCACTGATGGCGCGTTCTTCTTCGCGGGTGGCAGGGTTGCGCAACAGCGCGCCAAACACGCCCGCGTGGGTACGCAAGTGCCGCCCGATCATCACGTTTTCCAGCGCGCTGAGGTTTTCAAATAAGCGGATATTTTGGAAAGTGCGGGCGATGCCAGCTTGTGCCAACACGTGTGGTTTGCAGGCGGAATAAGATTTTCCCTTGAACTCAAATCGTCCCGCGCTGGCTTGGTACAAGCCAGTGATAACGTTGAACAGCGTGGTTTTGCCCGCGCCATTCGGGCCAATTAAGCCGTAAATTTCGCCGCGCTGGATATGCAGCGACACGTCGTTTAAGGCTTTGAGTCCGCCAAATTGTTTGCTGATGGCAGAAAGTTGCAACAATGGCGCGCTCATAGTGTCTCTACTTTCTCTTCGTCATCTAGTTCACGACGACGTAAACGCGAGGGCAACAGCCCTGCTGGGCGATACAACATCATTAGAATCAAGGCTGTACCGAATAGCAACATGCGCAAACTTTCGGGATCAATGAGTACTTTGCCGAATAGCGATTGTTGCAACGGTACCACGCTGTGACGCAACACTTCGGGCAAAATCGCCAACAACACCCCGCCGACAATCACGCCCGCGATGTTGCCCATGCCGCCCAACACCACCATGCACAAAATCATCACTGATTCCATCAGGCTGAAACTTTCGGGGCTGACAAAGCCTTGAAAGCCCGCGAACAACGTACCCGACACGCCGCCAAACATCGCGCCCATGGCGAATGCCAACAGCTTCAAATTGCGGGTGTTTAGCCCCATGGCGGAAGCGGCGACTTCATCTTCTCGAATCGCCATCCACGCCCGACCGATGCGCGAATGTTCCAAGCGTTGCGACACCAGCACGATGACCAAAGTAAGGCTCAGGAACAGGTAAAAATACAGATGCACCGAGGGCAGCGTGATGCCGAAAAGCTCTTGCGTAGCGTTGAGCGATACTCCACCGACTTGAATGGGATCAATGCGGCTGATGCCTTGCGGGCCGTTGGTGAAGTTAATCGGCGCGTTCAGGTTATTCATAAAGATGCGAATGATTTCACCAAAACCGAGTGTGACGATGGCGAGGTAATCGCCGCGTAGCCGCAAGGTCGGCGCACCCAACAACACCCCAAAAATCCCCGCCAAAATTGCGCCCAGCGGCAATACCAGCCAAAATGGCAAATGCACACCATCGGGGAAAATAGCAGGGAAAGCCAGTGCCAAATGCGGTGAGCCTGCCAAAGCGTAGGTGTAAGCACCGACTGCGAAAAACGCGATATAGCCCAAATCCAACAAGCCCGCGTAACCGACCACGATGTTCAATCCCAACGCCAACATGATGTATAGCATGGAAAAATCTGCGATGCGCACCCAGCCACGCCCCAACGCCGCGTCGGTGATAAATGGCAACAACAGCACGCCTAAGCACATGAGCCAAACAGATATTCCCCTCGTCCACTTGCGGGAGAGGGGGTGAGGGAATCCTTTAAGCACGTTCCGCAAAATATCTTCCTTTTTACTCTGTGAAAACATCACGTTCCGATTCGCGTATTGCATCATTTTCATAGTTTTGAGCCAGTTTTCTAACAGCATCAGCAACCCGATGAAATCCGTTGTCAGCCAGAGCGTTCGCCTTCTCTCGATAATTGATAGCGATCATTTGCTCTTCCTTACCAGCAGAAAAACCGTGAACGCCACGTTTGTTAAATAGACCTGAGGTGAATGCAGAACGCATTTCTGGCGCATCCTTGGCATCAAGGGCTGCGGCAATGGCTTTGCGTATCCAAAGCCCATCAGGATCGGCGGGCGCATACGCTAGAGCCTGTCCAAGCTGATCCATCGCAATTTTGAAATGCCCTGACTTAGTCGTGAGCCGCTTGACCTCGGCAAGCCACCCATCAAACCTGATGTCGTCAAAATCTTCATTTGCTGTCGTGCCAGGGAGCGTTCTCCAGCCATGCAGAAGGTGATAGGCATTTCGAGCAATGCTCTTCTCGGTATCCGTAACTTCACGTTCAGTGTTTTCATCTTTGTCAGAGCGAAATATGGCTGCGATTACTTCACAAAAGAAATCTGGTTTAGTAGCAAGCCTGCGCTCAAGTAACTTAGGCTCGCCCCCAGAGAGCCGATTCAAAAGTGGAAGAGTTCTCCACTCAATTTGAAACAAATCTTCAGAGTCCTCAGGCTCATTTTCTTGAAGCCATTTGATCACCTCCAATAACTGGTACTGATCAAGATGCGCAGCTTGAGCCTCCGACGCAAGTACACCCATCAATGCACGCAATACAAGTTTGGCTGGGAACACCACCCTCTTATTAGAAAGGGTATATAGGCAATCTATAGCGGCGCGGGGCTGCTCATTGGATATGAGTTTTTCTGCTGCCTCAAACAGATATTGCTGTTCCAGTCCCCAAGGATTTGCGTTCACAGCTTTCCAATAACTGACAGCGTCATTTCCAAGGTGTTGTTCAGCCCTGTGCCAAACCTCAGGGTCGAAGGGGAGTAGAACCAATAAGGCCAATATTTGCTTTGTGTTCCAACCCTTATCTAACTGGGTGTCAACCCAAGTCCATTTCTGCCCCCAATATCTTCCCCAAACAAAATTCCCAACTAAATCACCCATTGTTTTGTCGGCTTGCCCCAAGTAAACAGGTAGCAAGAAGGTATCAATATCTGGTGACTCCAAGGAACCGAGAGCAAATCCAACCTTTCTAGGAGAGTCAACCTGCCGAGCAAAAGCCAACACATCTTCGATATTGCCTGCTGCAAGTATTTCTTTAATCGCCTCCTGCCGTTTTTGATCAAGCCTTAGTCTCTGCTCTTCAAAATCGCCATTTTCTTCATAAAGGTCAATTTCTCTTTCGCTAAAAAGTCGGCGTTGCAACAAACTTGTGGATGTTGGAGCAAGTTTCGTTGCCACTACTTCTATTTTTGCAATAAATTCTGCTGGCATCGCCCATTGGGCATCCGCGTATTTGCGATGTTTTGCAGCCACGTCGACAAGCGTTTCCCAAAGAGGAAGGCGGACAGATTCGGGGAGTAAAACAACGGCATCAGAACCGATGTGGTCTATTATTCGTGAGTAGGCTGGGTTTGGCAGATCAGGAAGTCGATCAATCAACGCTGTCAATTTCAACAAATCAGTTGCCGCAATTTTTGTGGTTAATTCAGCATAGCCAGAGACCTGTTCCCAATATTCGTTATGGGTAACATTTACTTGCCATCCATTCGGAATGAAATTACGCCAAGTGGGTTTGCGTGTACCCGATGTTGTCCCGTGCATTGAGGGCAATAAACGCACCAATAACGTCCAGCCAACATCTGGCTGATCACGTAGTAGAGCCTCCACGGCGGCTATACGCTGAGGGATCGTAGCCGATGTCTGCGGATGCCAAGGAAGAAATATATCAACAAGCGAATTTTTCGGTCGGTTTGACCAGTTGCCGCCTGGATCAATCGCTGCCAATTCCCCTAATAGCGTTGTAATTCGCACGAGGTAATCAGGATTCCATGCTAGAGTTTCAAGTGCCCAGAGCAAGCCACTCGTGTAGTTCCAGCCTCCGAAACCATTACTTTCCTGCGCAAATACCCCAAGAAATGGGCTGGTGGAAGGATTCAACAACGCGGCTTCAACAGCATCAAGGAACTCATCTGGCGCAGCTTCTGCCAGCAAGGGCAAGGAACTATTGAGGCTCGCCCACTTTACCCAGTCAGCATTCTGCAATAATTTGCGAACAATAATACTCGCAGTTAATTCAGCCTTGCCGCGAGTGCATGATGAAAGTGCGGCTGGCTTACTTCCCAGTAGAGCCAGCGATTCGGCAACTCCTTCTCGGATTGCGTCTGAATGAGAAAGTGTCTTGCCAGCTGCAAAACGCTCATCAATTGGCAAATCAAACTTTGCGTCTTTCTCCCCTAACACCATAATTGCCAACTTTTGAAAACAATCCAGATCGGCGTTGGTCAACCTAGCCCCTAATGCTGACCAAGCCTCACCACGTGAAATCATTTTCCAGTTTTCGTTGCGCTGAATCAGGGGAGAGTCCGAGCGCAAGGCTTCACTCCGCGCTACCTCGATCCACTCCCCATATGGCTTTCCCAACAGCATCTCCACCGCACTACGATCGGCAGCATTACCTCCCTGCCATTTTCCGATCAGCCCCGTCTGAGCCAAAATTCGTGCATTTTCCCAAGTCGCGTAGGGTGGTAGATCACCGAGACCGAGCAGATACCGTTTGAGTGCGGCAAGACTTTGCGCCCCCGCTCCAGCTAATTCACGCGCACGTTCTGGCTCGAAACCGCCATCACGAAACGCAGTTTCCAGTACACTTTTTGACGGACTGCGTATTGGAATCAAGCTTTCATTCCCATGTGACCAAGTGCCAGATACAGGAATGATGATGCGATGACCATTCTTCCTAGCTGCCATGAGCAACTGCTCATTTGATTCCAAATCAAGCCTTGGGCTGGCTACAAGTATATGTGAGGCTCTGAGGTTGGCAAACGAATGCCAGGTATCAGCGTCGCTTATGAATAGGCAGCAACTGCTGAATGCTTGCCGTGTTTTCACATCCAGTGATTCTAAAAAAGCCGCAACAAAGTCTTCAGCATCCTTTTCGCTTTCCGTAGCCAACAACAATTGCGTGGTCTCGCCACGAAATAATCGGTTCAACTCCTCACAAGCCTTCTCTCTACCGACTAGAAAAACTGTGGGGGGAAGTGGCGGATCATTCGCGGTGTTAGCCTTTAGATTAGAAAGTAAAGTCCAATGCTCAGCAACAGTCTCGAAACCGTTGGCATTCTTCACAAGCCCAATTTTATTTAGTAGCCATTTGCCAATTGCAGGGAACTCTCGCAGCCAATCCGCTAGTTGAACACCATCCAGAATTTTGATGGCTCTCCATTCATCATTTCCTCTGTCTTCTACCCATTTCGCTTGCTTAGATTGTGACCAAGTACGGCTGCGCGCTGTAACAAAAACAAAAGTGGCTGTCTGACGCTCTTCCGCAGATATTTCTTTAGTGCGTTTTCGATAATCTTCTGTCGCTTTAGTTTGTGGATCACCTCGACCCGTTTCCCAAAAACTTCTTTGTGTTGGAACGAACTGACGGAATCCACTTTCAGTCTCGACAAGCCCGTCCAGCCCAGGCAAGTTTATTGAGTCACTATAAGGAATTCGACAAGCAGTGATGTCTGGAACGGACGTAGTCACCAGCCACCAGACTAACTCTGGGATGACTGCCTCACTATCTCTCCGTTGCGCATAGTCCTCTAATTCACTAGCAGTAACTATTTGTGTATGTTCCATACCCCTAGCTTTCTTGGAAAAATTACGTCAATCACACTTTGAGGTAACACAACTCCCAACGGAGCATTATCAAGCGCGTTCCGCAAGGCGTTCTCCCAATAAACCCGATGGGCGGAATACCAACACCCCGATGAGCACGATAAAGGCGAATACGTCTTGGTAATTGCTGCCGAAAAAGCCGTGGGTTAGGTCGCCGATATAGCCCGCGCCCAGACTTTCAATTAGTCCCAACAACAGCCCACCGACCATTGCGCCGCGCAAGTTGCCGATGCCGCCTAACACAGCGGCGGTAAAGGCCTTCAGCCCCAGCAGAAAGCCCATGTAGTAATGCGCCAAGCCGTAGTTGGCACTGACCATCAACCCTGCCACCGCCGCCAAAGCCGAGCCCAACATGAAAGTCAGCGAAATCACGCGATTCACATCTACGCCCATCAGTTGTGCGGCGTGTTGATTTTCTGCCACCGCACGCATGGCGCGACCGAGTCTGGTGCGATGCACAATGACCATCAGCCCCGCCATCATCAACAGTGCGGAACTGAAAATAATCAGTTGAATGTCGTTGATAATCGCGCCGCCGAGGGTGTGCGATTGGTTGGTGAACAAGGTGGGAAAGGGCAAATAACCGCGCCCCCAAATCATCATCGCCAGATTTTGCAATACGATGGACACGCCAATCGCGGTAATCAGCGGGGCAAGGCGCGGCGCATGGCGCAAAGGACGATAAGCCACGCGCTCAATGGTATAGCCCAGCGCCATACAGGCGGCGATAGAAAAGAGCACGCTGAGCGGCAACGCTAACCAAATCGGCGCGCCCCATCCCATCAGCGCGGTCAATGCGGAGATCGCTGCCAACGCGCCCACCATGACCACTTCGCCATGGGCAAAGTTAATCAAGCCCAAAATGCCATAGACCATGGTATAGCCCAGCGCGACCAAAGCATAGACGCTGCCTTGCACCAGACCATTGATAATTTGTTGGAGGAAGATGTCCATTAGCTTAGCACCTGTACTGCGCCATCACTGCGAGAGATAGGTTCGGTGGCGTAAGGCTTTTTCAGCCAAGCCGCTCTGGAGTAGGGCTTTAAAGATAAATGAGCAATCAATTTGTGGGGGGGGGCCAATTAAAGGGTGGATTCGGCATCCAGTCACCTTTTTTGAGTTGCCTCTCAAAAATCTGTTGGTGAATTAATACGTCTTGTTGGATTATCAAAGTGGTATCCAATAGGACGGATAAGCAGTTGATCTGAAGTTCTCGTGCATTATCCGCTACACAAGGTAAGACGGCCGCATCAGATCTCCGACATTTAATCATATATTCAAGGGGATGCGCTACGCTGATTGCACGTAGCGCAAGTTTATTTTTTTGCAGTGAACGGGTTTAAACGTCCAAGTTTTTGACCCCAAGCGCATTTTTCTCGATAAACGCACGACGAGGTTCAACGACATCTCCCATCAAGGTCGTGAATATTTCATCTGCAGTGATCGCGTCTTCGATACGGACTTTCAGCAAGATGCGGTTTTTCACAAACATGGTGGTTTCCCAGAGTTGCTCTGGATTCATTTCACCCAAGCCTTTGTATCGTTGTATATTTACGCCACGTTTAGCTTCTTCCAACAGCCATTCAATCGCTTGCTTAAAGCTTGTAACCGCACGTTTTTGCTCGCCGCGCGCGATGTAGGCAGTTGGCGTAATCAAACCATTCAACAAGTCAGCCGCTTTACGAATTTGCACATAGTCGCTGCCTTTCAGAAAGTCATTGTCCATGTAGCTGACGGAATAATTGCCGTGATAGAGCTTGTCCAAACGCATACGATACGTGTCACCTGACTCGTCACTTTCCGTTTCAACCGTCACTTTGATATTGCCGCCACACGCAGCTTCCAATAGCTTGGCACTATTTTGCGCCTGCTCAGCATCGTCTAGCGACAACGTAGGCAAGATCAACAAGGCATGGCTGGCTTCAGGCGCGGTAAAGCGTGACAAACGATCAATCACAGCTTCGGCGAGGAAGTATTGTTTCGCAATCGCTTCCAGTGCGTCGGACTGAATCGGCGTGGCATCGGCGGCGGTGTACAACACGGCATTATTCAACGCAGATTGCAGCATGTAGATTTTCATCTCTTGGTCATCTTTGAGATAACGCTCGTCCTTGCCTTGCTTGATTTTGTATAGTGGTGGTTGGGCGATGTAAATGTGCCCACGCTCAATCAGCTCAGGCATTTGACGGTAGAAGAAGGTCAGCAGCAAGGTACGGATGTGCGAACCGTCCACGTCCGCATCGGTCATGATAATGATGCGGTGATAGCGCAATTTGTCAGGGTTATATTCTTCCTTGCCAATGCTCGTGCCCAATACGGTAATCAGGGTGGCGATTTCTTGCGAGCTTATCAGCTTTTCAAAGCGCGCTTTTTCCACGTTCAAGATTTTCCCTTTGAGCGGCAAAATCGCTTGGAATTTTCGGTCACGCCCTTGCTTTGCTGAGCCACCCGCAGAGTCCCCTTCCACTAAGTACAGTTCAGATAGCGCAGGATCTTTTTCTTGGCAGTCCGCCAATTTTCCTGGCAGCCCCATCCCATCCATAATCCCCTTACGGCGTGTCAGTTCACGCGCCTTACGTGCGGCTTCACGCGCCCGTGCTGCGTCGATGATTTTATTGACGATGATTTTCGCATCCGTTGGTTTTTCCAGCAAAAACGCACTCATTTGCTGGCTAATCAATTCTTCAATCACAGGGCGCACTTCGCTGGACACCAACTTGTCTTTTGTCTGTGAGGAGAATTTTGGATCTGGCAATTTAACCGACAACACCGCTGTCAAACCTTCGCGCATATCGTCGCCTGTGGTATCGACTTTGGCTTTTTTCGCCAATTGTTCGGCTTCAATATAAGCATTCAAGGTGCGGGTCATCGCGGTGCGCAGCGCGGTCAAATGTGTACCGCCATCTCGTTGCGGAATGTTATTGGTAAAACATTGCACACTTTCTTGATAGGAATCATTCCACTGCATCGCAATTTCCGCTGTGATGCCGTCTTTTTCGCCGATGGCGTAAAACACCGTGGGATGCAATGCCGACTTATTGCGATTCATATATTGCACAAAGTTCCGAATGCCACCTTCAAAGGCGAAATTTTCTTCTTTGCCTGTGCGATGGTCAATCAAGGCGATTTTTACGCCATTATTTAAGAAAGATAATTCGCGCAGCCGTTTTGCCAAAATATCAAAATGATATTCCACCAGCCCAAAGGTTTCTTTCGCCGCTAAAAAATGCACCACTGTGCCTTTTTTCTTAGAAGAACCGATTATTCTCAAAGGCGCGACAGGATCACCATGATTGAACTCCATGAAGTGCTCTTTGCCTTCGCGGTAAATGGTCAGCTTCAACCATTCTGACAGCGCATTCACCACTGACACGCCCACACCATGCAGGCCACCAGAAACTTTGTATGAATTACTGTCAAACTTTCCGCCCGCATGCAGGATGGTCATAATGACTTCGGCGGCAGAACGATTTTCTTCTGCGTGAATATCGGTCGGAATGCCGCGCCCGTTATCACTGACACTGATGGAATTATCCGCATGAATAATCACATTGATTTCATTGCAATGCCCTGCCAGTGCTTCATCCACAGCGTTATCTACCGCTTCAAAAACCATGTGATGCAAACCTGTTCCGTCGTTGGTGTCGCCGATATACATACCAGGGCGTTTGCGTACTGCCTCAAGCCCTCTTAGCACTTTGATACTACTGGAATCATATTCGCTCATGGTTTTCTTTCTGGGTATTAAATTGTTTCACGTGGAACATAAAAATCAAACGATCAGTCCGACTCAACATTAAAGCCGCATCGGCATAATGACGTAACGGAATTCCGCATCAGCAGGACTCGTCATCAACACGCTACTGTTCATATCGCCGAAGGAGAATACCGCTGCATCGCTGCTGATATTGCTCAGGCCATCCATTAGATAGTTGACGTTAAAACCAATATCAAGCGCATTGCCTTGATAATCCGTTTCGATTTCTTCTTGCGCTTCCTCTTGCTCACTATTGCTACTAATAATGCTGAGGTTGTTGTCAGTCAAAACCAGTCGTACACCACGAAACTTTTCGTTCGATAAAATAGCGACGCGCTGCAAGGCTTGCTGCAATTGAATTCTGTTTAAATTCAAATGGTTAATATACTTAGGAATGACGCGCTCATAATCGGGGAAACGCCCATCAATCACTTTGGAAACCAAAGTAATATCTGAAAAATTAAATTTTACTTGTTGCGCCGAAAACTCCATATAAACAGGTTCATCATTATCATTCAATAACTTATAGATTTCCAATACAGCTTTGCGTGGAACAATAATATCCTGCTTAGGGTACTCGCCTACAATGTCGGTCGTGTTGTAGGCCAAGCGGTGTCCATCAGTAGCAACGGCTTTCAATTTGTTTTGATCGACAATCAATAACACGCCATTGAGGTAATAACGCACATCCTGTTGCGCCATGGCGTACTGGACAGAATGAAGCAAAGCTTTCAATTTACCCTGACTTAAAGTGATTTTGATGGCATTATCCAGCGCACTATTCAAAACTGGAAAATCTTCAGCAGGGAGCGTCTGCACACTAAAGCGACTTTTATTGGCTTTAATCAATGCCTTATTATCAACCAGATCAATCGAAATTTGACTGGGTTCAGGCAAAATCCGCAAAATCTCTTGTAGCTTTTTTCCTGACACCGTGATCGCGGCATCAGCCTCATCATGCGCTTCAATCGCAATGGTCGTGCTAATTTGAATTTCTAAATCGGTCGCCGTAAAACGGATGGAATGACTATTTTTTTCGATCAACACATTTGAAAGTATCGGCAAGGTGTGCTTACGCTCCACAATACCATTCACAATTTGCAACGGTTTGAGTAAATTTTGTTTATCTGTCTTGGTTATAAACATTATATAAATACCTTAAAAGCGATTCGTAAAGCGGGTTGTAAGAAGTAATCTGGCACTTTAATAAGGATGCGACGGGATAAGACTCGCGCTGTATGCACACAAAGTGTAAGCATCACCCTTTAAGCGTTTGCAACAAAATTTTGTAATCCGCATCCACCGTGGGATCCGTAGATCTTAACTCGGTGACAGCTTTACACGCATGGATCACCGTCGAGTGATCTTTGCCACCAAACGCGTTGCCAATTTCAGGCAAACTCAAGCTGGTAATTTCTCGTGTCAGTGCCATCGCCAATTGGCGCGGACGGGTTAAATTGCGCGTGCGCTTTTTGGAGAGCAGTTCGGCCAGCTTGATACGATAATAATCCGCAACTGTCTTTTGGATATTATCAACTGAAATGACGCGGCTTTGCGCAACTAAAATATCCTTAAGGGCTTCCTTCGCCGTCTCAACACAAATTTTACGTTTGTGGAACTTCGCATAGGCTTCGACACGCTTTAACGCACCCTCTAATTCTCGCACGTTAGAGTTAATATGCTGGGCTATAAAAAAAGCGACGGTGGCATCCAAGGTGTAATCATTGAGCGCGGCTTTTTTAAGCAAAATAGCCACCCGCATTTCCAGTTCAGGGGGTTCAATGCCGATGGTCAAGCCCCAACCAAAGCGTGAGACCAAGCGACTTTCCAGCCCTGGAATTTCCTTTGGGAAATTATCGCTGGTTAAAATCACCTGCTTATGCGCATCAATCAAATTATTGAAAGCGTAAAAAAACTCTTCCTGCGTTTTGTTTTTGCCCGCAAAGAACTGAATATCATCAATCAGCAGTACATCCAGCGAGTGGTAATACTGCTTAAACTCTTCAAATTTATTGGTTTGATAAGCCCGCACCACGTCACTGACATAACGTTCCGCGTGCATATAGCAAATTTTGGCATTCGGTTTATTAGCACGAATCTGATTACCAATCGCTTGAGACAAATGGGTTTTACCCAACCCAACACCGCCATAAATAAACAAGGGATTGTATGATTCACCAGGCAATTCAGCCACTTGGGTGGCGGCCGCAAAAGCAAGTTGGTTAGCTTTACCAATCACAAAATTATCAAACGTGAGAGCAGCATTGAGCTTCCCATAACTGCGAAAAGCAGTTTCAACTTTTGGCTTGCTGTCTGCGGTAACAATTGGCTTTGCAACGGGCTCAACAGCAGCAGGCGCAACAGGAGTAGCTTTTTTGGTTGCCACCTCAGCAGATTGCACTCTAAACTCGAAATTGGGCAAGGAAGGATAAACCAAGCTGGCCTGAAGTTTAATCTGGGATAAAAAACGATCTTGAACAATTTTTAACGTGAAGCTATTTGGTGCCGTTAAAACCAAAGAATTTTCTTCCTTAAACAATCTGAGTGGTTTAATCCACGAATTAAACTGTTGCGGAGGCAGGCTTTTTTCAAAAGCACTTAGGCATGAATCCCAAAGTTCAATTTCCTGCATAGTTACCAGTACCCAATAAAAACTTAAAAGAGATTGTTAAAACGAATTTGCGAGCATCTGCACGCGCCCAACCTTACTCAATGCTTTGATAGTTATAAAGACATCTTAAGGGCTAAACGGCGCAATTCTACAGGGCATAACCAAACTTATCCACAGCATTTGCGTAAAATAGACTTGACAGGTAAGGCGTAAGGCATTGTAATGACGCGTTTTACGACTTACCGAGGATTTTTAAAATGAAACGTACATACCAACCTTCCGTTACCAAAAGAAAACGCACGCATGGCTTCTTGGTTCGCATGAAAACACGCGGTGGTCGTGCCGTCATTGCAGCTCGCCGTGCTAAAGGCCGTGCAAGACTCGCTGTATAAAGCAACATATCGCTTCACAGCGGCGAAACGTATTCCGCGTTGCGAGGGTTTTAAGCCGACTCTAGATGCCAAAAGCCTCGCAAACCCGTATTTCAAGCTTTTTTTCGTGCCTAATCAGAAAGTGATGGCACGATTGGGCATGATGATAGGAAAACGATATTTTCCGCACGCTGTGGATCGGAACAAGCACAAACGAATGGTTCGCGATGTTTTTCGTCTTCATCCCATTTCGCAAGAGCCATTAGATTTAGTAGTGATGGCGCGCCGTGTTGAAGTTGAAGATAGTAAAATTCGGCGTGAAGCACTTGTAAAATTATTTAGTCAATTAAAAACGCGATGCGGTTAATTTTAATCAAGCTGATTCATGGCTATCAGTATTTTATTAGCCCACTCAGTCCACCGAGCTGTCGTTTTGTTCCCAGCTGTTCCCAATATGCAGTTGATGCTCTTACCCGCTACGGTTTCATAAAAGGTAGTTGGTTGAGTATAAAACGCATTGCCCGTTGTAATCCCTGGCATTCAGGCGGTTATGATCCCATTCCATAAATAGATAAATACCCTCATGGACTTTCAGCGACTCATCTTGGTTGTCACGTTTTTACTTTCACTGGGTTTAGTGTGGGAAGGCTGGCAAAAATATCAACATCCCGAATTGGTGATTGCGCAAAACACGCCTGTTAGCACTAGCGACATTCCAACCTCATCACTCAAGACCGCTAGTACATTAGCCGTGCCCACGGTTTCGACTGCACCTGTCGGCGGTACCGTACTGCATGTCAAAACAGATACGTTGGATGTGGAAATCAATACCTTAGGTGGCGATATTCAACGCCTGTCGTTATTGCAACATCCAGATGGACAAGATAAAACGCAGCCCTTTACCTTGTTTAAAAAAGGCGCAGGTACGCACAACTACTCCGCACAAAGTGGTCTGTTGGGCGAAGGGATGCCGAATCACAACACGGTGTTTACCGCCGATAAAACAGACTATGTGTTGACAGGCGATACGCAGCAAGTGCGCTTGGTCGCCCCCGTGAAGAACGGCGTACAAGCCACCAAGGTGCTGACCTTCCACAAAGGCAGCTACTTGATTGATGTGACTTACGAGCTGCAAAATCAAGGCACAAACGCGCTCAATACCTCGGCTTACTTCCAGTTGATTCGAGATGGTGAAACCCCAGCGGGTGGCACAAAAATGGTGCCCACTTACACAGGTGCGGCGGTTTATACCGACAAAGAAAAGTTCCAGAAAGTTGATTTTTCAACGATGGACAAAGGCAAAGTCGAATACCCTAAAGAGGGTACAGATGGCTGGATCGGCATGCTGCAACATTACTTTGTCGCTGCATGGTTGCCTAAAGACAAAACCCAGCATGAATTCTTCACCCGTAAACTAGACAGCGGATTGTATTCGGTGGGCGTGGTATTACCTGTTGCTGCGATTGCAGCGGGACAAAAAGGGACGATCACCGTGCCGCTGTATGCGGGTCCTGCACAATCCACATTGGATAAAATTGCACCAGGTCTAGGATTGACGGTCGATTATGGCTGGTTGACCATTATCGCTGCGCCTATGTTTATGGTGATGACTTTCCTGCATGGCATCGTGCACAACTGGGGCGTTGCCATCATCTTGCTAACGGTGATGATTAAATTGCTGTTTTTCCCGTTGTCAGCCGCCAGTTATCGCTCCATGGCGAAAATGCGGGTGGTTGCGCCTAAGTTAGAAAAACTGAAACAACAATATGGCGATGATAGGGAAAAGCTCAATCGCGCCATGATGGATATGTACAAAACCGAGAAGATCAATCCGCTCGGCGGCTGCTTGCCCATGCTGATTCAAATTCCCGTGTTTATTGGTCTGTACTGGTCCATTCTGGAAAGCGTGGAAATGCGCTATGCACCCTTCTTCGGTTGGATTCATGATCTGTCCACAGCTGATCCTTATTACATTCTGCCGCTGATTATGGGCGCAAGTATGATCTTGCAAGGTCGCTTGAATCCGACGCCACCTGATCCACTGCAAGCCAAAATGATGCAAATCATGCCTGTGGTCTTTAGCGTGGTGTTCTTCTTCTTCCCAGCTGGGTTGGTACTGTACTCGGTGGTGAATAATGCTTTGTCCATCGCGCAACAGTGGTATATCACCCGTGGCTTAGAGGCAGAAGGTCTTGCCGCAAACCACTAATACCATCGCCGCCATCGCCACGGCACAAGGTCGTGGCGGCGTGGGCATAGTACGGATTTCGGGCAGCCAATCCGCCCACATCGCCCAGCAACTGCTGGGACTATGCCCCAAACCACGCCACGCACATTACTGCGATTTCAATGACGAAACTGGACAGCCGATAGATCAAGGTATCGCGCTGTTTTTTGTTGCCCCGCATTCCTACACAGGCGAAGACGTACTCGAATTGCAAGGTCACGGCGGCACAGCGGTGTTGCAACTGCTGCTGCAACGCTGTTTGGCTTTAGGCGCGCGACTGGCACAAGCAGGTGAATTCACGCAACGCGCCTATCTCAACAACAAAATTGACCTCGCCCAAGCCGAAGGCGTGGCGGATCTCATCGCCGCCACGACCACCGAAGCGGCGCGCAGTGCCATGCGCTCCTTACATGGGGATTTTTCCGCTGCGGTGCGCAGCTTGGTCGATGGCCTGATTAACTTGCGGATGTTGATTGAAGCGATGCTAGATTTCCCTGAAGAGGAAATTGACAGCCTGGATGTCAGCCGCCGTGACCGCCAGCTGCAAGCGATCCGAACCCAATTACAACACACATTGGACACCGCCAAACAAGGCAGTCTGCTGCGTGAAGGCGCACAAATTGCACTCGTGGGACAACCCAATGTCGGCAAATCTAGCTTACTCAATCGCCTAGCGGGTGAAGAAGTCGCGCTGGTCAGCGACATTGCAGGCACAACGCGCGACGTAATTCGCCAGATGATCCAAATTCGCGGCGTGCCGCTGCATATTTTAGATACCGCAGGGCTGCGCGAATCGCAGGATGTGGTAGAAAATCTCGGCATCGCCCGCACCCACCAAACCCTGCAACGAGCCGATTTGATTTTATGGCTGCGAGAAGCAGGTACAGGCATCACCGCCGAAGATGAAGCCATACTCGCCACCCTCCCCGCTCATATCCCGCATTTGGTGGTATTAAACAAAGCGGACTTAGTGACCAATACGTCCGATGTCAGCGCGCAACATGGGATTTACGTCTCCGCCAAAACGGGGTTAGGCATTGAAATCCTGCGCGAAAAACTGCTGGAATTGATCGGCTATCGCCATCAAGAAAGCGGCATTTTTATGGCGCGAGAACGGCATCTCATTGCCCTTAATATCGCCCAAACCCACCTCACCCAAGCGAGCGCAATGCTCCCCTACCCCGAACTCTTCGCCGAAGAACTCCGCCTCACCCAACACGCCCTCAATAGCATCACAGGCGAATTCACCGCCGATGACTTACTAGGCGAAATTTTTAGTCGGTTTTGTATCGGAAAATAAATCAGTAAGCGATCACGTGTTTACTTCGACACAAAATCACAAGTCATCTCCGCTTTACGCTTCCAATCCGCAAACACGACCTTGATATTTTTCTGGGTTTAGCGCACGATGCGTTCGGAAAATTTTCCAATAGTAGATACAAATCTAAAAAAGAGGCGGGAAATGTTGAAGAAATTTATGTTGGTTGGATTGGTGGCGGTTATTTCAGGATGTGCATCGGCTCCAACATCGGATGTTATGAAAACGGCCATTTCGGGCTATCAATTACCCAAGCTACCCGATGCAAACAAAGCCATCGTTTACGTCGTAAGACCCTCGTCTTTGGGCGGTTTGGTGCGATTTAACGTGTTTGTGGACGACCATGCGCCTGAATCGGAAGTGGGTTATACTCGATCTAGCCAGTACATCTATTTCAATCTGTCTCCAGGGCAGCACACACTGTATTCAAAAGCTGAAAACTGGGCAGAAATAGCGGTGGATGCCAAAGCCAACGACATCATTTTCATTCAGCAAGAACCTGCGATGGGATTCTTTATGGCAGGAAATAATCTGTTTAAACTTGAAGACTACCAAGGCAAATATCAGGTAAAAACCTTGTCAGTCGGCACCATCATTAAGACTGAAAAGTAGTCGCTTGGGTGGGCATCATCCAACAGAGACGGCTCCAAATCTGACTATTTTCTAGGCGATAGTCGGATTGACGGCGATCTTGAAAATCAGTTTGTGAATCTCGCCTGTGGAGACCAGCGGGGCGTGGGCATCGTCGGGGAAAAACAGGCAAAAAGTGTCGGGCGGGGTGGCAATCCACGCGCTGGGCGTGTCGTCAAAAAACTGAATATCCCGCGCCGTGTTGAACTCAGCGATGGGTTGTTGACATTCCGTCAATGCCCGCCAGCCCATTTCATCCACACCCGACAACACCAGTTGTATGTCGATATAACGGCGATGACATTCCAGTTTCGCCGCCTCCCGACTGCGCCCAGAAACTTTTTCCACAATGACAAATAGATCCTCACCGAGGATGGGATAGATGCCCGCAGGAAGTGCGGGCAAATCGGTTTGTTGAATAAAATCCAATACCTGTGGGAATAATGGGTGCAGAGCGGTGTAGCGGGGGAGTTGGGAGAGGGGGGCGAGGATCATAAATTTGTTATCACAAAATTGGTTAGTAGTGGGTTTTCGTTCGATTTGTTTTAATCATCAGCTTCCCATCCAGCCTGACCTTCGCAATGATTACAACCAGAGATGTAGCTAAATTCCATATCACCCGTATTCGGCTCGTTGCACCAGCCGCACGACTGCAATGAATTAAACTCACCAAAGCAGCTTGTACAAATGTATTTCTCTTGGTCGTCCAATTGGATAACCGTATGGAAACCATCACACTCACTACAGTTCCCAAGGTCTTCAGCTTCTTTTCCATAATAAGCTGGATTGTGTTCCGTCAATATATCTACCAAATCATCTGGCTCAAAATTCTTACCACAATCACATCGGGCAAATCCTTCATTCACAAAATCGACAATCTCATCGCACTTTGGGCAGTTTATTCGGAGATGTTTCTCACTAAACTTACACACCATGCAATCCACAGCGTAATGCAATTGAGGCTCGGATTCATGCCTGAAAGATTCAAATCCACAAGATGGGCATTTCTCGAAAAAATAATTCCCACCTGTTTTGAGTTCTTGAATTTCTGGCTTCTTCTGCTCAAAAACCACTTCAAGAAACTTTTTATGCTTCCGAAATAGCTCATCTACATTATTGAATCTTTCAACAAAATCTCTAAATTCATTCAGCCACTTATCCGTTAATAAGCGATGTAGTAAATACCAAGCCTTAAGTTGTTCTCTTGCTATTTCTGTGAGTAATGCGGTGCTTTCTTCAGCGGTGTGAGCACGATGAAAAAAATGAATCATTTTATTTCGATGATTCCCAATTTTCATAAATACAGCTTCTTCTTTTTTAGAGACTTTCCAACCGTTTTTAGCCAAATTTTTGAATGCGCCCCCTAGATTTACCGACTGAAAATCCCCCAGCTCAAATGAATGCCGATTTACTATCTCTTCTTCACTCTTTGTTATAACAATCAATTTCCAGTCTTTGGCTATAAGTCTAGCTTTAAGAAACAGTTCCACAGCCGCCGCGAAGTGAATAACGGAATACTTGGGAAACTCCTCAAACTCGACCGTAGAACGTTCGAGAAAATCTAGCCCGTTCTCCACAAGCGGCGCGAACATTTCGTCAATATTGGGACAGCAATCTTCCAAATCCACAATATGGGAAAGAAACTCGTCAGGATTAAACATAGTAGTTTTCGTATTTCATACCTGATGCTCAAATAAACCTTGCCACCATCCCGCCAGCCTTGTCGCCTGCTAATGGAATTCGCACATGATGTCCGCTGCCAGGGGCGGTGGTAATCGCCGCGCCGTCCTGTGTGGTCATGGCACTGAGTTCAATGATCGAATTGCCTTTGGGGTGAATAATTTCTAGCTTGTCGCCGACTTGGAATTTGTTTTTGACTTCGATTTCTGCCATGCCATCCGCGCAGCGAGTGATGTCGCCGACGTATTGTTGACGGAAACTTTCAGAATGACCGCGCATATAGTTTTGTTGTTCGTGGGTGTGGTGGCGTTCGTAGAAGCCGTCGGTGTAGCCGCGATTCGCCAGTGCGTCCAGCGCGCCCAAGAGTTCGAGGTTGAACGGGCGACCCGCAACGGCATCATCAATGGCTTGGCGATAGACTTGCGCGGTGCGGGCGACGTAGTAAATCGACTTGGTGCGACCTTCGACTTTGAGCGAATCCACGCCGATTTTCACCAAGCGTTCCACGTGTTCGACGGCACGCAAGTCCTTGGAATTCATAATGTAAGTGCCGTGTTCGTCTTCCATCACGGGCATCAGTTCGCCAGGGTGATCTTGGCGCGAAATGACATACACGCGATCCGCCATGGGGTGACGCGGTTGGCTGCCGCAGTCGGACAAGGCGGATTGACTCAAGGCTTTGTCAAAGTCAAAATCCAGTTTTTCGATGTCGCCCGTGCCGTTTTCTTCGGCATTGCCGATGTTGTAATCCCAGCGGCAGGAGTTGGTGCACGTGCCTTGGTTGGCATCGCGATGGTTGAAATAGCCCGACAATAAACAGCGTCCCGAATAGGCGATGCACAGCGCGCCGTGGATAAACACTTCCAGCTCGATGTCGGGACAGCGTTGGCGGATTTCTTCGATTTCGTCCAGCGACAATTCCCGCGACAAAATCACCCGCGACAAGCCCAGTGATTTCCAAAACTTCACCGCCGCGTAATTGACGGTATTGGCCTGCACGGAAAGATGCACTTCTTGTTCTGGCCAACGCTCGCGCACCATGGCGATCAAGCCAGGGTCGGCCATAATCAGCGCGTCGGGTTTCATGGCGATCACAGGCTCCATGTCCGCCATATAGGTTTTGACCTTGGCGTTGTGCGGCATCAAGTTGCTGGCAACAAACAGCTTTTTGCCCATGGCGTGCGCTTCCTGGATACCGATTTCCAGTTGATCTAATTGAAATTCATTGTTGCGCGCGCGCAAAGAATAACGCGGTTGACCCGCATAAACGGCATCCGCGCCAAAGGCATACGCCATGCGCATTTTGTCTAACGTGCCAGCAGGTAATAGCAATTCTGGGGTGTGTGGCGTGTGTGTCATGGTGAATAAGTCCAGCAAGCAATCAAAGAGGGGCGATGGTACGTTAAACCAAGCAAACTGTTAAGCTATCCGCGAAGAGGAGACAGGGTAATCGCACGATAAATTGCTAGCCTAAAGCCTTGTGAGGTTAATTGAACGTGCGTCGCCGTTTGGGATTAAACCAACTGCAATTTTCGCAACGCATCAATGTGTCTCTCGACACCATCCGCAACTGGGAATAAGGACAACGCCGCCCCACAGGTGCTGCGCAAGCCTTGTTGAAGATTCTGGATAAAGCACCTGAGGTGGCATTGTTAGCGTTGGGTTAAAGCCTGCGCAAGGTATGACAAAAAGGGCCACAAGGCGATTGACGCAAGCCCATATGCCTTGATACGCTTCGCTTCAAATTCACCATCTCTAAGGGGATATAAATGCAAGCCAAACCCGCATTATTTGAAGAACACGAAATTCGCCGTACTTATGATGAAGCCACTGAAATTTGGTGGTTTTCGGTGGTGGATATTGTCCGCGTCTTGACCCAACAGCCTGATTATCAAACGGCGCGTACCTATTGGAAGGTGCTCAAAAACCGTTTGGCGAAAGAAGGCAGCCAACTGGTTACAAATTGTAACCAGTTGAAAATGACCGCCGAGGATGGCAAACAACGTCTAACCGATGTTGCCACCGCCGAAACCTTGCTGCGCTTGGTGCAGTCTGTCCCCAGCCCCAAAGCCGAGCCGATTAAATTGTGGCTGGCAAAAGTAGGTTATGAGCGAATGCAGGAATTGGCCGATCCCAGTTTGAGCGTGGATCGGGCGCGGGCGGCATGGCAACAGCATGGGCGCAGCGAAAAGTGGATACAGCAACGCATGATGGGGCAGGAAACGCGCAATAAATTGACCGATTTAAGACTCCCCTCGCCCGTTCACGGGAGAGGGGCTGGGGGAGAGGGTGCGCCGCAGGCGCGAATTATATTCGCTCAAGAAAGGCACGATTATGAAGACAGTACGTTTAACTCTAAGCCCTGATAATTTTTCACAAGTCGGCAAAATCGACGCGCAACGGGTGGATGCCACGACCGAAGTCGAGATTGCTCAACACATTGTTGCCGATGAAGTGGATGCGTTGGCGAATCCACGTTTGAATGAGTTAGTAGCAGGAATAAACGCGGGCGATTTGCCCCGTGATGCGGAATGGGAAGCCTTGCCTGCAGTGGGAAATGATGCGATATGAAATGCGCTGCGCCCCGCAACAATCAAGCGCGCATCGTGGATTGGAAAGCCCGCCAAGCGGAACGCGTTGAGGGCGTGCCAGACGAGATTACCGAAGAAGTGATTGCGCGCTTGGCGACGTTGTTGGAGTAGGTGCGATTACACTACGCTAGTCGTATCCACACGGGCTCTATCCATTGCTGGAAATAACAGAAATGGTGAGTGATTTATACGTCTCTAGCTGTTGCTCGGTCAGACCAGCAAAAAAGTCATCGTCGGCTTTTTCAATTGCCACGACGGCTTGTTGAATCACTTTTTTTCCTTTGGCAGTGAATTTAACGTTGATCGCTCGGTTATCGGTGGATGAGGGGGATCTTGATACCAAACCCTCTTCTTCCAGTTTTCGGATCGCTTTGGAGAGCGTCATCTTGTCTATTTTTGCATGTTCAACCACATGAGCCTGCGTTGTGGCTTCCCCTTGTTCTTCAAACCATCTGAGTGAAGCCAATATCGCATATTGGGTTTGTGTGATGCCAAATTCGCCCAGCACTTCTGATAGCTTGGTTTGCCACAACGCCGTGATTTTCCAAAGCAGAAAACCCGCACTATCGTCCGCTTTGGCATGTTTGAATGGCGAAGTATCAGACATTTTTTGCTTTTTCGATCAAATTCGCTGTTTGCTCGCTCATGCCATTTGCCACATCCTCGGCAACGAGTTTTCGCCACAGCAACGACAACCACCCTTCGATGCTCATCGTTGTTTTGATCTCCAATTCATCCCCGTGAATCACGAACTCATGTGAGCCATACATCCTCGCCCCAGGAAATCGCGTCAAGTCCACGAATTGCTTATTTTCGGCTACTTGGATGATCTCGATTTTGACCTGTGGCCCACCTTTGGGCTTAAGCAGAAAGGTATTGCCAACCTTGAATTCGCCTTCCAGTTTTGCGTATTCAATATCACTTTGCCATGTATGCCATTGATTGAGGTCTGTCCAGACTTTCCAGACTTGTTCTGCGCTTAATCCCTTGACTGTCTTGCTATAAGTTTTGCTCCACATGCTCATCTCCTCGTAGTTGTTCAATAGAGGATTATGATAAACTGGTTTACTATATTTTACAAATAACAGATTTGCGACGGGGAAGGAAATGGCGGATTGCCTATGGCGAATCCGCCTTACGGGTTAAGAAATACGTCGTACGCGAGCTACGGGAGCGTTCTGGCAAGACGGAAGCCTCCACTGAAGTTGAAAGGAGTCGCGGGGTCGAGACTGTCACGATTAGCTGCGCGCGCACGAGGCGCGTTGAAGCTGAACGAACCACCGCGCAGCACTTTGTTTTCTCCCCCACCCCAAGCCGCACCATTACTGGGCGCACCGTTATAACTATTGTGATAGTCGTCCTGCACCCATTCAAAAACATTACCGCTCATATCGTATAAACCCCAAGCATTGGCTTGTTTTCCCCCAACGCTGTGTTGATGACTATCACTATTGTAGTCATGCCAGCCCACCGCATTAAGGTTGTTACCGCCGCAATAGGGCTCGTTGCCACCTGCACGACAGGCATATTCCCATTCAGCTTCGCTCGGCAAACGATAACCGCCGCCCTCTTTTTCATTAAGCCAATTGATAAAGGCTTGTGCATCGTACCAACTGACCATCACCACAGGCGATTCCTCACCGTGGGAGTTGTATTGAATAAAATCATAGCTTATCAATTGTGCGTTACCTGTGGCTTTAATGAATCGTTTGAATTGCCCGAGGGTGACTTCGGTTTTGCCCATTTGGAACGCGTTTACGCTCACTTGATGTTGTGGAGTTTCTTCGCTACGTGCATCTCGGTCTGGATTGAGGCATCGGCTTTCGCCCAAAATGGCTTCTTTATCATTTTGTTGACAAGAACCCATGATGAACTTTCCGCTGGGAATGGTAACCATGGTGATGCCGATGCTGTTGGTGGTTTCACTTTGTCGGGTGGTGGTTTGCGCAGGTTTTTTCCCACCCGCGTGGGCGGGTAAGGCAAGGGTTGCTGCTAATATGGCAGCGGTGATTAAAGACAAGTGTTTCATCCATTGCTCCTTTTGAAATAAATCATTCATAGTGGCTTGAAGATTAAAGTTCAGCATCAAAACCTATATGCAAAAAACATTTCGCCAGTTCAGAGTGTTGATAGTGTGCGCCCACACCAGCAAAAGTTCCTTCTGGACCAACCATGCTAACGACGACTAAACCAGCAAGACTTAACTCATGCGTAATTTCTTCGGGTATTTGCACATCAGATTCTGTATGCAAGTAAAACTGCTTCAGGCTCGGTAGAAGTTCAAGGTTGAAGTTTTCCAAAGCGCGCGCGAGGCGGGTAAAAGTCAAATAGTCGATTTCTGATTTAATATAAGCAGCAAAAAACCGCGCCAAGATAGCTGGTTTCTTGACATCATCGAGACGTTCAAGTGCCAGCAAAAGATTTTCACCAAGATATTTTTGCTCATCTGAAGAATCTGGATACTTCTCAAGTAGCTTTTCTCTATCTTCTATAGCAATCGTATCCAATCCCGTTAAGAAGCGTTCTAACTTTCTGATGAAAAGTTCCTCAGAAATCACTTGTCGTGCACGAACCAACTTAACTAATGTTCCAACTAAAGGTACGTCTTTAAGTACACCTTCCGCTAAATTTCTATCCAATGCTATTTCGGCAAGATCAAAAACTGCTTCGCCAAGCTGATTGCTGGTGACAGTGCGGATTAAATTGCTACCCAAAGAAGCCATATTCATTCCCCAAAATTTATCGTAAAAACAGTGCAATGGTACGAAGTTACATCACCATCGTCACCATCTCATGGTCGCACAAGCTTTGGTAAATCGCGTCTAACTGTTGGCGGGAGGTTGCGCTGACGGTGCAGGTTAGGCTGATGTATTTGGCGGTTTTGCTGGCGCGCATGTCGATTTTGGCGGCGGTGAAGCTGGGGTCGTGTTGGGTGATGGTTTCCATCACGGCTTTGGCAAAACCTGCGTGTTGTTTGCCGAAGACTTTCAGCGGGAATTCGCAGGGGTATTCGATTAGGCTGTCGGTGATTTCTTTGACGGTTGGGGTGGTATTCATGCGCGCATCACTTCTTGTTTAAAGGTTTGGTAAAGGGAATACAGTTGGGTAAACATCGCGGCGGGTTTGCCACAGCCTACGGGTTTGCCGTCCAATTGGGTAATCGGCAAGACTTCTCGCGTGGAGGAGGTCATCAATAATTCGTCGGCGTGGCGTACTTCGTCCAGCGTGATTCGGCGGACTTCATGCGGGATGCCGTGCGTGGCGGCGAGTTCTAAAATCACGTCGTAGGTGATGCCAGGGAGCATCAAATTATCTTTGGGCGGGGCGTACAGCGTGCCGTTTTTGACCATAAAAATGTTGCTTGCCGCGCCTTCGGTGATAAAGCCGCCTTCGCGTACCAGCAGGGTTTCGGCGCAACCTGCTTCGACTGCCGCTTGGCGCAGCAGCACATTCGGCAGCAGCGAAATGGCTTTTAAATCGCAGCGCAGCCAGCGGTTATCTTCCGCCGTCACGCACGCCACACCCGTTTCCAGCAAATGCGCGGGCGGATGAATCAAGGCGTTGCTCATCATAAACACCGTCGGCGGCACGGGCGGGTTGGGAAAAGCGTGGTCACGCAGGGCAACGCCACGCGTGATATGCAGATACAAATACTGGTCTTCGGGTTGGTTGGCGGCGATGAGTTGCGCGATCAATGCCATCCATTCGGCTTCGCTATGCGGATTGGGGATGCGGATGCCGTCCAAGCTGTGTTGCAAGCGTTGCAAATGCGAGGACAAGCGAAAGGCTTTGCGCGAATACACAGGAATGACTTCATACACGCCGTCGCCAAACATAAAGCCGCGATCCAGCACCGAAATTTTTGCGTCTGCTATGAGCATAAATTGCCCGTTGAGATAAATCGTCATGGTGCTTGCCCTTTAGTCGCGAAGTTCGCGTATCAACAAATGGATGCTGTCCCAGCCGCGTGCAAAAACATTCGCCACGGCCGAGCTGCTCAAGGCGGTCAGCGGGAATTCGGCGTAAGGCTTACCTGACAAAAACAGCTTGAGTGTGCCCAAAGGTTGTCCTGCACTAATCGGTGCCAGCAAAGGTTGCAACGTTTCAATTTTGGCGGTCAACAAAGCTTGTTGTCCTTTGGGAAAAGTCAGATACAGGTCTTTGGTAAAGCCAACGTCCACTTCACTTTCCGTACCCTTCCACACGCGCACTTTGGCAATCGCCTGATCTTTGCGATAAACCCGCGCAATATCAAAGTTCTGAAAGCCATAATTCAGCAACTTTTGGCTCTCGTTAGCACGCACAATGTCTGACTCTGTGCCTAAGATCACCGAAATCAAACGACGCTTATCGCGCTTCGCCGAGCCGATTAAGCAAAAACCTGCGGTTTCCGTTTGCCCTGTTTTAAGTCCATCCGCAAAAGGGTCTATCCACAACAACTTGTTGCGATTGGCTTGTGTGACTTGGTTAAAGGTAAATTCTCGTTCGCTAAACATCGCGTAATGCTGCGGATAATCGCGAATAATCGCGGCAGCCAACCTGACCAAATCGGTCGCCGTACTGTAATGTTGCGGATCCGCCAAGGCGGCTGGGCTGGTAAAGTGCGTGTTCTTCATCCCCAACCTTGCCGCTTCTTTATTCATCATATCGACAAAGCCCAGCTCGCTGCCCGCGATATGAACCGCTAAGGTAATCGCGGCATCGCTGGCAGATTGCACAATCAGCCCGCGCAGCAAATCTTGCACCGACACCGTTTGTCCCGTGCGCAACAACATACGCGACTCGCCCATCGCGAGTTTACTGGTGGCGCGGTCAGGCACGGCAAGCTCTTGCGTCAGTGTCACGGTATTGTGTTTGATCGCATCAAACGCCAAGTACGCGGTCATTAACTTACTCAAGGAAGCGGGATCAATATGCGTATCGGCATTGCGCGCCAGCAAGACTTGGCCGCTGTTGTAGTCGTACAACAAATAAGATTTCGCGGTGAGTTCAGGCGCACTCAACGCAAACGGCAACGCCGCCCAACTCGGCACAGACCATAACAGACTGAAGATTAGAGCTATTAATTTCATCGTAATGTACTCAAAAGGGAGCGCGATTATAGGCACTTTTTGCGCAAATTTCGTGATTGATGTGTGGAAGAGGGTCGTTGAATGCCCTCTTCGCCCTCCGCAACCATGATGACGCTGGTGTACTTTAATGTTCTCCAAACGGTACGCTCTTGAAAATTTCCCAAACTGCACCATATGGAAAATCTGTCTGAGTATGGCCGATTTGCTATACTGACCTTCGTTTTATAATTTTTTAGGATTAACCATGCGCCGTTTTTTGATGTTTTTGATGATTACTTTCACCAGTTTAAGTTTGCTCGCCACCACGGCAGAAGCCAAACGTTTCGGGGGTGGAGGCAGTATCGGTAAACAACGCACCATGACCCCACAAACCCCACCCAAAGCTCCCGCAGCAACCCCAGCACCGACAGCACCTGGTGCTGCCGCCCCCGCAGCAGGCAACAAATGGTTAGGCCCTTTAGCAGGTTTGGCAATTGGCGCAGGCTTGGGCGCGATGTTTGCAGGCGGTGGCATGGGTGGCGCAATGGGCGGCATTCTGATGGCATTGTTGGCTGCGGGCGTGGTGATGTTCTTGTTGGCTAAATTCCGCAAACCCAACACGCAAACCGCACCGATGCAATATGCGGGCGCGGGCGCACCTTATAGCCCCCCTCCAGCTGCGGCATCCCATTTTCCCAGCAGCCCAGCCAGTGCAGCCGCTGCAAGTAGCCAACCTAATCCAACCGCAGCGAGCAGCCATATTCCCGCTGACTTCCCTGTGGACGCTTTCTTGCGCAGTGCAAAAATGTCGTTTATTCGTTTGCAAGCCGCGAATGATCGCAAAGATTTGAATGACATCCGCGAATACACCACGCCTGAAATGTATGCGGAAATCTCCATGCAGTTGCAAGAACGTGACAACACCCCACAAAAAACCGATGTGGTATCCATTTATGGCGAGTTGTTAGAAGTCGAGCAAGGTCACGACTTGTCGATTGCCAGCGTGCGCTTCACAGGGCAAGTGACAGAAAACAACGGTACGCCTGAAGCGGTGGATGAAATCTGGCACGTACAGAAAAATATGCACGACAGCAAAGCGGTCTGGCTGTTGTCAGGCATACAACAAACCACCGTGCACTAATGCCATGATATTCGCCCAACCAACTGCCGCTGCATTGAATCATCTGCTCGCGCAGAACAGTTGGGCGATGCCCCGCTTGGCGCGGTATGCAGGTAAAACGGTGCGATTCCAAATCGCACCGTTTATTTTTGCCTATACGATACTGGCGGACGGATCGGTGTTGAGCACCGCATCGGACACCAGCGCGGATGCGATCTGTGTGATTCCACCCGCTTTATTACCCCGTTTATTGGCACAAGATCCTCTTGCCTATACCGATATTCGCAGTGAAGGCGATGGTGCATTACTGAGTGAAATTTTCAGTTTGTCTCGCCAATTACGTTGGGATGCGGCGGAAGATTTAAGCCATCTAACGGGTGATATTCTGGCTGAACGCATTGTGCAGAACGTGAAGCATAAGCAAGACAAATTACAACAGACAGCGCGCAATCTGGCGGAGGCAGCAGCCGAATACTGGACAGAGGAGCAACCGTTGATTGTGAAGCCTACGCAACTCTCCCAATTTGTAGAACAAGTTGATACCCTGCGCGACGATGTTGCTCGCTTGGCACAACGTATTAACCGCCTTTAGGTCGGGATTCCAGCCTTACTTACCCTACCGATATTTCGCCCTATGCGCCTTTTCCGCTTAATCAAAATTATTTATGTCTCACTCCGCTTTGGATTAGATGAATTTTTCCTAACGCAGAAAAGCATCATTGGGCTACATAAGCTATTCAATTTTTTACTCTTCTTCCGCAATATTGAGCAACCTCGTGCGGTACGTTTACGTTTGGCATTGGAAAATCTAGGCCCGATCTTCGTTAAATTTGGGCAAATGCTATCGACCCGCCGTGATTTGATGCCCTTGGACATTGCGGATGAACTCGCTAAGCTGCAAGATCAAGTCCCGCCCTTCCCTTCAGATCAAGCGATTGCCGTGTTGGAAGCCAGCTATGGCAAGCCACTGAGCCAAGTATTCCAAAGTTTTGAAACCTTGCCTGTTGCCAGCGCGTCCGTAGCACAAGTGCATTTTGCCGTATTGCCCGATGGACGGGCAGCAGCGGTGAAAATCTTGCGTCCTGGCATTGCCAAAACCATCGCTCACGATATGGCGTTGCTGAAAGTCGCCGCGGAATTACTGGAAAAGCTTTGGGCAGATGGTCGGCGACTCAAGCCGTTGCAAGTCATATTGGAGTTTGAAAAACATCTTTCAGACGAGCTGGATTTAACCCGCGAAGCCGCCAACGGTAGTCAGCTTAAACATAACTTTGCCGCATCAAATTTATTGTGCATACCCGAAATGTATTGGGATTTTTGCACGGCAGATGTATTGGTGATGGAGCGGATGTATGGCACGCCCGTCAATCAAGTCGATACTTTGCGCGCGGCAGGGATCAACATTCCAAAATTGGCTGCGGACGGCGTGGAGATTTTTTACACCCAAGTGTTTCGTGATGGCTTTTTTCACGCGGATATGCACCCTGGCAATGTCCAAGTAACCGCCGACGGACGCTACATCGCGCTAGATTTTGGCATCATGGGCACTTTGACGGATAGCGACAAACATTATCTCGCACAAAACTTTATCGCCTTTTTCCGACGCGATTACAAGCGCGTGGCAGAAGTGCATATCGAATCAGGTTGGGCACCTGCCCACACCCGTGTCGATGAGCTGGAAGCGGCGATTCGGGCAGTATGCGAGCCTATTTTTGACAAGCCCTTGCGCGAAGTGTCGTTTGGACGCGTGTTACTGCGATTATTCCAAACCTCACGACGCTTCGGGATTGAAATCCAACCGCAATTGGTGTTGCTCCAAAAAACCTTGCTGAATATCGAAGGCTTAGGATTACAACTGGATCCCGAACTGGACTTATGGAAAACCGCTAAACCTTGGCTGGAACGCTGGATGAGCGAGCAAGTTGGGTGGCGTGGCTTGTTCAATGCCCTACGCAGCGAAGCCCCGCATTACGCCACCCTGCTACCCCAATTGCCACGCCTGCTGCATCAACGCCTGCACGAAGATCAATATGGCCGCATCGAACACGTTGTGCAACAACTACTCACCCAGCAAAAACGTCGCAATAACTGGTTAATCATCATCGCCGTACTCCTACTCGCCCACTTTGCGTGGCGAAACTGGGGGGGATAATTATGGGGAAGGGAGAAGAGGGAAGGGTCAAACCAGCTTTTCTAACAAGGGATGTGAGGCTTTACCTTTGTGAAACGAGAAAAGTGAAATGTGAAACAAACCGTCGCGCGTCCTCGCCTTTTCACCTTTCACCCTATCGTGGAGCTAAGGGATTGCGCACTTTTGCGCGGTTCCGCTTGAGCGTAGGGTTGAACGAAGCCGCTATCGCGGAGAAATATTCCTTCAGCGATTGATTAGACAAGATAATTCATCCTCACCCCGAAAGGGATTTTTTATACTTTATCATGAGGATGAAGCAGATGACGACACAAA
>JAQTTV010000017.1 GCA_028710565.1 Gallionella sp.
GCGCACCCGCCCATCCCGCTCCACGCGGTGACGAGCTTCCAAGACTTTTTTGATTTCTACACTCAGTTTGATTTCCATCTGGACATTGTCTGCTATTTTTCGGGGTTTTCAAAGGCGATGGGTATAGTTGCCCCAAAGTGGCTGCAAGCCAAACGCTCGCCGCAAAAGTTATTGTGTAAAATGCGAATCCAACGTACAACACTGAAAACCACACACTCAAAACTTTAGATGCAGCATATCCATAAACTAGGCTGGTCAGGCGTACACCCCAATTACCAAGATAGCATGACCAATATGATCAGGGTGCTCCTGATGCTTGCGATCATTCAATTGCTTGCTTGGTTAACGCCCACACTACCAGAGTTTAAAGGCATCCCAAATTACCTGCCGTTGCACATGCTGTTAGAGACTGTATCGGTCGTGGTCTCTATGATGGTTTTTGCCATAGGCTGGAATTCCCGTAGCACCAATCTTTCGGGCAATATCGTCCTGCTGGCATGCGCCTTTTTTTCAGTCGGGATGCTCGATTTTTTACACACCATTTCCTACGTCGGCATGCCTGATTTTTTTACGCATAACGATTTACAAAAGCACCTGAATTTCTGGTTATCTGCTCGTTTTGTCGCTGCTATTGCCTTGCTCATTATCTCCATCAGACCCTGGAAGCCGCTCCATTCTAGGACGATGCGCTACACCATCTTTGGCTCGCTCTTCTTTTTGACGGTTCTCCTGAATTGGACCGTGATATATCACCAACCTTGGCTGCCAGATACCTTTGTATCTGGCCTAGGGCTCACCACCTTTAAGAAGAGCACCGAATACCTCATCATCCTGCTCCATCTCATCACCGCTGCAATCTTGTGGCAAAAGCTACGCCAGCCCCAAAAATTCAAAGGCGTGCTTCTCTTTGGTGCGGTCTGCACCTTAGCGATGAGTGAATTCTTTTTTACGCTCTATACCACCATGACGGGTAGTTACAACGTGCTAGGGCATGTGTATAAAGTGATCGCATACCTGTTTATTTACCGAGCCATCGTGGTTGAAACCATTGAAGAACCTTACAGCAAACTAACGCAGGCACAGCAAAACTTAGCAACTTCTCTAAAGGCCTCTAATACAGGCTTATGGGATTGGAATTTACAAACGCATACGGTGAGTTACTCACCCGAATGGAAAGCGCAGCTGGGTTATTTTCCAAATGAATTGCAGGATCAGTTTTCAACGTGGGAATCACTGCTACATCCTGATGACCTTGAACCTGCATCAGCCTATGTTCAAAAATTTTTGGCAGATACCTCACCACAATACCTCAGTGAGTTTAGGATGCGCCACCGTGACGGCAGCTATCGCTGGATATTGGCACGAGGCGAGAAACAATATGATCAAAATGGTGTCGCGACTCACCTGATTGGATCGCATATTGACATTACCGAACGCAAACTGGACGAGCAGCATATACAACAACTCGCCAATTTCGATACGTTGACAGGGTTACCCAACCGCATGCTGTTTAATGATCGCGTCGAACAAGCGATCAACGCTGCAAAACACAATCACACGTCCTTATCTATCCTGTTTCTCGACCTCGACCACTTCAAAGACATCAATGACACCCTAGGTCATCACATCGGGGACAAAGTATTGATTGAAGTCGGTAAACGACTAAAACTCAGCGTACCCACCGAGGATAGCGTCTCTCGCATGGGCGGGGACGAATTTATGCTGATGCTGACCGACAGCACCACTCAGGACGCAGCCTTTACCGCCACCAAATTACTGCAAGTGATCGCCGAGCCTTACCACATCGAGCTCAACGAATTGATTGTCACCCCTTCCATCGGCATAGCGATGTATCCCGAAGATGGGGAAGATTTTGTGACGCTGTATCGACACGCGGATACTGCGATGTACCGCGCCAAGCAGGAAGGTCGCAATAATTACCGCTTCTTTACGCAAGAAATGCAATCGTTAGCGGTACGTACACTCAAAATTGAAAATGCGTTGCGATACGCAATCACACGCAATGAGTTGCAACTACACTACCAACCACAACTCAGCTTGACCACTGGACGCGTCATTGGCGTAGAAGCACTTTTGCGCTGGCAACAGGCAGAACTCGGCAATCTTTCTCCGACAGAATTTATTCCCATTGCCGAAAGAAGTGGGCAAATTATTAAAATCGGTGAGTGGGCGTTGCGCACCGCTGTAGGACAACTCCAAACTTGGTTTAACTTAGGACTCCCGCCCATGATCATGGCGGTCAACTTATCCACGATCCAATTTCGTCATCCAGACCTCCTTGGCTTAGTGGGGAACATCCTCGAATCGGCACAATTACCACCACAGTATTTGGAACTAGAACTCACCGAAAGCCTCGCCATGGACAATCCGAAAAAGGCGATCGCATTGATGAATGCGCTACACGCACACGGGGTGCGCATGTCGTTGGACGATTTTGGTACGGGCTATTCTTCACTGAGCTACCTCAAGCAATTCAAGGTGTACAAACTCAAAATAGACCAGTCTTTTGTACGTGAAATCAGCACCAATGCCGATGACAAAGCCATTGTGGGCGCGATTATCCAAATGGCTCATCACCTTGGTTTTCAGTGTATCGCAGAAGGTGTCGAAACGGCGGAGCAGCTCGCCTTCCTAAAGGCGGCTGGCTGCGATGAGATACAGGGATATTATTTCAGCCCCCCTTTGCCCGCCGATAAATTTGAAGCCTATGTACAAAAGCATCGGACGATTTCGTCTCAACTCAACCCCAACCTCAATCTGGGTGCGGAAATTTAAACTCGTTCTAACACCGCCGCAAAGAAGCCATCGGTATTGTGTAGATGTGGACGCAATTCCAAATAATCGCCCATTTCCATTGCGACTTTTTGTTGAGCCAACACTTCACCTGCGGGGCGCAACACAAAATCAGGATGCGAAGCGAGGAAAGCTTGCACAATGTGCTGATTTTCTTCGGGCAAAATACTGCAGGTCGCATAGACCAGTCGCCCGCCTTTTTTCAGCAAACGTGCAGCAGCATTCAGGATATTGGTTTGTTTTTGATTCAGTTCGGCAACGCTTTGCGCCGATTGGCGGAATTTCAAATCAGGATTGCGGCGCAGTGTGCCTAAGCCACTACACGGCGCATCGACCAACACGCGGTCGATTTTGCCTGCCAAGCGTTTGACCTTCAGGTCATTTTCATTGTCGATCAGGGTGGGTTGAATGTTGCTGGCACCTGAACGTTTCAAACGCGGTTTGAGGTTAGCGAGGCGTTTTTCAGACACATCCAGCGCGTACAACCGCCCTTGTGAATTCATCAATGCCGCCAACATCAAGGTTTTGCCACCCGCACCCGCACAGAAATCCACCACCATATCGCTGCGCTTAGGGGCGAGCATCAAACCTAACAATTGGCTGCCTTCGTCTTGCACTTCCACTTTGCCTTCAGTGAACAAAGCGTCTTTATTCAACGGAATTTTGTCGCGCAAACGGATGCCCACAGGCGAATACGTCATCAACGTGGCAGAAATTTGTTGGCGCACCAATTCAGCCAACACCTCATCGCGTTTCGCCAACAGCGTATTGACCCGAATATCCAACGGCGCGCCTTGCTGCATCGACATGCCGAGGGTCAAAATATCTTCATCGCTATAGCTGGCACGCAGCTTTTCAATAATCCAATCGGGCAATTCCGCTTGCACCGACAACGATTCAGACTGGTAGCCTTTGACCGTCGCCAGCCACTCTTTTTCATCACGTTGCAATAGTGGGGCGAGTTCGCGCAGGTTATAGCCGCCAAAACGTACCAAAAATCCCAACGCCAAACGCCGCGTGGTAATCCGCTCCCCACACGCCGCCTCCAACAACAAGCGATGGCGCAACACGCCAAACACCGCTTCCGCCACAAACTCGCGCTCATTCGAGCCCAACTTCTCCTCTTTGAAGAAATAGCGCAAGGTCGTGTCCGCAGGATGCGCCAACGGCAAAATGCGTTTCAACGCGTCGATAGCAAGTTCAAGTCGGTATTCAGTAATCAGCATGGCAAAGTTCACCTAAAAATAAGGTGCGCAGTTTAACCGAAATTGAGGGTAAACCTTGGGGATTCCAGCAATTCTCATTTTGGCCGTGGGTACGAATTCATTCGTACAGTTAAGCGAGCGTAAAGGCTTGTTGGCCGCATTTTTCGCCCTTTCGGGCGATGTACGAATCAATTCGTACCCACAAAATCCTGTTGTTTAGTCAAATGACGGATTGACGCGAGCTAAAGAGTTTTGGCTTGACTATACTTATTAAATACTTATAATTCCATCCATGAACGAGATAGAGTACACGCGCAAAGCGATTAAACAATTGACCAAACTGCAAGCGCAAGATGGGGCAAAGATTCGTTCGGAATGTCGTAAATTGGCTGGTATGCCAGACTGCGAGAACGTGAAGGCATTGACCAACCATGCGTGCCAGTATCGTTTGCGCGTAGGGAATTATCGGGTATTTTTTAATTTCGACGGTGCGATTTGCATTGTCACCATTGAGGAAGTGAGGAAACGCGATGAGCGCACTTATTGAAAGAGTACAAATCTTGCGCGATGCAGGTGGGCATCCTGCATTTGCAGTTGTGCCGTTTGCACAATACCAAGCCCTGATTTCAGGCAAGCCCAAGGCTGAACCCACCATACCAGGCAAGGTTGTTGACTTGTTTTTTGATAACGGCTGGACAGCAACCCGCGCATGGCGTGAGTATCTGCACTTAACCCAAGCCGAAGTCTCGGCGCGCATGGGCATTTCACAAGCCGCCTTTGCCCAAATGGAAACCGCCAAACGCCCCCGCAAAACCACTATAGCTAAAATCGCTCAAGCATTGGGCTTGGAGGTTGAGCAATTGCGATGGTGAGTACATGTCGCCTTTGGCAAATCCACCTGACGCACTTGGGAAATGACAAGATAAATGGTGGATTGCCTTTGCCGCACCTACCTACGGGTTAGCTCAGCATCATCCCTTTTGCCACGCTATTTCGCCCTGTCGGGCAATGTACGAATCTGCCATACTCGCAAGCCACCATCAAAATAGTGCTCACAACATCCATGACAATCCCTACTGACGCGAGTACAATTCTGCCGCACTGCAAGGGAACACGCCACAAGATTCCCGTTCTTTCTCGACTAACAACAGAATGAATCCTTGATGCCCATAAACTCATCCCTGCCAGATTGCCACTCCATCAGCGAGGCGTTTCTTGCGCTGCATGAACAGGATGGGTTTTCACGTCTTCCGCCTTCTTCTTTGCTGCACGATTCCGTGCCGATGTCCTTTGTAATGAGCGCGGGGTTAATCCAAGTTGAAAATGATTTAGACCAGATTATCAAAAAAACAGGCGGCAAATTCACCTTTACCCAGCCCTGCTTTCGTCATTTTGATTTAGACCAAGTCGGTAGCGATCCCAACCGCCTCAGTCTGTTCCACATGCCCGCCGCATTTTATATCGGCTCAAACCAGCAGTATAGGATGTGCCAACAGGGGCATCAGTTAAATTCTGGTGCTAGGTAAAACACCCCATTTGTAGTAGAGTCGCCCGCCCCCGCTTATTGTGTTTCTATTATGTCGCAAGCCTTGCCCAACCCCTTACCTGACAACGACCCAATCGAAACGCCAGAAGTTATTTTTGCACGCGTCGTTGCTGAAATTCGAGCTGAATATCTGTCTAGCGATCAATCGTTTCCGTGGATTATTGGATTTTCAGGGGGTAAAGACAGCACACTGGTTGCACATGCCGTATTCACCGCTTTGCTGGATATTTCTCCCAGTCGTTTAACCCGTCCCGTTCACCTCATTGCCAATGACACGCTTGTGGAAAGCCCTTTGGTGGTTGCACATTTGCATCAATCATTGGCAGAAATTCGCCATGCGGCAGAAACACTTGATTTACCAATCACGGTTGCCACCACCAATCCCAATCCAGACAACACATTTTGGGTGTTGCTTATTGGCAAAGGGTATCCAAGCCCTAATTCCACCATGCGCTGGTGTACCGATCGCTTGAAGATTCAACCCACTAGCCGATATATTCTCGATCAAGTTGCCGCTTGTGGTTCAGCGATTATTGTTTTAGGTGTGCGCAAGGATGAATCCGCATCACGAAAACGAAATGTTGAAGCGAATCAAAATGATGCAGGCACACGATTGCATCCTCACAAAGACTTAAAAGGGGCTTTTGTTTATCGCCCCATCGTAGATTTATCAACCGACGAAGTTTGGGAAATTCTTGCGAGCACCGCGCCACCTTGGGGTGGTACGCACCAGCGACTGATTAAATTGTATCGGGATGCCGCAGGCGGCGAGTGTCCGATTGTGATGTCTCAAGAAGAAGCCCCAGGTTGCGGCACGAATTCCAGCCGTTTTGGTTGTTGGACTTGCACTGTGGTTGAAAAGGATAAAAGCCTGCAAGGCTTTGTGGATAGCGGCAATCGTCAATACGAACCCCTTATCACTTTCCGCGATTGGTTGCGCGAGATTCGCAATGACAGATCATTGCGTCAAGGTAGGAGACGCAACGGTAAAATTACCGTGATGGACAGTGGAAAATTGATTCCAGGTCCATTCACATTAGAAGCACGTCGGATGATATTGGAACGCCTGCTTAAAACACAAGCTGAGTACGGAGATACACTGATTTCCGAACAGGAAATTGAAGCTATCCAACGAATTTGGGCTGTCGATTTAATTGCCATGCACTCTCAGGGAGAAAAATAATGACCGTTAATGATATTGCTATACGTCACGAAGTAGATGACTTGCCGTTATGGCGTGATTCTGAAGCCTATGGTGTATTGAAAACCGCACTTGAAATTCACAAAGTAGATGAAGAGGTGTTCGCACGGCTACTTAATGCTTATCGACCACTGGCTCATAGAGGTAATACGAGAGGCATTGCTGTTGCATTTGACGAGATATTTCAATCTATTAGTGAGGATAGCTAATCATGTGGTTGTCACGTATTGAGTTAAAAAATTTCAAAAGCTATCGCCAGCAGATATTCGACTTTCCCAAACCTCAAAATGGTCAAAATTTAGTGTTGATTGGAGGCGTCAATGGCTATGGCAAAACGACGCTACTGGAAGCCATTTATGTCGGTTTATATGGCGAAGAGGCGGTAAATCATAAAGCATTGGATCGGGCGGGACTAAAAGCAAAAAGTTATGGTCATTTTCTAGAAACAGCACTTTACCGATTGGCCGCTCATGCAGGCGAAGCTCGCATGGAAGTGGGTATCGAATTTACTAGGGATGATGAAACAGCATTACGGATTACGCGTAGGTGGTTTTTCAAAAGCAATGGCAAATACGATGACCAGAAAATAATCGTAGAAACACGCTCTAACGCTAATTCATGGATGCCACATAAAGAAGACGAGCTACCTGAGCTATTTGGAAGCTACGTCACGCCCCCGTGGCTTGCTCCTTTTTTCTTTTTCGATGGGGAAAAAATATCTAGCCTTGCCGATGAAGATCGCAACGGTTGGGTTACTTCTGGCCTCGAAAGTTTGCTCGGTGTTGTTTTAGTCAAAGAATTGCGTGAACAATTGGCGAGTTACAGCCGAAAGAAAATAACACAAGGAGGAGGCACGGATGAAAACCGAGTAAATGAACTTGGACTCACTCGTGAAGAAAATATCCGTCAAATGGAACGGCTTACTCAAGAATTGACAGACATTCGCTACCAACTCAGTGAAGAAAGGGATAAGCGAGAACGCTTAACCAGTTGTTTGACTGACTTAGCTCAAGGCGGTGATGCTCGCACAGTGGCAGAAGTGGCGGAAGCAGGGAGCAGAGCCGAGCAAGCAGAAAGAGAGACTCGTGAGAAATTACGAAAACTGTTTTCCAGCACATTACCGCTTCAACTTATTCGTCCAGCACTTTATAACTCATTGACTCGCTCGCTTGAGGCTGAGAAACAACTCACAGACTGGGAGCAATCTGTCAGCACCTTGTTACCAAAATGGCAAAAATTCCACGACACTTTCTTTGAATCAGAGTGGATCAAAGTTGTATCTCAGTTTCCTAACGCACACGACTCATTGGAAAAAACATTACGTCAAGCATGGGACAGCATCAATCATCCACGACCAGAATGTTGTGCTGAGGCAATTTGGCACGATTACTTACAACTCCAAGAGCAGCACAAGTTGGAGCAGATGCGAGAAAAATTCAAACTATCAGCCACGGAGCTACGTCAGGCTGAACAAGACAGCACGCACGCAGAACAAGAGAAAAAGCGATTGCGTCGGGAGTTGACACGGTTGGAAGGCATGGATGGTGAAAACAAAGTTGCGGAAATTAAGGCATTAACACTACAACTTGAGTCTGCTTACGAAAAAGTGGATACGCTAAGTAGAAAAGAAATTGCAAAGGCAAATGAACATAAGGCTTTGTCAAAAGAAGTCGCAGCGCAAACGGCTACCTATGAACGGGAGCGCAAAGAGTTGGCTGACAAACACCCCGAAAGGGATGCCGCACGAGAGGCTGAGCGCGTCATCGCCATGATAGATGACTTGCTACAACCCTTGTTTAAACTCAAACTTCAAGCATTATCCAAAGCCGCAACTGAAATATTTAGAGGGTTGCATCACAAAAACCAAATTGCATCTATTGAAGTTGCCGTAGATGGTCGAGCTACAGTCAGAAGCCATGAGGGCACAGAAATCACCCTTGCCAAGTCGTCAGGTGAGTCACAGCTTTTTGTGTTAGCTCTAGTTGGCGCACTGGCTGAAGTGACAGGTTATTGCGTGCCCTTGATTGTAGATACCCCGCTTGCCCGCCTTTCCAAACAGCATTGTGACAACCTATTAGGATATTGGACGAAAGACACGTCGCGCCAAGTTATTCTACTGGTGCAGGACAAGGAGATCGGCAACGACGAATACCAAAAATTAAAATCACGCATTTCAAAAACCTATTTGTTGCAGCATCAGCAATTAAAGCATGGGGTTGGGCAAACGGAAGCTATTGCAGACCACTATTTTGGAGGTGTGCAATGAACAACATCAGCAACATTATTACGGCTTCTTATAAAACCAGCCGCGAAGCTGACCAAATCAGCCAAGGACTAAAAAAAGCATTAGGTTGTGAAGCAAATTATGAGATCGCTCGACTGGCATTAGGGCGTTCGCTAGGCCTAGAAAACACACCTGAATCTGCACCAGATAGCAATGGTTCCCCACTCAAAGGATTGCAATTATTTGGTAAAGAAGAAGATGGTAATTATTTGTGGATTGCTTTATTAGGCGAACAACTAAAACTTTACGGGCAGCCTAAATTTACCTTAGAAGCTTTGCAAAAACTGGTACGCGATCATTGGCATCGTGGCGTACAACTGTTGCAAGAAGACTGGCAAAAAGCAGAAGGCGACTTCGCCAAATTTCTCGATGAATTGGCACACCGAGCTAACCTACCAGAAAGCCGACAAATCGGAGAGTTACCCACCATTGTCACATCAAGCAATTCAAAAAATCCCGCTACGAAAGAGGATTGCGATCATTTGTTCAAGGAGTTACGCAAAGTAGGTATCACTGTCGAAATCCGTTCCTCAGTCATTGGTTCACGCCTTACCCGTTATCGCTTATTTCTACCTAATGCCAGCGACTATGCCGTTTTAGAGAAGAAGCTCGACCAATTGGGATTCGCGCTGGGTTTGGGAGTAGAAAAGCTAGTATTGACTAAAGCCGCTGAGCCACAAACCTGCGACCTTGATCGTCCCCGAAGAACAGAAGAATGGCTACCCGTAGGTATTTCAGATTTTGACCGCGCTGTGCAAGCTTTCTCGCTTATGAATATGTCATTACCTGTTAGTCCTGGAGTTGATTTAGAAGGTCAGCCAATAATTTTTGACTTGGCAAATGCCCCTCATCTTTTAGTGGCTGGAACAACTGGCAGTGGAAAAAGTGTTTGTGTTAATGCGTTACTGTTAAGTCTAATTTACGTGGCAAAACAAAAACCCGTCAAACTGGCACTGATTGATCCAAAACAAGTTGAATTTTCGCAGTGGCGTAATTGTGGTTGCTTGTATGCAGAAATCGCAACTTCAGCAGCCGACGCAATTAGTTTGTTGGATGAGTTGGTAGTTGAAATGGAAGCACGTTACGCACAATTTGAGCTCCTTGGTGTAAAAAACCTCCACGAAGCACGTGAACGTGGATTTGAAGGAGGTTGGATTGTGGTCGCTGTAGATGAACTTGCGGATCTAATCACTCAGGATAAGGTCACCGAGGATAGGCTAGTGCAACTCGCCTCAAAAGCTCGTGCTGCGGGCATTCATTTGATTCTGGCAACGCAAAGACCAGATGCAAAAACATTTAGCGGTTTATTGCGCAGTAATTGCCCTGCGCGCATTGCGTTGAAGGTACAGAGGTCAACCGAATCAAGCATTATCTTAGATGAAACTGGCGCGGAGTCATTACTAGGAAAAGGCGATATGCTCATCAAAGGAGTCATACCCTTGACGCGTGCGCATGGTTACAAGATTGAAAGCGATGATATTACAAAGCGGTTGCGGTCTTCTTTGTAAATGTAAAAAATGCAGTCACACGGTATTGTCGGGTTACGGTGCACCCTCTCCCCTGCCCCTCTCCCGCAAGCGGGCGAGGGAATATATTTGCACCTTCCTAAAAACTCAATCCTTCACCCGTATTTCCGCAATCACCATTTCGGCGGCGACTTGACCTGCTCGGTCTATCTGAGAGAATTTAATGGGCAGCAGGCGATATTCCAGTCCTAGCCAGATTTCCAAGCCTTCTTCACCAGCGGCGTGTACTTTTCGCAAAGGCAACGCCCGCAATTTGCCTAGGCGCGTGGACAATTCAACTTCTTCGCCCACTTCAAATTGGATGTATTCCAGTTTGCGGCCATTGGTGTAAGGCACGGAGATTGTGCCTTTTTCCAATGCCAATTGTGAAACCTGATACAGGGAGCTGAGTAAATCTTGAGTATGTGCAGGTAGTGTGACTTGATTGCCTTCAGAAAAACTGAGGGTTTTGTCTATCCAGTTGAATTTCGCTCCAAAGGATTCCTTGCCACTACCTGTGCGCTTATTTTCGGTAAAACTATCTGGGCGCAGTCCTTGGGCATCAATTGTGCCGCTGCTAATTTGCTCCGAATCGTAGGTTTTGAACAAGCTTACGATGCCCGTGGTACTCATGCCGACTTTGATGCTGTAGTGCTGATCTTCAGAGATTTCAAAGCGGTGTTTGGCTTCACCCACCTGAAAATCTTTGCCTTTGTAAATGATAAAGCGTAGTTGGGCGTGCTTGGGTAAGGCGGGATGGCTGACAGGCGCAGCTTCCACTGCAATCACAGGTGCGGGTTCTACTGCTGATGCGGCGACCACACTGGATGCCGCCTCCACCGATGATGCCGCAGCAACATCAGAAGCGGCAATCACATCCGAGACGGCTTCCTCGACGGGCATGATCGGTGCAATGGGCTTAGGTTTAGACGGTTTGGGGTTTTTAGGCGGCGCAGGGTGCTTGGCTGGTACGGCTTTAGGCAATGCCACCAACTTGGCGGTTAAAGGCGGCAGTTCAGGTTCTTCTACAGGCGGCAACTGCACCCAAGGTACGAACAGCAAAACCAGATGTATCAATAGTGATACAACTAAGGTAATCGCGATTCTACCCTTGGTGGTGTGCAGCATTATGGTTCGATCACGAGTTTGCTGAGGATTTGAATCAGCTCGTCCCCATTGGCATCGGTGATGCGCATTTTGCAAGGTAAGTGGTGCTGTTGCGTTGCCAACCAAATTTCGGTACGACTTTCACCTGCTTTGGATTGGTTGTCCAAATACAGCGTTTTAAATTTCCCAGCGGGCGTGGTTATCATGTCGCCAGCAGCGATGGCGTAATGTTGTTGACTCAAGGAGTTGCCATTGGTTAAGGAAAAATCTAAGGTAGACGGATGTTTTAGATTCAAAAAAATAAATTGATACATCACGCTCAGGCGGTCTTGTGTGCCTTCAGGTAGCGCGAGTACATTACGTGTCGTCTGACGAATCAGCGCGACTTCGCCATTTTCCCAATTAAATTCCGCGCGGCTGCTACGTGCGGGATCATTTTCACGCTCATAATCAAAGGCAAGCGGCTGTAAACCTTGTTGGGTGATGCGCCCGTTGCTGCGGCTGATTATTTTCTCTGGTTTAAACACCGCCAACAATCCGACAGAGCGTGCCGTGCTGGTGAGTTGATAGCTACCATCTGGATTACGGGTGTAGCTTTCTTCAATCTGCGCCACTTGCATTCCACTTTTGGAAACATCATAAGTAGCCAGAATGTGGCTGGGTGGTGCTGCAAAAGCGAGATTAGTTAACAAAACGCCCAGCCAGACCTGTATCCAATAAGATGCCAATCGCTGCTTTTTCAACCCGCTTAAAAACAAAATCATCACTCCAACCCTGGTGAAATTAAGGCAAAACTAGCTTGTTTTTGATGACAAAACTTGACTTTCCCCTCAATCAAACTCACTTCACCATCACATAGCCAACGTACCGCTTGCGGATAAACACGATGTTCTTCCAGCAATACACGCTCAGACAACACGTCCTCCGTGTCGTCACACAAAACAGGCACGGCAGCTTGAATGATAATCGGCCCATGATCCAAATCAGCGGTAACAAAGTGCACAGTGCAACCGTGAATTTTGATGTCATCTTGCAATGCCCGCGCATGAGTATGCAGCCCTGTGTAAGCGGGCAGCAACGAAGGATGAATGTTGACCAGTCGCCCGCAATAATGCGATACAAATTCAGGGGTCAAAATACGCATAAAGCCAGCCAGTATCACGAAGTCGGCTTGATATTGGTCTATCACTTTCGCGAGCGCAACATCAAAATCCGCACGCGTGGGGTAATCCTGATGAGAAATCACCGCCGTGGGTATTCCTTGCGCAGCCGCAAAACTCAAGCCTTCGGCACTGGCACGATTGCTAATGACCGCCGCAATGGTGCAAGGCAATTGCGCTTGCAATAACGCTTGCATATTGCTGCCGCGCCCAGAGATCAAAATGACAATTTTTTTCATAGTGGTCAAAAAATAATGCTGTGTAAAAACATCGCGGCTCTATGTGAATCATCGTGGCACAAGTGACAATCTCCCTCCCCTTCAAGGGGAGGGGCGGGGTGGGGATGGGGTATAACCGCCGCGTTCTGTAAAGCTATCCAGCTACGAATGTTGGCGGCGGAATTTGCTGCCCGCTAGTTGCCGACTGCGTATTCGTTGCCATAACCGTATTTTCGCATCGGTCATCTGTTCGCTGAAGCTGTCTGCCGATAATCGTACTGTAGGCTTTCATTTCTACCCCATCCCCACCCCAGCCCTCCCCTTGAAGGGGAGGGAGTTTTGTTTCACCCACTGTCAACCTCATAGAACCAAATAATACGGTATAAAAACATCGAGTAGGGGTTAAAACCAGACCTCCGTCTTACCAGCCACTCGACACTTGTGTCGGAGCTTCGTCGCCGACGCGGGTACGAACTGTGCCGATTACCGTGGCAGTTTCACCTGCCGCATTCAATTGTGCCAAGGCGACCTCCGCATCACTGGCTGCCACAATCACCACCATGCCGATGCCGCAGTTAAAGGTGCGATACATTTCTTGCGGCGCAACATTACCTTTTTCGCGCAACCAGTGGAACAGTGCAGGCGCACGCCAAGACTTACCGTCGATGTCTGCCACCACATTGTCAGGCAACACACGCGGCACGTTTTCGGTCAATCCGCCGCCTGTGATGTGCGCCATGCCTTTGACGGTTAAACTTTGCATCAATGCCAACAACGGTTTTACATAAATGCGAGTCGGTGCCATGATGAGATCAGCCAACGGCGTGCCGTCCAATTCTGCTGATAAATCAATTTGTTGTGTGCTGATGATTTTGCGCACCAAAGAATAACCGTTGGAATGCGCGCCATTAGAAGCCAAGCCGATGACTACATCGCCCGCGACAATGTCTTTGCCTGTGATGATGTTGGCTTTTTCCACCACGCCGACGGCAAAGCCTGCCAAATCGTATTCACCTACGGGATACATGCCTGGCATTTCAGCAGTCTCGCCGCCAATCAGCGCGCAGCCTGCTTGTTCGCAGCCGTAAGCAATGCCTTTAATCACTTCAGTTGCGGCATCGACGTCTAACTTACCACAGGCGAAATAGTCCAAGAAAAACAGCGGCTCTGCGCCTTGCACCAAAATATCATTGACGCTCATGCCCACTAAGTCGATGCCCACGGTGTCGTGGCGATTCAGTTCAAATGCTAAACGTAGCTTGGTACCCACGCCGTCCGTGCCAGAGACCAACACAGGCTCCTTGTATTTTTTGGAAATTTCGACTAATGCACCAAAACCGCCCAATCCGCCCAACACTTCTGGACGCATGGTGCGCTTGGCAAAAGGTTTGATATTTTCGACCAAACGGTCACCCGCATCAATGTCGACACCCGCATCGCGGTAGGAAAGACTGGGGGTGGCGGGGGTGGAATTCGTATTCAAGTTGAGTTCTCGCTTTCTTCAGGATAAAGTGCTGCACAATTTTATACGCGAATTTTACCTGAAATGACCTTATCTCGCCTCACTGCTGTGCAATGGCTGGTTTTAATGGTGACAGCGGCGACGCTATTTTACCTATTAAGTCCTATTTTGACCCCATTTGTCGCGGCGGCCATCTTTGCTTATATCTGCAATCCCTTGGTTAATCGACTGGAAAAATATAAGTTTCCACGCAGTCTCGCCGTCACGGTGGTCATGGCATTGTTATTTGCTCTGTTGGTTATCTTGTTGCTGATTGTGTTGCCCTTGCTCGAAAAAGAGCTGCGCTTACTGCTCACGCGCTTACCTGATGGCTTGGAAATGCTGCGCGTCAAGCTACTTCCCCGTTTGCAACCGTTGTTTGGTGATGCGCTGACGTGGGACAGTAACGCAATTAAACAATTTGCCCTCAGCCATTGGCAGAGCGCAGGCAGTGTCGCAGGACAAATTTTGCCGTGGTTATCTAGTCGTGGCGGGGCAATTGTCGGCGCGCTGGTGAATATGCTGCTCATTCCTGTCGCCTTGTTTTATTTTTTACGCGATTGGAATGGGCTGCTGGCAAGATTGGACAGACTGATTCCGCGTCCGCTGTATGCGAAAACCATGAAAATGATGAGTGAAGTCGATAATGTCTTAGCCGAATTTTTACGCGGACAAATTTCGGTCATGCTGTTAATGAGTCTATTCTACAGCGTGGCATTGTGGATGACGGGGCTGGAGTTCGCTTTACCTATCGGGCTGGTCGCGGGGATGTTGGTGTTTGTACCCTATTTAGGGATGATTCTGGGCTTGGTGCTGGCAACATTGGCTGCTGTGATGCAGTTTACGACGGTTGGAGAGGTGATATGGGTATGGATTGCCTTTGGATTAGGGCAGCTACTAGAAGGGATGCTGGTTACCCCGCTTTTGGTGGGCGAGCGCGTAGGATTACATCCCCTTGCCGTGATTTTTGCCTTGCTCGCTTTTGGGCAGTTATTTGGCTTTTTTGGCATACTATTAGCTTTACCGATGTCCGCCATTCTACTGGTTGGACTCCGTCACGCACTTGCGTGGTATCTCACCAGCAATATGTATAGACAGCGATGAGTCAATTACTACTCGATATTGGTCCCGACTGGCGACCCACATTGGATAACTTTGTGGTGGGCAGCAATGCAGAACTGCTGTTTGGTTTACGTGAGGCTTTGGCGGGACATGGCACTGAACGATGCTTTTATATATGGGGCGAGGCGGGCAGCGGCAAAAGTCATCTGCTGCACGCGATGGTTGAATCGGCACAACACGCTGGACACGCGGCGGTTTACGCCCAAAGTAGCGTCCCCGAAGCAGCCCAAGTGGTCGCTGTCGATGATGTGGAGATATGCGATGCAGAGGCGCAAATCGCCTTGTTCAATCTCTACAACGACATGCGTGAGCAGGGCGGCGTGTTGCTGGTGAGCGGTTCGGTCGCCCCTCAACACCTATCATTGCGCCCTGATCTACGCACCCGTTTAGGCTGGGGCTTGATTTATCAGCTACAAGGACTCAGTGAGCAGGAAAAAGCCCTCGCCTTAACCGAACACGCCAAAGCCAAAGGCTTTATCTTGCCGCCTGATGTCGCGCAGTACCTGCTAAATCACGGCAGACGGGATTTACCCAGTTTGCTTACCACGTTAGATTCATTGGACGAACTCTCCCTACGCCTGCATCGAGCCCCCTCTGTTCCCCTGCTCAAGCAAGTGATGCAATCCCACCCTACCGAATAACCTATTCTGACGAAAAAGATCATGAACGATACGCCTGAAGCCACGCAAGATGATGTACTCGACTTTACCGATGCAGGACCTGTCGATACACCCCCTACTCCCTTTATGCAGGATAAGGCACACTGCATGACACTTTGGATAGATACCGAAACTCAAGACTTCTTTAACACCCATGCCGAACTAAGTGGCACAGATCCACAAACGCTCATGGCGCAAACACTTCGCCAGCACGCCCAAGGTCAAACATTGGTCGAAGTGATTCGGGAAGCCATACGAGAAGAACTACGAACCGATGCCCATCAACAGGTATAAACGCCATGGCGCAGTTGATATAAACACATCGACATTACTATCAAATTTTCACCATCCACATTATTTACATCTTTTTCGCAAAAAGGGGTTGACAGCAAATCTTTAATCTCTATAATGCACACCTGTTCGCGGGAGTAGCTCAGTTGGTAGAGCGATACCTTGCCAAGGTATAGGTCGAGAGTTCGAGCCTCTTCTCCCGCTCCAAATCAAAGGGAAAGCTTCACGCTTTCCCTTATTCATTTCAAGTTGTCAATTAAGACATGGCGAGATAGCAAAATGGTTATGCAGCGGATTGCAAATCCGTTCATCCCAGTTCGATTCTGGGTCTCGCCTCCAGAACTGCCCGAGTGGTGAAATTGGTAGACACAACGGACTTAAAATCCGTCGCTTCGATAAAACGGGCGTACCGGTTCGATTCCGGTTTCGGGCACCAATCCAAAATAGAGAAAAGTACAGGGCTTATCATGCTCAAAACACTGGGAAACGTCATCAAATGGATCGTCGCAACCCTTGTGTTGCTAACTATTCTATTTTTCATCCTGAATCATATTGATGAATCGCTGCAACCTGATGCAGAAAAGCTGTTACATCCTTCGCTACTTGAAGTTCCCCCTGAAAAAAACGCCTACTTCACCCTAATTGGCCTCACCGCCCCCAGCGGCGTGAACGCGGCGGAATGGGGACTCAAGACATCCCAAGCGCATAGGTTATATACCCCCCCTATCCTATCCAATGACCCCGTATGTGATCTAGAAGCCCAGCATTGTTTACGTCTTGCCAATCAACACCCAGAACAACTCCAACAAGCATTGGCCGCGCAACCTGAATTGGTCGCACGCTATATCGCCGCACGACAATTTCCACAATTTTCCGAAAGCACGGGCAAACAAAGCATTGATCCTTACCCTAATTTTTCGGCTGCATTTCGTGCGCAAACCTTGCGCCACGCCCAAATTGCTTTATGGGTAGAAGCAGGGAAGATGGATGCAGTCTTAGCTGAATTGACTGAAGACATGGCTTTTCAACGTCGCTGCCTCACGGGTGCGCAGACACTGATAGGCAAAATGGTGACCTTGGCGGCGTTGCAGCGTGACTATGTACTGCTCGCAGACTTAATGCGAGCAAAACCCAGCGAAATGGCTGCGCAACAAGCGAAGGTTCACGCCTTACTCATCCCCCTCACCGCCACTGAACGCGACATGCTACCTGCTATTCGACATGAATTCCGTATGTTGTCAGCGGCTCTGCGATCATTCAAATACGAGTCATTGCGCGAAGAATGGGCGCAAGCAGCAGTATGGATAGACACCATTCGTGCGCCTTTAATGGAAAACTTACTGTTGCGCAATGCCAGCATCAATCGCCTGTATCAGCTAGAACAAGCTGATGAAGCATTAGCGCGCGCTTTACCGCAGCATTTTGCTCAAAAACAAGCGGAGGCTCGCGCGTTGTCTATTCAACTGTCGGATGTTGATTGGCGTTATATTTACAATCCTGTTGGAAAATGGCTGGTTGAGCTGAGTCGTGTCGATTATCACCGCTATATTCGTCGCCCACACGAACTGGATGCATTTATTCGCTTGATGATCTTGCAACAGCAAATCACGGACATGAACATCACGGAGGCGAACCTCCCAGCGTTTCTCAACAACAGCGCGCCAGAATTGCACAATCCTTTTAATGGTCAACCTGTTTCATGGGATGCGGATCGTCACGAACTTTTTATTGAGCTAGCAGGTGGCGCACTTCAATATAAACGCTACGGTAAAAATCGCCAACGCATTGCACTGCCCCTCGCCATAAAATAACTTAAGAACCTGTTTACGATCTTACTGCGAGGCCGTGATCGAGGCTCATGCGCTGCTAGAAATCCTCATTTACACCAGTAAACTGCGGTTTCTGCGCTGCTCTTCACCACGCTGACGACCTCTCGCGACAGATCGTAAACAGGTTCTAAGGAGACGCTGATTAAATCCCTTCGCCCTGAGCCGTGAGCTTGTCGAATGGTCGAAGGATAGGCATATTTAATTCTTTGATTTCATTAAATCTTCCGTTCATGGTTCGACAAGCTCACCAAGAACGGAAAACTTAACCAGTACCTCCCTAACCCAGCAAATGCGTCAACGTTAGCATAGCCAGCAATACTAACCAAAAAAGCACGGCGCGCCACACCAAGCCCACCGTGCTTTGCATAAACCCTGTATCAGCATCGTCGCCCACACCCAATTCAGCACGATCCAGCAGCAATCCTTCTTGAGGAAGCGGCATTCCTAATCTCACGCCCAGCGAGCCTGCCCCACTGGCGAGCAAAATGCCAATCTCGCGATCCGCCCAATTGGCGGCTTGGCTGCGCCAACAATACACCGTGTTCTCAAAATCACCCACAATGGCAAAGGTCAGTGACGCGAGACGAATAGGCAACCATTCTAGATAGTAATCGACACGACGAGAAAACTCACCGAAGGCACCGAACTCTGCTTGATCGGCATCACCCCACTGCGTGCGTAAAAACTGTCCTAAACGATACAACAATGCCCCCGCTGCGCCCCCTGCACCTAAAACACTAAATAAAACAAACCATACAATGACCCCAAATACGTTGCGATGCGAGGACAATAATGCCTGCTCAATGGCGACCCTCGCCACCTCTTCTTGATTCAATTCATGCGTTGCCATCCCACTCCATGTCGCCAGCGTTTGCTGCGCGCCATTCAGTTCGTCCGCACGCAAACGCTGATAAATATCAGTAAAGTAATGACTAAATTGGCGAAATCCCATCGTCATGTATAAAACCAATACGTTAAATGACCACGCCAACAAGGGATTCACATGATGTAGCCACCAAAATATCAGCACAACCAAGCTGGTGAGCGGCAGCACTGCCAACAACCATGCAACTCTGCCGTGTTTTTGCTCCCCTGCATTGAACTTCTGCTGAAAGAAGTTGACATACCGCGACAACCAACCAAACAGATACTGACGCGAGGACAATGGATGAAATTGTTCCAGCAATAATGCCGCGATCAAAGCAAATAGGCTCATAGCTTATGACAAACAAGTTAAATTAAATGGGGTGAAAGATAGCACACAACTTGCACAACCGTGTGTTTGAGATAACTAGACATCTTCATCTTGACGACAAACAACCACAGGAGAACCTAATAACTATGCAATTTTCACACTGAAATCCCCCGTATTCCCCACAATTTATACGGTACAATCGCAACCAGCCACACATTGCAATTTGTTTTTTACACATTAAAGCGCATCTTCCGCCAAAGATGCCTGATTTCTAAGGGAGTCACGCTATGTTGTTTCGTCCTACTGTTTTCGCGATGTTATGTGTTACCTTATTCCCCTTGTCCGCACAAGCGGAGTCCTCCACCCCACAAGGTTTATTCGATGTTTATCAAGAAAATAGAGAGCGAGACATTGCCAACTTGGTAACACCCGATCTACTCCTCGTTTCTTATAGCCTACTGCGCCAACAACTGAATCAACAGGCAGAAGCTAAAGTTGTGATCCCTGCCTTTCAGGCCTTGCTCAATGGCTTACAAAAGAAACTGACAACCGATAAGAATGATGCCGTTGGTCAATTGGGACGGGATTATTTGACCTTGCTACAAGCGATGCAAACAGGTGAATTAGCTAAAAAATCCCCTGCACATGTGCAAAGAGAATGGGAACTGATACAACAAGCGGCGGGTGTGACGGAATCTCCTGTGTGGGGCATTCCCTTGGATTATTCACAGTTTAAGCCGCGTGGACGCTATATGATGTCCGAATCGCTTCAACATTTCTTTACAGCCTATCGCTACGCTAATTCCGTTAACTTCTTTGTCCAACCCAGCTTGGCAACAGGTGTCAGTCCTGAAAAATCCCAGCAAATGACACAACTCGCGGTGCGTCTCTCACAAATTATCAACAAAAATCCTTTCCTGAAAGCACACTTCGACAGCCTGAATCAAGCAAGCAATTGGGAGTACGGTGCAGCGGGGGACTTAAGCGCACAAGATGTGCCACTGGCATTAAAGGATGTAAAAGAAAGTAATCAATACGGCGCAGCTTTATTGGCTTACGCACAGAAGACGAACAAACTCCCCCAAGTAATCGACTTTCCCGTGGATACAGGCAAGTTAGACAAAAATCAAAAACTGGCGGAAGTCGCTGTGGGTTGGCGACTCATTCCAGGGACACTGAATCCAGATGCCATGGCAACGCAAGCCGTGCTCTACCCCAATACCCAACAATTTATCAGCCCTTGTGGCACGATCAGCTGCGTAGAACCATGGACAGTTTCGCGACTGGATGGCGTGCAGGCAAAAGGCTATGTCAGCGGCATGGAGGTGATGAGTTGGCTAGGGTCAGAAACGGCACGTTGGACAAGTCAGCGCAATGGTGACCATCTTTACACAGGCTATGGCGAAGCAAGTAAGCGTGCACAAGACTTGCTGCAAAACGATCCCAGCTTGAGCGGGGCACAAATGCAATTTATGCATAACGTATTCACCCAAAAGGGAACGCCTCCCACACGACAACTCACTAGTATGCTGGGATTCTGGACATGGCAACGCAATATCAACGCCTTGTACGCCAAACAACCTTCCAGCGCAGGCAGTAAATTCATAGGCTCGACTAAAGTGGTTGCACGGGCGGGCGCGAAATTATTGGGTGGGACAGCTTTTTATCACGCGCTCTCTCAACTGGCACAACAACATCAAACACATGGCGACACCGAAATATGGCAACAATTTGCCGACATCACGACGCGCTTAGAACAATTGGCGAATAAAGCAGACGGTAGTTTGAATGAAGAAGAGGAATCCTACCTCAATGCTTTGGATCAAACGCTGCTGACCTTAACGAAAACCAAAGACGCACCTATCGTCATTGACGTTCAAACCAATCCTGCCGATAAGCTGGTGGTTGAAGAAGCCATAGGCTTACCAGACATCGACATACAGGGCGCAGCACGGGGTGCGTGGTTTAGTCATTATGAATTCAAGCAAGCCATGTCGGATCGACTCACCCATGAAGCATGGCGCAAACAAGTCAAAATCAAGTAATCGTATCCCCTAATTTTTGCCAAGGCGAAGGAGAGAACAATGAATATAAAACCACTCTTTAAATCATCATACTGGATGATGTTATGTCTCTTCACAAGTACATATGCACAAGCGGATGTGATGCCCACCGAACCCATTTTGCGCATTGACACGGGTGACCATGTCGCTGTGATTAGACGGATTGCCTCGGATGATGCGGGGCGTTGGTTGGCAACGGCTTCAGATGACAAAACGGTACGCGTATGGGATTTGAGCAACAATGGTCGTTTGGTCACCACCTTGCGCCCCCCAATTGGCTTGGGCAATATCGGCAAGCTCAATGCCGTCGCGATGTCACCCGATGGCAAGCTGGTTGCGACAGGGGGTTGGACAGATGATTCGGATAATTCAGCTTACCTGTTTGACCGTGCCAGTGGTCGCATGATCCATCGCTTATTAGGCTTACCGAATGTAGTCAATCACCTGGCTTTTTCACCTGATAATCGACTGATCGCCGTATCTTTAACCTTAAAGCATGGTATTCGTTTGATGTCGGCTGAGACGGGGAAGGTGGTGGCTGAAGACAAGGATTATGGTGGTGCAAGTTTCAGCGCGCACTTTAGTCGAGATGGCCGATTAATTACCAGCAGTGAAGATGGCTATGTGCGGATTTATCGCTATGGCGATAATTCTCTTAGTCTCATCAGTAAGGAAAAAGCTGCTGGCGGAACGGATCCTGGATCAACCGTGTTTTCCAATGACAGTCGCCGCGTCGCCGTTGGGTTCTACGACAAAAACACCATCAGCGTGCTGGATGGCGGTGACCTGTCTTTACGCTACTCCCCAGACATCTCTGGCGCGACAGCATCCATGCAATGCACCGCATGGTCGGATAATGGCAACTGGTTGTATGCCGCTGGCTCATCGCAAAGTGGGGACAAGCGTTTTATTCGCCGCTGGAAAGCATACGACCTTAGCGCGGGAAACTTCGTAGACTGGCCTGTTTCTAGTGACACCATTATGTTTTTATCCGCCCTGCCTGGGGATAAAGTCGCTTTTAGCACGGGGGAACCTAGCTGGGGCGTGATGAATTCATCGGGCGAGAAAGTGATTTACCACGGTGCACCTGTGGTCGATTTTCGCTCCAATTACGAAGGCTTTAAGTTGTCACGCGATGCATCAAAAGTGCGTTTTGGTTACTTGAATTACGGCAAAGACCCTGTGGTATTTGATGTTCAACGGCGTGCTTTCCTGCCCGAAAATGCCGACGGACTGAATTCGCCCGTTATTTCAACTTCGGCTTTGACCGTGTCCAATTGGAAAAACTATCTCGATCCCAAGCTCAATAACAATCCTTTGACGCTCAAGTCGAACGAAAGGTCACGTAGCGTAGCGATGCGCTTTGATACGGTCGGTTTTGTACTAGGGACAGAATGGCGGTTGCGTGCCTTTGATGGCGCGGGTAAACAAGTCTGGGAAAAACCAGTTCCAGGCTCCGCATGGGGGGTGAATACCTCGCAAGATGGTCGCTGGGTCGTTGCCAGCTATAGTGATGGCACCATCCGCTGGCACCGCGTGAGTGACGGCGAAGAGCAATTAGCCTTGTATCCAAGTCCTGATCGCAAACGTTGGGTCATGTGGACACCCAATGGGTATTACGATGCCAGTCCTGGTGCGGAAGATTTAATCGGATGGCATGTCAATAACGGCAAAGACCAAGCTGCGGACTTCTTCCCTGCTTCGCGTTTCCGTGACCGCTTCTATCGCCCCGACGTCATTAGCAAAGTGCTGGATTTAGGCACGGCCGATGCAGCTTTGCAACAGGCCAACCAAGAAACAGGTCGCAGAGAGCAAACTCAATCCATTACGGAAGTATTGCCACCTGTCATTACCATACTCTCTCCACCAGGGATGACCGTCAGCTCCACCACCATCAAAATCAAGTACTCAGTACGCAGTCCTGACAACGCGCCTGTGACATCGGTTCGTGTACGGATTAACGGACAAGCCGTGACGGTTGAACGTGGATTAGCCCGTAAAGATAACCCCGCTGATCCAACGCGCGAAATCGAAGTCAAGATTCCTGAGTCTGACAGCGAAATTGCCCTATTTGCCGAAAACAGAAATGGCGTATCGGTTGCTGGCAAAGTCAATGTGGTATGGGGTGGTGCTCGCTCGATTCAATCTGAAGAAAGCCTATTCAAACCTAAACTTTATGTTTTGGCGGTTGGCGTATCGAAATACAAAAATGCGGATTACAACTTAGGACTCGCTTCTAAGGATGCGCGTGACTTTGCTGCCGTATTGCAAAAACAAAAGGGTCGCTTATATGGTGATGTGGTTGTCAAATTACTGACGGATGAGCAAGCTAACAAAGATGATGTGCTGGATGGCTTGGAATGGCTTAAATCCCAAGTAACTTCTCGCGACGTCGGGATTATGTTCTTGGCGGGTCATGGTCTAAATGACAATAACGGCAATTACTACTTCCTGCCCCACAACGTCAATACCAGCCAATTACTCCGTACTGGGGTGGCACAAAACGACATCAAAATCACCCTGAACAGCTTGGCGGGCAAGGCGATATTCTTTGTCGATACGTGTCATTCTGGCAACGCACTGGGTTCGGCTAAAACCCGTGGCGTGGCAGACACCAATGGAATCGTCAACGATCTGTCTTCCGCAGAAAATGGCGTGGTGGTGTTTGCGGCATCCACAGGCAAACAGTCTTCACAAGAAGATCCAGCTTGGGGTAACGGTGCCTTTACCAAGGCAGTCGTCGAAGGTTTGAGCGGCAAAGCAGACTTTGGTAATCGCGGTAAAATTACGCATAAAGGCTTGGATTATTACGTCGCAGAACGTGTGAAAGAACTGACCCATGGTCAACAATCTCCTGTCAGTATCGCGCCAAATGGCGTGGCAGACTTCCCGATTGCAATTACAGGGAAATAGGATTGATGGTGAAAAGTGAAACGTGAAAGATGGGCAGTGTGGGTGTGCAACAGTTTGCTTCACATTTCACCTCTCACCTTTCACAAAAAATCAGCTTTGAAAGGATTACCATGCAAAATTTGATACGTAATTTAGTCTTATTCGGTGTATTTGCCAGCGCGCCTGTATTGGCAGAGGAAGACTGTTCCGAAGCGGTTCGTATTACCCAACAAGCCGAAGGACAAGCGCAACTTGCCCATCGTCTAAACGAGTACACCCAAGCCAGAAGCCTGTGTCCAAGCGATCCGCGTATGCACTACCGTGAGGGATTAGCATTGATGGCAAGTGCTCGTTATGCTGAGGCGCACAGCGCGCTCATGAATGCGATGGAGCAAGCAACCAAACAAAACCTTCCTCCTATGATGCGTTTAGAAGTGCTAGGCAGACTGGCTGAAAATGACTATCGCAGTGAAAATCGTCCCAAAGCCTTGATCGGCTTCAAAGTAGCCAGAGAGTTTGCCAAAAAACATCAACTCTCCTTGCCCGACTGGGTCGTCCCCTTACAAAAGGACTTGGATCAACAATTAGACAAACGCCCACTCACCCCCACAGAAATGCAGGCCTCATTGCGTTCTATGCGAGATTTGGGGGTAGAACCGACCGTGGATTATCGCGTGTTATTCGAGTTCAATAGCGATCAACCCACTGAAGCAGGTAAACAACAATTGAGTCAAATTGCCGCCTCGCTACAAGCTGACAACGGCACGATTCGCGTCATTGGACATACCGATGTACAAGGCAAGAAAGCCTATAACCAACAGCTTTCCGAACGACGTGCAAAACGTATCGTCGCTTTACTGCTTGGTGAAAATCCTGCTTTGCAAGGACATTTACAAGCGCAGGGAAAAGGGATGACACAACCTAAATACCCAGGCAATAGTGAAGAGGATCATCAACTAAATCGCCGTGTCGAGTTCGTCTTTGCGCAATAAAGTAGTATAAAATGCCTAGCCACTCCTGTTGTCCATTCAACGTAAGGAATTTTCATGCTCAGTAGTATTGCAATTGCAGTCGTTATTTTAGGCGGAATATTGATCCTTTTTGGATTGATGGGCATCAGATTGAAATTTTTTGGACAGCCCTTGCAGCAATGGTTGGGTGAGTTTGCCCGAGGGATCGGTTTGGTCGTGGGTATTTGTCTCATTACTTTGGGCATTTGGCTCTATCCCAACCACGAATCAATCAGAGGTATGGCAAAAGACGAAGTGGCTAAAGCAGAGTTGCAAGCCGCGCCGCTTCCCCAACAAATATCGACCAAACCAGGCTCCGTGTTTCGGGACTGTCCAAGTTGCCCAGAAATGATCGTGCTACCCGCAGGTAAGTTTTTAATGGGCGCACCCGAAGCAGAAACTGCACACGAACAAATGGAGATGCCCCAGCATAGTGTCACCCTTAATTATGCTTTAGCCGTGGCGAGAACAGAGATCTCTTTTGCCGAATGGGATGTCTGTTCAACAGCAGGAGTCTGTCGCAAAAACGTTGAAAGCAATTGGCCACGTGGGCAACAACCTGCCATCAACATTAACTGGAATGATGCGAATACTTACATAGAGTGGCTCTCCAAGACGACAGGTCAATCCTATCGTTTGCTCACAGAGTCCGAATGGGAATATGCCGCTCGTGGCAATACTCAAACCGCCTACTCTTGGGGAAATCAAATCGGCAATAATCAAGCCAATTGCTCCCTATGCGGTTCACAGTCCACACAGTCCAAAGTTATTGGGCCACAACTGGTCGGCTCTTATACCCCAAATTTATTCGGTTTATTTGATATGCACGGCAATGTGCAAGAATGGGTACAGGATTGCTGGCATGAAAACTACCAAGGTGCGCCACAAGATGGAAGCGCGTGGATCACCGCTTGCAGCGAAGGTCGGCGCATCGTGCGTGGCGGCGCATGGGACAGTAGCGCAACCGCATTACGTAGCGCAGCGCGTGACCGAAAAACATGGGATCACCTCAGTCCGAGCATCGGTTTCCGTGTGGCACGCGTCATCACTCTAGCCAATCTATAGTCAACCGTTGGACATCAAATGCACAGCAGGCTAGATCGCCCTGTGCATAATGCCTGAAGGCATATTACACCTGCCCATACTTTTGATTGAATGTCTCGTCACTCATCGAGAGCAGCAGGATAAACTCGATCAACGCGACAATGGCAGGAATAAACGTCCAGCAAAAGAGTAAATAAAGGATGCCTAGCCCAATTTGACCGAGGTAAAACTTATGTGCCCCGAATCCACCGAGAAAAAAGGCAAATAGCACTGCGGCAATCCTGTTTTTACCATTGTCCGCCACAGGACCCAAATTGATCGCCAAGGGTTTACGCATTTGGCGTACACCACATTTTGGACAGATTTCAGCCTTCGCCTTAATCACCGACCCGCACTCACTGCAAAATTTCTCATCAACCGCTTTACTCGCAAACTCACTCATACATTCCTCTTGAGGTTAGTGCTACTTGACTCTGTTGCGATTTGAAACAAAGACTATCTGGCAACACGTGCAGGAGACGAAGCACAACAATACCATCACCGCCAACTCATTGCGCCATAAACAAATAAACCGTCAACGCTACACCCAAAAAGCTAACCATGAGATTAGTGAAAACACCATTAGCGGTACGATAGCCTTCTGGAATTTCAATGGGCTTCAGCGTTTTCAACACCAAGCGATACTGGCGTGTAGAGGCATAGGCAATGTACGCACCCAGCAGCACAAATGCGATGCCAACCCAAAATGAAAAATTGGTTTCCAATTGACTACTCACTTTGGGGGTCATTAACTTGAGGAACAAGCCAAAGCGTTCAATCACAAACCCAAACGCCATCAACGCCAAACTGGTTCGATTCCATGCCAACAACGTGCGCTCAGCTGCAAAAAACACTCTAGGGTCGTTTAAGTCACTCATTTTTATTCCTTATTTTGAAATGTGAAGGTTGATGCCCTGCTTCGCAGCTTGGTGAAAAGTAAAACAAAGCGTCACACCCCACACTTTTCTCTTCACCCTTCTCAGCCTTGGCTCTATGTGAATCATAGTGGGTCATCGTGGCACAAGTGAGCAATCTCCCGCCCCTTCAAGGGGAGGGCTGGGGTGGGGATGGGGGTATAACCGCCTCGTTCTGTAAAGCGATCAAGATAGCCTCGACCACCGCATCCGTTTCTTGCAAAACCTGGTTGTTCCAGAACCGCAACACCCGAAATCCAGCTTCCTGTAAACGCCAGTCTCGTGCTTGATCTCGCTGGTTTCCTAAGGGCTGCCCGCCATTGACCTCAACAATCAAGCTCTTTTCCAAACAGACAAAGACCAACACGTAATCCAAGTACGGATGTTGGCGGCGGAATTTACAACCATCTAGTTGCCGACTGCGTAGTCGTTGCCATAACCGCATTTCCGCATCGGTCATGTGGCAGCGCATGTTCACTGAAGCTGCCTGCCGATGATCGTGTGTTTGTTTGCGCCTTCATCTCTACCCCATCCCCACCCCAACCCTCCCCTTGAAGGGGCGGGTGACGCGTTTCACCCACTGTAAATCACATAGAACCTCAGCTTAAACTTCCCGCCCAATGCCGTGGTATTCAATGCCCTGCGCAGCAATGGTTTTGGGTTCAAATAGATTACGCCCATCAAAAATCACAGGCTGTTTCAAGCGGGCTTTGATGATGTCGAAATCGGGGCTTTTGAATGCTTTCCATTCGGTGACGATCACCAGCGCGTCGGCGTTGTGCAGCGCGTCTTTGCTATTTTCGGCGTAGCTTAAATCCGCGCGTTCGCCGTAAATATGTTGGGTTTCAGGCATGGCAACAGGGTCAAAAGCCGTGACGGTCGCACCACGCGCCCACAAGCCTTCCATCATCACGCGACTGGTCGCTTCGCGCATATCATCTGTGCCAGGTTTAAATGCCAGGCCCCACAACGCAAAATGTTTACCTGTTAAATCCTCGCCAAAACGGGCGGTAATTTTGTGCAACAACACCGACTTTTGCGCATCATTCACTTGCTCGACCGCATCCAACACCTTGAGCGGCAATCCATATTCTCGTCCTGTGCGTTGCAAAGCACGAATATCTTTGGGGAAACACGAGCCGCCGTAACCGCAACCCGCGTATAAGAAGTGATAGCCAATGCGTTGATCTGACCCTATGCCTTTGCGCACATGCTCGATGTCCGCACCGACACGTTCCGCCAAATTCGCCAATTCGTTCATAAACGAAATGCGCGTGGCGAGCATGGCATTGGCGGCATATTTAGTCAGTTCCGCCGATTTAATGTCCATCACCATCAGTCGGTCGTGGTTGCGTTGGAAAGGCGCGTACATTTCGCGCATCACTTCAATCCCACGTTCATCTTCCGCGCCAATGACGATACGATCAGGACGATTAAAGTCATCCAACGCCGCCCCTTCCTTCAAGAATTCAGGATTGGACACCACGCTAAATTTCGTATCCACGCCGCGCTGATTCAAGATTTCCTGCACCGCGTGCTTCACCTTGTCTGCCGTACCGACTGGCACGGTGGACTTATCCACGATCACTTTGTATTCCGTCATCGCCGTTGCAATCGCGCGCGCGGCAGCAATCACATATTGCAAATCCGCCGAACCATCCTCACCCGACGGCGTACCGACCGCAATCATCTGCACCAAGCCATGCGCCACGCTCGCCGCCACATCGGTGGTAAAACGCAACCGCCCCGCAGCCACATTGCGCTGAATCACCACATCCAAACCAGGTTCATAAATCGGCACCCCGCCCGACTGAAGCAGGTCGATTTTGCGTGCATCCACATCCAGACACAGCACATCATTACCCAATTCCGCCAGACACGCGCCCGACACCAACCCCACATACCCAGACCCAATGACCGTGATTTTCATTCCCGCACGCTTTCGTAAAAATTAAGGCGCGTATTATGCCGCAGAACACAGGATACGTCGCCGTCCAACGTTCGCGCATATCGACGGAATGAACCCCCTCACGTATGATGCGGCGCACTCCCTGCTTGCAGAAAAAGGTGATTCCCATGACGCAATCTTCCCCAACTCCGATTGAAGCACTCAAGGCATTGCTGGATGCAGGTTTACTCCAGCAAGTTGCTTACGATGCCGCCGTGTCTGCCATGCAAGCCCAACTCACGGGAAACGGGGCGATTGCCCAAGGAGAAAACAATGTTGCACTTGGGGCTGGCAGTGTTTATATCAACGGCAACTTTAACTTCGACGGGTTGCTCAAGCAAGGCACGCAAGCCAATGCCAGCAAGGAAGATATGCAGCGCGCTTACTTGGCGTGTATTTTGCAGTCGGCGGATGAGTTGCCGCTGTTTGCCAACGATAAAAAACTGAAACTTTCCTCTGTTTACACCGCGCTGCTAACCCAACGTAGCGAATCGAATGTCATCGAAAAATCCCCCGAACAGCAGGCCAAACTCCTCTCAGCCTTGGATGTATTGAATGCCGAAAAAAAGCTGGTACTGCTAGGCGGGCCTGGCAGTGGCAAAAGCACATTTGTCAATTTTGTCGCGCTGTCGATGGCGGGAGAGTTGCTGGGCGACAATACGCTCAATCTCGCCAGCCTCACCGCGCCGCTACCCAATGAGCAAGACAGCCGTCCACAACACTGGGATCACGGTGGGCTGCTACCCGTTTTGATTACCTTGCGCGACTTTGCCAGTCAGTTGCCCCCAGCGGGATGCCCCGTGAATGCAGAAACAGTTTGCACCCATCTGCAAAAGAAACTCCAAGCGTATGCGCTGGCGGATTTTTATCCCCATTTGCGTGACGAAATGTTGCAAGGGCGCGCCATGATTTTGTTTGACGGACTGGACGAAGTGCCCGATGCAGATGAGCGGCGGTTGCAAATCAAACAAGCGGTGCAAGAATTTGCCAAAACCTTTTTCCGCAGCCGTTTTCTGGTAACCAGCCGCACCTACGCCTATCAACGGCAAGACTGGAAACTGGATGGTTTTGCAGCGGTTGACCTGTTGCCCTTCACGCTGGGGCAAATTCATCGCTTTGTCGAAGTGTGGTATCAGCAGATGGTGCATCTGCACAAGCTCACCGCCGTCAGTGCAGCAGATCGCGCCGAAGTATTGCTTCGCACGGTAGAACGCAACGAACGTCTGTTCAAATTGGCGGAACGACCGTTATTGCTGACTTTAATCGCCCAAATCCAAACTGACAAAGGCGGCGACCTGCCCGAAAAACCTGAGCAACTTTACGACAAAGCCGTTGAAATGCTGCTGAATCAATGGGAAGGGATGAAGAAAGTCATCGGCGAAAAAGGTGAAGAAATCATCCAGCTCAGTCTTGCCGAGTATCTCGATGTCGGGAAAGACAAAATCCGAAAACAACTCAATCGCTTGGCATTTGAGGCACATCGTGACCAACCCGACCTCAGGGACACTGCCAGCATTCGGCAAGCGGACTTGATTTGCGCCCTGATGAACGCCAGTCCAACCCCTGAAAAAGTGAAGCCCAAACTTTTGGAGCGGTATTTGAGTGAGCGCGCAGGCATTTTGGCGGCACACGGCAACAAAATGTACCAATTCCCGCACCGCTCTTTTCAAGAATATCTCGCCGCCTGCCATCTGACCGATGACGATTTTCCTGAGCAATTAGTGGAATTATTCCTCAACGATACCAATCGTTGGCGCGAAGTAGTGTTGCTGGCAGGGGCAAAAGCCGCACGCGGTGCAGCGGTCAATGCTTGGATGTTAAGCGAAACCTTGTGCCCAGAAATTCCCACGGGGCAGGATGATGAAAAAGATCATTTCGGCGCGCTGTTAGCGGGACGCGTGCTGGTGGAGAGTGCAGATTTAAGCCACGTTGCGCGCCGCGACCTGCCCAAACTGGATCGCATCCGCACTTGGCAACTTGCTATTTTGCGCCAAAACGTCTTGCCCGCCCTAGATCGTGCACTGGCAGGACGAACCCTCGCCACATTGGGCGATACGCGGCAAGAAGTGATGACACTGGACGAGATGCAATTTTGCTATGTCCCCGCAGGCAGCTTTACCATGGGCGAAGGCGAGGAAGCGCATTCTGTTACATTGCAACAACCCTATTGGATGGCGCGCTTTCCTGTGACGCTCGCACAATGGCGTGAGTATTTGCAATGCAGCGGCAACGCGCCTGACGATGATGACAGCCTGAAAGGTCATGGCAATGTGCCTGTTGCCAATGTCACATGGCATGACGCACGGCGTTTTTGCGATTATCTCACCCAAGCATGGCAAGCTGTTTTACCCAAGGGCTATATCGTCACTTTGCCGTCCGAAGCGGAATGGGAGCAAGCCGCACGCGGCGGCGAATGGATACCAGATGCCCCGCGTTATGCCTCAGTCGCGCAAATGGGAAAATGCGTGGAAACACCTTTGCACGTCAATGCTTCGCCGCAACGTGGTTATCCTTGGGGCGATGACTTTGACGCAGACAAAGCCAATGTCAATACACCTTTCGGTGAGGCCAGCGTGGTCGGTTGCTATCCGTTAGGCGCAAGTCCTTACGGCTGCGAAGAAATGAGCGGCAATGTATGGGAATGGACGCGTAGCTTATGGGGTAGAGATAGGCGAAAACCAGAATATAGCTATCCATATCAACCTGACGATGGGCGTGAAAATCTGGATACGGACGATACGGGGGGGCGGGTGCTTAAGGTGCTGCGCGGCGGATCTTGGGGCTGGCCCAGTGACTATGCACGCTGTGCCTTGCGCTTCTGGGTTGATCCTAACTTTCGTATTGTCGGTATCGGCTTTCGGGTCGTGTTGCGTTTTTCCCCTGTTAACTCTGGACTCTGATAACTCTGGAGGGAGTGCGGGGGAGAGCGTAGTGTGGATAAGCAATAGCGCATCCACATTTTCCCTGTTTATTCAGGTGGATGCGATTCGCTCACCTACCCTGCTCACGCTAAAAATATAAAACCTGACTGAGGGTACGAATATATTCGTACTTTTTGGGGGAATCAGGTATTTACCCCTTGTTTTTCGCCCTGTCGGGCGATGTATGAATCAATTCATACCCACGAGGGGCAAACCGCTAACCCAACGTTTCTTTGAGTTTTTCCAACACATATTCTGTCGCGGGTTTGGCAATGCCGCCGAGTATGGGCGAAGCAAACATACTCACGACCACACCCACGGCAGCGGGCACTAATGCCACAAAACCCTCGATCATTTTTGCCATCACTTTGTCTTCGGCTTTATCGCCCTTGGCAACTTCCGCCTTGAGAGCTTCAACGTGTTGCACCGCAGCGGCTTGTTTCTCGGCGGGGGCTAGTTTAATTTCGGTCAACAAAGGGGAAAACAGCAATGCTAATTGTTCGGCTGAAATGCCGTTGGTTTGCGTGCCAGTGTTGATATTGCCGCTATTGTTGCCGCCAACATGAACGGCTCCCGCACCGAGTGCTTGTGCCCCGTGACCTTGTGCGATTGCGCCGCTTCCGTTGACCGTGGCACTGTATGACGTGCCGCCTTGTGACGTTGCATTTTCGTTGTTTGGCATGGTGATTCCCCTTATTGGTGATACAAACCGCGTGGCAGGATTGCCACAGTACGCGCCTTGATAAGGTGGACAGTCCGCCATCCCCTTGTTGGGCAGGGAATTATAAACGGCTTTGATTTTGGAGGAGAGGGAGATGCGCAGCGCATCCATGATTTTTGACTATTCTTGCGGCGTTCGAGGCTATCTGGATCGCTTTACAGAACAGGGCGGTTATACCCCAGCCGAACCCACCCCCATCCTAATTGCCCCCTCGCTTCGCTCTCCCCCTCTGAAGGGGAAGGGACTATCACACTCTCCCCTTCAAGGGGAGAGCTGGAGAGGGGATGGGGTGATTCCGCCCTTGAAGAGGAGGGAGATTGTTCACTTGTGCCACGATGACCCACTATGATTCACATAGAGCCTGATTTTTGACTATTCAGGTGGATGCGCTGCGCATATCCACCGACTACCGACTACCGACTACCGACTACCGACTACCGACTACCGACTACCGACTAAGAACTACCGACTAAGAACTAACGACTAAGAACTAACGACTAAGAACTAACGACTAAGAACTAACAACCAGACGCATCTACTGCATCAAGTTAATCCTAGCCCGCGCGATTGCCATGATGACTTGGCTCGGTGCGGTGCCGCCAATATGATTTCGGCTGGCGAGCGAGCCTTCTAGGGACAACACGCCATACACATCATTGGCAATATCGGCGGAAAATTGTTGTAGCTCTGCCAAAGGAATTTCCGCCAAATCACAGCCCTTTTGTTCGGCAAAGCGCACGGCGCGCGCCACGACTTCGTGTGCATCGCGGAAGGGCAAGCCTTTTTTCACCAAGTAATCCGCCAAATCGGTCGCCGTGGCATAACCTTGCAACGCGGCATTGCGCATCGCGTCAGGTTTGACTTTGATACCCGTAATCATGTCGGCATAGATGCGCAGGGTTTGGGTCAAGGTTTCCACGGTGTCAAACAGCGGCTCTTTGTCTTCTTGATTGTCCTTGTTATACGCCAGTGGCTGACCTTTCATCAGGGTCAACAAGGCAATCAAATGCCCATTGACCCGCCCTGTTTTGCCACGTACCAGCTCTGGCACGTCAGGATTTTTCTTTTGCGGCATGATGGACGAACCCGTACAGAAGCGATCCGCGATGTCGATAAAGCCAAAACGCGGGCTCATCCACAAAATCAGTTCTTCGGAAAAACGCGATAAATGCGTCATGATGAGTGCGGCACACGCAGTGAATTCAATCGCGAAATCACGGTCAGACACCGCATCCAGCGAGTTTTCGCAGACCCCATCAAAATCCAATAAATCCGCCACCATTTCCCGCTGAATCGGATAGCTCGTCCCCGCCAATGCCGCCGCGCCCAAAGGCAAGCGATTCACGCGTTTGCGACAGTCGCGCAAGCGTTCGGCATCGCGTTTGAGCATTTCAAAATACGCCATCAGATGATGGGCAAAGCTAATTGGTTGCGCCACTTGCAAATGAGTGAAGCCAGGCATGATGGTATGCGTGTGCTGCTCCGCCAAATCCAACAGCGCGCTTTGCAAGGCTTTTACCAGCTCAATCAGCTCATCAATCGCACTGCGCAAATACAAGCGCACATCGGTTGCGACTTGGTCATTGCGTGACCGCCCTGTATGCAAGCGTTTGCCCGCATCGCCCACGATTGCCGTCAGCCGCCTTTCAATATTCAAATGCACATCTTCCGCATCCAAAGACCACTCAAATTCGCCTTTGAGAATTTCTTCCTTAATCTGCGCCAGCCCGCGCTGAATGTCGCCAAAATCTTCCGCGCCGATAATTTTGCAATTCGCCAGCATTTCCGCGTGTGCCAAAGAGCCTTGAATATCAAACAATGCCAGCTTGTAATCAAAGCCCACCGAAGCGGTATAACGTTTCACCAATTCCGCCACAGGCTCACTAAAACGTCCTGACCAAATATGTTTATCTTGCATCGTTATCCCTCTATGTCCCAAAATGCGGCGTGCATCGTTCACCTACCCACGCCATGAATAAGTCGCGCAGTATAAAACAAAACGCCGTGTCCGACGCGCTCCCCAACTTCCGCAACTTGGGCATCGTGTTAAAAATCATTCTATTAAGTAATGTATTGGTTGGATTTTATGCACTTGCACTGGCCAACAGCTGGAGCAATATACCCGCCATCCTATTGCAGATATTCCCCTTATATACGCCCGTTTTGCTCTTTAGCCTGTTACTGCTATGGGTCATACAACCGCAATTGAGTCAATTAAGCTATCGCTACGGCGTACTGACGGTCAATGGATTAGTCCTGTTGTTTATGCTGATGACCTATTTTTTAGGCGGTGATCTCTACCACCCGCTCGGCAAGGATGACAACCTATTTGATGTCATTCGCTATAGTTTGCTGAGTGCCATGATGTGCAATGTCGTGCTGATTTACTTTCGCCTGCGCAACCAAGTCCTGTCGCGCGCACTGCATGATGCACGCTTGCAAGCCTTACGCGCCCGCATCCGCCCACACTTTCTGTTTAACACCCTCAACATGGTATTAGCGATTATTCGCAACCAACCCAAGCAAGCAGAAACCGCGTTGGAAGACATGGCAGATTTGTTTCGCTCAGCGATGAATGAAACTGCCGATCTGGTGCCACTCATGGCAGAAATTACCCTAAGCAAACAATATCTTGCCCTTGAACAACTGCGATTGTGCGAACGTTTGCAAGTGAATTGGCGGAATGAGGGCGTACCCGATACGACCCTGATTCCGCCGCTGCTGCTACAACCTTTGTTAGAAAATGCGGTGTATCACGGCATAGAACCGCTGGTTGCAGGCGGTATCATTGACATTACCCTTCGTGACCAAGGGGAGACGTTTCAAATCCAAGTCAACAATACCTGTAGCCCACAACAGCACTTCCCCCATTCAGGCAACAAAATGGCCTTGCAAAATATCCGCGAACGCCTGATTTTATTGTTTGATGTGGAAGCACACTATGAAGTGGAGCGAGGCAAAGATTTTTATCGCGTCACCATCACCCTACCCTATGGACATTAAGGAAACACAGATTAAATCCAGCATTCGCCCTGCGCTTGTCGAAGGGATGCTATCTGCGATTCCTTAGTCCATCACCCACTTAGAAAAAATGGGCAGTAAACTATGCCGCGCCGATAGGGTAGTCGGTGTAGCCCTTTTCATCTGCGGTGTAGAAGGTCGCGAAATCAGGTGCAGTGAGGGCTGTGTTATTGCGCAGTTTTTCGACCAAGTCGGGGTTAGAGATAAACGGACGACCAAATGCCACTAAATCACCGCGTTGCGCATCCAAATCAGCGTTAGCACGGGCTGCGTCATAGCCACCCGACATCATGTAGCAACCTTTGAAGTTGGCACGGATTGTGGCTTTGAGCGTAGGACTGACTTCGGGCGCGCCCATCGCGCTGTGATCGACAATGTGGATATACACCACACCGATGGCATTTAATTCTGCGATTAAACGTTCAAATAGCGCGTCAGTTTCTGCATCAGGGGTCATATTGTTGAATACGCCATAAGGCGCGATACGCATGCCCACGCGTTCAGCACCAATCGCCGCCACCGTGGCTTTTGCCACTTCCACCACAAAGCGAATACGATTTTCTACACTGCCGCCCCATTGATCGGTGCGTTGGTTGGACGCGACGTTCAAGAATTGATCCAGCAAATAGCCATTCGCCGCGTGCAATTCAACGCCGTCAAATCCTGCGGCTATCGCATTACTCGCCGCTGCGGCAAATTCGGCAATGGTCGCCGCAATATCGGCTTCACTCATGGCTTCAGGGACAGGCAAGGCTTGTTGCCCTTGGCTATCCGTCCACAATTCACCTTGTGAAGCAATCGCGGAAGGCGCGACGATTTTAGTACCCGCCAGCATATTGGCGGCATGGCTGACGCGTCCGCAGTGCATCAATTGCGCAAAGATATGCCCACCCGCTTGATGAACAACAGCCGTCACCGCTTGCCAGCCTTGCACTTGCGCATCGGTAAATAATCCTGGCATACGCGCATAGCCCAAGCCATTGACAGAGGGCGCCACACCTTCCGAGATCAACAATCCTGCGGCAGCGCGCTGTTGGTAATACTGCACCATCAGCGCATTGGGAACATTGCCGATCGCGCGGCAACGGGTCATCGGTGCCATGGCGACGCGATTGGATAAAGTGAGTTTGCCGAGGGTGTAAGGGGTGAAAAGTGTAGCTCTCATGGAATTTCCTTATTGTTGTTGATTAGAAATAAACGCCCTCGCCCATTTGTGGGAAGAACGAAGCGAGGGATATGTAGCAGGTTGTGAGGAAAGATAAAACAAAAAGCCCCTCTCCCTAACCCTCTCCCGCAAGCGGGAGAGGGGACTCCAAGGGATTACGCCATCCGTCCATTACGAAAATCATCTAGTGCTTGATTGATTTCAGCTTGCGTGTTCATCACAAAGGGGCCGTATTGTACGATGGGTTCATTGAGCGGTTTGCCCGCGACTAAAATCAAACGAGTATCTTCTGACGCGGTGATGGTCACACTATCCGCCGTATTGCTCAAAATCCCCATGCGCTGTTTATCTACTTGAGTTTCGCCGACTTGCGCCGCACCGCGATACACATAGATAAAGGCGTTATGCGTCATCGGCAACTCGGTGGTAAATGTACTATTCGCAGGTAAATGCACATCCAAATACACGGGTTCGGTGAAGTCACGCTGCACTACACCCGCGATACCATGGCTAACGCCCGCAATCACCCGCACCAACACACCCGCAGCCGTGGTGAACTCTGGAATTGCCGCCGTCGGGAAATCTTGATACCAAGGTTCACACAGCTTGTGCGAGGCGGGTAGATTCAACCAAAGTTGAAAACCTTCCATCACACCCGCTTCTTGTTCAGGAATTTCGGAATGAATCACGCCGCGCCCCGCCGTCATCCACTGCACGCCACCGTTTTCCAACAAGCCCTCATGCCCTGCACTGTCCCGATGACGCATCCGTCCCGCCAGCATATAGGTAATGGTTTCAAAGCCGCGATGCGGATGGTCAGGAAATCCCGCGATGTAGTCGTCAGGATCATCGCTACCAAACGCATCTAACATCAAATAGGGATCTAAACGGCGTTGCAATTTTCCCGTCAACACGCGGGTGAGTGTAACGCCCGCGCCATCCGAGGTGGCGACACCTGTAATTAAACGTTCAATACTGCGGGAGCTATCCATGCCCATTCCTTTCGTGAGTTTGCCCGAACTGCTTATTATCTATCATAATAAACATTTTGAATTTCCCCTAGAAAATGGGGTATTCTTCGCGCTCTAGGAATGCCTGTCATTTGAGTCCTGCTGTTGACATTCCCCCGTGCTGCAAATTAATTGCTACAAAGGTTGACCATGTTTCGCTCTTTATCTTGCCATATTAATACTTATGTCGTGCTACCAATTGTGATATTGCTCAGCGCATGTAGTGAATCGGCAGACAGCACCTACCACCCTACCCTCGCCCCCAAACAAGCTCAACATACCCCAGAATATATTGTCGGCATACATCCTTTGCATAATCCACAACGCCTGATGGAATTATATGGTCCTATCGTGGATGACTTGAATGCGGCTATTCCCACGGCTCACTTTATATTAGAAACCTCACGCAGCTATGCTGAGTTTGAAAAAAAACTGTACGCGGGACATTTTGCCTTTGCGATGCCCAACCCCTATCAAACGGTCATGTCACTGAAACATGGTTATCATATCTTTGGCAAAATGGGCGACGACGCAGATTTTCGCGGCATTATTCTCATACGGCGGGATAGTGGCATTCAAAAGGTGAGCGACCTCCAAGGCAAGGCCGTCTCATACCCTGCGCCCACCGCCTTGGCCGCCACCATGATGCCGCAATACTATTTACACACCCATGGTATCAACGTAAACCATGACATCGAAAATCGCTATGTAGGTTCACAAGAATCCTCTCTTGAAAACGTTTTTCGAGGTCATGTCGCGGCGGGGGCAACTTGGCCTGTGCCATGGAAACTGTACACGAAAGAACATCCAGAAAAGGCGAGCCAGTTGGAGGTAAAATGGCAAACCAATACGTTGCCCAACAATGGTTGGGTGGTTCGCAACGATATTCCCATCTCACTGACCACACAATTTTCCCAACGGTTATTCAGCCTGCAAGATAGACCATCAGGCAAAGTCATTTTGGCACGTTTACCCCTTACTCATTTTGAAGCTGCCACAGATAAAACTTATCAACCTGTTCGTGATTTTTTAGCCGTGTTTTCTGCGAGCGTAAGAGAAATTGAGCACTGAACAGCCCCCCATGAATCCAGTCAAATCGCTATTTACACAACTTCACCACGCGTGGAGCAAGTCGATCCGCCGTCAATTAGCTTGGTCATTTTCTCTGGTGGTGCTAAGCATTATCCTAACAACAGGTTCCCTCCTCTACGCCTACCAACGTGACTTTCTCTATCAGCAGGGCAACAACAACGCTATAAAACTCGCCCGCGCTTTGTCTTTCAGCAGCACCTCTTGGTTGTTATCAGACGACGTAGTCGGTTTACAAGAAGTCATCAAGGGCACAGAGGGCATCGCCGATCTACAATTTGCCGTGGTACAAAATACGCATGGCGAAATAATGGCATCTAGCCGACCTGAATATATAGACCAGTTTTTTAACGACAAGGTCAGTCTTAGCTTATTGACCAAACCGCCCTCACCCCAAATTCTGGTCAACACCTCCAAGCTAATTGATGTGGCTTTTCCCATTAAAGCAGGAGATCGCCACATTGGTTGGGTACGTATTGCTTTATCTCGACAAACCGCCAATGCGAATTTGCGTGAAATGGCATGGGCGGGGTTGGTCATGACGCTGTTCCTTTTGTTTGTCATTATCTTCATTGCACAGGCACTCTCACGACGCATGACGCGTGGATTAACGCGTTTAATGACCGTCGCCAACAACCCTCATCACAAATACGCCTTTCAACAGGAAGAACTCGAACGCCACGATGAAATTGGGGTGTTGGCACAAAATTTACAACACATGCTCACTACGATAGAAACCGAACAACAGGCAAAACTGCAGAACGAAATTCGTTTTCAAGTGGTGTTTAATCATGCGATGGCTGGACTGGCTCAGGTCAGCATTTCTGGGCAATTCCTACAAATAAACAATGAGTTTTGTCGCATTATTGGTTATGAAAAAACAGAAGTATTGTCACCCACATTTTCATTTCAACACATCACTTTTCCTGCAGACTTACCCCGTGATCTCGCCTATGTCAATGAACTACTCAATGGCACGCGCAACGCATTTGCAATGGAAAAACGCTACATTCGCAAAGATGGCGAAGTCATTTGGGTCAATCTTTCCGTCTATTTATTCAGAGATGAAAAGGATCAACCACAATATTTCATCGGCTCTATTTTGGATATTACTGAACGAAAAAAATCCGAAATCGAGCTGGAGCAATACAAAAATCATCTGGAAGAAGTCGTTCAGCAGCGCACCGAATCGCTCATTTTAGCGCGACAAGCCGCCGATACTGCCAACCAAGCCAAAAGCGTATTTTTAGCCAATATGAGCCACGAATTGCGCACGCCGTTAAATGCCATTTTGGGGTTTTCCAGCTTGTTACGTCGTGAGGAGAATCTCGCAGAAAGTCAGCGTGACAAGCTGAACATTATCAATCGCAGCGGCGAGCATTTGTTAACGCTAATTAACGACGTGTTGGAAATGGCCAAAATTGAAGCGGGGCAAGTGCAAATTAGCCATGAGGCCTTTGATTTGGGCGGTTTGGTGCGCGATATTGTCGATATGATGTCCGTGCGAGCGCATGACAAAGGGCTGTATTTACACATAGACCAATCTTCTCGTTTTCCACGCTATATCAAAAGTGATGAGGCTCGCTTACGCCAAATATTCATTAACCTCATCGGCAACGCCATTAAATTTACCCAGCATGGTGGGGTCATCCTGCGCTTAAACACCCTCGAAAATCACACCTCACATCTTGTTGTCGACATTGAAGATACAGGAACAGGGATTAAGCCAGAAGATCAAACCAGAATCTTCGAGCCTTTTGTACAACTCAGCGAAGATAGCTCACAAAAAGGCACGGGCTTAGGGCTCAGCATCACCCGCCAATTTATCCAATTGATGGGCGGCACACTAAGCATGACCAGCACCATAGGCAAAGGGACAATTTTCAAGATCGACTTACCCGTGGAGAAAATTGCCTCTAGTGATGTCATCCGCCCTGACCCCTTGGCACATGGCGAAGCCATCAGCTTAGTCGCAGGACAACCTGACTACCGCATTTTGATTGTTGAAGATCAGCTCGAAAACCAAATGTTGCTGACGCAATTGATGAAAAACATGGGGTTTCAGGTCAAACTCGCCGAAAACGGCAAAGAAGCGGTGCAACTCTTCAAAGCGTGGCAACCACACTTGATTTGGATGGACAGACGTATGCCCATAATGGATGGCTTAGAAGCAACGCGACATATTCGTGCATTACCTGGCGGCAAAACAGTCAAAATCGTCGCTGTAACCGCATCGGTCATGTTTGAGCAACACAATGAAATCATTACCGCAGGCGTGGATGGCATCGTGCGCAAACCCTATCGCGCACACGAAATATACGACTGTCTCGCCGAACAACTTGGCGTGCAGTATGTATATGCCGACACACAACCTGCTCAAGCTCCAGAACATGATCTTTTGACGGCTGAAATGTTAGCGACACTCCCGTTAGCCTTCCGTCAGCAATTGCTAGAGGCACTCAACAGCTTGGATGACAGCCGCATCACCCACGTCATTCAACAAGTTTCTGCCGTTGATAGCAAACTTTACAAAATACTGATGCAACTAACCGAAAACTTTAACTATCCCGCGATACAATCCGCACTTCAAACCAGCCTGACGCAGACATGAACGACGCTACTGATACCGCCAAAAAAGGGAAGATACTTGCTATTGACGACACCCCCGCCTCCCTGCGTTTATTAACCGACATACTCAAAGCCGAAGGCTATGAAGTTCGTTCTGCCATTAACGGCACAATTGCGCTGCATTACGCTTTCAACAATCCACCTGATCTTATTTTGCTAGACATACGCATGCCAGAATTAGATGGTTTTGAAGTGTGTCGCCAACTCAAAGCCCAGTTCTGCACCCGCGATGTCCCTGTTATTTTCGTTAGTGCAGCAACGGAAACTCAAGAAAAGCTACAAGGATTTGAAGTCGGCGCAGTGGATTTTGTCACCAAACCTTATCAGCGCGAAGAGCTTTTAGCACGGGTGCGCACGCATCTGGAATTGAATCGGCTGCGCAATCGACTGGAAGATTTAGTCGATGAACGGACACAGGAGCTTAAACAAAGTGAACATAAATTACGCTCCAATCTGCTGGAATCGGTCACCGCATTAGCCGCGACCGTCGAAATGCGTGACCCTTATACCGCAGGGCATCAACGCCGCGTGTCCGAGCTGGCAGTTGCCATGGCGCAGGAACTACACCTACCTGAAGAGGAAATTGAAGGGATTCGGCTGGCAAGCGTGGTGCATGATGTGGGCAAAATTCGCGTCCCTGCCGAAATCCTCAGCAAACCAGGACATCTCAGCTTGCATGAAATGGGCATCATCAACGAGCATCCACAGAATGGCTACGAAATCCTGAAAAATATCGACTTTCCTTGGCCCATCGCTGAAATTGTGCATCAACATCACGAACGCGAGGATGGTTCGGGCTACCCGCAAGGCCTCCACGCAGAACAAATTTTACTCGCGGCAAAACTGGTATCCGTTGCAGATGTGGTGGAATCTATGGTGACGCACCGACCATATCGTGCCGGGTTGGGTATAGACGCGGCATTGGCAGAAATCACTCAACATCAAGGCACGCTCTACGACGCACAGGTCGTGCAAACCTGTTTGCAACTTTTCCGAGAAAAAGGCTTTAAGTTCTCAACGTAGACCCTCTCCCCTGCCCCTCTCTCACAAGTGGGCGAGGGGTTCACTCAACAAATCCTCGGCAAGGGTTCGCCATGCAGTTGGTCCACCATGCGCCTGCCACCCAGCTTAGTTTGCATCTGCACAAAACACGCTGCATCGGCAATCACTTCCCCAATGATTGCAGCATCCCGCGCCAACGGATGAGCACGCATCGCGCTTAGCAACCGCGCTGCATCAGACAGTGCGCAAATCGCCACCAACTTGCCTTCATTCGCCACATTCAGCGGATCTAAGCCCAGAAATTCACAGGCGGCGGCAACCGATTTTTTCACAGGAATCTGCGCTTCCTCCAATACCATACCCACGCCCGATTGTTGTGCGATTTCATTGAGCGCACTTGCCAATCCACCTCGCGTCGGATCACGCATGACCCGAATATCCGCACCTGTTGCCAACATCGTCGCGACTAAATTATGTAGCGCGGCACTGTCCGAGGTAATTTCTGATTCAAATTGTAACCCAGCGCGCTGCGACATAATCGCCATACCGTGATCACCTAGCGTGCCCGACAACAAAATCACATCCCCCGCCCGCGCTCGATCGCCCGCTGGGGAAACGCAAAACTCCCCGCTTGCGGGAGCTACATCCTCCCCTCGCCCGTTTACGGGAGAGGGGCTGGGGGAGAGGGGATTTTGGGGAGCGAGGGCATGTGTCGTCACATACCCAACGCCAGTAGTAGTGATATAAACCCCATCGCCTTTGCCGCGTTCCACCACTTTGGTATCGCCCGTGACAATCAACACCCCCGCCGCGAGCGCAGCGCGTGCCATTGAGTGTACGATGCGTTGCAAGTCGGCTAACGGCAGTCCTTCTTCTAAAATAAAACCCGCTGACAACCACAATGGGGTCGCCCCCATCATAGAGAGATCATTCACCGTGCCATTTACCGCCAAACTGCCGATGTCCCCGCCTGCAAAAAATAGCGGTGACACCACATGACCATCAGTGGATATCACCAGCCGACTGCCTGCGGGCGGCATCGGCAACACCGCGCCGTCATTACCTTGACGCAAATAATCATTGTCGAAGGCTGCGGCAAACAAAGTGGCAATCAACTGCGCCGAGGCTCGCCCCCCACTGCCGTGGCTCATTTCCACCCGCCCATGTTTAAAATCCAAGGGACGGACATAAACGGATTTTGCAGCAGTCATGCGAACTCCTTGTGGGAAATGGTTATGAATTGATTGATAAGGTGTTGCGTTAGTTGCTAGTTGCTAGTTGCTAGTTGCTAGTTGCTAGTTGCTAGTTGCTAGTTGCTAGTTGCTAGTTGCTAGTTGCTAGTTGCTAGTTGCTAGTTGCTAGTTGCTAGTTGCTAGTTGCTAGTTGAGATCACATCCATATGAATACATTAAAAAATCATGTATGCACTGCGCATATACACCCTACCAACTATCAACTAACCGCTAACTATTCAATGCTCAAAAAATTTTGTCCGATTGCGCCCTTCTTCTTTGGCTTGATACATGGCGATGTCAGCCCACTTGAGAACATCTTCCTGCGTCGCTTCGTGACCCAAGAACAGCACCACGCCAATACTTGAGGTGCAATGATGCTCAACCGTGGCATTCGCTGCTTCACCCTGATTGCGGATCAAAAAATAGGGTTCTGCCAAGGTAGCACGAATTTTTTCTGCGACAAGCGCAACCTGTGATCGTGCGAGTCCTTGATCCGCATCCAATTCTCCTATCATCACCACAAACTCATCACCACCGAAACGTGCCACGGTATCCGTTTCACGCACGCAACCCGTAATGCGATGTGCCACCTCAATCAGCAGCAAATCGCCTACATCATGTCCATAAGTGTCATTCAGTGGTTTGAAATTATCTAAATCAAGAAACATCACTGCGCCATAACACTGGCTACGATTTCCCGCCGCCATGGCTTGCCCTAAGCGTTCGGTCATCAATCGGCGATTAGCCAGTTCGGTCAATGTGTCATAAAAGGCTAATTTCCGAATTTTATGTTCACTTTCGCGCAAGGCGCGGGTGATTTTCTCATTTTCCCGCAACGCGGCTTCCAGTTCATCGGTACGACGACGCACTTGCTCTTCGAGGGTGATTGCGGTCTGAAACAAACTAAAGTCTGAACCTTGCAGACTTGAATTGCGTTCAGCGCGATTCATCAATGCCTGAATTATTTTGTTCAAGCGCAAAATCTCCAGCTGCAAATGTTGCTTATCCGCATCAATCGGCACTTCATCCACCACGGTTTTATTCACTGCTTTCCCCTTGGGCAGCCTCTAGCAGGGTGCCGATAGCTATACCTGTGAGGGTTTGGTTGACATGTATGCCGTGGAATTGCTCTCCGAAACTGCTAAACCCAATAGTGTTGTTGCGCTGAAAAACCTCTCCGACGCGATCTTTTAAACCGTTCGCTGTGATTTCCAGATTGCGTAGCACGCAATCGCAAGCCAGAACGAGTTGGGGTTGTCCTATTTCAGCATGAATATTGTCGAATGTCCGCTCTAACCCTTGCACCAGATTCACACCATGCGCCACCCTAAACACTAAGCCTTCTTCAATGGCACAAAAGAAAGTTAGGCTGCCATCAGGATTCGCTTTCTGGATGGAACGTACATAATCTGTACCGTCAATCATCACGACCACGGGCGAAGCCGCAAATCGCTTGGGATTGAGTTCATGCTCAGCCACGCCAACCAAGCGCGCGTATTCAGCGGCAGCGGGAAGTCCGTTGATTTCCTTGACGATACGACTGGTGGCATCCGCTTCCGTGACGACCAGCCGTTCATCGCTCGCCACAAAATGCTGGGTCTTGAATATAGTAAAAGGTAGGGAAGTGTGTGCCAGTACGAGTATGGCACTATTGGAATGAAAACGTCCCTCACTATAAACATAGGTTTGCGTAAATTGCAGATCGCCACCAGCCGATCCACCAAACAACACCATTTTACCCAACGCATGCTGCAAGGCATGTGCCACAGGTTCCTCGCGCACCGACAAACCATCAATCAGGAGTAGCGCAAAACTGTTATCTGGACTTACCGCAGGAGCTTTACTTTCAAGACGCTGCAACAAGGTTTGCGCGAAGACATTTCCCTGAGTGAGTTCAAATGTGTCCAAATGATTCAACAACCCACTGACAGCAACAAAACGCCCCGCTGCAAAACTTGCTCCCGATAAACTATGCTGGCGATAGCCGAGCGGTCCGATTTCCCCCGCAGCCGTACACCCCACCACCTGCACGCCCGCAAACAAAAGGGCTATTTCAGCAGCCAGTACATCAAGGTCATATTCACTGGAACAGAAGAAGATAACCAGTTCCATATCGGGCTGTGAAACCGCCGCATGAAACTCATGTGCTGCCTGACGCGAATCTGTTGCACACGATTGCGCCCGACGAATACCCTGCTCATCCATCATTACCCCCATATTTTGCATAAAACCAAACTGGTTAATTGTGGAACTCACAAATAACCCGCTATCTAGATAGCCTCCTTAAGAATACCATCGTTATTGCACCGTATGTTTGAAGTCTGCGAACCCTTATGGGTAGCGGAATCGGGTCTGCCCCGCTTGATTCAGAAGCGGGGTTAAGCTGCGCGCCGCCCTGCCCGAAAATAAGCCGTGTTGTCGTAATAGGCTGAATCTTCATTATCAGCCGTCCAGCCTGGCACGCCCAATAACGGTACGGGGGACAAGTCGCGGGTGTGACGGCAGTGTTCGGGATCAGCCAGATGCTGAGCCAACAACGCATCCAGATGCGATAGCCGCTTATCCAGCGGCCAGCCGAAGAATTCTGGTTCCACCGCCAGCAGCAGTCCCTGCCCCGTCATGCCGACATAAGGTTGCAACGCTTTCTCGTACAGACCGTGGCCGAAAATATAAAAGTCCATCTCTTGCTGCGCGGATTGAGGTCTCACCTGCTCGCGGTGCTGCCAAAACAGCTCCTTCCATTTGAAGTCGCGCAGCAATCCTGCCAGTTCGTTGCCTGAATGATGATTGGCATAAGGCACGATCACGCCCGATTCATCCAGCAAAGTATTCACATCGCGCACCGCGCCGCGCTGACTGCTGGATTCCATCGCTTCTTGCTGTATTAGAGCCTGATAATGGCGCGCATTGATTGCCGCCTTGGTGTGGGGATACGCCAGCCACACCAGCGCATTGAGCAGATCGTGCCAGTTATCCGAACGCGTCGGCACTTCGCCCTGCAAATAACAGCGCGGCTCATATTGCCGCTCGAACGGCAACTTGCCGCACTCCTGCGGGACGAAGCGAATGGTCGCGCCACTTTGCGCCACGATGGCAGGCTGCTGCGCCGCCAGCAGCGCGTTGTAATCCGCCAGCGCAGGGAAACCCGCAACGTGGAAGTCAGCGAGTACAGGGTGCAGCGGGGCGAACAAGGGGGATTGCAACAGTGCAGCTCTGTTCCATGCGGGGGTTGGTTTCATCCGCTCAGTTTAACCGAAGTTTTGAGACGGCAAAAATCAAGAGGGAAGATAGGATGTTTAAACGGACTCAAGATGATGATTTGACTATTTATTTCGAGCCGTGACGCACGGAAACAAACTCAATTTGGCGCGTGAACGGATAGTGAGGTTCATTTTGGAATAATAGGCTGTGGTTTGGATAGCTTCTCAAAAAATGTCCATCAGTAGGTGAATTTCTGTACTGGGATTCATGCTTGCATCGTTCAACGCTTCGGCAAGCACTTTTGCAGAATTTTGACGTGCAGCGGGAAACTTGTCGAAAAGCAAATCGAAAAGGTTCGTTTTGTCGCCCTTGTCGTAGCTTTCCATATTGGGCTTTTTGCTCAAGGCTTTTGTAATCGACTCCTCACCCTTGGTGCTATAAGGCTTTCGCGTATAGCCAAAATGAAGCAGTAGCCAAAACTCAAAACAGGGATAAGAAGAAATAACTTCGACTTTTTTGGTTTTCTTGGCATGTTGAATGGCATCCTCAAGCGCATCGCGCATATCCCAATCTATGACGCAATAAATTTTGTCAAACTTAGCTTGACGCGAAACGGCCTTCTCAACAATCCCTTTGGGGTCTGTCTTCCCGCAATGCTCAATGGTTAAGGTTTCGCGATGAATGCGAAAGCAATGGCTACGAGCCGCATCCTCAAAGTATTTCAATCCTGATTTGCTATCTTCACAAAGCAGCAAGACTTTCGGTTGCGGCTGAAAGCGAGGTTGACGTAACTTGGGCGTAAATGCCATTTTGGATTTCCTAACGAATAAACGGAAGTCCGCGATAGCGTCCTTCGTAATAGCGTTTTTCCAAGTCTTCACCTTCTCGCCCCTCAAAATCGTGGATAGAACGTAGTTGCGTCGCACCGTTTTCATCGCGCTCTGTGAGCCAAAATTGGTCGCGGCGCAGCAATTTGGTATCCATGAGGTGCGTATCGTGGGTGGTAAAAATGAGTTGCGTAAACTGCTCTGCCTCAAGGTGTTTTTTGATTAAACTGGCGACGATATTGGGATGCAAGCTACTATCTAGTTCATCTACAACTAATACTTGTGATGCTGCTCGTGATGTTGCAGACCACACCATCATTGTCCAAGGAAGCCAAAATCCAATTAAATTTTGCGTTCCTTTGGATTCTTCACTAAGCTCAAATAAGGCTTCACCCAGTGCTGTTTTGTGAGTAAAAACAGTCTTATGCTCCACACTTGGAGACTTTGCTTGTTCTAAAGTATTAATGAGGGATTCTGAGCCAAGTTCAGCGGTCTGTATGGTTGGTTCAAATTGAATATGTGCCACAGGAACATCAATCTGTTGTAGGAATAAAGCTATTTCACTCGCAAATTCAGGACTGTTCTTAGCTAATCTTTGAGCTACAGTAGTAAAAGGACTCATATCCTCCCCAACAACAAACACTCCAGATGCTAACCAATTAAAGGGCTTTTTAAGTTGGCTCATATTGTCACTGCTGTTTGCAACCGCTTGCACAATAAACAAGGTTTTAGAATTGGTGAGTTTTTGCCAAACCGTATGCAAAGCCGTTTCACCCTCTAGTGTTTTCCCCATCGTATATTGCTCACTTGCGGCAGCGTTAATTCGCTCATACAACAAGGTTTCTTTGCCATTAGGGAACGCGGTTAGTCGTTCTTCCACAATCCGTTCCTTGGTCGCCGCTAATTCAAACAAATAGCGTTGTCCCGCCGTTACAAAATGCAGCTCAATGCGGCTGGGTTGTTCCGCCAAAAGGGGATCAAAACGAAAAGGAGAAACAGGAAGACAGGATGCTTGTGTACTAGGTTGGCGATTTGCAAATTCGTGCACTAATCCAAGTGCCTTAACCAAATTGCTTTTGCCCGATGCGTTTGCGCCGTAGATGGCAGCAACTTTTAGTAATTTGGGTAATTTCTCTCCTTGCACGTCGGGTGTAAAAACATTTTCTTTCTTTCTTAATCGCGGCACTGCAACCATCGAAAAGGTTTGTTTTTCGCGGAAAGAGAGAAAATTTTCAACTGAGAATTCAATCAACATACAGAAATCTCGCAAATAATGGACTATAGGAGCAATTATTATGCAGCAAATCCAATTTAAGTACAGAAAAATTGCATTTAAATGAAAGTCATCATCTACTGAGCAAACCGTCTATAGGTGTAATGCGCGGCGCATGCGCCTTCAGAGGAGACCATACACGCGCCTATGGGGTTGTCGGGCGTACACACTGTGCCAAACAATTTGCATTCCGATGGACGGGTAGTGCCGCGCAATACGGCAGCACATTCGCAGCCTTTTTGATCGGGCACGGCGGTATAAACCAGTTCTGGAAAACGCTGTTCCGCATCAAAATCCGTCCATTCTCCCCGCAAACACAAGCCCGACGCGGGCAAGGTGCCCAGCCCACGCCACTCAAATGAAGGGCGAATCACAAATACTTCCGCCACCAGCCGTTGCGCCTTGGCGTTGCCGTGTGCCGTGACGGCACGGGTAAATTCGTTTTCCACATCGGCACGTCCCGTATTCACTTGACGCACCAACATCAAAATCGCTTGCAACAAATCCAGCGGTTCAAAGCCCGCAATCACAATCGGCATGGCAAAATCCGTGGCGAGCTGCTGATAAGGTGCGGAGCCGATCACCGTGGAAACATGGGCGGGACCGACCAGTCCGTGCAATGGCACATCGCCCATTTGCGTCAAAATCGCCTGCATCGCGGGCAAGGTCAACACGTGGTTACACAATACTGAAAAGTTTTCCAAGCCCAGCGCTTTCGCCTGCAAAATCATACTGGCGGTAGGCGGCGTGGTGGTTTCAAAACCAATCGCCAAAAACACCACCTCACGATGCGGATGCTGTTGGGCGATGGTCAGCGCGTCCAAGGGGGAATACACCATTTGCACGTTCGCACCCTGCGCTTTTGCCTTGAGCAAGGACATCTGATGCGAGGCGGGTACGCGCAAACAATCGCCGTAGCTACACAAAATCACCTCACGCTCCAACGCCAGCCGTATTGCCAAATCCACCCGCCCAATCGGCAACACGCACACGGGGCAGCCAGGGCCATGGATCATCTGCACTTGAGGCGGCAAACGATCCAACAAACCATATCGCGACAACGCATGGGTATGCCCGCCGCAAAACTCCATAAAACGATACGCGCGATCGGCTTGCACTTCCGCCGCGATGCGGGCAATCAGATGCTGCGCCAGTTCACCATCCCGAAATTCATCGACGTATTTCATGACTGCGCACCCAATTGGGCAAACAATGCCAAAGTCTGTGCGGCTTCGTCAGGATCGAGCAACTGCAAGGCATAACCCACATGCACAATCACATAATCCCCCACCTTCGCGCCTTCGACCAAAGATAAGGAAATCACCTTACGCACCCCGTCCAAGTCTATGCGCGCCATGTCATCTGGCAATAATTCAATTACTAGAGCAGGAATAGCGAGACACATAAAGATCCTTTCAAAATAAGGTGGGTCGGATTGCACCAATCTAAAACGATGATTGCGCCGCCACCCATGCTTGTCCCAGGGCAATTGCGGTGTCGTTGGGCGGGATGGCTTGTGCGGTGAGTATCTTAAATCCAGCCGCTGGTAGAGATGCGTGTAGTCCTGCGCTAAGCAGTTGATTGAAAAAACAACCGCCACCTAATGCCACCGTGTGTATCCCTGTTTGTTGCGCGGCGTATTGTACCCACTCAGTCAGCGCGGCGATAAGGGTTTGGTGAAAAATCGCTGCGGCGCGTTCGACATCCGATGTTTCAGTCAAATACGCTAAAGTGGGCAGCAGGTCGAGTAGCCCTGTCGCACTGATGTGCCAACCTTGTGCCAACGCGGGCGGCGCATCGTGGTGTTGCAAATAGCGCGTGGCTGCTTGTTCCAAAGCGATGGCAGCTTGTGCATCATGCTGCATCACTGCACACAAACCTAGCAAACCCGCTGCGGCATCGAACACCCGCCCCATACTGGAGGTGCGCGGGCAGTGGAGGTCGCGTTGTAACAAGGTAGATACTGTGGGTGCGGCTACTTGATCGCCAAATCGACTCACGATTTCAGCATTGCGCCCCAGTTCGTGCAAAACCGCTGCCGCCATACGCCACGGTTCTTGCGCGGCACGATCCCCGCCCGCCAAAGCCAAAGGGTGCAGATGACCGAGACGTTGACAGTCTGCGCCGTGCACTTGCAGCAACTCACCGCCCCAAGCCGTGCCATCCGTCCCCAATCCCACGCCGTCCAATGCCAAGCCTAAAACGGGCTGAACGATGCCGTGTTCCGCACACACGGCGGCGAGATGGGCATGATGATGTTGCACGGCAATGCAAGGGACATTCAATTCCGCAGCAAGCTGAGCCGCCAAGCGGCTGGAATAAAAGTCGGGGTGTAAATCGTGGGCAATGGTGTGTATAGGTTCATCCAGCGCAGACAACAGTTTTCTCGCCAAAAGCGCATGGGCGCGGCAGGCTTCGGGCGTATCGAGATTGCCTACCGATTGGGTCAAATAGGCGTAATCGCCCACCGCGAGACACAAAGTATTATTGAACCACGCGCCCATCGCCAAGATCGGCGGCACGGCATGTGGCAAGCGAATCACGTGCTGCACACACGCATGCAACTTGGCATTCATGCGTTACGCGCTTTGCCTAACCACGCCAACCAATCGTCCATGCCTTCGCCCGTGGTGGCGGATAGTTGGATGATTTCAATATCGGGATTGACGCGGCGGGCGTTGGCAATCACCAGCTCCACATTAAAGTTTAAATAAGGTAGCAAGTCACATTTATTCAATAGCATCAGGCGCGCGGCGCGGAACATATCGGGATATTTCAGGGGCTTGTCTTCGCCTTCTGTGACGGATAGCACCACGACTTTGGCGGCTTCGCCCAAGTCAAATGCCGCAGGGCACACTAAATTGCCAACGTTTTCAATAAACAGTAGCCCATTTTCAGGCATCGCCAGTTGCGCCCACGCGTGCGAGATCATGGCAGCATCTAGGTGGCAGCCTTTGCCCGTGTTGATTTGTATCGCATTGACCCCCGTGGCACGGATGCGTTCGGCATCGCACTCGGTTTGTTGATCGCCTTCAATCACCGCCATCGGAGTATGCGGATGCAGTGCCTGCAAGGTGCGCACCAACAAGGTGGTTTTGCCTGAGCCAGGGCTGGACACCAGATTCAGCGCGAGCGTATGAGATGCGGCAAATTCGCGACGATTGTCCGCCGCCTGCTGGTCGTTTTGCGATAACAAATCCCGCTCGACGCGTATCAATCGCGATTCCATTGGGTCGAGCTCAGGCTGCGTGTCGGCAGGAACAGCGCGAAAAGCGGTCGTGCCTGTGCGCGGCGCGCGAGAGGACTTTTTCCCTGCAATCAATGCCTCCCGACCCCCACAACCACATGTGCCACACATAAATATCCTTTCGATTAGGCTACGATTAAGTCCTGCACCCGCATACGATTCCCTGCTGTAATCTGCAAACGTGGGCTGTCGCATCTGGGGCATAAGCCATATTGCGCCTGCATCTCCACCGCCGCCCCACAGGCTAAACACATCCCTGCACCCGCCGTTTCGATAATTTCCAATTCCGCGCCTTCCGCTAACGTGCCGCGCATCACCGCGTCAAAACAAAAACGCATGGCATCAGGTTCGACTGCCGATAACTTGCCAATTTCCAACACCACACGGCGTACTGATTGGAAATGCTGCGTGCGCGCCGCCTCTTCGATGATGTTCAGCACGCTTTCCGCCAAGGACATTTCGTGCATATCAGCCTAGTAACGCCGCGCCCATTAAGGCAATTAATACACCCAATCCCCGCACACCTTGCGGACGACCCTGCTTAATCAGGGCTTGCGCCAGCAAAATGCCCGCGATATGCAACAGGGAAGTGGTCAATATAAAGCCCAAGGCATAGCTTAAACCTGATGCGTCGCTCGGCATTTCCGCCCCATGTGCATAACCGTGAAACACCGCAAACCCGCCCACGATCAGCGCGCCGAGTCCTAAAGATAAACGCTGCGCACGGGTAATAAACACGCCCAGCACCAACAGCGATAAGACGATGCCACCTTCCACAAAAGGCAACGGCAAAGCACTCATGCCTAAGAATCCACCCAACGCCATCACACTGACAAAAGTCAGCGGCAACCCCCACACAGCGCGTCCGCCCAACTGACTCGCCCATACCCCAACCGCCAACATGGCGCAAAGGTGATCGACCCCCAACAATGGATGCAACACCCCATCCGCCCAGCCACTGGCAGCCGCAATGCCAACATGCGCCTCGGCAAAATTAGGCACCACAATCAATAACCCTAACAACAGTTTCGGGAGTGTTAGATGAGATGAGCTCTTCATGGTGATTTTCCTTGGGTTTTAGATTTTGAGAGACTACCTTAAAGTGTTGCGTGCTAATAGTCGTTAGTTAGCTAAGTGTGATGCAAGCATATTTGCATGAATATATAGGGAGACGCTGATTAAATCTTCCGTTCGTGGTGAGCAAGTCGAACCATGAACGGAGGATTTAATAAAATCAGTGCATTAAATCCGCCCACCCTTCGACCGTTCGACAAGCTCACGGCTCAGGGCGAACGGATTTAATCAGCGTTTCCCTAGCAAATAGTTGTGTATGCGTTGCGCCTATCTACCAACTACCAACTACCAACTACCAACTACCAACTACCAACTACCAACTACCAACTACCAACTACCAACTACCAACTACCAACTACCAACTACCAACTACCAACTAACAGCTTATCCACGGCAATTTACAATCAGGTGAATTTATCACGCCTACAACCCCAACTCTCCCCACATCGCATCGACTTTGGCTTTGATGTCATCGCGCATCACGATGGGTGTTCCCCATTCGCGCTGCGTTTCGCCTGTCCATTTGTTGGTGGCATCTAAGCCCATCTTACCGCCTAATCCCGACACGGGGCTGGCAAAATCCAAATAATCAATCGGCGTATTTTCGACTAGCAAAGTGTCACGCACGGGGTCAACGCGGGTGGCGATTGCCCAAATCACTTCCTGCCAATTACGGATGTTAATGTCATCATCGACCACGATAATGAATTTTGTGTACATAAACTGGCGCAAAAACGACCAGATGCCGAACATCACCCGTTTGGCGTGTCCTGCGTATTGTTTACGAATACTGACCACTGCCATGCGATAAGAACACCCTTCAGGCGGGAGGTAAAAATCGACAATTTCGCTAAATTGCTTTTGCAGCAGCGGGACAAACACTTCGTTTAACGCCACGCCCAACATGGCGGGTTCGTCGGGCGGCTTGCCTGTGTAGGTGGAGTGATAAATCGGGTCGCGCCGCATGGTGATACGTTCGATGGTCAACACAGGAAAACGATCTTGCTCGTTGTAATACCCCGTGTGATCGCCGTAAGGCCCTTCCAGCGCGGTTTCGTTGGGGTGGATCACCCCTTCCAGCACGATTTCCGCGTAAGCAGGCACTTGCAAATCACTGCTCAAGCATTTCACCAATTCGGTTTTGCTGCCACGCAACAAGCCTGCAAATTGATATTCCGACAAAGAATCTGGCACGGGGGTCACTGCGCCTAAAATCGTGGCGGGGTCTGCGCCAATGACCACCGCGACAGGAAACGGCGTATTTGGATGCGTTTTGCACCAATCCTGAAAATCCAACGCGCCGCCGCGATGCGCCAACCAGCGCATGATGACTTTATTCGGTGCGATGACTTGCTGACGATAAATGCCCAGATTCTGCCGCGTTTTTTGCGTGCCACGTGTGACCACCAAGCCCCAAGTAATCAGCGGGGCAATGTCTCCAGGCCAACAATGTTGTATCGGCAGCCGCCCTAAATCCACGTCATTGCCTTCCCATACAATTTCTTGGCACGGCGCGCTGGATAAAATTTTCGGCGACATATTCATCACCTGTTTCAAAATCGGCAACTTGTCCCACGCGTCTTTTAAACCTTTGGGCGGTTCGGGTTCTTTTAAAAATGCCAATAATTTGCCGACTTCGCGCAACGCGCTGACCTCATTTTCGCCCATGCCCAATGCCACGCGGCGAGGTGTGCCAAATAAATTGGCTAACACGGGGATGTCGTAACCCACAGGTTTTTCAAATAACACTGCCGCACCTTGTGCCCGCAGCACACGGTCACAAATCTCGGTCATTTCCAACACGGGCGAAACAGGCGTGCTGACGCGCTTTAATTCGCCTATTTTCTCCAACTGCGCGATAAAATCACGCAAATCACGATAACGCATACGATTCCCTTTGCTCTGTCATATAAAAACGCGGCTACGCCCAACGTTCATCATTGCGCATCGTACAATAGCTTCCGCTATAAAACAGTATTAAACGAAACGTGTTTTATGATTACAATGACAACTTCATTGGGTTAGATACGCTATCGCACTGAATTTCTGGACAAACACGTATGATCCACCGCTTGAAACAAATTTCTCTGAACACATTCACGCACATTCCCGCGCTACTACACCATAAAAAAACCCATCAATATGGGCTGACGACACTGTTCTGGGGCATGATCGCAGCCTGTTGTTGGCTATTGGCTTATTGGACTTGGATTTTTGTAACGCCATCCGCCACCCTCGCCCCGTTGACTCGCGATCCGCTTGCCTTCACACCGTTGTCAATTGAGCCTATCACCAATGCGCATTTATTCGGCGTTTCCGAATCCCCCGTATCGTCCGTCGTAGCAACGCAAACGCTGAGCGCATTAGGATACAAATTACACGGCGTATTTGCGGGAGAAGGTAAAAAAGGCGTGGCGGCGATTTTCAACATTGGGCAAAAAGATCTCGCCTTTACCTTGGGCAGCGAAATCACGGCTGGTGCGGTATTGGAACACGTTTATGCAGACCATGTAGAAATCAAATATCACGGCGTATTGGAACGCTTGGACTTAGTGCGCGCCACACCTGCGACAGGACAGGTACTCATTACCCCTCCTATCGCGCCCATTGTCGCCCCACCTCAAGCTAACTCTCCCCCTGCCCCCGAAGCACTCAACGCATTGGTCGGGCAACAAGGTCAACGTTTGCTAGGGATGCGTCCCTAATGCTAGGCTTTATCCTCCTCTCTTTTCATCGTTTATGGCTAAGGTGTTGCGTACAAATAATTGGGTCGTTAGTCGCTAGCTGTTAGTTAGCCAGAAAAAACAAGCATACCCACCTGAATATATTGCAAATATTTGTGTATGCGCTACCAACTAAAAGCTAACGACTAACAGCTTAATGACTTATCCACTCTTTAAAAACTGCCTTAATTTTTGTTGAGCTAAGCTCGACCTACCCACGATGTCCCTCACTTACCGCTTAACGCTCTACACCCAACTCGCTCGTTTACATCGCCCCATCGGGATTTTATTACTGCTATGGCCGACGCTTTGGGGGTTATGGATCGCAGGGCAAGGTCAGCCTGCGTGGTGGATCGTTGGTATTTTTGTATTGGGTACTACGCTGATGCGCTCAGCGGGTTGTGTCATCAACGACTACGCTGACCGTCATATTGACAAACACGTTAAACGCACCTGCGAACGTCCGCTTACCAGCGGCAAAGTGACCTCGCGCGAGGCATTGTGGTTAGCCGCAGGCTTGGCATTGTGTGCGTTTCTGCTCGTACTCCCGCTGAATGGACTGACGATTTTGCTGTCCATTCCTGCCGTTGTGCTGGCTGCCAGCTACCCGTTTACCAAGCGTTTCTTTGCCATTCCACAAGCCTATCTCGGCATCGCCTTTGGCTTTGGCATTCCCATGGCATTTGCCGCATTGAACAACACCGTCCCACCTGTTGCATGGCTGCTACTGCTCGCCAATGTGTTTTGGGCAATTGCGTATGACACGGAATACGCCATGGTGGATAGAGATGACGACATCCATCTGAACATCCATTCCTCAGCGTTATTCTTTGGCCGATACGATGTCATTGCCGTGATGTCATGCTATGCCATCACCTTGGGGCTGCTCGCGCTGGTCGGGTACATGGCTGGTTTAGGACTCGCCTATTACCTCTCCCTACTCATTGCGGCAGGCATCGCCGCCTATCACTACACCCTCATCCACACCCGCCAACGCGAACATTGTTTTCAGGCATTTCTGCACAACAACTGGTTCGGCGCGGTGATCTTTGTGGGGATGGTGGTTGATTATGGGCTATTCCCGAAAGGCTGAAATCGCGCTTGGTTCAGTTGAAATTGATGGCGAGGTGGCAGGGATAATTGAAATGCGTGCGATTACGCCACGCTAATCACATCTATGAACTCATGCAGACTGGGAGGATGTGGGGTGGCAAAATTTCAAGCATCGCAGGTGTGTTTCAGATTTTTATGATTAAAAATGAGGGCGTGCTAAAATCACGCTCAACATTGATATAAATCAAATATTTTTCATGAAAAACCAATTATCCACCTGTCCAGCTAAAACATTTAGTTGTACTTTGGTGGCTACTTTACGTTATGCGTCCAATCTCCCAGCACAGGTGACCTATGAAATGGCGTGATGTACTTGTCGGCGCAGTCGCATCTCTCACAGTGACAGTGCTTGGTGGGGTCAGTGTGTATTACGCGACGAAGGAGCCCGATGAGAAGAAGGTTGAGAAGTTAACCTATTCGCTCAATCAAACTGCATCATTTACTGGAAGTACGCAAAATCTTTCGTTCAGCACCGTTACCGTTTCAAACGAGGGCGGAGTTGCTGCGAAGAAGGTCTCGATAGTCATCGGCGTCCAGGCCTCACAAATTCGCGATGTCGCAGTTAATGCTGAAAGAGGGCTGCGCGAGATTGCCCAGGAAAAGACAGCAAAGAGCTTGCGAGTAGCTTATGAAACATTACTTCCGAAAGAATCAGTAACCATCAACCTGCTACTTTCAGAGGCTGAAAAACCAACGATTGACGTTCGAAGCGAAGCAACACTGGGTGAAGAACAGAAGCGAAATGTTACCGATTCAACAACTCTCCGTTCGAAGCTCAACGTCTATTCCGTTGCAGTAGTCCCTGTGAGCGGCCTTATTTCCATCGTTATTTTGGTTGGGCTATTAACATTCATTCGGCGCCGTGGGCTGCTCGACCATTTTCCCGACCGCAATGATGCTGGTTTCCTATTGCTTCATCACGGCCTCATCGACGAAGCAGCAGAGATTTTGTCCGAATCTGTACGCGCGGGGCGGTGTGACCAATATACGCTTTCAAACTACGCACTTTGCAAAGCCGCAAAAGGAGAAATCGCTAGCGCGAGGCAACTGATACAGGCGGCTGAATTTCGTGATCGAACTGGGCACGGAAAGGCTGTGCTCTTGTTCAACGAAGCACTAGTTCACCTGCTAGACGGAAATAGGGATGCTGCCCTAGATAGCCTTAGGCAGGCGATTGAATTGTCACCTAATAAAATTCGACGTTACTGTCAAAGATCAGTCCATCTTAATGCGGTGCGATCTGAACCAGCCTTCTATGATTTATTTAAGGACGCATAACCCTGCGGTTAACACGGACCTTGCGCGAAAAGCCGCGCAAGCCTAGTAGGGTGCGCTATGCGCACGCGGAAAAACCATTTAACTTCAATAAAATACGAAATTCCCCGTGCGCACGGCGCACCCTACTCACTTTGATGTCTACTTTACGTTAGCGACGATTATGCGGATGCACTCACTTTCCCCGATACTCTTTGCAACCTTTGTGCTAAACACCATCGTCGCAGGTGGAGGTTTAGCCGTGCTGGAGGGGCACGCCAGCGAGCACCCCGTCCTTGGTCCCTTTATCACCGTCTCGTTTTTCTTGACACTTCCCCTGCTTGTAGCCGCTGCAATATTTGCGTGGCGCGAAGAGGCGAGAAAGACCACCCAAGACTTACCGTTGTCGCCCAAGACGAGACTCCTCACTCCAGGCATCTTTGCGGCTCTCGGCTGCTGCGGAATCTTAATCATGTCTGTGACCCCATCATCACTTGGCCCGTTCGGCGACGCGCTGACAACCTCCGCAATTCCATGCCTCGTGGCTGCTGCCGTTTGGTCAATCGTGTTGTGGAGTGCCAGAAAGCGCGCATTGAGATCGAGGAACTCCACTTAAAGCCTAGTATGGTGCGCTATGCGCACGCGGAAAAATCATTTAATTTCAATGCAATACGTAAATCCCTCTTGCGCACGGCGCACCCTACTCACTGAACTTGTCATTTTCGGCGAGTTGGTTCTGCCGCAATCTGCGCAATCGGTATGACCAAGGCGAGGCGCACTTCGTGGTTGGGATGCAAGGTTAAGCTCAGTTCGCCGCCATGGGCGCGGACAATTTCTCTGGACAGGCTTAATCCTAAGCCCACGCCTTCTATCTGACGACTGTGCGCCGCATCCACGCGGTAAAAGCGTTCAAAAATTTTGTGCGTGGCATCTATGGGAATCCCTGCCGAGGCGTTGGCGACAATCAGCGTGAGTTGTTGCGGGCTAGATAGCACGGAAAAATGTATCCAACCGTTGGGAAGGTTGTATTTGATGGCATTGCTCATCAGGTTTAACAATACCTGCCGAAACAATTCTTCATCAGCATCAATCGTTAAATGTGGCGGAATGTCGCCTGTGACGTTGAGGGTAGGGGCTAACATGTGCGTGTCTTCAATCAGCTCCAGCAGCGCGCTGGAGAGATCAAATGGGGTGAGTTTCAGGCGTAATTTTCCTGCATCGGCTTTGGACAACAACAGCAATTTGCGCAAAATCGACGACAGCCGCCGCACTTCGTCCAGAATAATCCCGAGTGAAGTTTGAATGGCGGATCCCGCTTCAGCTTGGTTCATGGCGTGTTCGATTTGCCCTTGCAAAATCGTCAGAGGAGTATTCAACTCGTGCGCCGCATCCGCCGAGAAACGCGAGGCTTGGTGAAAGCTGGTTTCCAAGCGTTCCAGCATGGCGTTAAACCCCTCGACCAAAGCTTCAAATTCACGCGCTTCGCGGATCGGCGGCACGCGCTGATGCAGCCCTTGCGCGGTCACATTACGCACGGATTCGACCAGACGATTCACGGGTCGCAACGCCCGCCCTGAAATAAACCACGCCCCGAACCCAATTAAAATCAATGCCATCGGCATCGCCCACAAAAAGCTATTGCGAATCACCGCCATGTCTTTTTGAATGGTTGCCACATTGACCGCAATCGCTACCCGCCCACGCGGAGAGCTTGCCAGCCCAATGTGCCATGTCGATCCGTGAGTCTTCAAGGTCAACAATGAGGCAGCGGAGCGGATGTTATGCGGTGGTGGGGCGTGTTCACCAAATGGAGGGCGTTCGCCATTTGGCGGGGGTGCGTCAGGGCGGGGAGCGTCGAACGGCGGCGCATCAGGTGGCGGGGGATGGAAAGATTCCTGCCCCGATGCCTGCGGAAAAGATTGCCAATGGAACTGCGTGCTATCCAACTGATTCGACCAATGCGCGGAGCGGTAAACCTCATTCCCCTCGTCATCTTGAATCAGCACCAGCAAATGCTGCGAATTGCGCACGCCCAAGGTACTCGGCAAGACCTGACCTTCAAAATGCTGCCAAAAATCAGGCGGTTGTCTGCGCCGTGATTCGCGTTCGGCATAGGACACGACATCCAACTTGATTTGATTCACTTTAATGTCATACACCACCCACCAAGCAAACAAACCAAACCCCGCCAGCGCAATGCCCGACAGCAAGGCGGATAAGACGGCAACGCGTAATCGAAAAGAGTGGAACATAGAATGACCCTTTTAGGGAGGGAGAAAGAAATACTTTATGGTGAAGGGGAAAGAGGGAAGGGAGAAGGGTAAAACTACCTTTTCTAACAAAGGATGCGAGGACATTACCCTTCCCTCTTCTCCCCTCTCCCTTCCCACCTTATACATCCGTATGCGGTTTATGGAAGCGATACCCCACGCCGCGCACGCTTTCAATCGGCGACGGTTCTTGGTCGTTCATATTCAGCGCGACGATTTTTTTGCGAATGCGCTGAATGCACACATCTACAACATTGGTACTGGGGTCAAAATCATAGCCCCAAACGTGTTCCAAAATTTGCGTGCGGGTGAATACGCGCCCTGGGGAACGCATCAGATATTCGATCAAATTAAATTCGCGGCGGGTCAGGTCGATGGTATGCCCTGCCCACGCCACTTCGCGGCTGATGCGGTCTAGGCGCAAATTCCCCACCACCAACACATTTTGCCGCTCACCCGAAATACGCCGCAACATGGCATGAATACGGGCAATCAATTCTTCCATAAAAAAAGGTTTGGCGAGGTAATCATCCGCGCCCAAATTGAGCCCATCCACGCGGTCATCTAATTCGTTGCGAGCGGTCAATAAAATCACAGGCGTGGCATTCCCTTCGCGGCGCAAGCCTTTCAAAATGGACAAGCCATCGCGCCCTGGCAACATAATGTCCAGCACGATCACATCGAAATTGCCACTGCTGGCGGCATCAAAACCCGCGTTGCCCTCGTCGCAATGCGTCACCACAAAGCCTTGCTCCTTAAAGCCCGCGCACACAAAATCGGCAATCCGCCGTTCGTCTTCAACTAGCAAAATTTTCATTGTCGTTCCTCTTTCAGTTTTGCTGAGAACCCGTGAATAACTGCAAAGGATACGCTAAGGCGCGCATCCATCTCATTACAAAATCGTAACCATTCTGTGGGAAAAGTTGTCATTTAAACAGGTTTTAATGCACGCCAGATCAACGACCACTTTGACATGGGGAGTATCATGAAAAAACTTGCAATCTGCCTCTTACTACTGGGATGGACTACCGCGACATTCGCGGCACCCACTGCGACCCCAGCGCAACCGCCCGCACAGGGTTGCCCCCCGCCGCCACAGGCCTTTGAAAGTTGTAAAGGCAAAAAAGCAGGGGACACGGTACAACATGTCACGCCTTCGGGACAAAAAATTGCCGCTACTTGCACGGCATCACCACAAGGATTGTTCGCCCTTCCCGCCTGCGAAAAGAATCCACCGCCGCACCATACCCCACCGCCCAGCGCGTTTGCGGATTGCAAGGGCAAAAAAGAAGGTGCTGTCATACAACATAAAATTCCATCAGGCGAAAAAGTCGCGGCAACGTGCACCGCCTCGCCGCAAGGGCTGTTTGCCCGCCCAGACCGCCCACCCCATCCACCTCGTTAATTCATGCCAATACAACCAATTAGCAACTAAGGTGGCACTGATTCAATCCGTTCACCCTGAGCTTGTCGAAGGGGGTATTTAACACATCAATTTTATTAAATATTCCATTCATGGTTCGACCATTCGACAAGCTCACGGCTCACCACGAACGGAAGATTTAATCAGCGTCTCCCTAACTCTCCACTTACCAAGGAAACACCATGAACGGACAAGCCGTTGAATTTCCCAAGCAAGCCCTACTCACTCGCCTTGCGTTAAGTGACAGTGGTTTTGTGTTTGACCCTGTGACGGGCAACAGTTTTACCGTCAATACGAGCGGGCTGTCTATCTTGCGCTTATTGCAAAAAACCGAAGACTGGACAGACATTATCGCCACGCTACAAGCAGAATTTGAGGTGAGCTATTCCGTTGCCGAGCGCGATGTCCTCGAATTTGCCACGGCATTACGGAGCGCGTTCAAATGAGCCGCGTCATCACCGTTGCCATCACGGGCATGAACGCCTTGCCCGAAAGCCCTGGACCTGGCTTGGCGGTGGCGCGTTGTTTGCGCGAACAATATGGCGACCGTGTGCGCATTATCGGACTGGGCTATGACGCGCTTGACCCTGGGCTGTATTTGTCGGAATTTTGCGATGCCTCGCATCTGATTGCCTATCCGCTGCATGGCTCTGAAGTCTTGCTGGAACGCTTGAGCTTGATTCACCAAGCCGATCCGATTGATGTTTTGATTCCCTGTTTAGATGCAGAATTACCCCTGATGGTGTTGCTCGCACCCCGTTTATCAGCCATCGGCATACGCACTTTTTTGCCGACCGCCGAGCAACTCACGCGCCGCGCCAAAGACCAACTGCCTGAGTTGTGCGAACTTGCCGAGGTGCATTGCCCCGAATTACGCGCTTTAACCCATCCCAATTTTTTCCACACCTGCCATAACGAAGGCTGGCACTACCCCATGGTGGTGAAAGGCGTGTTTTACGATGCCAAAGTCGTTTACAACGCGGAAGAAGCCACGACTGCTTTTTATAAAGTCGCGGCGGAATGGGGCTTGCCCGTATTGGCGCAACGCTTTGTCGCGGGCGAGGAATACAACCTCACCGCCGTGGGCGATGGCGCGGGCAAATTATTGGGCGAAGTGATGATGAAAAAACGCGCCCTGACTTCTAAAGGCAAAGCCTGGGCGGGCATTTCCACCTTGGATGAAAACCTCTCTGCGGCGGCAGGACGCTTGGTGGCGGCTTTGAATTGGCGCGGCCCGTTGGAAGTGGAAGTCATGCGCGATGCTCAAGGCGAATATCACCTCATCGAAATCAACCCGCGTTTTCCCGCTTGGATTTATCTCTCACAAGGCGTGGGACGTAATTTGCCCGCGCTGTTGTTGGAATTGGCATTGGGGCATCCCGTCCACGAATTCCCCACCTCCGTCGCAGGTACTTTTTTTGTGCGCTACGCGCTGGAAACCATCGTGCCACTGAGCACATTTGAGCATTTAATGATGGCAGGCACATTGGATTTTAATAAATAGAGAAGGGTGAAGAGGAAAGGGGGAAGGGTAAAACCGCTAAGTATCTACACAACTCTTTGCTACCCACTGCATCCCCTCCCCCTAGCAGGGGGAGGGGATGCAGTGGGGGTTGAAATCGTCGCACGGATGCAAACTTTCAACCCCCATCCCAGCCTTCCCCCTGCTAGAGGGAAGGAGCAGGTTCGCTATAGATTTACTTATAAATCATCATATTAGAGTCAATAAATCTCTTTTATTCAAAATATATGCACGCTTAGAAATGCACCATAAATTGTATAGACACAAAGGATAACAACATGAAACAAACCTGGGTAAAACCCTTTTTGACCGCACATCGTATGGGCGGCATGAATAAATTCGGGGCGGTACGCGCTCAAAATCATCAATCTGACATCGACGGCGTGGAGATTGCGCCCTTGTTGGAAAAATACGGTTCGCCGTTGTTTATCGTGTCGGAAAAAACCTTGCGCGACAATGTGCGCCGTTTGCGCCGTGCCTTTGCCACACGCTGGCCGAAAGTGCGCCACGGCTGGTCATATAAGACCAATTACCTCGCCGCGATTTGCAATGTGCTGCATCAAGAAGGCTCGTGGGCGGAAGTGGTGTCGGAATTTGAATACCGCAAAGCGCGTGCCAATGGCGTGCCAGGTTCGCGGATTATTTTTAATGGCCCGTGGAAACCCAATGACATTTTGGAATTGGCGGCGCAAGAAGGTGCGACCATTCATCTTGACCATCTGGACGAGCTTTACGCCTTGGAACAAGTGGCGTGCAAATTGGGCAAGCAAGTCCCTGTGGGCATACGCTTGAATTTTGATACGGGTTATACCGATTCGTGGAGTCGCTTTGGTTTCAACTTGGAATCAGGTGCGGCAAAAGACGCGGTGCAACGCATCGCCGCCAGTCCGTGGTTAAAGCTCACGGGTTTGCATAGCCATATCGGCACATTTGTGTTGGATGTGCGCGCCTACTCTGCGCAAATTCGCATCATGACGGACTTTATGGAGCAGGTGGAGCGCGACACGGGCTGTGTGATTGAATATCTGGACATCGGTGGTGGCTTTGCGTCGCGCAATGCCTTGCAAGGCATGTATTTGCCGCCCGACCAAATTGTGCCCAGTTTTGAGCAATACGCCGAAGCCATCTGCGGCACACTGATGGAAGCCACAAAAGGCAGAGCCGCTGCTGGCAAACCATTGCCTACGCTGATTTTGGAAACTGGGCGCGCCGTGGTGGATGATGCAGAAATTTTGGTCACCACCGTGGTGGGCGGAAAACGCTTGCCCGACGGGCGACGCGCCGCGATTTTGGATGCGGGCATCAATTTGCTATTCACCGCGTTTTGGTACAACCACGAGGTCAAACCGCTGCGCCCTTTAAATGGCATTGCCGAGGAAACCGTGCTGTATGGCCCGCTGTGCATGAACATCGACGTGGTGCGCGCGTCGATTATGTTGCCGCCGTTGAATGTCGGTGAATCCTTGGTGATTCGCCCCGTGGGCGCGTACAACAACACCCAATGGATGCAGTTTATCCAACGTCGTCCCGCCGTGGTGATGGTGACGCAAAACGGGGAAGTGTCAGTGATACGCGCCTCTGAACAATTGGAAGATGTCAGTGGCTTAGAGCAAGTGCCGCTGGCGTTGCAACAACCCTTCCCACAAGGAATCCCCGCGTGATAGCCCGATTAGCAGCCCAAAGCGCGCCGCTCTTTCGGGCTTACGCGGCAGTGTTTTTTTGCAACTCTCCACGTATCGGCGCGTGGTTCGCGCTCATAACTTGGTTTTCGCCGCGAGCCGCCTTGGCGGGCGTGGTGGGATTATTGGCATCGGCGGCGTGGGCGCGGTTGTTGGCATTGTCGGGCGAAGCGCATCTGGTCAATGGCTTGTTGTGCGGCTTGTTGATTGGCGCGTTTCATCGTTTGGATGCCACCTTGTTCGGCTGGGTCGTGGTGATTGCCTTGTTTTCCACACTGATTTCGCACTGGTTAGCGGGTGTGTTATGGCGAGCGGGTAGATTGCCGTTGTTGAGTTTGCCGTTTGTGTTGGCGTGTTGGTTGGTCAGTCTGGCGATGCAGGTCAACAACGCGGTTGCCCTCTCGCCCACGCCGTTTACGGGCGATGCCGCCACGGTGTTTGGCAACTGGGGCGACGGATTTTTCACCGCCATGGGTTGGTTGTTGCTCGTGCCTTATCCTTGGGCGGGCGCGTTGTTGTTCGCGGGCTTGTTGGTCGCCTCGCGCTATTTGGCGATTTTAGCGGTCACGGGTTATCTGGCGGGACAAGCGGCGTTGTTGCTGTTAGGTCATACCGAATCGAACTTAGTCGGCTTTAATTTTATGCTCACCGCCATGGCATTGGGCGGCTTGTTTGCTGTGCCCAGTCGCGCCAGTTTTGCCATGGCATTGGCGGGTGCGGCGATGACGGGCTGGTTGGTGGTGGTGCTGGGCATCATGGTGTCGCCTTGGCATTTGCCCTTGTTAACCTTGCCGTTTTTATTGGCGGTGTATTTGTGGTTGGGCGCATTGGGTGCGCGCCCCGTGACCAGCGTGCCACAACTGACGCTAGACCACCCGCAACCACCCGAACTGGCTTATGAACGCAAACGATTAGCACAAGTGCGCGGCAGTCTGGCGAGCAGTATGCCGATGTTGTTACCGTTTTATGGCGAATGGCGGGTGTCACAAGCGTTTGACGGGGCTTATACCCATCGCAGTCCATGGCAACACGCGCTGGATTTTGAGGTGATCGAACAGCAAGGCGACCGCCTCGTGAATCATCAACAGCAAGGGTTGAAACAAAGCGATTATTTTTGTTTTGGCGCGCCGCTGTGTTCGCCCGTGGCGGGGCAAGTGGTGCAATGTCGCGATGATTTAGCGGACATGTTACCTAGCGAAGTCGATACCACACACAACTGGGGCAATTTTGTGTTGCTGCGCACGGTGTTGGGCGACCATGTTTTGTTAGCTCATCTGAAACAAACCAGCGTGCGGGTGCGGCAGGGCGAATGGGTGACGGCGGGACAGGCTATTGCCGCGTGTGGCAGTTCAGGACGTGCGCCTGAGCCGCATTTACATTTACACGTTCAACACACCCCCACTTTAGGCAGCCCCACGCACCCCTTCCATCTTATTAACGTGTTGCTGCATGGCGACCATCGCCAACGCGAATTTAAGTTGTGCTACCTCCCCAAACAAGACGACATCCTCAGCCCCGCCCCGCGTGATGAAAGTTTAGCGGCTGCGCTGCATTTCGTGGCGGGACAAGTATTGTCGTATCGCCTGCGCCATGCGGATACGGAATGCGTCCAAGATTTGCGCACCGAATTAACGCTGTTGGGACAATCGCGCTTAATGACCGAGCAAGGCGCGTCGGTGGGCTATGAAGAAACGCAGATGGTGTTGGGCTGTTATGACCGCACGGGCAAGCGCGATGCTTTGCTGGATATGTGGGTGCTGGCGTTGGGACTCACGCCGCTGACCACCGCCGCAGATGGTTGGCAAGATGCCCCCGCTGCGCGTTTATTGCCGCTGAACGGGGTACAACGTGCGCTGGTTGCATTACTACATCCACTGGGCGGGAGTTGCGTCAGCCACTACAGCCGCACTTGGGACGAAGCCACTTACGCATGGCGACAAGTGGGTCAACACACTTTCCGTTTAGGTTGGGGCATCGCCTGGCGCGCCGAAACCACCGCTTGGATTACCCCCCAACTAGGCGTAGCCCGCCTCAGCTTATGCTTTGGCAAACGCCGCTGGGATGCGGAACATTTTTTAGTCTCTAGCTGATAGTCGTTAGTTATGTGGATAAGCATAGCGCATCCACAATCTCATCTAACGACTACCAACTACCAACTACCAACTACCAACTACCAACTACCAACTACCAACTACCAACTACCAACTACCAACTACCAACTAACGACTAACGACTAACGACTAACGACTAACATTTTCACTCAGGAGCAACATCATGAAACACACCCAACCCTTAGCCTTTGCCATCGCCGCCACGCTTGTTTGCACCACGGGTTATGCCGCAGAAACCGACGCGTGGACCATCAAAACCACGCCACAAGCCTCTTACGCGGGATTTAGCAATGCCGCAACGCGGGACAGTATCGTCAGCGCAGGTCTGTATGCCGACATGCAGTATTTGGATCACGGCGGCATCACCATGGGGGCATCACACACCACGTTGAAAATGAAATTTGGTGCGCCAACTTTGCAACAAAACGCGCTGTTCTTGTCGGGACGGAAGAATTTCACCCCTGATGCACTACCAGGCAAACTTACCGTCCGTGCCGATGTGCATCGTGCCACCAACAACGATGTCACCAACGAAACCAATGGCGTAAACGTGATTGCGCCGCAAGTCGGATTTATGAGCTTTGACAAAAGCTATTCGCTAGACCTTGGCTATGCTCGCAGCCGCTACGGTAACAGCAACATCGGCAACGGCGGATTATCGGTTTCGCAATGGACGCCGACCGTCGGTTTTGGCTTCAATCAAGGCGGGGACTGGCTGCAAGTACGCGTGTATGACATTCATTTTTCCAACGCCCTGCGCGCCCAAAATGCGTCCCGCACCGATGCACTGGAAGTTAAATGGACACATTATCTGGTTGCCAACGGCTTGACACCTGAACAAATCCAAGTTGGCGCGTTGGTTGGTAAACGCCTGTACGCCGTGGATGGTGATTCGGGGGCATTGTACAACTTAGCAGATGTACAGCGCGGCAGTGCCTCGTTGGGCGCGCAATGGAAGCTGGCTGAAAACACCCGCTTGATCGCGCAAGGCGGCGTGGAACGCTATGAAAACAGCCTCGCTACGCGCTATTCCGCAAACTATGTCTACGCGGGGATCTCACAACAGTGGTAATCACACCCATACCCGAATGGCGCTTACTTAAGCCAAATCATCGGCAAACTCCCTCCCCTTCAAGGGGAGGGTTGGGGTGGGGATAGGGGTGTGTGCAGAGAACGAACCCATCCCCATCCTAATTGCCCCCTCGCTTCGCTCTCCCCCTCTGAAGGGGAAGGAACGGTAGTTCAGCCCGCTTTTAGAGGATGGTGAAAAAATGTTAATCCGTGCCGCATCGGGGGTTTTGAGCTTAAGTAAGTGCCATTCCACCCATACCCTATTTCGAGAAAGTCAATATGAAACACATTAAAATCAAAGCTCTCGCTTTCGCACTTGTCTTCGCCAGCACCAGCGCACATGCGGCGGTGACGGTATGTCTTTGGCAACCTGGCTACAACACACCCGAAAGCTGCAATACCTCACTTGCCACCAACAACACCCGTATTTGGCAGTCCAATTACACGCTGGAAAAATCGGGACAATATGCCTTGGCGGTGGCGGGCATGGACGAAGTATTGCGCCAAATCCCCACCCATGAATTTGCCTTAATGCGGCGAGCTTGGTTGAATTATTCACAAGGTCGCCACAATGATGCCTTGCGTGATTACAACCAAGTATTGGCACTCAATCCCAAAGCACTGGATGCACGACTAGGCATTACCTTGCCACTGTTGGCGCAACAACGCTGGCGCGAAGCAGCCGTCGAAGCCAATAAAGTGATTGCCGTGTCGGCATGGGATTACACCGCGCACGTTCGCTTGATGATTTGCGAAGAAGGCGAACACAAATGGGAAACCCTGACCCGCCACGCCACAGAATTGGCAACGCGCTACCCAGGGGATGTCACGGCACAAGTGTATTTAGCGCGCAGTGCCGCTTGGCAAAATGACATTCCCAGTGCCCGTTTTGCCTATCTCAAGGTGTTGCAACATGTGCCAGACCACATTGAAGCGAATGCTTATTTGAAAAAGAATCCGTGACATAAAGCGCAGACGCTCATGAACAAGGTTGAGGAATGACATGAGTGTCTTGGGAGGGATGTCTGGAATCGAAAACCATCGAGCAGCCCCCATTGATTGGGATGTTTTCCAGTGGGTTGATGCAGGGAAATTGATATTGAGCTGGCAGGGATGATTGAAATGCGTGCGATTACGCCACGCTAATCACATCTATGAACTCATGCAGTCTGGGAGGATGTGGGGTGGCAAAATTTCAAGCATCGCAGGTGTGCTTCAGATTTTTATGATTACAAACGAGGGCATGCTAAAATCACGCTCATCATTGATATAAATCAAGTATTTTTCATGAAAAACCAATTATCCACCTGTCCAGCTAAAAGATTTAGTTGCGCTTTGGTGGCTACTTTACGTTAGACGCACCCACAAAAAATGACGGCTGACCAAACTATCGCTTTAATCTCAAGCATTGGCACTTGCCTCTCAGCTATTGCTACGTTCTTGACAATTCGTCAGATTGCGAAGCAACGCGAGGCATCTTATCGACCAGAATTAGCTTTCTCTCGCACCTTCTTTGTTGCTGAGCCTGATCCAATTCGGGCTGGTGCTTTGCCTGAAAAATGGGTGAACAAAAAACTGGGTTTAGAGACCCCGATGTTGCTTGATGATTTATCTGTTCCTCTGCGAAATGTTGGCCTTGGGACGGCAAAAGCAATTACTATTTCATGGTCTTTCCCAATCGATCAAACCTTGCCTATCCGCTTGGTACACCCGCTTTTCGCAAGTGGTTATATGCAAAAAGGTGAGGATGATAATCCCACTGGGCATCGTATAGCTCGCGATAAGTTGGTGCAGCTACATTCACGCAGATAC
>JAQTTV010000047.1 GCA_028710565.1 Gallionella sp.
ATCGTCTCTGGTTGCTCTATCTTCATACCATTGGACGCTACCGCCAATAACTCAGTGTGTCAAACGGATATATGAATTATTGTCACTACCTATAAAATGGGTGTACCAAGCGGATAGGCATGGTTTTTTCCATATCGAGCTATCTGAATTGGACCATTGGAAATTACTTCATCAGGTTTAATAACTTTTGTCTTTTTCAAAAAAGCTCCTCGTATGCGAAATTTAACCTGTGCAAAGTGGTGCAAGGCAATCCGCCATTCTTGCCCATAATTGGCGGGTTGCTCCGCGAACCCGCCCTACCACCAAACCCATGCCGATCAATCCGCCCCCACATCAAATCATCGCCAAGCGTTCGATAGTATCAGGATAGCGTTCAACCAAGCGAATCAAGGTTACGGCTTGGGTGTTGGGGCGGGTGCATCCTTGTTCCCCGTATTCTGGGGGGTGTGTTCGTTGGAGCGAAAATAGCGGGCGAATACGTTGCGGGATGGTTCACAACACTTGCTCAAAGGCGCGGAAACTGACATCACTTAGCTGGTTCTGGCGAGCCGTTTAAAACCTTTCCTCTTCCCGCAAATACCGCCATTGTCCCACGGGCAATTTGGACAGCGCGACGCGTCCGATGCGGAGGCGTTTGATGGACTTGACTTGCAGCCCGACTTTTTCGCAAGCGGCGGCGATTTGTCCTGCGATCACGCCTTTGAGGGCGAAGCGTAAGCGGGTTTCGTTTTGCCAACTGACTTTGGCGGGGGGCAGGGGTTTGCCGTTAAATTTCAATCCGTGGTTGAGCAATTTCAGTCCGTCGGGGATGAGTTCGCCCGTCACTTCGACGATGTATTCTTGTTCCAATGTGTCAGCATCATCCGCCAATTTGCGCGATACCCGATAGTCTTGGGTGAATACCAACAGCCCGCTGGCACGGCGTTCCAACGGGGTGCAGGGCGTGAGTTTAAACAAGTGTTGTTTGAGAGCGTGAATGCCAGACGCGTCTTCTGCCCAGCGCGTATCGGCAGAAATCACAGGGCTGTCGGCGGTGGGCGGCTGGTGGTAAATCAGCGTGATGGGCGCGATGGGGGTGAGATTGGCATCGGGATGCAGCGTGACCAACTGATCCGACACCATAAACTGCGGTGCTTCGACGACGTGCCCATCGACCATCACCCAACCGCCCGCGATGTAAAGTTCGGCTTCGCGGCGGGAGCAGTGGACGATTTCAATCAGGCGTTTGGCGAGTCGGATGGCTTCGGTCATGGCGGGCAATCAGTAAAATAAGTCCCTCATTGTAATCGCTCACGCTACGTTCCCCCTGTAAAATGTCGGCATGGAAACCTTACCCCAATCCGAACGCCGCACGTTAGACGGCATCACCCTCGAAGCGATTGTCACGCATTTGTCCTTAACCATGGGTTGGGAGGCGATGGGCGAGGCTGTACCGATTCGTTGTTTTACCCACGACCCTAGCGTCAAATCCAGCTTGAAATTTTTGCGCAGAACGCCGTGGGCACGGGCGAAGGTGGAGCAGTTGTATTTGCAACAACCAGCGTAGACTTTCAAAGGATAATTATGAGCACCACAGCCAATGAATTACTGAAGGATATGTTAGTACGGCTTGGACTGCAAAACAGTATGTTCACCGATGTCATTCTGGTGATCGTGGATTTTCTAGAGCACTTATGTACACTTGGCGATAGGCTTCCGCGCTGGTTTCCCAGCGGAAGTCTTTGTTCATACAGAGTTTGCGTAGTGTTTGCCATTTGCGGCTATCTTGGTACACGCTGATGGCACGGGCGATGGTTTGATAGAGGTTTTCGGCGGTCATCCCGTTGAACACAAAGCCGCTTGCGGTGCCGTCTTTCAGTGTCTCTGCGGTGCAATCCACCACGGAATCTGCCAGTCCACCTGTGGCATGTACCACAGGTGGTGTGCCATAGCGTTGGCTATAGAATTGATTTAAGCCACAGGGTTCGAAGCGCGATGGCATGATAAACAAATCGGCACCCGCTTCGATTTGATGGGACAGCGTTTCGCTAAAGCCGATCTTAACCGCGATTTTATCGGGATATTGTGCGGCTAAATCACGTGCGGTTTGTTGCATGCCCGCATCACCGCTACCCAATATCACCAGTTGAGCCGAAAGTTCAGTGAGTCTAGGGGCGATTTCCAACAATAAGTCTAAACCTTTTTGGTGGGTTAGACGGCTGACGACGCCGAGCAAGGGAATCGTTTCATCGACGGTCAATCCCAGCTGAGTTTGTAAAGCCACTTTGTTGACCTTTTTACCAGTCATTTTGCCCATTTTGTAGTGCGCAGGCAGATGGTGATCTGTAGCAGGATTCCATTCATCCATGTCTATGCCGTTTAAAATCCCCGTAAAATCTGCGGCGCGCGTGTGCAACAGCCCTTGCATCCCAAAACCCAGCGCGGCTTGTTGTATCTCTTGTGCGTAAGTGGGGCTGACTGTGGTTAATTGGTCTGCAAAGAACAATCCCGCTTTTAGAAAGGAGAAGTGACCATAAAATTCTGCGCCATTGACCCCAAAACTTTGTGCTGGTAAGCCCAAAGTTGATAAAGTGGGGGGCGCAAAATTGCCTTGAAAGGCAAGGTTGTGTACGGTCATCACACTGCGAGCACGCGCTGCTGGGTCAAAGTGCAAATAGGCTGGCACTAAGCCCGTTTGCCAATCGTTGCAATGCACTACATCAGGAATCCATTCAATTGGAGAGTTATCACTGCCGAGGAGGGCGGCCACTTTGGACAGCAAGCCAAAACGCAGCGGATTGTCTTCCCAGTCACTGCCCGTCGGATTTTGATAAGGGCCGCCATTGCGTTGGAATAATACGGGGCAATCAAGAATCAACAAAGGTACGTCATTATTCGGTATGGTACCCAAAAACAATCTTGAGGCAGGAAATCCAGCGAGATGCGTGAACTCCGCAATGGATTGAACCGCCCCCACTTGCGCCCAGACTTGAGGGTAGCCAGGGATGAGTACTCGCACATCCACACCGATAGCCCGTAATGCTGCGGGTAATGCGCCACTGACATCTGCCAGACCACCTGTTTTAATTAGGGGGGCAACTTCTGAAGTTGCAAATAGAACTTTAATCATTGGATTTCTTTCGTAGGTGCGAATTCACTCGCACGAGGGTGAATAAATGCGAATCAATTCGCAGCTACGCCCTCATCTCCTTCACATCCAACCCCCTCACTGGGGGAGAGGGGAAACTTGGAATGAGGAGGGGAGGGGAGGGTTTGTTAGTTTACAACCAACGCATCATGCCCATTTCCAATGGATGTGTGAGCATGTCGTTGTACGGATAAGCACGTATGCGGTATTCCAACTTGCCACACTTCTCAGGTTGGATTTGTACTGCAAAAATTTGCTCGCCAGATTCGGTTATTTTTCCTGTGTTTTCAAATGCATAACGCAAAGAGCTTTGCAGCTTGTCGCGTTTGCTAGAAAGCCCCATTAAAATTTCAACCGCGACATCGTCCGCACCCAACCCATTTAGCTTAATGGCCATTTCCAAACGGACGCTATCGCCATAGTTAATTTGAGATAATGGATTATCTAAGCGACGCAACGTTACACCTGACCACGCATCGCGAACACGTGCTTTCCAGTTTGCAATCGCAAGCGAGTTTTCGTAGTGATTTTGTTTGTACAAACGATGTTGTTGGCTGGCAGGCAAGTAACATTTCGCCAGATATTCAGCCACCATACGTTTGGAATTAAAGCGCGGCATGATGGTTGCCATCGAGCGTTTTGCCATCTTGACCCAATCAGGCGATAAACCAACTTTATTATGGTTGTAGTAGAGCGGCACAACTTGATCTTGCAATAGTTCAAACAAAGTGCGGGTTTCTTCGCGGGTACGAACTTCATCGCTGAGATTTTCGGATACAGGTTTAATCGCCCAACCATTTTTACCATCGTAGCTTTCACCCCACCAACCATCCAACACGGACAGGTTGATTGCGCCATTTAAGCCCGCCTTCATGCCTGATGTGCCGCTGGCTTCTAACGGATACAATGGGTTATTTAGCCAAACGTCCACGCCAGACACGAGTTTACGCGCCAATGCGAGGTCATAACCTTCAACCAGCAAAATTTTGCCTTCAAATTCTGGCATTTTAGAAATTTGCGTGATATGGCGAATCAAGTCTTGTCCTGGAATATCCGCTGGGTGTGCTTTCCCTGCAAAAATAAAGACCACAGGACGTTCTGGATTGTGCAAAATTTCACGCAACCAATCTAAATCACCGAACAACATGGTGGCGCGTTTGTAAGTCGCGAAACGGCGCGCAAAACCTACAGTCAATACGTTAGGGTTTTCTGGGTTCGCATATTTCAACAGGCGATCCAAATGCGCTTCAGAACCGTGGTTACGGAAGTGCTGCGCCGTGATTCGTTCACGCACCAGATTCAACATCTTAGATTTTAGGGATTGACGGACACTCCAGAACAAATGGTCGGGAATGTTATCTACACCAGACCAGAATTCCACGTCGTTCAAACGGGCACTCCATTCAGAACCTAAATGACGATCCAACACTTCGGTCCATTCGGTCGCCAAGAAAGTCGGGGCATGTACACCGTTAGTAATGTAAGTCATGGGGTTTTCAGCATGCTCAATCGCTGGCCACATATCACCGCAAATATCGGCAGAAACATCACCGTGAATACGTGACACGCCATTATTGAAGCGCGTACCGCGAATCGCCAATGCAGTCATATTGAAATCTGGGCTGGTCGGGGTACGTCCCAAGCTCAGGAAACCTTCACGATCTAACTTGAGGTCAGGGTAGTAATGAGAGAAATACTCTTGCATCATCCCTTCGCTAAAATGGTCATGTCCCGCAGGAACGGGGGTGTGGGTGGTGAAAATGGTATTGGCCGCAACACATTCAATTGCCGCTGCAAAATCCAGATTGTCAGCAAGCATTTTTTCACGAATACGTTCAAGCACCATGAAAGCCGCGTGACCTTCGTTGATGTGCCAAACAGTGGGTTTCAGCCCCAATGCTTGCAGGGCACGCACGCCACCCACACCCAGCACGATTTCTTGTTCAATACGCATGACTTTGTCACCGCCATATAAACGGTGGGTAATGTCGCGATCATGAGGGTTGTTACTGTCCAGATGGGTATCCATCAGATACAGGGTGATATGACCGATTTGAGCCTGCCAAACTTTGATATCCACTCTCCGACCTGGCAAATCTACCCAAGTGTAAACTTCCTCGCCCGCTTCATTTTTAGCTGGACTAATAGGCAAGTCTGCAAAATTGGAATCGGTGTTGGTGGCAATTTGATTGCCTTCGCCGTCAATGGTTTGGTGGAAATAACCTTGGCGATAGAGCAGACCTACCCCAATGAAAGGTAGGCACAAATCACTCGCAGCTTTGCAGTGATCCCCAGCCAAAATACCTAGACCACCAGAGTAAATTGGAAAGCTTTCGTGAAAGCCAAATTCTGCACAAAAGTACGCAACCAAGTCGTCTTTGCGTAGCATGTTCGAGCCTTGAACAGGTTGACGTTGTTCGTGGTAGGTGTCGTAGGCCGCCAGAACGCGGTTTAAGTTACCAATGAACACGCGATCTTCTGCTGCTTCAAGCAAACGTTGTTCATCAATACGTTTTAGAAATGCTTTAGGATTTTGTCCTGTAACACGCCATAGTCCAGGGTGTAAACGTGCAAACAATGCGCGCGTAGGACGATCCCAGCTATACCAAAGATTGTTTGCTAACTCTTCCAAACGTGCCAATCTGGCAGGTATTTTGGGGCGGACTTGCAAGACGTAAGCTGTGCTTTTTTCCATAATAAATTCACTCAGTTAATAATCAAAATCAAAATTGCCGTGCAACAGAAGCCCAAGTATAACGCAAGCGAGCACTTTTCCGAATTCGGACGTTAATTTGCTAACAAACGTACCACGGCAAATCCGCCGCCTTGAGTGCGAAAATTTGTCGTTTGTCCTTGATACAAACGGGCTGCAATCAACTGAATTTGCCCGTCATAGACATAACAGCGCACATCAAATTTCAGCGCAACCGTTTCGCCATTGTCCAAGGTGACCGCCCGTTCGCTGGGCGCGGCGAGTTGTTGCGCGACATAATCACCTTGCAAAATTTCCGCAAACACCCGCTTAGTCAATTTGTCACCGCGATAAGCCCCCTTGCTGCCATAGCCGCTATTGGGTTTAAAAAATAGCTGTTTACGCTGTTCCCATAGTGTGGTTTCTAGCTCAGGCTTGACTAAAAACGTGTGCGGCACACCTGCTTGCAAGGTGGCAACGTCGGCCATATCTACGCCCGCCAATTGGTCAGCTTGCGAAAATTTTGCCAATAGGCGTTTATCCGCATAACGGGCGTAAGTGTCAGGGTGAGGGGTCAAGACCACTTGTCCTGTTTGATGTGCGTGCAACAGGGCAGGGGAGTGGGTTAGCGTAAAATCTGTCAAGCGGTTATACACCAAGTCGATTTTTTGATCCGCCACGTACAGCCCATCTTCCCGCACCTGTAAATCGGATGGATCCGCGATATGCGCCGTGATACCCGCCCGTTCAAACATCTTTTGTGCCAACAAAAATTCAGGGTACAAATACTGTTGCTCAGGCTGTTCATCGACAATCGCCACGCAGCGCAAGGGTGCCGCGCCGCGCGCCAACGCCCATTCCGCCTGAAACATCGCCAAAAACGTGTTCCATAAATCCTCGACCGCCACTTCTTCCCCAGGTAAATCCCCCTCCCGCTGACTATCCAACAACAACGCGTTTAAAAATGCCCCACCCGCATTGGTATTCACCTCAATCAAATGCGCGCCGCTTGCATTCAAATGAAAGTCATATCCAAAAAACACCCCTTTTGCGCCTGTCGTCGCATCGGGATTCACCACGCGCTCAATCGCCGCGATGATGTCACGCATTTGTTGCAATTGTGCAGTGCTGATAAAAACAGGGGAGGGCGAGAAAATATGCGGGCAACGCGAGGTGAGTAACGCAGCCCAGTCAGCACCTTGTGCTGTAATCGCTTGCTGCAACGCAGTGGTGTCTATCCGTGCCGATTCCGCATCCAGATTGAGATGCTCAATGAGGGCAAAATCCAAGTCAAAGTCTGTAGTCATATATATTTTTTATTGTTAACTCGTTATGAGTCGTGGGATCGAGCGAACAAATTTCACGCAGATTAAGGTTAAACGGACTCGTTCAGAGCTGTTTCAGATGACGAAAGCAAATCTCCAGTTTGCCGTCGCCCGCGTTTATCGGTAATATCGCCGCCCAATGTTATCTCGTCGTGTTGTACTGTCACGATCCCACTTTCTATAGGAATCCATCATGGAACAATTGAAGCAAATTATCGAGCAAGCTTTTGAACGTCGTGCGGACATTAACCCACGCAATGCGGATGCGCAACTGAAAGAAGCCGTAGACAATGTCATTACCCAGCTCGATCAAGGTAAATTGCGTGTGGCAGAAAAAATTGACGGGGATTGGGTGACACATCAATGGTTGAAAAAAGCCGTGTTGCTGTCATTCCGTTTGCAAGACAATGCCTTTATCAAAGGCGGTTTCACCAACTATTACGACAAAGTGCCGTCCAAATTTGCGGATTACAACAGCCGCGACTTCCGTGAAGGCGGTTTCCGTGTGGTTCCACCAGCGGCAGCGCGTAAAGGTGCCTATATCGCTAAAAACGTGGTACTGATGCCTTCTTACGTTAACATCGGCGCGTATGTCGATGAAGGTACGATGGTGGACACATGGGCAACGGTGGGTTCTTGTGCGCAAATTGGTAAAAATGTGCATTTGAGCGGCGGTGTGGGTATCGGTGGCGTGCTGGAACCTGTTCAAGCCAACCCGACTATCATCGGTGACAATTGCTTCGTCGGCGCACGTTCTGAAATCGTTGAAGGCGTTATTTTGGAAGACAACGTCGTGATTTCCATGGGCGTGTTTATCGGTCAAAGCACCAAAATTTATGACCGCGAAACAGGCGAGATTATGTACGGTCGAGTACCCGCAGGCTCGGTTGTCGTGAGTGGCAGTTTGCCTTCCAAGGATGGCAGTTACAGTTTGTATTGCGCAGTGATTGTGAAAAAAGTTGATGCTAAAACCTTGAGTAAAGTCGGTATCAACGAATTGTTGCGCGGGATTTAATGTAGGTCGGGTTAGCGTAGCGTAACCCGACAAATCGCTTACCAAAGGATTGCCAGATGATTATCACACCGTTGTTGCAGCTTGCCGCCGATAAAAGTGCCTCGGATTTGTTTTTTTCGGTTGGTGCGCCTGTCAATATCAAAATTGATGGTATTGCCATGCCCATTAACGCTCAGCTGCTAGATGCGGAGATTATCAAAAGCATCGCCTACGAGATGATGAGCCCTAAACGGATTTCAGAATTTGAGGCTCGCATGGAGATGAACTTTTCATTTCGTGCGGAGACTGGGGGCAATTTTCGGGTGAATATTTTCCGTCAGCGCGGAGATATTGCGATGGTGATACGTCATGTGAGAAGTGCAATTGAAAAGGTAGAATCGCTGAATTTGCCTAGTGTGCTTAAAGAACTCATTATGGAGAAGCGCGGATTGATATTAGTGGTCGGCGCAACGGGGTCAGGTAAATCCACCACCCTTGCCTCCATGATAGAGCATCGCAATGCCACCAAAAGTGGTCACATTCTCACAATCGAAGATCCTGTTGAATATATTTTCAAGCACGGTAAATCGATTATCAATCAGCGTGAAATCGGCACTGATACCTTGAATTATGAAAGTGCCTTATCCAGTGCGATGCGCGAAGCTCCCGATGTATTGATGATCGGTGAAGTGCGTGACCGTGACACATTGAAGCACGCGTTGATTTTTGCGCAAACAGGACATTTATGTTTGACGACGCTGCACGCCAATAACAGTTATCACGCGCTGAATCGTATCGTGAATTTCTTCCCTTATGATGCGCGTCAAAGTGTGTTATCTGATTTGTCGATGTGTTTACGTGCGGTGATTTCGCAGCGTCTGGTGCGAGGCGTCGATGGTAAGCAGATTCCAGCGGTTGAAGTGTTGCTGAATACGTCGTTGATTGCTGATTTGATTAAAAATGATAACATCGACAAGATACGCGATGCGATTGACAGTAGCGTCGCCGCAGGTTCGCAAACCTTTGAACAAGCTTTGTACAAGATGTTTAAATCCAAACGCATTTCGCGCGATGAAGCCATGCGTAATGCAGATTCGGCTAATAATCTATCCAATCTGATTGATTTCTCGGAGCGCACCAAAACCCTTAAAGTGACGGCATTTGATCCTGCTCACCCACAGGTTGTACCCAAACGCCCTGACTCGGATTTAGATAACATTAAGTTGGACATGGGCTAATGCTGATACTTTATGGGATTCCCAATTGCAACACGGTTAAAAAATCTCGCGACTGGCTGGCGGCGCATCAAATTGACGTGACGTTTCACGACTTTAAAAAACAGGGGCTGACCACAGAAATCGCGCAAAATTGGTTGGCGCAATGTGGTTGGGAAACCTTGATTAACCGCAAAGGGCTGACGTGGCGCGGTCTGACTGACGCGGAAAAAGCCGCCGTGTGCGATGATGCCTCCGCCTTAACACTGATGTTAGCCAAAACCAGCGTCATCAAACGCCCGATTTTAGAACAAGATGGCAAAGTACTTTGCGTGGGGTTTGATGAAGCAACGTATCTGATTAAATCCGTTCGCCCTGAGCCTGTCGAAGGGTGAACGGATTTAATTTCTTGATTTTATTAAATCTTCCGCTCATGGTTCGACAAGCTCACCACGAACGGAAAATTTAATCCGCGTTTTCCTAAGCGGCAGTCGCAACGAACAACTAACGACTACTAACTAACAACTTAAACAACCATGTCCGATACTTTACAACTCGCCCAAGATTTAATCGCCCGCCGTTCTTTGACTCCCGATGATGCGGGTTGCCAAGAATTGCTGATCGCCCGTTTGGAAAAGCTCGGCTTTGTGATTGAGCGGATGCGCTTCGGTAATGTGGATAATTTTTGGGCGCGGCGTGGTACGGCGCGTCCTGTGCTGGTGTTTGCGGGGCATACCGATGTCGTGCCTAGCGGGCCCGTATCTTCGTGGTTTAGCCCGCCGTTTGAACCGACCATCCGCGACGGCATGTTATACGGGCGCGGTGCGGCGGATATGAAAACGTCGCTGGCGGCATTTATCACCGCGATTGAAGCCTTTCTCGCCGCACATCCCGATCACCAAGGTTCGATTGCGTTGCTGATTACTTCCGATGAAGAAGGTGTGGCGGTGGATGGCACGGTGCGCGTGGTCGAAGCCTTGCAAGCCCGTGGTGAATTACTGGATTACTGCATCGTCGGTGAACCGACTTCTAACCAAAAAGTCGGCGACATGATTAAAAATGGTCGTCGCGGTTCGTTGTCTGGCACGCTGATTGTCAAAGGGATTCAAGGACATATCGCCTATCCACATCTGGTCAAAAACCCCATCCACATGGCAGCACCTGCGATTGCGGAACTGGCAGCCACGGTTTGGGATGCAGGCAACGAATACTTCCCACCGACTTCGTGGCAAGTCTCCAATATCAACGGCGGCACGGGTGCTACCAATGTGGTGCCAGGGACGGTTGAGATTTGGTTTAATTTCCGTTTTTCCACCGCACGTACCGAGCAGGACTTAAAAGACCAAGTGCACGCGATTTTGGACAAACACGGCTTGGAGTACGACTTGGCGTGGGAATTGTCGGGTAAGCCTTACATCACCCCTCAAGGTAATTTGGTGGCAGCGATTAGCTCGGCGATTGAAGAAAGCTACGGCATTACGCCAGAACTCTCCACCAGCGGTGGCACGTCAGACGGACGATTTATCGCCGACATCTGCGCTCAAGTGATTGAATTTGGGCCTTTAAATGCCACAATTCATAAACTCAACGAATGCGTCGGCGTGGCGGATATTGAACCTTTAAAACAAACCTTTGAACGCACCTTGGTGAAATTGTTGGTCAACCCCTAATTGTAGGGGCGCACCTGCGTGTGCGCCCAAGGGCAGACACGTAGGTCTGCCCCTACCCCATTTGCGAATTTACCCTCTACACCACCATGACCTATTTTTCCGAAGCCCCCCAACATCTCCACACCGTGCGCGACTGGTTGCGTTTTGCCGTTAGTCGTTTTAATCAAGCCAAGTTGTTTTTCGGGCATGGTAGCAGTGAAGCCTACGACGAAGCCGCGTATTTGATTTTACACACCCTGCACCTGCCGCTGGATCAGCTCGCACCGTTCCTCGATGCACAGCTCACCCCAAGTGAATGCAGCGAGTTGTTAGAAGTTCTGCAACGCCGTGTGGATCAACGTATTCCCGCCGCCTATATAACCCACGAGGCGTTTTTAGGGGATTTCAGTTTTTATGTTGATGAACGCGTCATCGTGCCGCGCTCGTTTATCGCCGAATTGCTGCGCGAACAGCTCAGCCCGTGGATCGCCGATCCTGACGGTATCGGCAGTGTGTTGGATTTGTGTACGGGCAGCGGCTGCCTCGCCATCCTCGCCGCCCACGCTTTCCCTTATGCCAAAGTCGATGCGGTGGATATCTCTCCCGACGCGCTCGCCGTCGCCGAACGGAATGTGACGGATTACGATTTGGGTGACCGCTTAAGTCTGATTAAGTCTGACTTATTCACCGAGCTGGAATGTCGTGATACGTATAATCGCTTCAAGCTCAATTGCAAACAATATGATTTGATTATCAGCAACCCGCCTTATGTCGATGCGCCATCTGTCGCTGCGCTGCCGCCCGAATACCAGCACGAACCCGAACTCTCTTTGGGGAGTGGTGACGACGGACTGGATGCCACACGTGTTATTTTGGCAAATGCTGCACACCATCTCACCGAAAATGGCATTCTTATCGTCGAAATTGGCCACAACCGCGAAGCCCTAGAAGCTGCCTATCCGAATCTGCCTTTTACGTGGTTGGATGTCAGCGCAGGCGATCAATTCGTGTTTATGCTGCATCGTAATGATTTGATAAGTTAAAAATAGACTCGCCACGCATCGAAATGAGTGGCAAACCCCACCTGTACCCAACCATGTCCGTCAACCACTACGAAAACTTTCCTGTGGCATCTGTTTTGATGCCGAAACACTTACGCAAACCCGTGTCTGCGATTTATCATTTTGCGCGCGGGGCGGATGATATTGCGGACGAAGGGGAGGCGAGCAATGAAGCACGTTTGGCGGGGCTGGATGCGTATCGCGCTGAATTGGCGCGCATCGAAGCGCATGAAACCCCGCTCACGCCGTTGTTTCAAAATCTCGTCCCCGAAATTCGTCAATACAATCTGCCGATGCAGCCGTTTTACGATTTGCTGGATGCGTTTTCGCAGGATGTGGTGCAGAAACGTTATGCGGATTTCACAGAACTAAAGGAGTATTGCCGCCGTTCTGCCAATCCTGTGGGGAATTTGTTGCTGCATTTGTATGGCGAAGCCACGCCCGTGAACCTTGCTTATTCCGATGCGATTTGCACCAGTTTGCAGTTGATTAACTTTTGGCAGGATGTGGCGAAGGACGATACGATTGCGCGAATTTACATTCCGCTGGACGATATGGCGCGCTTTGGTGTGCCAGAATCGCAAATCCCCCAACAAATTTGCAATGACAATTGGCGACAATTGATGGCGTTTGAAGTCCAGCGCGCACGCGAAATGATGCTGTACGGCAAGCCGCTAGGCACGATTTTAACGGGGCGCATCGGCTTGGAAATGCGCATGATCATCGCGGGCGGATTGCGAATTCTGGATAAAATCGAAGCGGTGCAATTTGATGTCTATCGTCGTCGTCCTGTGTTGCGCCCGCTGGATTGGCTGGTGATGTTGGCAAAATCTGCGCCGATGTAATCCTAATAAATTTAAATCCAGCATGTTCCCTCGCCCGCTTGCGGGAGAGGGCTAGGGAGAGGGTGATTGATTGGCTCAGTAAATTTCCCTCTTCCCCAACCCCTCTCCCACCCGTGGGAGAGGGGAGTAAAGACCATGGCTTACAATGACTTTTGTTTTAAGCCTTGGTGGATTAAAACCCGATCTACGCAATTTTTAATTTTCATTTGTACCCATGACCCCAGAACAATATTGCCAAGAAAAAACCGCTGCGAGTGGTTCGAGTTTTTATTACAGCTTTTTCTTTTTACCCGCCGACAAACGCCGTGCCATGACCGCGCTGTATGCGTTTTGTCGCGAAGTCGATGACGTGGTGGATGAATGTACTGATGAAAATGTGGCGCGCACCACGTTAAACTGGTGGCGCGAACAGGTTGCTGCCATTTACTCAGGTCAGCCGCAACACCCCGTCGCACTGGCGCTTGTGCCTATCGTGAAGCAATTTAACCTGCCGCAGGAGCACTTTTTGGAAATCATCGACGGCATGGCAATGGATTTGGATCAGCCGCGCTATGCCGATTTCAAAGCTTTGCAGCTGTATTGCTATCGCGTCGCGTCGGTGGTGGGGCTGTTGTCCGTGGAAATTTTTGGCTACCAAGACCGCCAAACGCTGAAATATGCCCATGATTTAGGCATTGCGTTCCAGCTCACCAACATCATCCGCGACGTGGGCGAAGATGCCCGCCGCAATCGCATTTATTTGCCGATGGACGAATTAGCGCGTTTCAATGTCCCAGCGGCGGATATATTGAACAACCACGAATCCGAAAATTTCCAAGCGTTGATGGCGTTTCAAATCGAGCGTGCGCAACGTTATTACGATCAAGCTTTAAGCCAATTGCCCGCTGTGGATCGCAAAGCGCAGCGCACGGGACTGATTATGTCCGCCATTTATCGCACCACGCTCAACGAATTGGTCGCCAGTGGCTGTCACGTCCTGAAAGAACGTATCTCGCTCACTCCGCGCGTTAAATTGTGGCTGGCACTGAAAACATGGTGGCAGAATTAGGGCAATCACGATTGAATCAGGAGGAAAAATGTCAGAAAAACAACAGGCTAAGCAGCACTGGGAAACCGTATATGCAACCAAATCCACGGATGCGGTCAGTTGGTTTCAACCGCAAGCCGAGACATCGTTAAAGCTGATACAAGCAACGGGCGCAGCACCTACGGATGCTGTCATCGACGTGGGCGGTGGCGCATCGACTTTGGTGGATGGCTTGCTGGCGAATGGTTTTGCCAATGTGTCCGTGTTGGATTTATCTGGTGCGGCACTGGCGGCCTCGCGTGCGCGCTTGGGTGGATTAGCCGCTGCGGTGCAATGGCTGGAAGCCGACATTACCCAAGTCGCCTTGCCCGCGCAGCGTTATGCGGTTTGGCATGATAGAGCGGTGTTTCATTTTTTGGTGGAGGAGGCAGATCGCGCAGCCTATCGCAAGCTTTTGTTAAACGCCCTTCAGCCGAACGGACAAGTCATTATTGCGACTTTTGCGGAAAATGGCCCAACCCAATGTAGCGGGCTGCCGATACGCCGTTATCGCGCCGAGGAATTGCACGCCGAGCTGGGCGAGTCGTTTGAATTGGTCGATAGTCACACCGAAGCACACCACACCCCCTCAGGCGCAATCCAGCAATTTGTGTATGTGCATTTACGCAGGGTGAACTAGGAGACACTAATTTATCCGTCATTCCGACGAAAGTCGGAATCCAGTGCTCAGATTAAAAAGAATTTTGGCTTTATATGAATCATAGTGGGTCATCGTGGCACAAGTGCGCAATCTCCCTCCCCTTCAAGGCATAACTATCTACACAACTTTCAATCATTTTGGAATAAGGGTGTATTAAACTTTTCATTCAAAAACAACAACATCCGAATATCTTGATTTGAACCCAGACTCCCCTCGCCCACTTGTGGGAGAGGGGCAGGGGGAGAGGGGGTGCCGAAGGCGCGAATTGCATCCAGATAAGGGCATGTGCAACACGCCCCTACAAATTATGAAGAATGTTGTTTTTAAATGAAATTCAACCCCCACCCTAACCCTCCCCCTGCTAGGGGGAGGGAACAAAGTTGTGTAGATAGTTATGCCTGCTAGGGGGAGGGAATATGGCAATATGAAAAAGTTGTGTAGATACCCATGCCTTCAAGGGGAGGGCTGGGGTGGGGCTGGGGTATAACCGCCTCGTTCTGTAAAGCGATCCAGATAGCTTCGACCACTGCATCCGTTTCTTGCAAAACCTGATTGTTCCAGAACCGCAACACACGAAATCCAGCTTCCTGTAAACGCCAGTCTCGTGCTTGATCTCGCTGGCTTTCTAAGTGCTGCCCGCCATCAACCTCAACAATCAAGCTCTTTTCCAGACAGACAAAATCCAACACGTAATCTAGGTACGGATATTGGCGGCGAAATTTACAGATCGCGCGTTGCCGACTGCGTAGTCGTTGCCACAACCGCATTTCCGCATCGGTCATGCGGCAGCGCATGTTCACTGAAGCGGTCTGCCGATGATTGTGCTGTTTGTTTGAGCTTTCATCTCTACCCCATCCCCACCCCAACCCTCCCCTTGAAGGGGAGGGAGCCTAGTTTCACCCACTGTAAATCACATAGAACCATTTTTAGGATTGGATTTGCGAGTGGCGGATTGCCTTGGGGGGCGAATCCATCTTGCGAGTTGAGCTAACGTAGGGTGTCAATAAGCGCAGCGCATTGCGCCAACTATTTGATTTAAAGCGGGATTCACATGCTGCGCAATAACGATTGCGTGGTACGCGGGCTGTGGCGCGGGACGATTTCTCAGTGAGCTTGGAGTAAGCGCAGCGTAATTTGCGTCCGAACAAGCGCCTTGTTAGCCATTTTTAAGGTCTTTAGGCACTTGATACCAACTCCCTCTTTTTCTTCTGATAGACCTCTGAATTGATAAGCTATCTAATTCTTCAGATGGGTCTGGCATCTGATCGGCTGGCAAGGTTGGAGCATCTGTAAAGCCCTTTATATGCTGAACAAGCTTGTCGTTTGCTTCCTCAGAAAGAGGAGCAATGTTCTCGCCTTTCTCATTCCGCCAACTGGTGCCCAATATATCCCATAATTCGGCAGTCAGAAATTTCCCATCCGTGGGAGGCTTGCTGGCAAAGGAAATTACACCTCTATCCTTGGTTTCTTCAGGTAATTTCAAGTAATAATCGTTTAATTTTTTGAGATCTTCTTTGAGTTCGGTCGCCCAAACAAACCTCTGATTTTTACCGAGGAAATATTGTGCTGTACTTCGATGTAATTTATCACCCGAAATGAATACATTGCAAAAAGGTAAGTAATGTAAGTATGCAATATCGATTTTGTTAGAAGGGCGATCAGCGGAAATAAACCCACGTGAGACACAGATGTGAAAAAACACTTCAACTTTTATAACGTGTGCCGCATAGGGAGCATAGTGAATTAGAGGTGGAAACCCAGATATCTGGTATCTTCGAACCTTGCCTATCCGCTTGGTACACCCGCTTTTCGCAAGTGGTTATATGCAAAAAGGTGAGGATGATAATCCCACTGGGCATCGTATAGCTCGCGATAAGTTGGTGCAGCTACATTCACGCAGAT
>JAQTTV010000048.1 GCA_028710565.1 Gallionella sp.
ACCTTCCGAAAAAATATTGAACACTTTTTCGTGAGCACCATCCCCGAAATTAAAGACCGCCTGCGCTCCAGAATTACTGATAATTTTCAAACATTCAACACGGGGTTTTCAAGTTGAATGGGTATATACCAGCGGAAACCGCAATTGCCAAGGGTAGAAGCAATAAATGATCCCAAGGATCTAATCCAGATAAAGAGGGACTAGTTAGCTCCAGCAGTATGTAAGCAAATGCTTCGATGATGCACATAACCGCAATACCAAATGTAGTCCATCCTATCATTGGTACAATTTGGCGATCTAGCATTACTATTCCCAATGCCTAACGTATATTAGCTGGCAAAATTGCCATGTAACTCGGCGTATATTACCGCGTAATGTTTTTCGTTGTCCTATAACCTATTGTTACTTAAAAGTTATGTTGTGGAACAAAAAACAGGGCGTTACCCGCAAAACTGCCCAGTTTACTGGATGAGTGCTATTTCAAGTTGCGGTTTTTGCCCTATCGCTGACGCACCGAGCAAAAATCAATCGTGCGCATGGCGCACGCTACGCCTGTCAGGTGGATTCGCCGCAAGGCAATCCTCCATTTCCCCCGCTTTTAATCATTGGCAAGCGAGCGGCAATCAATTAACCCAATACAAATAACGGACAAATTGCCATTCTGGGCTTTGAGTATTGCTGCGTCCGCGTTCGGCGGCTTGGTTGATCAGCTTGGCTAACCCTGACGCGGGTAGCGGCTGATCCACGGTTTGGCAAGCGGTGCGCATGCCGTCGCTCGATAAAGGATAGCGACTGGGGTGTTGAAACAGAAACGCCACATTCAACCCTTGTCCCGATGGGCACAGTTTCGCCGCTTGTCCCAACATGCCGCCCGCCTTGGCATCGACCACTAACAACGTTTTGCCCGCCCATAAGGGTTGCAACTCTGCGAGGACTTGCCCCCAGGTGTCAAAAGTTTGTGGGTCTAGTGTCATCGGAAACACGCTGTCTTTTTGGCGAGGATTGGGGATCCACTCTTGTTGGTCATCGGTTTCTGCCAAGAGCGCACGGCGCAACGCGGCAGAAGTCGCCAATCCCGCCCCCATCAGTTGGTGTGCGCGCTGCAAAGCCGCAGGATCATGCAATTCGACCAAACCATTTTTGGCATCTTGGAAATTCACTTGATGCGCCAACAACAACTCCATCAGACCTTCCGCGAATTGGTGATACGCCAACGCCCACAACACATCGCTTTGATCGACGACAAAACCCGCCTCTAGTTGATAATACTGTTGGTAATACGCAGGGTCATTGCTGGGCAAGCGGGCATTGAAAGCGTGTTCACCGCGTTTAGGGATGGCGAAAAAAAGCTGCTCCCACGTTTCCAACTTACCATCGCTATTCAAATCGACTTGCCATGCGGCGGGCGTTACCTTCAAGCCTTCATTGGGTTTCAGCTTCAAACGTCCCAAGATATTGCGGGTAATATCGAGCTGGTCGCGCACATAGCCCAACTCATCGCGCAACGCGTTGAGCATCGTATCGGGAGGTGTATTTTGGCGATATTGCGCCATACTCTTCGTTGCCCACGCGATGACCTGCTGCAACAAGGCAATGTCATGGCACACCACAAAAGCTTGCCGCTCGGCATTGCTTTTGAGTGCTTTTGCCTGCGCAGGCAGCGTCGTGCACGTGTGCTTCATTCCCTCATTGCTAGCCAAATCGGGTGCCGCTAAACAGAGGCTGGGCAACAACAAGAGTGCACATAAAAGTCGTGTCATTTCAAGCTCCTTAAGTTAAGGAAACGTAGATTTAATCCGTGCGTGGTGAGCTTGTCGAACCATGAGCGGATTCAGTCGTTAGCAATCAAGTGGTTATAACAGCCCTTCGACAAGTTCAGGGCGAACGGGTGATTAACCCGTGTTTCTCCAAGGCTCAAATCCCTTACCCATGCACTGCCGCTGCGACAATAATTGCAATCCCCAAACACATGGCGGCAACCACGGTGGCGAGGGCTTGGTTTTTTCCTTTGACGATTTCGCCCCATAGGTCGTAAGGGGTGAGTTTGTCGATCAGGATAAAGGCAATCCAAAAGATGCTAATACCCAGCACGGCAAAAATAAAAGCATTGATAATCCAATCGAATCTAATCATTTCCATGATGCACTCCTATTTGTGTGATGCGTTATGTTGTCCGTTGGGCTCTCTCTTTTCGTTGTCTGAACCGAAAATGCTGGCACCTTGGTATTGCAAATACACGAAAAATGCCAATAAGGCGGCTTGGCTGAATAAGGCTAAATGTTTAAACATAATCGTTTCCGTTAATCATCAGACGCAGACGAAAGCATTTCCGAGGGGCTGGCTTTGGGGTAATCGCTATCTGCCCAGCGTTGGGCTTCAAACGAAGCGCGCCGCCACCAGTAAATGATAGGCAACAGCAGCAAAAGGAATTCAATCACCCAAATGTTGTGCCAATTACTGACATTTCGGCGAATTTCAATTTGTGTAACAAAGGCTTGCGGGCGATTCTGTGCAGTTTCGACATCGAGACTGAGCACGTAATTACCTGACGGGACGTTGGCGATCAGCGCGTCATCGCTGGTGCTGCCTTCCGACCAATAGCCATCTTCATCACTACCGTGATAAAAGCCGATGTCTCGATTCACCTCGTACACTTCGCCCGTGTCACGATTGACCAGTTCCATGCCGATAAATGCCCAGTCATTGTCGAGGTAGGTGTGGTTAATCAGGTGCAAATTACCTTGATGACCCGACAACACGAATACGGGCGAGGTAACGGCAGCAGGATTGCCCGACTGAAATTCAAAAGTGCCACTTAATGAAACGCGATCATCAGATTGCCACACGCTGATGAGCTGCACCACGATGATCAACAAGGTGATGCCCCAAAACCATCGCCACACTTGGTGATAGCCCGCTTCAGCAGCCCAAACTTGATTCGCGGCGACGCCCACTTGCGGCGGCATATTGCGTGCAATGGCGAAGGCGGTTTTGACGGTTTCCGCCTCTAGGTATTCACTCTGCGTCCACGTCACTTCGTTGCGGGTTCTTTCCTCGGAAAGCGAATAAGGTGGGGCAATGTAATCACTCACCTGCACACGCTCTCCGATTTTGACCCGCCAATAGAACTCACCCAACACGTAGCTAACTTCCACGTTCCCCTTGCTAAAGTGCTGATAGTCGCGATTTTGATAAAGCGCAATGTTGCCTAATTTGACGGTGGGCAGGGCTTTGCAAGGGCGGGCAAAGCTCCAATGACCTTGATATTCAATTAACCAGAAAAAGCCTTGCTGAGGATGGTGCAACAGGTATTCGTCCCAGTGATATAAAACGCCGTCGCTTCTGCCCTCGCGCCTGAGAAAACCCAACACACGATAGTTCACGTCATTGAGTTTGCCTTCGCTGCCCAAGGGAATAATCGGCTCAATTTTGACTTTTTCGGAGAACTTCTTGAGGAGTTTGAGTTGCGGATGTTCGGCATCCAATAAGGCAAAACAACTGGGACACGTCACACGCACAATGCCCGCTGCGTGGATTTCAATCGGGGCGGCGCAATTGGGACATTGCAGTGCATTGAGTTTGATTTTGCCCACGCCCACTTGATCGGGATCACGCAAACGACTGAAATGCAACTCAGCAAAATCGACTGATGCGCCAAAAAATAACAACGGCGTGGCTTCGCTGTAATCAATCGACGCAAATTGTCGCTCAAAGCGCAAATCCACCGACGGCGCAGCAAACCCCGCCCCCACTTTAAACGGCAATTCGCCCGCCCCCGCGACGCATTTCCCTTCCTCAATATCGGTAACGACAAACGGATCACCATTGAGCTGAATGGTCATGCCCGCTTTTAAGGCATTCCGTTCAGGCAACGGCGTTTTGATGTCCATGACAAAGGTCATGGTGTAATCGCCGTTCGCGTCGCTTAACCAGCCGCCGCGCTGGTTATCGAACAACACATACCATTCGTTCCACACGCCTTGCTGGTACTGCATTTGTATCCGTCCGATGACGGTGAAATTCATGCCTCGGTAAGTGCCTTCCGTGCCCAATTGAATCAACGAGGCATCGTCCAGCAAGTCCGCCATGGTGCCAATATTTTCAACATCCTCAGCACGGCGCAATAGCGTGCTCTGGCAGTATTCGCATACCGCCATGATGGACGCGGTCGAGCGAAAAACCACGCGTGCGCCGCAACTAGGGCAATTGGATGTTTTCATTAGATTTTATGGGGCAACACCGTCTATGGACTCACAATTTATAGTACATCCCAGATGCCATACACATCTCGATAGGCGCAGATTATACAACGCTCGACACCAGCACGACCGTCACCGATGCGCATTAGAATCAATGGTAATCAACAGCAAGTCGCTAGGCGAGTTGAGCCCAATGCGCGGGGCGGAGATCGCAAATCCGAACAATACAAAATCAATCGAATCTGACCCTAATACTGCTACCGCAAATAACTTAATGCATTATTATCAATGTGTTGCACATTAATCTGCCCATCAAAACCAAGAACTCTTTACGCGAAAATCAATTAGATTAAGCAGTTAGTATCAAATTTTGGCTTCAAATTACTATAAAAAAACATCGGCAACGAATTGACGACTATCTGTATCATATTGGTTATTAAGCAATTATTATTTGCGGTAGCAGTATTTGAGTCTGACCCCATTGATTTTTTTTGTGGCGCGTGGTCATTTTGCTTACCGATTGCGCTCACTAACCAGACACGCGCTTCAAATACGGAAAATCCAGCATCAAGTGATGGCATCTGAATTTCGTTGGGTAGGCTTTTCCCAAAGGAACACTTCGTGTGTGATGGGATAATTTTTGGGAGCGCGAAGAGAAAGCAGGATGATTCTCCAGTTCACAAGGCGTTTTTTGAGCAATGTTTCGAAAAGCATCGTCTGCTGTACCAGACAGCAGAAAGCCTAGCATAGCTCCTTCGCCTAAAAATGGGGCGTAGCGGCAGGTCAGGAATTGTCCGTGAATGTCTTTTATATACTCTGACACAGTTCCAGCCGTTTCCAGAACCTTGGCCTCAATAGGCCACATGAACTGCTCGTCAGACTTGAGGATGAAAGCAATATCGTATTGAGGCGGTTGCGCGGGAGGTGGCAGCATAGTTTCACGTTCGAAAGCCCCATGCTGCACATAAAATGGTTCGTCGCCCGACATGGCGCGCGCAATGCGCGGTTCAAGCAGTTGGGTAATGCTGCGTTCCAAATCTCGACCATCCACGACTGGTTTGTCGTTTTGCATCTGGTCATAACCACGCCATATAAGCCCGAGTATGATTTCAGATTGATCCTTGCACCAAGAAGATGAAAGGTGCAAAAAACCGGGCGGTGGAGCCGATGCGTAGCCAGAAACATTCGCACGATTATCCACACTCAACCCCGAGTCTCATCTTCGGCGTTCTGCCAGCTATTAAAGTCGCCCGCAACCTCGTCGGCATCGTGCAAGCCCATGCTGCGAGTCCAGTAGCGACGTGCATCCGGCTTGAGAATAAAGATGGTTGGCACGCCATCCCGGTAGTCATATATTCTGGCTACTCGCTGGTGATAGATGCTGCCGCCCAATGACTCTCTGCCTTGCAGCCAAGTACGGTTTAGAGCTTCGAGCTCGGCAAGAAGCGCAGATGTGCCAAGTAATGCCACCTTGAACTTCTCGCTGGAGGGCTGATCCAGTTCGAATGCAATCAAACGATAGGGAAGAAAATCTTTGCCCGTCTCTTGAAAAACTGTTGCGCCGATGTGCTTGTCTTGACCGAAACCCGCTTTCAGTACGCGGCTGAAATACTCGCAATAGGCGCTTAACTCAGGCTCGTCTGATAACTTGCTACGGCGCTGTGTAGGTTGGCGACCAGGAGAATTAGCATCCCCCTTAAAATCCGGCAACGTAATATTAAACAAGTCCTCGACAAGAACCCATTCCGCATCCTTGAATTCAAATGCTTCCCGAATGCGCTTATCAATATCCGCTGAACATTGGATGCCCTCTAACAAGCCTGAACGCGGTTCTGGGAGCGGCACGTTCAATAGTTCTTCCACTAGCGGCTCGGGTCGATAGGATGCAAAACGTCCACTCGTAAGAAGTAAAAAATAGACCGCGAGTATGCTGTTGTAGCTAAGGCAGGCTGCCTCAATAACCCCCAAATGTTCGGTAGGGACGTGAACCGTTATATAGCTTCGAGTGCAAAGTACACCTTGATCATAGTCTGGATTCTTAAGCAGCCTTGCCTTAAAACGCGAAGCGACCTTGCGCCAACCCTTCTTTATTAGCAGCTGGGGGAAGGAAAATGCTTCGAAATTCGTTGAATCTCTTGTGTGAACAAAAGCATCATCATCAGAAACTGGCGATAAAGCATCCGTTCCAAGGTAAAGCGGATCATCTACTGGAAAATCGCTTTCACTCAGCATCAAACGACGTAACATCTTCGGTTGGTACTTCTTGCGATCACCATAAATAATTCCATCTCTTGCCTTTATGCCAACCTCGATATTAAGGTTGGAAAGCGTTTGACAGGATTTTAGCTGTCGAACAAACGCGCTGTCGCGCCCATCCCCCCACATCAACACAGTCCAAATATCTGAATTATTCGCAGCAACTTCTGGATACAGCCATTTGACATCCTTAGATTCCACGATAATTTCAAATTCGTCGGCTAGATCTTCTGTTTGTTTCGGGCTGCTGTATGCAAACCTGTCATTAGTTGCTGGCTGGGAACTAAAGGTAACAATGCACGATGGTGCTACCGAGGTCTTGGACGCATGGGTCTTTCGATTAAAAACATCAAATCGCAAGGCGGAAAGATTGACAATTTCATCGACACGAAAAGTGCTAAAAAACAGCATTCTAAAATCGCATGCATGAGAGTTTCGGTTGAACAATAACGAACTAGCGGACTGAATCATCGAAACCCGCCCTTCAGGTTTTACAAGTGCAGCAGCTTTGGGAAGAAACAAGGTTCCGATCCCCTTGTTTGCCAGTGGCCAAGTGTGATCTTTATCATTCGCCCATTCCTTGGCAGCAGGGGTCAATAAATTTTCACCCCACGGTGCATTGCCAATAACAAGGTCGAAACTAGCCGCGTCTTCCTTGGTGCGGAAGCCGGGTAGCGACTCATCAAAAAAATCCGAGTTTATTAACCGCTGCCCAAGCATCGTAGGAAAGACCACCTGAGTCCAATAGTGCTTCGGATCGATCTCGTCGCACATGGCGAGATAGAGGCTGAATGATGCCACTCGCACGGCATGGCGATCCTTGTCCACACCGAATAAATTTTTTTCCAGAATGCCCCTAAGTGTTTCGGCTCTTACTGCTTGACCAGGGTGTGTCCGTTTCCAGCGATGAATCAACCGCTGGAAGGCTTTTACGAGGAACACGCCAGAGCCGCAGGCCGGATCAAGAATTTTCAGGTTCCATTGATCTCCGTCCCAAGGTAACACGCGGTCAAGGATAAAATCCACCAAATGCTGCGGCGTATAAAATATCCCTTCTCCCGAAGCGCGCTCCGTAACAAAAGTCTCGTAGATGCTGCTGATAAATTCGAGTGGGATAGCATCGAAGGAATATTGCGGCCACAAACAGCGCTGCCCACTCGGCATATCCACTTCACCACTAATGAAGTGCCGCAACAGTTCGAGATGAGCAGGCTTGACTACGCTTTTCTCGGCTCGCCATCCGCGTTCGCGCTCCTGAGATGTACTTCCCTTGCCAGAAAAAAGGTCACCGTTAAATTTGGTATTCAGCCAATCAAAAAGACGGTAGGTTTCATCATAATTGTCCAGAATACTGTGCAAATCCTCGTGTCTTTTTTTCAGAACACCTTCTTCGTGGAGCGATGCCAGCTTGATACTGTTCAAGGCGGCATTGCCTTTGGAGTCCTTGCGGTCAAACAGAAATTGAATGAATACAATGCGGGCCAAGAGGTCATGACAAACATCGTTGTCAGTTAAACCCGCTTTCTGAAGCATCGTCCGAAGATGGCGAAGATTTCCAAGCAGCATTTGATCAGCGCGTTGGTCGCGATTAAATCTCTCCGAACGCTCACGGAAAAACTGGCCGGAAACCAAATTGACCCAGTGCAGCACTTGGGTCGCACGTTGGGTAATATTGCTAGGGCTAGAATCAACAAGGTCGGCATCCGCTAATTCATGCACCACATAGTCGTCGAGCAAGCGGGTATCATCAGGCGGTTCGCAGCAAGTCCATACCCGCAACAAACCTTCTTCAATAGTAACGACTGTCGGACTATGGGAGAAATTCCATGCTAAACGTTGCAGTTCCCGTAGGGTTGCGTCGCTCGCCTTGCCGTTAAATTCTGCGACAACAGCTAAGGGCGCTTCGGTTACGGCTGTCTTGGAGTTGCGCAACAGCACGCCAATTTTTACGTTTGGACTGCCGGGCAACAGCGAGATGGCTCTTTGAATTTTGGCCTCAACTAACCCTGCAAAAATACGACCACCCTCACCAGAAGGATTGAGTATCTCTTCCGGTGACGGCCATCCCAATTTTTCGTGAGCTAATTTAAGCGACATACCCTATAGCCTTTTACAACCATTGAGGTCACTAGCGACTTTCGTCCAGATTAACTGCCCTAACATTTTACTACACGCCATAATACGCTCCCCAATGACCGAGCATTTTACCCTATGGACAGGCTCATAAGATGAGTCTACTGGTTTTTCAATACAAAAATCAAAAAATCAATGGGGTCAGACTCGATTGATTATTCCCTCTCCCCCGCCTTGCTACGCACCCCTCGCTACGCTCTCCCCACAAATGGGAGAGGGGTGACAGCGCATTAGGCCAACTTCTTCAGCAATTCCGCTTTTTTAGCTTCAAATTCTTCGCTGCTGAGGATGCCTTTGGTCATCAAACCATGCAGCTTTTCCAATGTTGCCATGACTTCATCGACATTGACGGGAGCAGCGGGCGCGGCGGGGGCAAACGTTTGCCCCATGGTTTGCGCCACTTGTTGTCCCACGCCAAATCCCACGCCCATGCCTGCGCCCAAGCCTGCCAAACCGCCTTCGTTTTGTGCGGCAAGGGGAATCGCGGTGGCGACTTGGAATTGGGTGTAGCTTTGCATCCCGCCCATGATGTTCACGCCGATGCGGTCGTCCAGCATTTTTTGCAGCTCTTCGGGCAACGAGATGTTTTCCACCATCAGCGTTTCTAACTTCAAGCCCAAATTGCTGAAAGTCGCGTCCAGCTTGGTGCGCAGCGCACGCGCCAATTCTTCTTGGTTGCCCGCCATGTCCATAAATGGAATGCCTGATTCGCCAAACAAATCCGCCATGCCCGCGACGATGGTGTTGCGCAACTGCCCTTCTAGCTCTTCGCTGCGATAGCTTTCCCGCGTGCCAGACACTTGTTGATAAAACAATTTGGGATCAACGATGCGATAGGAATAAATCCCAAAAGCACGCAGCCGCACCATGCCAAAATCTTTGTCGCGCACGGTAATGGGATTCGCCGTTCCCCATTTGCGATCCAGTTGGATGCGGGTGCTGTAGAAATAAACATCTGATTTGAAAGGAGACTGAAATAATTTATCCCAGTTCTTTAGATAGGTCAGGACAGGCAAGGTTTGGGTATTCAGGGTGTAAAGCCCCGCGCCAAATACATCGGCTACTTGCCCTTCATTGACAAACAACGCCATCTGCGAATCGCGCACGGTGAGCTGCGCACCGTTCTGGATTTCAAAATCCTGCATGGAAAAACGCGATGCCAACACGCCATCGCCATCCTCCGTCCAGTGAATAACGTCGATAAACTGTTTCTTAATAAAATCCATCAGTGCCATCACGCGCTCCCAGAGAGTTGTTTGAGATTGCGCATGGTATCACCACTGTTCGTGCGAGACAAAAGCCACTTGACGTTTAGCCTACTCGCCCCGAAGATGACCGCCCATTGCACGATCGAAGGAAAATAAAATGTTGGATATGACCACGCGGGCATTGAATGCCGAAAACACACTGAAGCAATTTGAACTAAACAAAATGAAGTGGATTGCGGCGGGGCTACTGGGGTTGGCAACAGGGCTATATGTTTTAGGTAAGGTGATGGCGTGGAGCTATTTGGTGGCATTTTCTGAAGCGGCAATGATAGGCGCGCTGGCGGATTGGTTCGCGGTCGTGGCACTGTTTCGCCATCCCCTAGGCTTGCCGATTCCGCATACCGCGATTATTCCCAAGAATAAACAAAGCATTGCCGATGGGCTGGCGGATTTTATTGTCACGCAGTTCTTAAGCGAACCCATTATTCGGCAACGGCTGCAAAGCTACGATGCCGCGCAACATCTGGCACAGTGGTTGGCGGAAGGCGATCATCATCAACAAGTGTCCCTTCAGCTTAGTCGCGCCGTGGGCTATGGGGTGCAGGCGTTGGACGATCAACGCATCCACGCCACGTTGGTGTCGGCAGTGCGCAATAAGCTGCAAGCCGTTGATTTATCAGGGCTGATGGTCAGTGGGCTGGCGTTGGTGACGGCGAACAACAGCCATCATAAAATCCTGCACGGCGGGTTGAACCGTTTGGCGGACTATTTGGATGACCCTGAGAATAACGAAAAAATCACGGCTTTTATCAAAGGTTGGAGCGACAATTCCTTTGTTCAAAGCATGATAGAACCCTTCGCCCCCAAGATACGCGAATCCGTTGCCAGAAAATTGCGCGAAGCGGCGGAAGATGAAAGCAACGCGTTGTATGTTGAGTTCAATGCGCAAGTGCAAAACTATATCGCCCGCTTGCAAAGCGATGAATCCTTGCGTGCGCGCTTGGATGAACAAAAAAATGCGTGGTTGAACCATGCCGAATTCGGGCGGCAAATTGAGTCGCTGTGGGATGATCTGCGTCATTGGGTGGTGCTGGACTTGACCCATCCTGATTCATTGATTCAAACCAAAATGACCCATTTGGTGACGGCACTGGAATCCAATCTGGTCAACCATGAAGCATTACGCGCTTGGCTCAACGACCAAATCCAAGCCGCATTGATACAAACCGTACACACGCAAAAACACCGCATCGGCGACTGGGTAAGAGAAGAAATCACCCAGTGGGATGATCACTATATGGTCAATAGATTGGAGTTGTATCTGGGCAAAGACCTGCAATATATTCGCATCAACGGCACCTTGGTCGGTGGGCTGTTTGGGCTGCTGATTTATGTGGTGACGGGATGGCTGGCATAAGTCAGATGCAACTCACCCCCTGATTTTGTCATTTCGTCGCAGCGCGCTTTTTTCAATTCGGCGCGACAGCTATAGTGCAGCTATTGAATTGAGGAGTAAAACAGCATGGCTTTGTTGCAATTACGCGAGGTGCGCCGCCGTTTTATGTTGGGTGAGACAGCGATAGATGCGCTGCATAGTGTGTCGTTGGACATTCATGCGGGGGAATTTTTGGCGGTGTGGGGGCCGTCGGGCAGCGGAAAATCGACCTTGATGAATTTGATTGGGCTGATTGATTCGCCGACTTCGGGCGAGATTTATTTTGATGGGCAGGATATTTCGACCTTGGACGATGACGCGCTGACGGCGTTTCGCGGGCAGAAAATTGGCTTTGTGTTTCAAAGTTTTAACCTCGTGCCCGTGTTATCCGCACTGGAAAATGTGATGCTGCCGCTGCAAATTCGCGGGGTGAACGAGGCGGAAGCGCGTAGTCGGGCGGCAACGGCGTTGGCGGAAGTGGGCTTGGAAAAATTTGTCAGTTCTCGCCCCGATAAATTGTCGGGTGGGCAACGCCAGCGGGTGGCGATTGCGCGGGCGTTGGTGGTGTCGCCGAAGTTGGTGATTGCCGATGAACCGACCGCGAATTTGGATTCGGAAAACAGCCGCATCATCGTTGATTTAATGCGCGAAATGAACCGCGCGAAGGGGGTGACTTTTGTGTTCACCACCCATGATCCGCGCTTGTTGGATCATGTGGATCGCAAAATTCTGCTGCGCGATGGCGCGATTGAAAGTGATGAGGTGGCGGCATGAACTCAAACCGTCATTCCGACGAAGGTCGGAATCCAGTCCGTTCAAAAAATCCCCGCGCAGCGGGACAAAAAACTGAAGTTGTCTGCTGCGCAGACCTTTATTTTTGGCGGGATTCCGACTTGCGTTGGAATGACGGGCTTGGAAAGGAGCGAACAGCATGAACATTTTTAAACTCGCGCTGCGCGGTTTGACGCGCAACCGTCGCCGCTCGCTCGTCACGTTATTGGCGATTGCGTTGGGTTTTGCGGCGATTAGTTTGTTTGCGGGCTACACCCACAATGTTTACAGCGGCTTGGCGCGTCAATCCATCCACGGCGAGTTGTTGGGGCATTTGACCATTGCGAAGCGCGGCATGAGTACGGCGGGGAAACTCGATCCTGAACGCTATTTGTTGACCCAAGCCGATGTGAGCAAAATCAATGCGTTATTGAGTAACCAGCCGCATATCAAACTGGTCGCGCCGCGTTTGGGTTTGTCGGGTTTAGCCAGCAACGGACGCGCCAGCACGATTTTCATCGCCGAAGGCATTTCGCCGCAAGCGATGGATGAATTGCAAAAAAACGTGCTGACCGAGCGCGAAATGCAAAGCCGTGGTTATCAGCAAATCATTAAAAAACTTGATCCGACGCGCCCCGAAGTCGTCACCTTAAGCAGCGGCTTGGTGGAGTTGTTGCACCTGAAAATTGGCGGGCAAGCGGCGTTGTTGGTCAACACTTTGTCGGGGCAGGCGAACGCGCTGGACATCAGCGTGGGCGGCAGTTTCAACACGGGCAGCGCGGGCAGTAACGACAAATTTGCCTTTGTGCCGCTGGCGTTGGCGCAGACCTTGTTGGACGCGGAGGGGCGGGCGGATCGGCTGACCATTTTGTTAGACGATGCCGAGCAAACCGACGCGATGCGGGCAGTGTTGCAAGCGCAGTTTCAACACGCGGGCTTGGATTTAGAAGTCAAAACGTGGCAAGAATTGTCGGGGTTTTACCGCCAAGTGCATGATATGTTTGACATGATTTTTGGCTTTATTTTCAGCATCGTACTGACCGTGGTGGTGATGAGCGTGGCGAATTCCATGGGCATGACGGTCATCGAACGCACCCGCGAAATCGGCACGCTGCGCGCCATCGGCTTAAAACGCAGCGGCGTGGTGCGGCTGTTCACCACCGAATCGCTGCTGTTGAGCGCGGTCGGCTGCGCGGTCGGGCTGCTCGTCACCTTCGCCGTGCGCTACGGCATCAACCTCGCCGACATCCACTACACCCCGCCCGACTCCGCCAGTGCCGTCCCGCTGCTGGTCGATTTAGACTACGGACGCACGCTGTTTACCTTGATTCTGATGCTGGTGGTCGGCACCTTCGCCGCGTGGTTACCCGCCCGACGGGCAGCACGGCAACCGATTATGGAGGCGTTGGGGCATGTTTGAGAGGCTGTGAAATGTGAAACGTGAAATGTGTGGGATGCAACGGTTCGTTTCACGTTTCACCCTTTTGGTTGCGCGAAGTTGTAAAAAAGCATCAACGTACTACGCTTTGTTTCACTTTTCACGATTCACCTTTCACCCAGCCTCAACATGTGACGCTGTGTTTCACTTTTCACATTTCACGTTTCACCCAAAGAGCCATGAAAACATTACTTAACCTATTGATTCTATTAACCAGCTTCCATCATGCCGCTTCCTTCGCCGCCCCCGATGCGCAATTATTGTTGCAACACGCGGATCGCGCACGCGGCGGTGGCTTGCCTGGGATCGTGTGGGAAATCAAACTCACGTCCCGCGACGGGAGCAAAGTGTCGGATGAACAACGCTTGGAAGTGCGGGCGGTGGAGGATGCCAGCGTGGCGGAAACGTTAGAACCTGCGCGCTTTAAAGGCTCGAAGTTGCTGCAAGTCGGGCGCAATATGTGGCTGACCCGCGTCGGCTTGTCCAAACCGATTCCGATTTCCCCGCGCCAACGCTTGAGCGGCGAGGCTTCCAACGGCGACATCGCCGCGACCAATTACGTCAAAGATTACGACGCGACCTTGGCGGGTGAGGGCAAAATCGACGGCGAAGGCTGTTATATTCTGGAGCTAACCGCCAAACACAAACGCGCTACCTACGACCGCGTGCGCTATTGGGTGTCGGTGAAACGCGAAGTCGGCGTGCAAGCGGAGTTTTATTCGCTGTCGGGCAAGTTATTGAAAACGGCACGCTTTGAGTATGATAACCACCTAGAATATCAAGGCAAACGCGCGCCCTTCGTCAGCAAAATGACCATACGTGATGCGCTGATAGATGCCGAAACCACCATGAATTTCGGCACGATCAAAGTACGCACGATTCCCGCAGCGGAATTTGATTTGGGGCAGATGCAGTAACAAACTCATTCTCACTAGCAGGTTCCACGCTGCGTCAATGAGTGATCGTGCTATTTCGCCAGTTTCTCCAGCAACTTCGTATGTATTCCCCCAAAACCGCCGTTGCTCATTACCAAGATATGGTCACCTGCTTGGGCGAATTGGGTGATTTTGGCTATTAGTTCTGATAAGTCGGTTTCGACCACGGCTTTATCGCCCAAGGGGGCGAGTGCGCCGTGGGCATCCCAACCTAGATTGCCTGCGTAGCAAAACACTTGATCGGCTGCGTGCAAACTATCGGGCAGGGCATCTTTCATTACGCCGAGTTTCATGGTGTTGGAGCGGGGTTCGAGCACCGCCAAGATGCGCGCATTGCCGACTTTTTGGCGCAAGCCTTCTAGCGTAGTCTCAATGGCGGTGGGGTGGTGGGCGAAATCGTCATAGACGGTGATGCCGTTGACCACGCCGCGCACTTCCATACGACGTTTGACGTTCTTAAATTCTGCCAAAGCTGACAAACCATGCGATACAGGTACGCCGACATGTCGCGCAGCCGCCAATGCAGCAAGGGCATTTTGGCGATTGTGTTCGCCTAACAAGTCCCAGTGCAATTCGCCTTGTACCACGCCCGCCAAACGGACGACATTGTTCGCGTCTATGTCCCAACCCGCTGCCTCTCCAAAATGTTCCACGGGTGTCCAGCAACCGCGCGCCAATACTGTGTCCAATGCGTCAGAGCGAGCGTTGCTGACGATTAAGCCTGTACTTGGGACAGTGCGCACCAGATGGTGAAATTGGGTTTCGATGGCGGCTAAGTCTGCAAAAATATCGGCGTGGTCATACTCCAGATTATTCAAAATCGCGGTGCGCGGGCGATAGTGGACAAATTTAGAACGTTTATCGAAAAAGGCGGTGTCGTATTCGTCGGCTTCAATGACGAAAAAGCCACCTTCACCTTGTGCAACGCCCTCTCCCGCTCCCTCACCCCCTGCCCCTCTCCCAGGGGGAGAGGGGAGAGTAGGAAGTGTGGGGAGGCGTGCGGAAACATGGAAGTTTTCAGGCACGCCACCGATTAAGAATCCAGGGTATAGCCCTGCGTATTCCAAAATCCACGCCAACATCGCGCTGGTGGTGGTTTTGCCATGTGTGCCTGCGACTGCGAGTACCCATTTGTCATGCAAGATGGTTTCCGCCAACCACTGCGGGCCCGAAATATAGGGCAAATTGCGATTCAAAATTGCTTCTACCAGCGGATTGCCGCGAGACACCACGTTGCCAATTACAAATACATCGGGGTTTAAGTCTAGCTGCGACACATCAAAACCTTGAATCAGTTCTATGCCTTGGGTTTCGAGTTGGGTACTCATGGGCGGATAAACGTTGGCATCGCAGCCCGTCACACGATAGCCCGCTTGTTTTGCCAACGCCGCAATCCCGCCCATAAACGTGCCGCAGATGCCCAGAATGTGTATGTGTTTGTTCATTACTTATGCTCTAAAAATAAAAAATACCGCGCCCATCAAACACAGCGCGGCATACAGATAATCCCACTTCAGGGGTTGATTCATATAGATCACCGCAAACGGCACGAAGACCGCGAGGGTGATGACTTCCTGCAAAATTTTGAGTTGTGCTAAGTTCATCATGGTAAAGCCGATGCGATTGGCGGGGACTTGCAACAAGTATTCAAACAGCGCGATACCCCAACTCACCAATGCGGCGATATACCACGGCGACGTGGACAAGTGCTTCAAATGTCCATACCACGCGAAGATCATAAACAGATTGGAGACGATGAGCATCAACACCGTCACCAAGATCGGATTGGAAACCAGCCCCATTAACATGCTACTTGTTTAGTCCCACCATTAACTGGTTAGGGTTGATGTAAAAAATATCAGGTGTTTTTTGATAAGCGTTGAGTATAGCTTCAAAGGGGGGAATGCGCCCAATGGCACGGAGTTTTAGGTTGAAG
>JAQTTV010000049.1 GCA_028710565.1 Gallionella sp.
TAAATCCTGAACATACCGTACGCGAAGCGGTGGAAGATGGCTTGGGCGAGGTGTTTTCTGCACAAAAACAACTCGATGCGGTGTATGACGCTTACGCGCAGGAAGATGCGGATTTTGACGCATTGGCGGCGGAGCAAGCACGTTTGGAAGCGATTATCGCGGCGGCGGGTTCTGATCCAGAACACCAAATTGAAATCGCGGCAGATGCGTTGCGCTTGCCCGCGTGGGATGCAGTGGTGAAAAATTTGTCTGGTGGTGAAAAACGCCGCGTGGCGTTGTGCCGTTTGTTGTTGTCCAAGCCCGATATGTTGTTGCTGGACGAACCGACCAACCATCTGGATGCGGAATCCGTGGATTGGCTGGAACAATTTTTGGTGCGCTTCCCAGGCACCGTGGTCGCCGTCACCCATGATCGCTACTTCCTCGACAATGCTGCCGAATGGATTTTGGAATTGGATCGCGGGCAAGGCATTCCTTGGAAAGGCAATTATTCCAGTTGGTTGGAACAAAAAGAAGCGCGTTTGGAAACCGAAGCCAAGCAAGAAGGCGCGCGCATGAAGGCGATGAAACAGGAATTGGAATGGGTGCGCCAAAACCCCAAAGCACGCCAAGCCAAATCCAAAGCGCGTCTGGCACGTTTTGAAGAATTGTCCAATTACGAATACCAAAAACGCAACGAAACGCAGGAAATTTTCATCCCCGTGGCGGATCGCTTGGGCGATAACGTCATTGAATTCAAAGATGTGACGAAAAGCTTTGGCGACCGTTTGCTGATCGACAAACTCAATTTCACCATCCCCGCAGGCGCGATTGTCGGCATCATTGGACCTAACGGTGCGGGTAAATCGACTTTGTTCAAAATGATTACGGGCAAAGAACAGCCTGATTCGGGCGAAGTCAATATCGGGAAAACCGTCAAATTGGCATACGTTGACCAATCCCGCGACGCGCTGACGGGTGACAAAACCGTGTTCGATGAAATTTCAGGCGGCAACGATATTTTGACCGTCGGCAAATACGAAACCCCCGCCCGTGCCTACATCGGACGCTTTAACTTCAAAGGCGGCGACCAACAAAAATTAGTCGGCAATTTGTCAGGCGGCGAACGCGGACGTTTGCACCTCGCCAAAACCCTGATCGCAGGCGGCAACGTGCTGTTATTGGATGAACCTTCCAACGATTTGGACGTGGAAACCTTGCGCGCCCTCGAAGATGCCCTGCTCGAATTCGCAGGCTGCGTCATGGTCATCTCCCATGACCGCTGGTTCTTAGATCGTATCGCCACCCACATCTTGGCAGCCGAAGGCGAATCGCAATGGCAATTTTTTGACGGCAATTATCAAGAATACGAAGCCGACAAGAAAAAACGCCTAGGCGAAGCAGGCGCACAACCTAAACGGATTCGGTATAAACCGATTAGTCGTTAACCATCAAGGGCAGACCAATGTGTCTGCCCTTTGCATTCCGCTTGCGCTTAAGCAAGCTGTGTTCGCTCAACAGGGAATGATGTCATGCGTATTATCAAGCGGTTGATGTGCTGGCTATTGCTTAATTGTTTCATGGCATCATTTGCCCACGCGGCGAATACGCCATCAACGACTGTCGATCCACAGCAATTTGTGAAGATAAGATCCTCAACAAAAAAATTTGGGTATTTCGACATTGCTCGTGGCAAGTTGGCGGTTCAACCTCGGTTTGATTCCGTGAAGCCTTTTGGTGCAAATGGGTTAGCACCAGCAGAATTAAATCGCAAATACGGCTACATTGAGGCCAGTGGTCAGCTAGTGATTCAACCTCAATTCGATTACGCCGACGCTTTTGCCACTAACGGTTTGGCTATCGTCTGCTTCGATGTTAAGGCAACCTGCCCCAGTGAAAAGTGTGGCTATATTGATGCCAGCGGCAAGTTCGTTATTCAACCGCAATTTGAGTATGTCCGCAATTTTGCCGCTAATGGTTTGGCGAGCGTTGTTTTCGACGACAAATACGGCTATATCGATATCAACGGTAATATGGTGATTCAACCTCAGTTCACGATTGCTTTCGATTTTTCTGCCAACGGCTTGGCAAATGTTGAGCTTAATAATAAATGGGGTTATATAGATGCCAATGGGCAGTTCGTCATTCAACCAGAGTTTGAAGGAGCTTATGCGTTTTCTGCCAATGACCGAGCAATGGTAAGACTCAACGGCAAATATGGTTATATTGATTCCAGTGGAAAATTGGTCATTCAACCGCAATTTAAGCATGCCTTCTTTTTTGCCACTAATGGTTGGGCACGGGTTGTAGTTAATGGCAAATACGGATTTATTGACGCTAGTGGAGAATTCGTCATTCAACCTCAATTTGAATATGCTGGAGATTTCGCCGCTAATGGCTTGGCAAGCGTTCTTCTCAATGGAAAATCTGGCTACATTGATACCAGTGGGAAGCTCGCCATTCAAGCGCGATTTGAAGGATTTGCTCAAAATTTTGCGAGCAATGGCTTGGCCTTAGTTAAACTCAACGGCAAGCTCGGCTATATCAATAAACAGGGAGACTGGATATTGAATTTTGACTATCTGGAAACCCCTTAAGGATTCATGTAGCGCACATTCAGTCGTGGCGATATTGTGTACTTTAGCCTTGAACCCGCTTTAAGTGCGGCACATGACAGACGAACACCGTGACACCACCATCACGCTGGTGCAGCACATTTTCGTCGCTATTGTGTCAATTAAAGTCACTTTATGGTTCCTTACTTTTGCAGAACATCGTCTAAATTTTGTCAGCAAGACGCAAGCAAAGCAAAAATTCCCTATTCCAGCATCAAAATGGTTAAATCATGAGACGCGGCACGGTATTTGCTTTTGCATAGCAACACCAGACCCAGTGTGGGCGGGTACTTAATTACTCTAGGAGCTTAAAATGAAAACAATGCAAAAAGGTTTTACCCTAATCGAACTGATGATCGTTGTTGCGATTATCGGTATTTTGGCTGCTGTCGCGATTCCTGCTTATGGTGATTACACCGCGCGCGCGCAGGCCGCTGAAGCATTCACGTTAATGGATGGACTGAAAACGCCTATGACCGAAGCGTTCACCACCGATGGCACTTGGTTTGTTTCTGCAATCAGCGCAGTCACCACGGGTAAGTATGTTTCAGGCGTCACTAGCAATGGGGCAAAAACAACGATCACAGCCCAGTTCAAAACAACAGGCGTGAGCAGCAAAATCACAGGGCGTATGGTACATATGGACTATAACAATTTAACAGGTGCTTGGACTTGCGCGAATGGTCCTGATACTGCCGATGTGTCACCACACACTGCAACAACAGTGGCGATGCCAACAGCAGACAATGGCTCCTCAGGTTCTGGCTTACCTTTGACACTATTGCCTAAATCTTGTCAGTAATTTTTCCCTGAGCACCTAGCGGTGTTCAACCCCAACAAAAACGCGAGCCTAAGGTTCGCGTTTTTGTTGGGGTTTAGCTCGATATATCTCGACGCACACTGCTCGTTCAAACGACCTCTCTGCGTTTTGCCTCAGTATTCAGTTTAATTTTGCGGCTCTCAAAAAATTTCAGTCCGACGTAGGTGATCCAGCCTACGAACACTAGTCCGAGTACAAAAAGAGAATAGGCGAGTTGCCATGGCATACCTTGGGTCATCATAGAAAATTCAGACATACCCCCTATGCCCGCCAAAACATTGAGCGGCATAAAAACCACACTCAGCACGGTCAAACGTTTGATGTCTTTATTTTGATTGATGTTGATAGAGCTGTCGGTCGCATCCATCAAGAAGTTGATTTTATTAAATAAAAATGCTGTATGCCCATCTAGCGATTCGATGTCACGCAAAATTTCGCGCACATCTTCATGCTGGGCTTCGGATAGAAATTTAGCACGCATCAGAAAAGACAAGGCACGACGCGTATCCAGGACATTGCGGCGAATCCGCCCGTTAAGATCCTCTTCTTCGGCAATCGCCGCAAGAATATACGTCGCTTCTTCGTCGGTGATATGAGAACGCAGCACTTGTCGCCCGACCGCCGCCAATTTGGCATAAACATCTTCTAACGCATTCGCAGAGTATTCCACATCGGCCGCATACAAATCCAACAGCACATCCTTTGCATCAGATACATACCCCGCCTGTGCGCGCGCACGCAGGCGTTGCAACCTAAATACGGGCAGCTCTTCGCTGCGTACCGAAAACAAGGTGTTTTTATGCAGAATAAATGCCACAGGGACGTTACGAGACTCATCCTCGCGATCCAGCAGAAAGTCAGAATGCAAATGCACTTCGCCGCTTTCTTCCACATAAAAACGTGCACTGGTTTCTAAGTCGGTCAATTCCTTGGGGTTATGTAATTCCACTCCAAAAATTTCGCGCGCCCACTCTAGCTGCTCTTCTTCGGGCGCAACCAAGTCAATCCAGATGGGTTTGGATTGCGCCAAATCTTCACGCGTTTCAATGGGAATCTGACGCAAGCGACCTTCAAACAGATCGAACACCCGTATCATGATGTTTCGGCTACGTGGCTTTGCGTCTGTCACCAGCTCAACACGAATCGTGTCCGAAATCGCTAACAAAATTTCTTCTTTCCGATCATCCCGTATCAATCCCCAAATAATTTCTCGGTCTTCTGGTGAGAGTACTTCTAAAATAAGCGCAATAGGTAATGCCTCTAACCGATCCAGCAAGGTTTGCAATTCCACAAGATTCTGTTTATGAACCATAATCTCGACTAAATCATGGCGAGGCATATCCTGACGACGGACGAAATTCTCCACCAGCTTATGCTTTTGGAGTAAGCGATTCACGTGCGCAAGATTTTTCTGTGCGCCCGCCATGTCGGCTTTTTGATCTATTTCCGTCATTTTGCTATCCGTGTGAAGTACCAAACTGATGTCGGGCGAACCCAACCGTGCGCACTGAATTACGCCATATCATCCCGCGCCTTACGGGTTTCAGGTGTTTCTAGGCTAATGCGCCCTAACGCACCACTGCGATAATCGGTTAACAAAATCATGGCGGCTTTTTCCAAATCTAATAAACCCCCACGCCCTCTTTGCAAACAGCCCCGTTTTTTAGCGATTGCTTCGACCACCCCCATACCATCTAGTTCATCCAGCGCAAAACCATAACGCGCCGTAATGAGGGCGGGATAGCGCGCCAATAACACACTCGCCAAAAACTCGGCCACTTCTTCGTCTATCACCGCATTACGCCCGACTGCATGGATAGTCGCCAACATCAAGCCATCTTCAGAATGCTCAATTTTCGGCCACAACATCCCTGGCGAATCGGTCAAAGTCATTTGGGTATTGATTGCCAGCCGTTGTTGTGATTTGGTGACGGCAGGCTCATCCCCCACTTTCGCCACGCGGCGTTTTAATAAGGTATTCATCAGCGTAGATTTACCCACGTTAGGAATGCCCATCACCATCATGCGCAACGGTTTATGGTTACTATCGCGATGGGGTGCGAGCGATTGGCATAACTTAGGCACTTTGGCAGCATCGCTGCTATTTTTACAACTTAATGCCACGGCTTTGACCCCTGTTTGCTGATTGTAAAAATTTAACCACGCTTGCGTGACCGCAGGATCGGCCAAATCCGCCTTATTGAGAATTTTCAAACACGGACGCTGGCGAAACAGGCGCAGCTCCTGAATCATGGGATTGCAACTTGCCTCTGGCATACGCGCATCCAGCACTTCGATCACCACGTCAATAAATTCCATGGTTTTTTCGGCTTCATTACGTGCCAAGGTCATGTGCCCTGGAAACCATTGTATAGACATTATTTTAGACAATTTTAAATAAAGGCGAATTTTACCTGTTGTAAGCGAATCGCGTGCGAAGCGATGACAGATTCGTATCCGCTATCTGGGTATTGAGCAAAATTCGGTGTGATCCAAGCATTCGTCACAGTACAAATCCCCCAATCCCGTGCTTTTTGCTAATATGTGCGCCCGCGTCAAAATATCATGCTGCCATGACTAAACTGAATTACCTGATTATTTCCAGTTTGCTGCTTTCAGCCTGCGCGCACACGCCGCCTAAACCTGTCATCGTGGCAACACCCGTGCAAGAAACCACCCCACCTGCTGCGGTGGCGGAACCCCCTCCCCCACCTGAACCCCCGCTGCCTAATGTAAATTTGAGCGAAGATTTGTTGTATGAAATTTTGATTTCAGAAGTCGCACAACAACGCGGTTACGGTGATTTGGCATTAGAAGGCATGACCGACGCAGCCAGTCAAACACGCGACCCACGTTTAGCACGCCGCGCGGCGCAATTCGCATTGGAATCAGGCAATACCCAAAGAGGCATTACAGCATTTCGACTATGGGAGGAGCTAGAACCCACGTCCGTCGTCCCCGCACGACTCCTGTCTTCCACTTTGCTGCGCGGGGGGAAAATTGAAGAAGCAACCATCGAATTCAGCAAAGTGCTGACTCAAGACAGCACCCATGCCGATCAAATTTTCTTGCAAATAGAACCTCTCGCTTTAGCTTATCCTGACAAAGCAGCTGGTCTGAAATTGATGCAAACACTGGCGCAGCCTTATCCTCAGTTGGCAGAAGCACACTGGTCGGTTGCTCAATTAGCCCGTGCAGCGGGAGACATGACGCTCGCGCTCAGTAGCACGCAACAAGCGCGCACCTTACGCCCAGACTGGAGTCGCCCTGTCATATTGGAAGCCGAATTGCGCCAAAAACAATCCCCGCAAGCGGGCTTGGATGTGTTGCGTGAATATCTCAAACAATACCCTAAGGCGCGCGATGTCCGCATCCTTTATGCTCGGTTATTATTGGATCAAAAACAGTATCCACTTGCCCGTGCTGAATTCCAGCAACTTGCCACAGAGGTACCTGACAACGCCGAATTGGCTTTTGCCATTGCCTTGATTTCATTGCAAATGAATGACCTAAAAAGTGCTGAAGCGCAGTTGAAACAAGCGTTGACAGCGGGCAACAAGGATCCTTCCACTGTACATTATTACTTGGCTCAGCTAAGTGAAGCCAACAAAACCCCTGATGAAGCCATTGCGCATTATCGCGAGGTCAAGGAGGGAGAATACGCCTTCAACGCACAAATGCGCATTGCGTACTTACTTAGCAAACAAAACAAGGTGACTGAGGCGCGTGAACATTTACATCAAATCAAGCCCGATAGCAATCAACAGCGCGTACAAATTTTGCTCGTAGAAGCACAATTACTGCGTCAGGCAAAGCAGGTGGCAGAGGCGCATCAAATTTTGTCACAACAACTCGCAAAACTCCCTAACGATCCTGATTTGCTGTATGAAACCGCGATGTTGGCAGACACCTTGGGTAAATACGAAGAGTCCGAAAAGCATCTGCGCAAGTTAATGCAGTTGCAACCCAAGCGCGCCCATGCTTACAACGCGCTGGGATATAGCTTGTTGGATCGCAACCTGCGCATCCCTGAAGCGATGGCACTGGTAGAAAAAGCGAATAAACTTGCGCCAGACGATATAGCCATTATGGACAGCATGGGCTGGGGCTACTACCGTAGCGGCAAATTAGAGGAAAGCATCAAATGGTTGAAACGTGCATTTGCGGGCAATCCTGATCCTGAAATCGCTTCCCATTTGGGCGAAGTGTTATGGGCGCATGGCGAAAAGGAAGAGGCTCAAATAATCTGGCAAGAAAGCTTAAAAACCAACCCAGACAATACCTTATTACAAGCCGTGATAAAGAAATTTAACCCTTGAGTCTGCTGATGACACGATTGTTGTGGCTATGTTTGGGGCTGCTATTAGCGGGCTGCGCCTCATCCCCTGTTGTGCCGCGCCCCGCTCACGTGGAGGCTGTACCGTTTACCCTGAATGGGCGGGTTGCTATCAAGCATCAAGGCGAGCGGCATTCTGCGGGACTGCATTGGACGCACCTTGCCCAATCGGACGAATTGCTCTTGCTCACCCCGCTGGGTTCGACTGCCGCCCGCATATATCAAGACGGACAACACGCCACCTTGGATCAAGGCGATCAACACGAACGCTCAGATAGTTTGGAAACGCTTATGACCAAAGTGCTGGGTTGGCATTTACCGCTATCGGGGCTACATCACTGGGTGCTAGGGCTTGCGGAGACGACCACACCCGCGCAAATCGAACGCAACGAGTTTGGACAAATAAACACTTTGCAACAGAACGGCTGGACAGTGCGCTACACCCGCTACCCCAACCAACAATCCGATGCCCTCCCCAGCCGTATGCAGCTCAATCACGACCAATTGCAAGTGCAGTTGCTGATTGATGAGTGGGAATGGCAAACTACACCGTAAATCGGGATTCGACCTCAGCAATTAAGACCACCCTACATGACCACAACGCTCACCTGCCCCGCACCCGCCAAGCTAAATCTATTTCTACACATCACGGGACGACGTGATGATGGCTATCATCTACTACAAACCTTATTTCGTTTTATCGACTTAAACGACACCCTACATTTTTCCTTGCGCCAAGATGGGGAAATTCATCGCACCAATGACATCGCCGATGTACCTGAGGCACAAGATTTATGTGTACGGGCGGCGAAGTTATTGCAAGCAGAGACAGGATGTCCATTAGGCGTGGACATTACGTTGGAAAAAGTGATTCCCATGGGCGGCGGCTTAGGGGGCGGCAGCTCGGATGCGGCAACCACGCTGATTGCCTTGAATCGTTTATGGAACTTAAATGTGAAACGCACGCGCTTAATGCAGCTAGGCTTGCAGCTAGGTGCAGATGTCCCCGTGTTTGTGTTTGGCGAAAACGCCTTTGCCGAGGGGATTGGTGAGGCGTTACAAGCTTATCCGCTGCCAGAAAACTGGTATGTTGTGCTATTTCCACCCGTTCATGTGCCGACTGCTAAAATTTTTACGCATCCGGAATTGACACGGGACTCAGTTTCGTTCACAATGCGCACCCTCTCGAAGCAGCAACTTCGAAATGACTTACAAACTGTGGTGTGTCAACTTTATCCAGAGGTAAGTCGTTATATCGCGGCACTTGCGCAATTTGGCAACGCGATGATGACAGGATCAGGTGCTTGTGTATTTGCTGAATTTGCAAATCACGAACTAGCTGAAGCTGCATTACAAAAGTTGCCAGCCGAAATGCGCGGAGTAGTTGCGCAAGGTTTAATAAAACACCCGTTGCATGATTGGGTGTCTCAATGAGTCATTGGGGAGTCGCCAAGTGGTAAGGCACCGGATTTTGATTCCGGCATTCGTAGGTTCGATCCCTACCTCCTCAGCCAAATCCAAGGCATGTGCCTTTTTTTTTATGTCGAAAGGGTTCACATGTCCAAAAACAGCTTAATGGTGTTTACAGGAAATGCCAATCCTAAGCTTGCAGAATCCGTTGCTCATCACCTCAACATCCCCCTTGGCCATGCCAAAGTAGGTCGTTTCTCCGATGGTGAAGTCACCGTTGAATTGATGGAGAACGTGCGCGGTCGTGATGTGTTCGTATTGCAATCCACTTGTTTCCCAACCAACGACAATTTGATGGAAGTCATGGTCATGGTGGATGCGCTCAAGCGCGCTTCTGCTGGACGGATTACTGCCGCCATGCCCTACTTCGGCTATGCGCGTCAAGATCGTCGCCCTCGTTCCGCACGTGTCGCAATCACCGCCAAAGTCGTTGCGGATATGCTGACCAGCGCAGGCGTAGATCGCCTGTTGACTATGGATTTGCACTCCGATCAAATTCAAGGCTTCTTCGATATTCCTGTGGATAACATCTACGCCAGCCCGATTTTATTAGCGGATGTGACCACGCACGACTATCCTAATCTGATTATCGTGTCACCTGACGTAGGGGGCGTGGTTCGCGCACGCGCCTTAGCCAAACAGCTAGATGCCGACTTAGCCATTATCGACAAACGTCGTCCTAAACCTAACGTCGCTAAAGTGATGAATATCATTGGTGATGTGGTTGGTCGTACCTGCTTAATCATGGATGACTTGGTGGATACTGCCAACACCCTGTGTGAAGCCGCCAATGCGTTAAAAGAAAAAGGCGCGTCACGAGTGGTTGCTTATTGTACCCACGCAGTATTGTCTGGTCCTGCGATTGAACGTATCGAAAATTCATCATTGGATGAACTGGTGGTCACCGACACGATTCCGTTGTCCATCGCATCACAGAATTGCAAACGCATTCGTCAACTCAGTACCGCAGCACTCTTGGCTGAAACGATACGCCGCATTAACAATGAAGAGTCGGTCAGTTCCTTATTTACCGATTAGCCCGTATTCGTCACCACCATGTGGTTGGTGACAACACAACCTTCTCTGGTCGCGGAGAAGGTTTATTTTTGGAGAAGTAAAATGACGATTGAAATCAAAGCAACATTACGTAATGCGCAAGGAACGGGTGCGAGCCGCCGTCTGCGTCACACTGGTCGTGCACTAGGTGTGGTTTATGGTTTGGGCGATGCGGTGAGCATCGAAATGGATCATAACGAAATTTACCACACCATGCGTGTTGAAGAGTTCCACGCATCTGTAGTGAATTTGAACCTAGATGGCAAAGTTGAACCTGTCATGCTGCGCGCATTCCAAATGCACCCATTCCGCCAACAAGTGTTGCACATCGACTTTTTGCGCGTAGATATGGCAAAACCAATGCACATCAAAGTGCCATTGCACTTTATCAATGCAGACATTGCCCCAGGCGTTAAAACAGGCGGCGGTAAAATTACCCACGTTATGAACGAATTGGACGTAACCTGCTTGCCAGCTGACTTGCCTGGTTTCATTGAAGTGGATTTGGCTAAACTGGAAGTGGGTCATTCCATTCACGTAGCGGATTTGACATTGCCTAAAGGCGTTACCGTTTCTGCACACGGTCGTCACACAGGTGAACTGGTTGTTGCTACCATCTACGTGCCACGCGCAGCAGAAGTAACTGCCGCACCAGCTGCTGATGCAAAAGCAGCCAAAAAAGGCAAAAAATAAGCCTGATTAAGCCGTAAACCAAAACCGCCAAGACTGGAAACAGCTTGGCGGTTTTTTTTATGTGGGCTGAATTTGTGCCAGAATTTGTTGGCGTTCTGCATACATAAATACCCGTACCATTTGACCTTGCTTTATCATTACGCAGTTGATTTTATCGGTGTACCGACCATGCCCAAGGTGTTTATAAGCTATAGCCACAAAAATGAAGACTGGAAAAATCGGCTACAAACACAGCTTGCGGTATTGGAGCATGAAGGTCTGCTGTCTGTGTGGGAGGATCGCCAGATTTTGGCTGGTGAAGACTGGTTTCCCCAAATTAAACAGGCGATAGATTCAGCCCATGTCGCCATTTTATTGATCAGTGCAGAATTCCTGACTTCAAAATTTATCTTAGACAATGAAGTCAAAGCGTTATTAACACGGCGTAAGCAAGAAGGGTTGCTCGTCATTCCGCTGATTATCAAAGCTTGTGCGTGGCAAACAGTGGATTGGCTAAGCTCAATTCAGGGAAGACCTAAAGATAATCAGCCGTTGTCTGGTTTTAATGAGCATCATCAAGAGGATTGCCTGAGTAAGTTGGCTTTGGAAATAAATGATTTAATCAGCAGTATTCCACCTAACACGCAAGCTGATGCACCTGTCAGCACCATTACCCCCACCAAACCCAATTTCGACCCCTGCAACCCCGCCTTTTTAGTCCCCTTTCGAGAAAAGGGAAAGTTTATGGTCGGGCGCGAACAGGCTTTAGACCGTGTGCGACAGCAGTTGCTCGCAGGCAAGCCAACCAGCATCGGACAAACCGCCTTGTTTCAAGGCATAGGCGGATTAGGCAAAACTCAGCTTGCTGTGGAATATGCCTATCAATACCGCGCTGAGTATCCCAATGGGGTTTACTGGATAACGGCCGATGAAAACATTGACGCGCAATTGACCGAAATTGCCGTTAAAGCAGGCTGGATTGCCCCTGAGTCGGAACATGCAACTAAATTGACTGTGGCGCGTCACCGCATTAAAAGTTATTCGGATTGCCTGATTATTTTTGACAATCTGGAAGCTGCCGACGCGATTCAAGACTATCTGCCTGATTCTATGGCATCGCCCCATATTCTGGTGACCAGTCGTCGTGAGCAGGCTGATTTTACCGATGTAAAGTTGGATTTGCTGGATAAAGAGCAATCCTACTTGATGCTGGTTCAGGAAGCAGGTACACCGCCTAACAGTGAAGTTGAAACCATGGCGGCGAGAGAAATTGCTGCAATTTTGAGCGGATTGCCCTTGGCATTGGAGCTGGCGGGCGCATATCTTGCCCGTCGTCGCATAGGATGGTGCGTTTACCGCGACTTGCTGCAAGCCGATTTGAAACAAGCCTTGCCCAAGCAACTTTCCAGCCTGACCAAACATGAAGCCGATTTATTCAAAACACTGCATATCAGCGAACAAGATATAAGTGAAGAGCCATTATTGTTGCAAGTATTGGATTTGTTGACATGGAGCGGTTCATCGCCCATGAGTGTGCGCTTAATGGCGTATTTACTTGATGTGCAACCTATCCAGCTAACAGGTGCATTGGGTTTGGGCGTTGCTTTGCGCTTATTGCAAAAAGTCCCCAATAGTGACCGCTATGCCGTCCATCGTTTGGTTCAAGAAGTGCGCCGCCAAGATCAATCCTTAGCCCAGCGCATGGAATGGGTCAAGACTATGGCGCAGCGATTGGGCGATTGGTTTGAGTCTATCCGTACAGATTTTAGTGAATTACCTGCTTATGAGTTGGAGTTTGAACACTTACGAGTATGGCAGTTGCATGTCGAGCATTTACCCGTTGAATCTGCTCGTTTACTTTGGTTGCAAGCCTATCCTGCTTATCATCGTGGGCGTTATGAGGAAGCGCGCAGAATTGTCCAGAAGGCACTTGAGTTATACAAGGATCATCAATTTGACAAGTCAATTTTAAAAGCCAATTTACTCAATGATCTTGCTTCTTGCTATTCGGGCTTAGGTAATTATTTACACGCACTTGACCTAAGCGAGCAAGCACTGTCAATAAGGCGTGAACTGTTTGCGAGTAAACAACATCCAGATATCGCAACATCACTTGGTCATCTTGCATGCAACTACGCATTTTTGAAGAACTATCCTCATGCAATTGAATTAGGTAAACAAGCCTTAGTGGTTCAGCTTGATCTATTTGGTGAGAAGCATCCTGATATTGCCTTGTCACTCAGGAGTCTTGCTGGCTATCACGCTTGCAATCGGAGTGATGATGCCTATGCACTTAAATTGAGCGAGCAATCCTTAGCAATGAGCCTTGAGCTATTTGGAGTGAGTCATCCCTATGTCGCCTCTTCTCTTAGCACTCTCGCTTTCTGCCACAGTAACCTAGGTAACAACTTACGTAATCTTGAGCTGGGTGAACAAGCCTTGGCGATGAAGCGTGAACTTTGGGGCGAAAATCACCCTAGCGTAGCTTTGTCGCTTCACAACCTTGCTTTTGCCTACAAGGCACTTGGAAAACACAAGGCTGCTCTTGACTGTGGTGAAAAATCTCTCGAAATGTATAGAGGACTATTAGGCGAAAGCCACCCTGACACTATTGAATCACTTCTGCTTGTTGTCCAGCAACTCTATGCAAACCCATTGACTGCAAGCAAAGGAAAAGCCCTCGTTGCAGAGTTCTTGAGCCATATACCTAAAGAACTTCCAGCGCGGTTAAAGATATTGGATTTTCAAAACTCCCTTAAAAGACTTCGCGCCAGGGGAAATGGCAGTCAACCAAAGCGCAAAAAAAGATAAGCTAAAACCTGTTCATCCTCCCATTCTCCAGCAATCATGCCACCTGAGTCCCCGCTCATCCACGCCCTGCTTGAAAACACCGCGTGTTATGACCATGCAGTGGAGTCGCTGAGCTGTATTGAAACGCATATTTCTTGGGTAATACTGACGGGGCAGTATGCTTATAAAATCAAGAAACCCGTCGCGCTGGGATTTTTGGATTTCAGTACCTTAGCTTTGCGGCAGCAGGATTGCATGGATGAATTGCGATTAAATCAGAGATTGGCAGCGGATTATTATCTAGACGTGGTTGCCATTACTGGCACGCTCGATGCGCCGCGCGTGAATGGCACGGGGGAGGCTTTGGAATATGCCGTGAAGATGCGGCAGTTTTCACCCGATGCGACGCTGGATAAGCTGACGGCGCGTGGCGAATTGTCCGAAACGCATATCGACGCATTGGCAGCGCGAATAGCGCGCTTTCATCTGACACAATGCGATATTGCGGCGGCTGATCGTCCTTGGGGGGAGATTGATGCCATCGCACAGCCCGTCGCAGAGAACTTTCAAACCTTAACCACGCAGTTGACTGACACGCTGGAATTCCCTTTGTTGGCAACTTTACAGCAATGGTGTGCGGACGAGCTGGTGCGTCTGACACCCTTGATGCGTGCGCGCAAACGTGACGGCTGGGTACGAGAATGTCATGGCGATTTGCATCTTGCCAATGTGGCGTGGGCGGGCGACCAGCCCGTGATTTTTGATTGTCTGGAATTCAGCCCCGCGCTGCGCTGGATTGATGTGATGTCGGAGGTGGCTTTTTGCTATATGGATCTATTGCACCGCCGCGAAGCTGCGCTGGCAGCACGCTTTCTGAATGCGTGGCTGGCTGCGACTGGGGATTATGCGGGCGTGGCTTTATTGCGCTATTACGCCGTTTACCGCGCACTGGTGCGTGCCAAGGTCGCGGTGCTGCGTTTAGCGCAGTCCACCGATGAACTTGTCTTGCGATCTGCCCATTCCGAGCTAAGTGAGTATTTACAATTGGCGAAGCAGCTTACTGTCTTTGCCGCGCCGCAACTGTGGATTACCCACGGTTTATCGGGTTCTGGTAAAACGACGGTTTCGCAACGATTATTGCAGCAGCATGGTTTGATTCGATTACGTTCCGATGTCGAGCGCAAAAGGCTGGCGGGGCTGGATGCTGACATTAACAGTGGCAGTGGTATCCAGACAGGCTTGTACTCCGCCGACTTCAGCCAGCGTACGTATCAGCATCTGGCGGAACTGACTGAGGCTCTATTGAAATCTGGGTGGTCAGTTATTGTCGATGCGGCATTTTTGGAACGATCTCAGCGCGACTTATTTCGTGCACTGGCTCGCAGGCTTGGGGCTGCTTTTCAAATATTCGCGACCCAAGCAGACCCTAAGGTACTTTATCAAAGAATCAAGCTGCGTTTAGAGCAAGGAAAAGATGCCTCTGAAGCCAACGCCAGCGTATTAGCTCATCAGTTATCCAGCTATCAGCCCCTAGAAGCTGACGAATTGACTATCACGACTAAAATCCCAAGCGATGCATGAGCATTCCACGGCACATCACGAAACGCTGTGCAACAAAAAGCCCAGTCTTTCGGGCTGGGTAGATTGTATGTAAGGGGTCGTAGCCTGTCCCGAGCTTGACGCGGGAATGACCTACTTTGGTTTTGGCCGCCCCGTTGGGGCTTAACTTCGCAAGCGAAGTAAGCCTACGCCGCAACAAGCCTGTCCTGAGTAAGTCGGAGGGCCGCTGCGCGGCATGTAGTCACTTTGCTGATATGTTATGCAAAATTACGGGAACATCAGGCAACAAAAAACCCAGCCTTTCGGGCTGGGTAGATTGTATATAAGGGGTCTGACGATGACCTACTTTCACATGGAAGAACCACACTATCATTGGCGCGGAGTCGTTTCACTGTCCTGTTCGGGATGGGAAGGAGTGGGACCAACTCGCTATGGTCGTCAGACAAACTGTTGACGGGCTGTGGTATTGCTACAGCCTATCGAAATTTTTGTTGCTTGAGTAAGTTTTAAGACTTATTCAAGCGAACATATCTGGAAGAAGTAAATTGTGTTTTTGATTGTATTTTTCACAGGTGGAGGGTAGAGGAGGTTTTACCCTTCTCTCTTCTCCCTACACCCTTCACGTATTACCTACTTAATGTTATAGGATCAAGCCTCACGAGCAATTAGTATCAGTTAGCTTAACGCATTACTGCGCTTCCACACCTGACCTATCAACGTCCTGGTCTCGAACGACTCTTTAGGGGGGTTAAACCCCCAGGGAAATCTTATCTCAAGGCGAGTTTCCCGCTTAGATGCTTTCAGCGGTTATCTCTTCCAGATTTAGCTACCCGGCAATACCACTGGCGTGATAACCGGTACACCAGAGATCTGTCCACTCCGGTCCTCTCGTACTAGGAGC
>JAQTTV010000018.1 GCA_028710565.1 Gallionella sp.
TGGGTATCTGCGTGAATGTAGCTGCACCAACTTATCGCGAGCTATACGATGCCCAGTGGGATTATCATCCTCACCTTTTTGCATATAACCACTTGCGAAAAGCGGGTGTACCAAGCGGATAGGCAAGGATCCTTCTAATCGAATTATGTTTATTTTGAAACGAAACTTGCGCAATCAGATGTGTAAATTTCGAGCTGGTCTAGTTATCAGCAAGGTGAAAGTACGTCCCAGTCACTGTCTGGCAAGCTATTGAGAATATCGCCTTGTTCTATTCCCATGCCACGCAAGGCTGGCGGTGGGGTGCGGCGTGTGCTGGGTTTAGCCGATTCCCACAACACAATGACGCGAGCGCGCACGCTGTGGGCGGGGAGTGCCATGTCTTGAATGACCAAACGATGATTGGCGATAGATGCCGTTGTTTCGAGAGCTAACATTATCAAGTCTCCTTATGAAAAACGTGGGCAAGCATAGCATATTCGCGTTTACGCACACCATGGTGGTTTGGGTCGGATGCCGTGCTTTCATTATCTTGCTCAATTTGCCACGCAATCACGCGTTCCATCGCCAATGCGTTGCATTCGTCCAAGAGGTCTTCTTCTGTCAAAAATTCATCAAAATTATTGCCGATATGTTTTTCATCCATGACGCGCTCCTTATTACACCCTGTCGGTTCGTCATTGTAGGTGAGAATTTATTCTCACGCCTTTAACGCCATAAAAAACGTGCGAATCTGTCGTGCCTACAGCATGCTTAACATCCCAACGGCGGGGGCATTACGGATGTCGTTATAGTATGCCCAGCCCCTATGCAGCGACAATACAGAATTACCTTTACAAACCCCGCATTCCGCTGCGCTATATGCGGGCTACGGGCAATTCCTCCGCGTCTTGCTTCCCCGCTATGGCATAATCCCCCCATGAACTCTACTCTCCTAGCCAACCTCAATCCTCCCCAACTCCAAGCTGTCACCCTCCCGCACCAGTCCGCGCTGATTTTGGCGGGGGCGGGGAGTGGGAAGACGCGGGTTTTAACCACGCGCATTGCTTATTTGGTGAGCCATGATGGCGTGCCTGCGAATCGCATTTTGGCGGTTACCTTTACCAATAAGGCGGCGAAGGAGATGTTGACGCGGCTGTCGGCGATGTTGCCGATTCATCCGCAGGGCTTGTGGATCGGGACGTTTCACGGCTTGTGTAATCGGCTGTTGCGCACGCATTATTTTGAGGCGAATCTGCCCAAGACTTTTCAGATTTTGGATAGCAGCGATCAGTTGTCGGCGATTAAGCGTTTGATGAAATTGCTGAATGTGGATGATGAAAAGTATCCGCCGCGTGATGTGGCGAATTTTATCAATCGCCACAAAGAACAAGGGCGGCGCGCTGCCGAGGCGGATACCTTTAGTGCGCATGACAAGCAAAAGGCAGCGATTTTTGCGGAATATGATTTGCAATGCCAGCGCGAAGGCGTGGTGGATTTTGCTGAATTGATGTTGCGCTGTTATGAATTGTTGTCGCGCAATGCCGAGCTGCGTGAGCATTATCAAGCGCGCTTTTCGCATATTTTGGTGGATGAATTTCAAGATACCAATAAGCTGCAATATCAATGGCTTAAGTTGTTGGCGGGACATCCCTCTCCTCAATCCTCTCCCGCAAGCGGGCGAGGAGGCGAACGTGAAGGGCGATTTTCGACCGCTGCCTTATTCGCCGTGGGCGATGATGACCAGTCTATCTACGCGTTTCGCGGGGCGGATGTGGGAAATATGCGCGAATTGACCCGCGATTTTCACGTTGAAACGGTGATTAAGCTGGAGCAGAACTATCGTTCGCACGGCAATATTCTCGACGCGGCGAACGCGCTGATTCAAAACAACCGCAATCGCATGGGCAAAAATCTGTGGACGGCGGCGGATGGCGGCGAGCCGATTCGGGTGTTTGAAGCCCCGAACGACGTGGAAGAGGCGGCGTATATCGTCGGCGAAATTCAGCAGTTGCACCGCGAAGGCATGGACTTGAAAGACATCGCCTTGTTGTATCGCTCCAATGCGCAATCGCGGGTGCTGGAACACGCGCTGGTGTCGGCTGGCTTGGCGTATCGCGTGCATGGCGGACTGCGCTTTTTTGATCGGTTAGAAATCAAACACACGCTGGCGTATTTGCGCTTGATGGAAAATACCGATGACGATAACGCTTTGTTACGCATCATCAATTTTCCCACGCGCGGCATCGGCGCACGCAGCATTGAACAATTGCAAGAAGTCGCCATCCAGCAAGGCACGACCTTGTGGGACGCAGCGGCGCGGGCAGGTGGCAAAGTGACCGCGTTTGTAGCACTAATCGAATCCATGCGCCACGCGGCGCGTAGTTTGTCTTTGCCCGAAATCATCAGTCACGTGTTGCAACACAGCGGGTTGAAAGCGGGCTACGAAAACGAAACGGGGGCGAAACGTGCGGAAGCGCAAGAACGCCTCGCCAACTTAGAAGAGCTGGTCAACGCCGCCGTGTTGTTTGTGCATGAAAACGAAGACGACAGTTTGACCTCGTTCTTGACCCACGCCTCGCTGGAAAGCGGCGAACATCAAGCGGGCGACCAAGACGACGCGTTGCATTTGATGACCGTACACGCGGCAAAAGGCTTGGAATTCCACGCGGTGTTTATCAGCGGATTGGAAGAGGGCCTGTTCCCGCACCAAAACAGCCAGCGCGAAGCCAGTGGCGTGGATGAAGAACGTCGCTTGATGTACGTCGCCATCACCCGTGCGCGCCAGCGTTTGTACCTCAGCTTTGCGCAAAGTCGTATGTTGCACGGCAAGGTTAATTACGGCGTGGCTTCGTGCTTTTTGGAAGAGTTGCCCGAAGAATTGCTACACTGGATTACCCCCAAACGCACCGCCTTTGCGCCCACCTTTACCCCGCAAAATAACCCGTTTGCGACCTACATTTCCCCCGTTTCACGCCCCGTGCCGACTCCCCCGCGCAATCAACGCACGATGGCATCCAGCACCCAACGCACGGTCAGCGGCACAGAATGGCGCATTGGGCAAAGCGTGACGCACGCTAAGTTTGGCGATGGCGTGATCGTCAACCTAGAAAGCAGCGGCGCCGATGCCCGCGTCCAAGTCAAATTCCGCACCGCTGGCGTGAAGTGGTTGTCGTTGGAATATGCTAAGTTGACGGCGGTGTAGTACGTCTTTTTTTAAATTTGGGGACGCTACATGCGAATCACCGCCAGCCATATCGTTAATTGGGTAGAGCAACACGCAAAAGAGGCGCAAGCCTCTTTGCCACGTTGGGTGCGGCGGTTGTGTTATGAAGTGGGCGTGACTCGTCAATTGTCTTTTCCCGCAGGGGATTCAACTTACATTCCTGGTTGGGATGGTGTGCTGCAACACGAACAAGGTAATGCTTGGGTTCCGCAAGGTCTTTCATGCTGGGAAGTGGGATGCGACAAGGATGTTACGAAAAAAGCCAACAAAGAGTACCTAAAGCGTACGGCGGCAACCCCTGTTGAGTCGCGCCAAAACTTCACTTTTGTTTTTGTTTCTGCTCGGCGGTGGACTGGGAAATTAAAATGGATTCAGGCACAAAAGGATAAGCACGAGTGGGCAGCTGTACGTGCTTTTGACGCAGATGATTTGGAGCAATGGTTAGAGCAACGACCTGATGTAGCGGTGCAACTTGCCGAGGAATTTGGCCTGTCTGGCTGGGGCGTGGTTAGTTTGGAGCATTATTGGCGGGATTGGTCTCGGCAATGTTCTCCGCCGATTACGTATGAGGCATTGTTGGTTGACCGCATTCAAACACGCGATCAGCTCATTGGAAAACTATCCCAAGACTCAAGTGCTCCTTTGATTATCCGAGCAGATAGCGAAATGGAAGCGGTTGCTTTTGTGGTCGCCAGTGTCAGCAATATTCCCGAATTGTTTCATGCTGCATTGGTCATCACAGCCCCAGAAGGTTGGCAATACGTCAATGCCAACGCCCAGTTGCAAATGGTAATCGTTGCTCAATCCGAGATTGCGACTACGCTAACCACGCGCCAAGGGCTACGCGTCGTCATACCTTGCGCTGCGGGTAATATCATCGGTAATTCACAACAAGACATCGTTAATTTACCCCGTCCAAATATCTATGATTTTGAGAAAGCTCTCGCCTCGATTGGAGAGGAAGAATCCGATGCCAAACGCTTGGCTTTATCGACAGGGCGATCTTGGTCAGTTTTTCGGCGGATTCGTGCAATCAATCCCGCCATTCGTCATCCCGCTTGGATCGGTTTGCCTGCTGCGGGCAGCTTAACAACGCTCTGCTTAATTGGGACGTGGTCGGATAGCCATAAAGCAGATCGCCACATCATTGAACAACTTGCTGGTAAAAGTTACGATGAAATGGAGCGTAATTTGCGCACGCTATCCCAATTAGACGATGCCCCTGTATTACAAATCGGTGCGGTGTGGAAAGCCAAATCACCACTTGAGTTGCTGCACTTAAAAGGTGGCGAAATTACGCGCAGCGAGTTAGATCGGTTTTTCGAGGTTGCCGCAGATATTCTCAGTACACCAGACCCACAGTTGGAACTGTCAGACAGTGAGCGATATGCCGCTGCAATACACGGCAAAATCAGACCCCATTCCGACTTGCTGATTGAGTCACTGTGTGACGCGCTGATTAAGTTAGCCGTGCACGGGAACAGTATTTCCAGCTTGAACCATCTGAATGTTGTTCAACGCGTAGAAAAATTGGTATCCGATTTGCTGGGTGATGCAAGTGGTGAGCGTTGGCTTTCGCTTGCCTCATATTTGCCCGCCTTAGCAGAGGCTGCACCAGAAGCCTTTTTAAAATCAGTCGAGACCAGTTTATCTTCATCCGAAAAAGCGGTAACACGATTACTCACTGAAACAGGCGAGTCAGGTAGCATGGGGCGTTGCTGGCACGCTGGATTGCTTTGGGCATTGGAAGTTTTAGCGTGGCAATCCAAAAATTTGGCGCGTGTTGCGTTGATTTTAGCGCGCTTGTGTCATGTGCCTATCAAAGGCAATTGGGGCAATAAACCCATGAGTAGCTTATTCGGGTTATTTAGAACATGGTTGCCGCAAACCAGTGCAACAGTGGAAAAGCGGATACAAGTGTTGGACTTGCTGATTCTGAAAGAGCCAAACGTTGCATTTGAAGTGCTAAAAGGATTGATGGAATGGGGTCATCAAACAGCCACGCCTGCTGCCCAACCAAAATGGCGCGACGACAACGCGGGTGCGGGAAAAGTAACGGAAGCTGAAATGTGGCAAATGGTAACCGCTGCGCGAGAGCGGCTGATTCCATGTTGTCGAGGGGATGTTGATCGTATTGCACAGCTTATTGAAGGAACATTTTTTACCAATGATGTTGAACTATTCGGCAAGTTGCTGGAATTGGCGAAGGAATTTGCTCAAGATGGTGCAACGGATGAGCAGCGTGAAAAAATCCGAACCAAACTGCGCAGCAAACTACATCGGTATCGAAATTACGATAAGACTCCAGCAGAGATTTTGGAGAAGCAATTAGAGCCACAGGAAACACTGTATCAAGATCTCGCACCCATTGATTTGGTACTACGGCATCGCTGGCTATTTGAAACGTATTGGGCAAAACTGCCTTGCAAAATGCCCGAACATCTTTCAGATCAAAGAGATGAACTCCTTGCCACCGTACGGCAAACCGCCGTAAGTGAAATCGTCGAGAGGCTGGGTGATATTGGCGTGCAGCGTTTAATTGCTGAATGCAAAGAGCCTCAAGTCGTTGGTATGAGCCTAACGAAAATTGGATGGGATGAAGCGAAACAAGTGGATTGGGTTATTCAGCATGGCGGCAATTTTGCACTCGGTGCGCCCTTTTCCAACTGCGTTTCTGGGCTGTTGCGCTTCACCCCACAAGAAAATTTTTCGCCTCTGATGAACAAACTGCTAAAGCACGGTGAAAGTTTGGATTGGGATGCTGGTACGCGCGCACGCCTGCTGATGTTGGCATATCCAAATTGGGTGACATGGCAACTTGTGGAGCGTCAGGATGTCGAGGTTGTCCGAATTTATTGGTGTGAAGTGAATTTAGGCTGGTCGTTGCCGAATGAAAAAGAGCATTTGGATTTTGTATTGCAACGCCTGTTAGCCGTCAATCGCGCAAGAACTGCATTGCGATGCTGTAGTCATGCTTTAGATTATTTAGACGACTCCTTGTTGCTCGAAATGCTACAGCGTTTTGTTCAAGGAGAAGAGCCAGAGGGGGTGCTACCCGAATCGTGGGATTTAGGCAATATGCTGGATAAACTGGAAAAATCCGACACCATCGACAAAATGGCACTGATTCAACTGGAATTTTCTTTATTTCCAGTATTTCAGTATGAGCAAAAAGACAGGGTGTCTGCTCTTTATAAAGCCATGATGGATGAACCTAGTTTTTTCGTTCAGCTACTTTGTCTTTGTTTCAAACCGAGTCACGGTGAGATTGAAGCATCCGTTGCTGAAATGAACCCTGAAATTTCAACGATTGCATGGGGTATTCTTCACGCTTGCACTCGGCAAGCTGGCACGCAAGCCAACGGCAGCATTGATTCTGCTGGATTTATAGCATTTATTGAGCAAGTGCGTGAACTGAGTCGTCAGGCGGATCGCTTGGATGTATGCGACATCACCCTCGGACAAATACTGGCTCATGCGCCTGCGGATAAAAATGGATTAGCCCCTTTTTCTGCTGCTAGGGAGCTATTGGATCGTCCCGAAATGAACAATGTGCGCGAAGGGTTTTATGTAGGTACAAGAAATAAACGGGGTGCACACTCTCGTGCAATGTTGGCTGGAGGCGAACAAGAGTATAACTTGGCGCAGTATTACCGCACCTTAGCTGAACCTTTGCAAACCAGTGTCCCTAATATGGCCGCTTTATGGGAAGAAATAGCAAAGAGCTACGATGAAGATGCTAAACGTGAAGACATACAAGCGGATTTGCGTAAAGAGGGGTATTGAAGCGTTACATTATCTGTTCAAAGCAAGTGAGATTGTTCGCTGATACCCCAATCCCAAAAATCACCCCTTGAAAAATCCGAAAACGGCTTCACCTTGTCTCCCACTGTTTAACCACTATTGAAGGGACACGTATGACGACGAATCAAGAAACGATGGGTTTTCAAACCGAAGTGAAGCAACTGTTGCAGTTGATGATTCATTCTTTGTATTCCAATCGTGAGATTTTCCTGCGCGAGCTGGTTTCCAATGCTTCCGATGCTTGCGACAAATTGCGCTTTGAAGCCTTGCACAATGATGCTTTATTTGAAAACGAGTCGGATTTGCAGATTCGCATCGGCTACGACAAAACCGCGCGCACGCTGACCATCGCCGATAACGGCATCGGCATGACCCGCGACGAAGTGATTACTAACCTTGGCACCATTGCCAAATCTGGTACACGTGAATTCTTCTCCAAACTCAGCGGCGACCAACAAAAAGACGCGAATTTGATTGGTCAATTCGGCGTGGGCTTTTACTCCGCGTTTATCGTGGCGGACAAAGTGACGGTGGTGACGCGCCGTGCAGGTGAAAAAACTGATCAAGGCGTGTGCTGGGAATCCGATGGCGGTGGCGAATTTACCTTGTCCATGCTGGAAAAAGCCACACGTGGTACAGAAATCACCTTACATCTGCGTGACGACCAAGATGATTTGTTGAGCGGTTTTAAATTACGTTCCATCATCCAAAAATACTCTGACCACATCGTGCAACCGATTGTGATGAAAAAAGAGGAATGGAAAGAAGACGGTCAAGTGACCACGGATGAAGACGAAACGGTCAACCAAGCCTCCGCATTGTGGGCGCGTTCCAAAAGCGACATCACCGAAGACGAATACAAGGTCTTTTACAAACACGTCGGTCACGATTATCAAGACCCGTTGGCGTGGACACATGCCCGCGTGGAAGGTCGTCAGGAATACACCCAACTGTTGTACGTTCCCGCCAAAGCACCGTTTGACATGTGGGATCGCAATGCGCGCCACGGCGTGAAATTGTATGTGCGCCGCGTGTTTATCATGGACGATGCGGAACAATTATTGCCAACCTATATGCGTTTTGTGCGCGGGGTGGTCGATTCCAATGACTTGCCGCTGAACGTATCGCGTGAAATTTTGCAAGAATCCAAAGACATCGAATCCATGCGCAAAGGCTGTACCAATAAAGTATTGAGCTTGCTGGAAGATTTGGCGAAGAACGACGCAGACAAATACGCGCAATTCTGGACAGAGTTCGGCGCGGTGCTGAAAGAAGGCGTGGGCGAAGATCGTGTCAATCAAGAAAAGGTTGCTGGTTTATTGCGCTTTGCTACCAGCCGTGCGGACACGCCTGAAGAAAACGTTTCCTTGGCGGATTACGTCGCCCGCATGAAAGAAGGTCAGAACAGTATTTACTTTATCACTGCTGACAGTTTCAACGCCGCAAAAAACAGCCCGCATCTGGAAGTGTTCCGCAAAAAGGGCATCGAAGTGTTGCTGTTGTCGGCGCGGGTGGATGAGTGGGTGGTCGGCTCCTTGACGGAATTCTCAGGTAAAGAACTGGTATCCGTGGCAAGAGGTGACTTGGATTTAGGCGCGTTGGAGGATGAAGCTGAAAAACAATCCCAAGCACAACAAGCAGATGATTACAAAGACTTGATTGAAAAAATCAAAACTAGCTTGGACAGCCGCGTCAAAGATGTGCGCATCACCCACCGTTTGACTGATTCTCCTGCTTGCTTAGTCGCAGACGAACACGACATCGGTGGCAACATGGCGCGCCTGCTCAAAGCAGCTGGTCAAAAAGCCCCCGCCAGTGTGCCGATTCTGGAAATCAACCCAGACCACCCTGTTGTCACCCGCCTAAAAGCAGAAGTAACCCACTTCGACGACTGGGTCGCGGTGCTGTTCGACCAAGCCTTGTTAGCCGAAGGCGGGCAATTGGATGACCCCGCAGGTTTTGTCAAACGCGTGAATCATCTGATGTTGGAAATGCGCGGGTAGTTGATGCAGTAAGTAGATGAACAAAGGGTGACGAAAGTCGCCCTTTTTATTTAACTCGCGTAGAGGGTAACGAGCTTTGCGGTATCGTCACGAAGAACACGATCATCATCGCCCTTGATAAGCGATGCAGAAGACTATGAACCCATTCTCCTTGAGAAGACAAAAGCTAAGTGCAGTAACAATGGCACTATGACAAAGCGCGTTGCGAAGTCCAATATTCGGTGCATCGTACAGAGGACTGTCATTCTGCGGCGAGTGTGTCTAGTTGCGCCCCGTTTCTGGGAGGGTGATGTTTAACTCTAAGACATCAAACTCATCGTACTCGTCGCGCTTGCCAAGATGAACTTTCAATGCGCTGCGATCAACGGGAATGTATTTGGCGATCACCGCAAGCAACTCTTCTTGTAAGGCAGGCAGGTAGTCGGGTGGGGCGACATCGCGGCGATCTCGTTTATGCACTAACACAAACTGTAAGCGTTCTTTGGCTTTGGCGGCAGATTTTTTTTCATCGCCGCGTAAATACTCTAAAAGGCCATCAAGCAGGGACATATTAGCGATCTCCAAATATGCGTTTGAGAAAGCTCACTTTCCCAGTTGTGAAGCGCATCGGCACCGCTTCTCCGATGAAACGCGAAACCACATCTTTGTATGCTTCTGCCACATCGCTTTTTTGATGGATGGCAGGAACGCCAGAGTTGGAGGCAAAAAGTACGGACTCTGATTCTGGAATCACCCCAATTAAAGGGATGCGCAGCATGTCTTCAATGTCCTCCACCTTGAGCATTTCTTCGGCTTCGGCGCGTTTGGGACTGTAGCGGGTAATCAACAAATGCTCTTCAATGGGCGCGCGTCCTTCTACGGCACGTTTGGATTTTGCCGCCATGATGCCGAGGATGCGATCCGAGTCGCGTACTGAAGAGACTTCTGGATTGGTGACAACCAGCGCGTGATCGGCAAAATACATCGCCATAAATGCACCTGATTCAATACCCGCAGGGGAGTCGCAGATGATGTAATCGAAACTTTCGCGCAATTCGTTCAGAATGCGTTCCACACCTTCCAAATTCAATGCATCTTTGTCGCGTGTTTGCGAAGCCGCCAAAATGTAGAGATGCTCGCAATTCTTGTCTTTAATCAAGGCTTGATGCAGCGTGGCTTCGCCGTTAATCACATCAATAATGTCATATACCACGCGTCGTTCGCAGCCCATGATAAGGTCAAGATTGCGTAGCCCTACGTCGAAATCAATAACGACTGTTTTGTGACCGCGTAATGCGAGACCGCTGGAAAAGTTCGCGCTGGTCGTGGTTTTGCCCACGCCGCCTTTTCCTGATGTAACAACAATAATTTTAGACACGTAATGTATTCCTGAAAGCTAAGTTGGCGTGCATTTTACGCTGAAGTGCGGCATTGTTTGCATCTGTTTCAAAGAGGATGGCAGGGGTTTAGTAGCTTTGTATAACGAGGCGAGCTTCATCTAAATATACCTGCACAGGATGATTGCGTACATTTTGGGGAATACCTTCTTCAAACATTTGAAAGCACCCCGCGATGGAGAGTAATTCAGCTTCTAAACTTTGCACAAAAATGCGCGCACCTTGGTTGCCCTGTGCGCCTGCCATGGCGCGACCACGTAGGGGAGCATAGACGTGAATATCCCCATCCGCAATCAGTTCAGCTCCTGCATTCACAATTGCCAGTACCACGAGATCGGTATTTTCAGCATAAATTTTTTGTCCTGCGCGCACGGGTTTATCTATGACCAATGGAGGGAGGGGCTGGGCGGGCGAGGGGTCTGGAAAAGCCGTGGCATTGCGCAAAGGGGTGTCAGGAAACAAGCTTAACCCTGCTTGTGTGGCGGCGGCTTGCTGTTCAGCAGAACCCCCCAGCACGCCGATGAGCCGCATCCCATGTTCCCACATCAGGGTGGTTAATGCGGCAAAATCAAATTTTGTTGGGCTATTCCCTACGGCTGATAATCCCAGTACTACAGGGGTATGTGAGAAAAAATCGGGGGTTTGGCTGAGGCGTGACGCTAATTGGCGTTTAATTTGAGCCATGTTGTTGCTATGTACGTGGATCACCCATAAAGGGAGATTGGCAATTTTAATTTTGAACGCGGGTTCTGCGAGAGTCATGGTTGTCTTCTAGTGCGCCGAGCATGAGTACACGACGTTAAGTCGCATTAAGGTCAGTAAGGCGAGGAATTGTAACGAGTGCATGCTCGGTTTACAATGCTTTGTTGATAGTGAAGGTGTTTAATTGACTAAATTGTTCGCTATCACTGTGTTGATTGCGCTTGTGTCCAAGTTGTAATAATTGCTTGAATTCCAGTTCTTGCTGGCAATTACGTTGCCAATAATCGCCAGCCAATTACTTTTTCTTGAAATTAAAAATTTGCCATCATTCGTTCCCGTATCTCCAAGGACATTGCCAGAAATGTTTGCATAAGTTACGCCGTTTAATCCTATGGTTTCAATGCTAACACCAGAAGCCGCAGACGAGTTTCCGCCTAAAGTATTATCTGTGATGGATACGTGGGACGATGAAGAAATGACAGCAAATTGATTGAAGTGCTGTGTGCTATTCCCCGAAATGGCGATGCGCTCTGAGTCCGCAATGGATAGGAGTGGGTAGTTTTTCATCTGGCTAAAACTATTCCCAACGATAGTCACCTGAGCCGCATCATGAATGTCGATGAATGCCGATAGCGTGCCATTGCCATAATAAGGATCAAATTGGTTGCCAGTGATTGAAACACCACTCATTTTGTTTGCTGCTGTCCCTGCGCTAGACATATAAATACCCGTTCCTAAGGAGTAATAATTGTTTGCGCCAATTAAAGTTTGGTGTGAGACATGATTGCCTGTAATTGTTAACCCCTTTTGAACGGATTCATCTAGGTTGCTATTGCCCCTTACATGAATGCCTGCAAAGTCATTTCTGTAGCCTTTTGTGGCGGCAGTTAATCCTTGGGTGTAAATCATATTTCCCGTGACGGTAACGCCTGCGGCGTGTTCCAGATAAATACCCGCGCTCTTATATAGCCCTGATCCATAGTTTTTAGCACCCACTGCGCGTCCATATTTAGGATCCTCATCGAACTGCGTCATGCCCTTTTCCACGTTAATTATATTGTTGGCGATTACTACACCATAACTGCGCCCAGGTGATTCACCTAATCGCACGGATATGCCCACTTTGCAGGATATGACGGTATTACCTATTACTTTTGTACCGTCAGAATCGTTTTTTACATCAATCCCGTAGAAGTGGCCATGTACATGATTCCCTGTTAATGTCGCAAAGCGCTGTCCGCTATCGGCCCCCATGCCTTGTGCGATACCAAATATCAATGTTCTAGTCGGATCATCTTTGGCGTAATTAAAAGCTTTACTATTTTTGATCGTATTCTTATCTCCAGATCCATATAGGAAAATGTCCCCATCGCCACAAGATACGTAAGAAACACAGGAATCAATGGTGTTTTCTGTGCCTGAATAGATCGCAAAATGAGATCCTGATACTTTGAAGTTGACTAAATCTAGCTCTGAAAGATTATTTAGCATCACGCTGTTGCGGCAATTGTAAAAGTGTACGCCAGCACGCATCGAAATCGTATGGATGCGCTCTACGAGCGAATCCGAACTGTTGTTAAACGCAACACCAGCTCCAGTAAACAAATGTTTTGCGGTTCGTGCTGCGTTTGTGCCAAGGATAGTCATGTCACTAATATGTACACTATTAGCACCATTGACTAGAAATGCAGTTGCATAAGATGTATCACCCTCATCAATTTCAAACTTAGCCCCATTGCCGTGAATAATGACGGAAGACGTGATGATTACTGCGTAAAAGTTTTGGTTTACACTGTCATATGAGGTGATGCCTCCTTGTCTTGATAATAGATATGCGCCAGATCCTCGCTCGAACTCAAGGGGGAGTCCCTTTTTTTGTGCAAAGTTCACGGCGGTTTGAATTGCGGTTGTGTCGTCTATGTTATCCCCAGACGTAGCCCCAAAGTCGGCAACGTTGACAGAGTGTATATTGCCAGCAGTGGGGTTGGTGGTATCAATCGCAGCAAAGGGAGCGGTTGAATATAAAATCAGTAGAAAGATATATTGCGAAAGCTGTTTCATGGTGAGTCCAATTCTAAATGTTGTCACATTGTGAACGAAGAAGTGGTTATTGAGTGTTGAATCATTGAGAATGAATTAGTCGTATAAATATGAATCCATCAAGCCGCCACCGTTATGATTTCAGAGAATAACAAAAATTTAACAGGGAGGAGAGAATATTGTTTAATAAGCGTTTTGCTATGGATGGTGACCTTGGGTGGTGGTGGTGGTATAATTGAAAATATATCTATGTGTCGGCTCTGGATGTCTCTAAGCGGTCGGAGTGGTGTCTCTTTCAGGGGCAGGAGTGATGGTTCAAAGTTTAAGGAGTGTTGGAGTGAGTTTTTTACGAGGCGGTAAGATTAAGTTGAGTGTTTGTCTGCAAAAGTTACGTATTGTTGCCTTATATTTGATGCTGATATCGGTATCGACAGTGGTGAGTGCTGAGTCGGCTAAAACGCCTGATCAAGACGTGCAGCGTAAGGTCGCTAAAAGTGGTGATCAACCATCTGCGCCAGTGGGCGGGGCTCCGCTGCCCTTCACTCCTGAGCAGGTGCAAACTTTAAGTCAGATCGCTGGTGCGAAGAGTAGTGGTTCAACTGAAACGCCTACTGCTGTTGTGGTGGAAGCTCCTACTGTTGTCAAGGCTCGACAAGTAGAAAGTGGGCGTTTGGAAGCTGCACCAGCAAGTGCTGATGCGCAAAAAGCGGTCGTTGAAGTAGAAAAGTCTCCCGCTGTAGATGTTCCTCTTGCGGTTACTGCATCGCAAAAAACGGCAGACAGTCAGGCGGTGCATCGTTCTTTTGAAGATTTCTTGCGTGAAGCAAAGCCAATGGCTGTAAGTGCGGAAGGGTTGCAGCAGTTTGGCTATGATTTATTTGCGACTGAGCCGAGTAGTTTTGCTCCTGTTACAAATGTGCCTGTTCCGCCAGAGTATGTGTTAGGTCCAGGCGATGAAGTCAAAGTGCAGTTATTTGGTAAAGATAATAAGGACTTGGTATTGGTCATTGATAGAGAGGGTTCTGTCGCATTTCCGCAAGTCGGTCCAATTACTTTGGCTGGGCTGAGTTTTGGACAAGCTAAAACGATGCTGTCCGAAATGATTGCCCAAAAGATGATAGGCAATACTGCAAGTATTACGATGGGACAGTTGCGCTCCATTAGGGTTTTTGCGCTGGGTGATGTGTTTCGTCCTGGGTCCTATACTGTGAGCGGATTGGCTACTTTATCTCACGCCTTGTTCTCATCAGGTGGGGTTAAGAAAATGGGATCACTGCGTAATATTCAACTTAAACGCAGTGGGAAGCCTGTTGTTACACTTGATTTGTATGATTTCTTGTTGCGTGGTGACACCAGTAAAGATAGTCGGTTGTTGCCAGGCGATGTTGTGTTTGTCCCACCTCTTGGATCTACTGTTTCAATAGCGGGTCAAGTTGCTCGCCCTGCTATTTATGAGATTAGGAATGAAAGAACGGTAAAGGATATTCTGAAAGTTGCTGGTGGGTTGATGCCCAATGCGTACTTAGACCGCGCCCTGATTGAACGTTTGGACGGAAAAGGTGCTAAGAAGATCGTTAACATTAGTCTCACTGGTGTGGGTTTGCTTGCGCCCATACAAAATGGTGATGTGATTAAGGTTTTTTCTGGAACCGAGTTTGAAACGAATCAAGTGTTGTTAATTGGTAATGTGAAACGTCCTGGTACCCATGCCTGGGAAAAGGACATGCGCGTTTCTTCAGTGGTTCGATCCATGGATGATTTGTTGCCTGAGACTTTTGTTGATTATGGCATCATTGAAAGAGAAGCCCCTGGAAATAGAGAGCCTATGTTGGTGCGCTTTCGTTTGAGTGAGGTCTTGTCAGAAGGTGGAAAAAATAGCGCGGCTGATTTGGCACTGCAACCCCGCGATAAAGTGTATATTTTCAAGCGTGCTAATTTCCGTCAACAGCCGACAGTGAGCATCTCTGGTAGTGTGCAAACTCCAGGTAGTTACGAGTTTAAACGTAATATGCATTTGGCAGATTTGGTTCTGGCAGCGGGTGGCGTGCTGCGTGAAACAGATATGGGAATGGTCGAGATTTATCGAACTGATTCAGAAAGCAAAAAAGTAAATTTGCTCAAGGTGAGCTTAGAGCGTGCAATGGCAGCTGATATGGGTTCTGATGTGATTTTGCAAGATCTAGATCGTGTTGTTATTCATTCAGTATTTGAGACCAAGTTGCGTGACACCGTTTCAATTGCTGGGCAAGTGCATAAGCCAACAACGGTGGAGCTTACTCAAGGTATGCGAGTGTCAGATTTGGTTTTTGCGGGTGGTAGTGTGACAGAATTTGCCTTTCTTAAAAAGGCTACGTTGACTCGATATGCCATGGAAAATGGTGAAAAGCGTATATCCAAATATGTGAGTATTAATTTGTCCGCTGCATTAAAGGGCGATGAGGTGGCTAATTTGCTATTGGAGCCATATGATTCGCTGTTTATAACACGTGTCAATGATGAACCTAATACACGCACTGTAGCGATTTCGGGGGAGGTGATAAAGCCAGTACCTTCTATGGTTTTCGTTGATGGTATGCGGATAACTGATCTTGTATTTGCAGGGGGAGGGCTGACGGAGTTTGCTTTCCTTAAAACGGCTAGACTAACACGCTATTCATATGAGAATGGTGAAAAACGTTCTCCTCAGTATATCAATATTGATCTTTCAGCTGCTCTAAAAGGTGATGAGTCGGCAAATATTATGATCCAACCTTATGATTTATTGTATATAAATCGTATCAATGATGAACCCAATACGCGGGATATTGTATCAGTAGGTGGTGAGGTTTATCACCCTGCCTCTGTGCCATTAGTGCCAGGGATGCGGGTTTCAGATTTGGTTTTTGCTGGGGGGGGCGTAACGGATTCAGTATATTTGGATAAATCCGAAATTACGCGTTATACCATCGAAAATGGTGAGCGTCGTGTTGCAGAGCATTTTGAAGTGAATCTTACTGCGGCACTGCGTGGTGATCAGGATGCTAATTTACTTTTAAAACCATATGATGTGCTCACTGTACGTCGTTTGGCAAATTGGAAAAATATGGCAGACGTGACAATCGAAGGCGAAGTGCGACACCCTGGGAAATACCCAATAGAGGAGGGTGAGTTGCTGTCGTCATTGCTGGCTCGTGTAGGGGGTGCCACTTCACAGGCGTATATACCCGCTTTGGTCTTTACGCGTGAATCTATTCGGGTTGCGCAAGAAAAACAAATTAACGATTTGGTTCAACACATGCAATCTCAATTAGCGGATATTGAAAATACTACTTCGCAGACTGATGATCCCTCGTTAAAAACACAGCGTGAGCATGGTGTTGAAGCGGCAAAGCGGGTGTTGGGTCAGTTAAAAGGAACAAAAGCGACGGGGCGTTTGGTCGTTCGTATTGATGACATCAACAACATTAAGGGAACGGAAATGGACTTGCACCTACGTGCTGGTGACAGGTTAGTTATTCCACAAAAGCCTGATGATGTCGTCGTCGTTGGTGAGGTGTATAGCCAAAATGCCATATTGTTCGATTCTAGTTTCAGTCGTGACGACTATGTGGCTCAAGCTGGATTGACCCGCATGTCAGATAAAGACGAAATATATGTGGTACATGTCAATGGTCAAGTTGATCAAGGTAGTGGTGGGTTCTTCTTTTCAGGTGGAGGAATTGGGCCAGGAGATACAATTGTCGTTCCACCTGATCTACAACATATTGATTGGATAGATATTGCTTTGGATTGGTCACGTGCCATGATGCAAATTGGAACCACTATTGCAGCGGGTAAAGCGATTGGGATTTACAAATGAGTCAGCATAAAGTTAATTCTATTCAACAGGATATTGATTCTGGCAAGGAAGTTGACTTGGTTGAAGTTTGGCTTGTGGTGGTAAAGAACAAAAAAATGATAGTTAAGTCATTTTTGGGAGCTATCATCCTTACTTCGATCATAAGTTTAATATTGCCCAATATTTATCATGCAGAGGTGCTTTTGGCACCCGTTAATGCTGATGGTGAGAAATCTGGTCTGAGTTCGGCACTCGGTGCTGCTGGTGGACTAGCTTCTATGGCTGGATTGTCGACGGGGGGGGGGAACACAGAAGAAAATCTAGCGGTCTTGCAGGCGCGAGAATTTCTGTGGCAGTTTGCAAGAACGATGAACTATATGCCTATTTTCTTTGAAAGTAAGTGGGATGCCAAAAATAAACGATGGGAAGATGATGACCCTAAAGAACAGCCTGGACAGTGGGATGTTTATCGTTTTTTGATTAAAGATAAAAGACTGGAAGTTTCCCAGGATGTGAATACTAATTTAGTTACGGTAGCGGTTGAATGGAAGGATGCAGCGATTGCAGCTAAATTGGCAAATGACTTAGTGGAGCAGTTGAATCAGTATTTGGCTAAGCAAAGTATCGCTCGTTCTGAACGAAATCTCAAGTTCTTAAACGATGAGTTGGCGCATACTCAAGTTGAGGAGATGCGAAAAGTTCTGTTTGATATGATGGCAAGTGAACAAAAGAATGCAATGATGGCCAGTACACAAAAGAATGAATTTGCATTCAAAGTGCTTGATCCAGCTGCAGAGCCAGACAAGAAAATAAAACCTAAGCGACTGTTGATTGTATTGTTTTCATCCTTATTCATCGGTGTGTTGTCTATCATTTATGCATTTATTAAAGAAGGACTTATTAAGCGAAGAGAGCTAAATGCTTCTTTGAGTTGATATTGACACACAATAAGATGCTAATGGCTAATCCAGTGAGATTATATGTGGTATCTGCGGATCATACCTTCTTTGCGCGCTAATTTACCCACAAATGTATCTGAGTTAAACGAGGTTTCTCGCACCTCTTTGATTATGTGAATCCAATAGTTAACAAGTTTTTTGGTTCATTTTGTAGGGCTTAGATCAGTAAATCATAACAAATTACATTGATATCATTATGCATTCACAACCCAAAGATTTTTTTTCAAGGGCTTCATTTTTAAATGAGCTTGTCGAATTGGCAGTAAACGCAGGTCGAGCCATCATGGATGTTTACCATGGCAGCAATATTGAAGTTACAGACAAGGCAGATGACTCGCCCTTAACGCAAGCTGATCTTGGATCTCATCGTGTGATCGTGGCTGGTTTACACAAACTAACCCCAGATATACCCGTATTATCAGAAGAAGCCGCAACCATCGCATATGCTGATCGCCAAAATTGGGTACGTTTTTGGTTGATTGATCCGCTTGATGGCACTAAGGAATTTATAAAGCGCAATGGTGAGTTTACTGTCAATATTGCGCTAATTGAAAATGGGATTCCAATTCTGGGAGTGGTTTATGCCCCTGCATTGGATGTGTGTTATTACTCATCCCGAGGATTGGGGTCTTTTGTCATTCGAGGTCATGCAGCTGCACAACCAATTCATGCAAAACGCCCCGCCGTAGGAAAAATACTTAAAGTTGTAGCGAGTAGATCACATCGTGATGTACGAACAGAGGCTTTGTTAGAGCAATTAGGTCGCTATGAGTGCGTTAGTATGGGTAGTTCACTGAAACTTTGTTTGGTAGCTGAAGGTGTCGCACATTTTTATCCCCGTCTTGCACCTACAATGGAATGGGATACTGCGGCTGCTCACGCGATAGTTAATGAGGCTGGTGGTGTTGTGTGTGACCTGAATCACATTGTATTACGATACAACAAAGAGGATATGCATAACCCAGAGTTTTTAGTCTTACCTGAAAGTGATAATCAATTCTTAAAGTCTGCTCAGTATTGACCCAATATAATCTGCTTAAGTATCATGTCATTGCCCTTCCGCTCTATTAGTCCTAAGGGCTTCTATATAGTATCTGCTAGTCCAAATCAAAATTTGCATCTCTCTCGCGTATTATATTTTTTGTAATATATTCATCACTAGCGTATTATGAGTCAGGTTTGTGCAAGAAAACTGTATTCTGTTTGAATTTAGATAGATGTTGATGAAGCGTAAGTTCGTGAATGTCGCGAATACGATCATGAGCAGCTTCATTGTATCTTTGATACTATGGTTAAATATAAGGAAAATATGCGAAGTAAACAAAGTCAACTTGAAGCCCAATCTATTGAAATCATACGAGAGGCAGTTGCTACTTCCAGTAATCCCGTGATGATGTATTCAGTAGGTAAAGATTCTTCTGTGATGCTACATTTAGCACGCAAAGCCTTCTGGCCCGCCCCCCCTCCTTTTCCTTTATTGCATGTAGATACCACTTGGAAGTTTAGGGAAATGATTGCTTTTCGCGATTTGATGGCGAAGGAGTCTGGCATGGAGCTGCGTGTGCATATCAATCTTGCTGCACAAGAGGAAGGTATTTCGCCTTTTGTGCATGGTTCTGAACGATACACTGATCGTATGAAGACTGAAGGTTTAAAGCAAGCCTTGGATTCAGGTGGTTATGATCTTATTTTTGGTGGTGCACGACGCGATGAAGAAAAGTCACGTGCAAAAGAAAGAATTTTTTCTTTTCGTGCCCCTGGTCATCGCTGGGATCCTAAAGCCCAGCGTCCTGAGTTATGGAATTTATATAACACGCGCATTAATACAGGCGAAACAATACGTGTCTTTCCACTCTCCAACTGGACTGAAGCCGATATTTGGCAATATATTGCCTCAGAAAATATTCCGATTGTGCCGCTATATTTCGCAGCGGAGCGTCCTGTGGTTAAACGTGGGGATAAGTGGATCATGGTTGATGACGAACGTTTTCCGTTGAATGCAGGGGAGTCGCCTGAAATGCGATTGGTGAGGTTCCGTACACTGGGCTGCTATCCACTGACTGCGGCACAGGAAAGTAATGCTGATACGCTAGAAAAAATTATTGAGGAAACATTGGCAGCTTCTTCATCAGAACGTGAAGGTCGTTTAATTGACCATGATGGTGCAGGTTCAATGGAACGCAAAAAACAAGAAGGATATTTCTGATGCTCGATGCTTTACGTTTTATTACTTGTGGTAGTGTTGACGACGGAAAGTCAACCCTGATTGGTCGTCTGTTGTATGAGTCCAAGCAAATTTTTGAAGATCATTACCAAGAGCTTGAGAAAGCTTCAGGGAAGTATGGCACGCAAGGTAAGGAATTAGACTTAGCCTTGCTGGTTGATGGTTTGCAAGCTGAGCGTGAACAAGGCATCACCATTGATGTTGCCTACCGTTTTTTTTCAACTGAAAATCGTAAATTTATCGTTGCTGACACCCCAGGTCACGAACAATACACGCGAAATATGGCGACGGGCGCATCCACTGCTGATTTGGCAGTATTGCTGATTGATGCACGTAAAGGACTACTTACTCAAACCAAACGTCATAGTCGTATTGTTTCAATGCTTGGCGTGCGCCATATCGTGGTTGCCGTCAATAAAATGGATATGATAGGTTGGGATGAAGCCGCCTTTAATGCCATTGTGACAGACATTCGTGCTCTCGTAGAGAATTTTGGATTTGCATCGGTTCAAGCTATTCCTATGTCTGCCTTGACAGGTGATAACGTCGCTTTTCATTGCGAACAAACACCTTGGTACACTGGACCAAGCTTGCTCGAATACTTGGAATCGGTTGATGTTTCAAAGCCAGAGGCAATTCAGCCTTTTCGCATGCCAGTACAATATGTCAATCGCCCTAACTCTGAATTTAGAGGATATTGTGGCTGTGTCGCATCTGGTAGCATTAACGTCGGCGACTCAATACGCGTAGTGCCAGGTGGGGCGGAAGCTAAAGTCAAATCTGTAGTGATTTGGCAAGGAGAACAACCTACCGCCAACACAGGTGATGCCGTCACGATTACACTAGATCGCGAAGTCGATGTCAGTCGAGGGCAAGTGTTAAGCAGTGTTGACGATCCCATTGAAATTAGTGACCAATTTGAAGCTAGTGTTTTATGTCTGTCTGAACACCACCTTGTCCCTGGTCGCCCCTACTTGATTAAACTGCACACGGCACAAGTAGGGGTTACCATTAGCAACATTAAATTCAAGCTCGATATTAACCAAGGCAGCCACCTCGCTGCCAGCACACTTGAATTAAATGACATTGGCGAAGTAACACTTTACACCAACCTTCCTGTTGCTTTTGAATCTTACAAACAGTGCAAAACACTGGGTGCATTCATCCTGATTGATCGCATGACCAACGAAACGGTTGCTGCGGGTATGATTAACTTTGCGTTGCGTCGTGCTTCAAATGTTCATTGGCAATCTGTAGAAATTAATAAAGCAGCTCGTGCGACGCTCAAGTCACAGAAGCCTGCTTGTATTTGGTTCACAGGATTGTCTGGTTCAGGTAAATCTACGATAGCTAATCTGCTAGAGAAGCGACTCTTTGTAGCTGGTCAACATACATATTTGCTGGATGGAGACAATGTGCGTCATGGTCTAAATCGTGATTTAGGCTTTACTGAAGCGGATCGTGTTGAGAACATACGTCGTGTAGCAGAAGTTGCTAAGCTCATGGTTGATGCAGGTTTGATTGTTATTGTGTCGTTTATAAGTCCTTTCCGTGCTGAACGGGAGTATGCACGCTCCTTGTTCCAAGAGGGTGAATTTGTTGAGGTGTTTGTTGATACACCTTTAACAGAGTGCGAAGCTCGTGATGTGAAGGGGTTGTATGCCAAGGCACGTCAAGGTAAGATAGCCAACTTTACGGGGCTTAGTAGCCCTTATGAACGTCCGGATTCGCCTGAAATACAGCTGAATACTTTGAATTGTTCGCCTGATCAATGCGTTCAGACTATATTGAGCGAAGTCATAAAACAACAATAAGCGTAATGGAATAGTGCTAATGAAACAAATTCAAGTATCTAAAGATCTTGCTATCAATGGAGCTGCCCCAGCCTTTGATCAGCCGTTGCATGTCGGACGCCCTAATATAGGCGATCGTGACTTGTTTATGAAGTATGCGGAGGGTATCTTTGATCGGCGTTGGTTGAGTAACAATGGACCGCTGGTGCAGGAATTTGAGCAGAAAGTCGCTGACTATCACAAGGTTAAGCATTGTGTCTCAATGTGTAATGGTACTGTAGCCTTAGAAATTGCAATTCGTGCGTTGGGCTTGACTGGAGAGGTTATTATTCCCTCTTATACTTTTGTGGCGACAGCACACGCATTAAGTTGGCAGGCGATTACGCCCGTGTTTGCTGATATTGACCCAGTAACGCACACACTTGACCCTGCTTCTGTTCGCCGCATGATTACGCCACGTACAACAGGTATCATCGGTGTGCATTTGTGGGGGAGACCCGCTGAGACAGAAGCATTACAACAAATTGCAGATGAGCATAATCTCAAGCTTATGTACGATGCAGCCCACGCATTTGGCTGCTCTAGCAAAGGTACTATGGTCGGGAACTTTGGTGCATGTGAAGTATTAAGTTTTCATGCAACCAAATTCTTCAATACCTTTGAAGGTGGTGCTGTTATTACAAATGATGACGATCTAGCTGAAAAAATGCGCTTAATGCGTAATTTCGGATTTGCAGGGTTTGATAATGTAGTGCACATGGGCATTAATGGAAAAATGATCGAAATTGCGGCCGCAATGGGGCTGGTCAATTTAGAAGCAATCGATCATGTGATTGAGATCAATCGCCGTAACTACCACCTGTACAAGGAGGCTTTGTCAGATTTGCCAGGCGTTAGTTTATTGTCATTTAATGAGGAAGATCATAACAACTATCAATATGTAGTGATGGAAGTTAGTGAAGGATCTTCCGTTTCACGGGATGCAATAATTGAAGCTTTACATGCCGAAAATATACTAGCACGTAAATATTTCTGGCCTGGTTGCCATGGCATGAAGCCCTATCGCGAACTTTATCCACATGCAAGTTTATTGCTTCAAAATTCAGAAAAAGTGGCTGATAGGGTTGTAGTTTTGCCGACTGGTACGACTATGTCGAAGGAGATGGTTGAGGCGGTGGCAAGTGTGATTCGGGTATTGATTCTGGGAAATGCGTGATCCTCTTCGTTTTTAGGTGAATGTGGCTCTGATTCCGTTAAACATTTAAGGCGATACATGGGCTTACTGACAAGTCAACAAATTTTAGAGATGGGTTTCAAGAGTGTTGGAAAAAATGTATCCCTTTCAGACAAGGGTTCATATTACAACTGTAAGAATATTTGCATTGGTGATAATGTCAGAGTAGATGATTTTTGTGTTTTATCTGCTGGCGTAGGAGGTATTGAGATTGGCAGTTATGTTCATATTGCCGTTTATACCTCGCTGATTGGTGCTGGTAAAATTACGCTTTCTGACTTCTGCAATATATCTTCTAAAGTTGCAATTTATAGTAGTAGTGATGACTATAGCGGTGAGGCTATGACCAATCCTATGGTGCCCACTCATCTGACAAAAGTTGAGCATGCCGATGTTTTTGTCTCTCGTCACGTTATCGTCGGTTCGGGTTCGGTTATATTGCCAGGTGTGACATTGGGAGAAGGCGTAGCTATTGGCGCGATGAGTCTCGTCAAAAATGATTGTGAACCTTTTGGAATATTTGCGGGTATACCAGTTAAAAGAAGGGGAACGAGACGTAAAGATATTTTAGAATTGGAGAAAATCATCAGTATCTAGCCCTTGGCAGAGAAAAGTAATACTTATAAAAACTGTGTCATCAGGTGTTTCTAGATATGAGTTTTAAGCGTAATGTTTTAGTAAGTTATGTCAGTCAAATATATGTCACATTGATTGGCATTGTTATGCTGCCTATGTATTTGACGTATATGGGGGCTGAAGCGTACGGGCTGGTCGGTTTTTTTGCCATGTTGCAGGCTTGGTTCAATTTGCTAGACATGGGCTTGACACCAACAATGGTTCGAGAAACCTCCAGATTCAATGCTGGTGGAAGCAGTGCGCTCAATTATCGTGGCTTGGTTCGTACCCTAGAAGGTATTTTTGTTGTGATAGCCTTGGCTGGTGGAGGGGGATTATTCGGCTTTTCTGGCTATATCGCGACTGACTGGTTAAAAGTTGCACATTTGCCGCTTGTAGAAGTAGAGACATCGATTGAGCTTATGGCAGCAACCGTTGCACTACGTTGGGTATGTGGCTTGTATCGTAGCATTATCAGTGGGTCTGAACGTTTAGTTTGGATCGGCGTGTTTAACGCTTCGATTGCTTCCTTACGATTTGTGGGTGTCTTACCTGTGCTCATTTATGTGGGTTCAACCCCGATTGTTTTTTTTAGCTACCAATTGCTTTTGGGTGTCGTAGAAGTATTGGGTGTGTATCTATACTCCAAACAGCTACTACCCAAGATTCCAAATGGCGTGCGAGCATACATTTCCTTTGCCTCAATCAAGCCTACCCTTAAGTTTTCTCTTACCATAGCCTTTACCGCATCGGTATGGGTTCTTGTGACTCAGACCGACAAGCTTATCTTGTCAAAATTATTGCCATTGGCTGAATACGGGTATTTTACGATTGCAGTACTTGTTGCCAGCGGTGTGATGATGGTTAGTGGTCCTGTGAGTAGTGCAGCCATGCCACGAATGGCAAATTTAGATGCGGCAGGTGATCACGAAGGTCTTATCCGAATTTATCGACAATCAACACAGCTTGTAGCAGTCGTTTCGGGTTCCGTGTCTGTGACCCTAGCAATGTATGCGGAACATCTGCTTTTTATTTGGACTAGCAATTTACAGTTAGCACAACATGCGGCTCCCATTCTGGCTCTATATAGTATTGGAAACGGAATTTTAGCAGTTTCGGGTTTTGCCTATTACTTGCAGTTCGCAAAAGGGAACCTGCGGCTACATTGGATAGGCTCAATGGGTTTCTTGATATTGTTTATACCTGCAATTGCATGGTCCGCTAATCACTATGGTGGAGTAGGTGCTGGATATGTTTGGCTAATTCTCAATTTGATTTACTTGATTGCCTGGGTTCCACTAGTGCATCACAGAGTTGCACCTAGTCTTCATAAGCTATGGTTTTTTAACGATGTGATTCTAATATGGTCGTCTATTGCATTCGCTGGGAGCGTGCTTTACTACACGGTGCCACGTTCTCAATCTAGGTTTGGTTTGTTGACTGAAATTTTGCTGGTGGGTATTGGGTTGCTTTTTGCTGGGGCAATGTCAGCTTCCTTTTTCAAGTCGTATTTTAAAAGTAAATTTAATAAGGTTGTCCGATGATTACATTTCTACTTAAAGACATCGCTCATGCAGTTCAGCACGGTGTTAGACGAGTCGTTCCATGCAAAAAATTGACGAACTACCTGTTCATTGTTGGTGCGCAAAAAGCGGGTACAAGTGCCTTATTTAGTTATATTGAAAAGCATCCGAGGCTCAAGAGTGGGTTTCGCAAGGAGCTTGGATATTTTAGTAGTGACTATTTATATGAAAAAGGCGACGATTACTATCGTTCATACTTTGGAGGAGTTAAAGATGACTCCTATGGGTTGGATGCAACTCCAGAGTACTTGTACTATCCCGAATCTGCGCTACGCATACGCAATTTTGCCCCAAATTCTAAAATAGTTATTCTGCTCCGAGAGCCAGTTTCAAGGGCGATGTCTGCATTCAATATGTATCAGCAAATCCCTTCTGAAAAGTGGTTTCAGCACTGGCTGAAGCAGGCAAATGGGAATGTCCAAGATTTCTTTTTACCTATAGCGAGCGGCAAAGTGACCCCAACTCTAGAATATTTTCTAGATCGAGAGTTCCAAGTAATGTCTGATGGGCTTGATATTGAAGAACCTTCTTTGATTCGCAGAGGGATTTACGCGCCCCAAATTGAGCGTTTCATCACTCTTTTTGGCAAAGAAAATGTATTGGTTATTTTTAGTCCAGAGTTGAAATCTTCACCAGAAGAAGTAACTAATCGGGTATTGGATTTTGTTGGTATTGACAGAATTTATAATTCAGTTTATCCCCTTACACATGTTCGAGAATATCAGATTGACATGTCAAATAGAAATGTCATCAAGGAGAGAGCAAGTGAGTTGTATGCAAAAGATAAGGAGCAACTCGAACAGCAGCATGGATTAATTGTACCTTGGTGATAAATATAGTTATCCGCGAATAATTTGTCGTTTAAGACGTTTAGGTAATGTGAATGCCCGTCGTATCAGTATTATGGAAAGCCCAGTATGGCATTAGATAACAGTATTGAAGTGAAGATGAAAGAGCAGTCCAGACAAAATACTCCTCTTGTGAGCATCAACATGATCACTTTCAACCATGAAAGTTATTTGGCTGATGCGATTGAAGGTGTATTGAATCAGAAAACTAATTTCCCATTTGAATTGGTGATCGGCGAGGATTGTTCAACTGATAGTACACGTGCCATAGCACTAGAGTATCAACAAAAATATCCTGAAATTATTCGTGTTATATGCCCAAGTAGTAATGTCGGATTTATTAAAAATTTGCAGTTATGCTTTCAAAATTCTCATGGTGAATATATAGCATATTGTGAAGGAGATGACTTCTGGCACGACCCATTAAAATTGCAGAAACAGGTTGATTTCTTGCGTGAGAATCGTGATTACGGGATGGTGCATTCCGATTGTAATTGGCTAGTTCAAACATGTGGTTTGTGGAGAACAGTTAAGTCTAGAAACAGCTTGAAGCATGGCACTATACCTCAGGGTGAGGTTTATCCAGACTTGCTTAAATCCATGTTTATAACCACATGCACATTGATGGTGAGGACGAACTTGCTGGCACAGTTTTATACCTCTTCGCTATACACGCCACGCTACCCAGTTGGAGATAGGCCGATCGTACTATTTCTGAGCAAGTTAGCCAAGGTTGGCTATTTGGATGAATCACTTGCGACGTATCGCCGTACGCCTGGTTCGTATTGTAATACGGACTATCGATCCTTATTGCGTAAGCAAAACCAAAAGATTGAGATGGATAGAGACATTGCTTCAATTCTGGGTGCAAGTGAAATGGCCGTCAGTAATATGGAGCAGGACAATCATCAGATGTTGCTGTTCTTTTGTTTGGTTTCAGCAAATAAAGGTGAATTTGAACGGACTTTGCATTGGCTGCAAAAGCACCACCCATCATTTGCTCAAAGTCATAAGGTTAAGTTTTGGACGAAGCTAATAGGTTCGCCTCTAGCACTTTCTGGCTATGTCTACATGAGAACAATGGCAAGAGAATTAGATTTGCTATTTAGATCTTTTGTTTAATATGAGAACCTCTCAGTTAAAAATACTTCTGTTTGCGCGACATAAATCAAGGTGAAAATGTGAGTCAATTAAAATATAGACCAGATATTGATGGACTTCGAGCGATAGCAGTGGTTGTTGTTGTTTTATTTCATGCTGGATTTTCTTCCTTAAGTGGTGGATTTACTGGTGTTGATATTTTCTTCGTAATTTCTGGTTATCTGATTACGGGTATCATCGCTAAAGAAATTCGCTTAGGCACCTTCTCCATCATCTCGTTTTACGAGCGTCGAATACGTCGAATATTGCCAGCTTTTTTTGTAGTGGCCGTCTTTACATCGCTAATGGCTTTCTACCTAATGTTACCCCATGATTTTGCAGGGTATGGCAAGAGCTTGATCGCATCAGCTTTGTCTGGCTCAAATATACTGTTTTGGAGAGAGGCTGGATATTTCAATAGCTCAGGTGAATTGAAGCCGCTATTGCATACATGGTCTCTTGGTGTGGAAGAGCAGTTTTATATATTTTTTCCTCTTTTTTTGCTGCTCTTGTCGCGATACTCTAAATCAAATTGGGGGGTGTGGATCATCCCTTTGGCACTGATCTCTTTTGTGGCGAGTATCTGGGGCGTTGAGCATAGACCTGATGCGACCTTTTATCTTGCACCAACAAGAGCGTGGGAGCTCTCACTGGGGGCATTGCTGGCTTTGAATGTAATACCCGCTATACATCGTCACTATCTTCGTGAATTGATAGCTTTTGCAGGATTGGTTTTAATTGTTTTTGGCGTACTTACGCTCACGCCAAGCTCGTCCTTCCCTGGAGTGAATGCTTTGTTTCCCTGTTTAGGAGCGGCGTTAATTATTCATGCTGGTTCAAATGGTCAGTCTGTTGTTGGGCACTTGTTAAGTTGGCGACCATTCGTCTTGATTGGTTTGACTTCCTATTCACTTTACCTTTGGCATTGGCCGTTATTAGTATTTGCAAAGTATTACATTGTAAGGCCGCTAACATCCGTAGAAGCATCTATTCTCGTTGTGATTGCCTTCGTGGCGGCAGTTGCTTCGTGGCATTTTGTTGAAAGACCATTTCGCAAAAGAAAGAAAATATTTACGCCTAGATTTGTATTTTCAGGCGGTGCTTTCTTTACACTTTTTTTGATTATATTTGGTATTGCCACCGTTCATACACAAGGTTTCCCGAATCGCGTTTCAGGAGCTGTCAAGTTGCTCGCGAGTGGTGAGTTGGATGTATCTGCAAGTTCAAGAGCTTGTATGGAAAAAAATAGACAACAGGCCAAGAAAGATGAATTCTGTCATATTGGTAGTAGTGATGTTAAACCGAACTTTGTCGTTTTAGGAGACTCTCACGCTTCTGCACTGATGCCTAGTTTTGATTTCGCCGCCAAGAAATATGGACAGGCTGGCGTTCATGCTGCAATGGCTTCATGTGCGCCGTTAGATGGCGTGGCGTTACTGCATTATGAGGAAGATTTGAAATGTGTTGAATTTAGGGATAAAACACTTGATTACATAGAGAAAACGGCCGAAATCGAGAGTGTGGTATTAGTAGCGCGTTGGCCTGTTTATTCAGAAGGAACTCGATATGGAAAAGATGACTCTGGGCCTACGCTTGTTTTGATGGATGAACAGAAACAAGCTTTTGGAAATCATGAAGTTTTTTCAACGGGGTTAGAGCGGACGGTGTCGCGCTTACGTCGTGCCAATAAAAAAATCTTTATTGTATATTCTGTGCCTGAAATTGGCTGGAATGTGCCTAGTACCTCAGCGAGAAATTTGTTGTTTGGCCAAAATATGAATATAAGACCCAAGGTCGCTGATTATATTGAACGAAATAAATACGTTAAATCAGTCATAGAGAGAATCTCCATGCAGTATGGTGCTCGTGTCATCTATCCTAGTACGCTATTGTGTAGAACAGAAAGTTCGTGCTCGATCATAATGGGGGGGAGATCGTTGTATGTTGATGACGATCACTTAAGTGTGTTTGGCGCACAGTTCATTAGTGTTCTTTTTGCACCCATCTTTAACAAGGCAACATAAGTAGCAAATCTTAACGTTAGGATATTTTGCTGATGTATTGGTTTAAAAAAGCTATCAAGTGGTTTAGATTTATCATTAAAGCGGTGTATTTAACCGTAGTGAATCGTGGACAAATTCGATTTCTAGGCGTTGTGGATATAGGTTCGGGTGTTACGATAAGAGTGCAGCAAGGTGGTGTGCTGACTCTTGGTCGCGGCTCTGTCTTGTCTGCTAATACTTATATTTGGTGTGCAGGACACCTTACTATTGGCGAGAAGGTCTTCGTCAATCGAGGTTGCTATATAGCATGTATGGAGTCGATTGAAATTGAAGACTATGTCATGATTGCAGATTGTGTTTCTATTAACGACAACGATCATGTACTTGATATTCCAGAAGATCAACCTAGAATTGACCAGGGTTTTACGACCGCTCCTGTAAGAATTGGAAGGAATGCTTGGATAGCTTCTAAATGTACCGTGTTAAAAGGTGTTTCCATCGGAAGTTGTGCTGTCATTGCGGCGGGTGCTGTTGTGAATAAGAATGTAGAATCACGTTGGATAGCAGGGGGTGTACCCGCAAAACCCATTCGTTGTTTGAATGATAATAGATGCCAATCTGAGTATCCTGTCGTACAAAATAAGGAAAGGTGAGAAATTGACATCGTCTGACTATTTTTACCTTTTACTGCTCATGATGGCCGTTCTTTTTGCGAAGGGCTTTATATCTGGAGGTGGAATTAGACCAACTTTTATCTATTGTTTGGTCATGATGCTTTATCCAATTGTGACATTGGGAATGGATGTCTTGAAGTTGCATCTTCTCTATCCATGGGTAAAAACCTACGCTGATGTTGATTATGTAAGATTTGCACAAATTAGCCTTGCGGCAATTGTTCCGCTTTATTTGTTGGCTTTTTTTAGCTCCAAGGGTCTTCAGAAGCTAGAGTGTATGCAAGTCAAATCCATTTTCCTAAATGGATTTGAGAGGCGATTCCTTATTTTCGTGTTCGTGATCTATTTTGCATATGCCGCCGTTAATGCGAAGCAGATACTTTTTGGTGGATATGCTGAGTTTCAAGCTGCGGGTGGTCATAAGTCTCTCGCTGCAATGGATTATTTGATCTTCTTTGCACTTCTGCTGCGCTTGCCCGTCATAACGCTAGACTTTTCTAAAGCCGAGAAGGTGCTTATGTTGCTCTATTTCGGATTTAAGCTGGTATCAGGTGGACGTATGTTCATGGTTACTATTGGGATGGCCATGTTGTTGGTTTACATGGCCAAGCATAGACCGACACCACAGCATGTGAGAAAGATGCTGCTATTTTCACCTCTGGTTGCGGTACTCATGGGGTTGGCAGTGCTGTTTAGAGAGAAAAGTTCTAATTTTCTGATGGCAGGTTTTGGTTTAAGTCAGGAGTATATCAACTCAACAATGGGGGCATTAAAAGTTGCGCACAACTCGGTCACGGGAGAGGGTGAGGAGCACTTAGATATGTTGCTTGATCCAATATTGAGCATGATTCCTTCTGTTGTGTATGAACGTTCCAATTTTGCTTACTTTTCTTACATTGAAGAGCGGTTTGGCGGGTGGCAGGGGTATAACCCAATTGGGGGATCCTATTTGCCGCATGAGGTGTTTTTGATATATCCAAACTTATTATTTGTTTTCGCGTATTTTACAGCGATGGCAGTTATACTTTATTTTGTGGAAAAGCAGCTTTTTTCTTCTTCGATCGTAAAAATGTCCTCTTTGGGGTTTTCGATCCGAATCGCATTGCTGTCCATTTTTTTAGTATTTTCTGTGCGACATTATTTTTATGTTCATGTAAAACATTTATTTATTTGCTTGGGGTTCACATCAGCCTTTTATCTGTTTTCTGTTGCTTACACTGGGTTGCTAAAATTAAGTTTACGAGGAAATGCACGACTAAGAATAGAGATCAGACAAGTCGTAATGGACAAAAATGAGTGAGATAAAATGGGTGCTATAGAGTGAAAATGTGTTTTGTTGCTCGTGACGATATGTTCACGAAGAGGGGGGGGGATACTATCCTATGCGAACTATATGCAAATATGATGAAAGCCTCTGGTTGGGAAGTTGATTTCTGGGTTGATAAGAGACCATTTGTTGAAGCGGATTTTTATCATGCATTTAATATTGATCGTCCATTGGAAATTTACCCTAAGTTAAAAAAAGCAGTATTGCAAAATAGAAAATTTGCAATTACATCTCTTCATCACCCGTGGGAGTGGGTCGAGAAGTTTCGAGTTGACGCCATTGGTGTTGAATCGTTGGGAAGAATGTTTTATTCGTCTCCTCTGGGGCGGAATACCCGACATGCTGAGTATTTTAAAGAGTTTATTCGTATGGGATTGACTCGCTCATTTGATAAGAGTGTTTTATGTGTTTCTTGGTTAGGTCGAGCTAAGTGGATAATTGATAACGCGAGTGGGATTCTTTTACAATCTAATGCTGAAGAATCTTATATTGAAAAAGATTTTGGGGTAAGTGGCATCCACTCAAAATGCTTTGTTGTACCAAATCCCGCGATGGAACAGGACGATTCAGTGATTAGTTTGGATTGTCATGAAACTGATATTCTTTTTGTAGGTAGAATTGAAGTCAGAAAAAATCCACTTTCGTTATTGCATGCTGCGATTGCTAGTAAACGAAGATTACGCTTAATTGGCAAGGCTAATCCCAATGAGAAGTCATATTTTCAATTGATTTTAAAGTTGGTGACAGAGAATGAGGGAATTGAGTTAATTCAAGGTGTTACTCGTGCAGAGTTGCAACAACATTATAGAAGAGCAAAACTTTTGGTTAATCCAAGTTATGTAGAAGTATCTCCTATTGTTGATGTGGAGGGGTTGGCAAATAAATGTCCATTAGTAACCACGAAGTACGCTTTGCACCATGAGTTCCTGCCAAAAGGTGTTGGTATCTGCGATCCGTACTCTATCGACTCACTCGTTGATGTATTGCAAGGTAGCTATTCAGCTACCGCGCCAGCATGCGTCCCATCGGAGAGTGAATGTCAAAATAATTTGATCGTTATCTACAATCATCTTGTTTATGGCAAATCAATTAAGGATGTTGTATGAGAGTTGCCCTATGTATTCCTACACTCAACGCTGGTAATTTTGCTTTGCAAATGGTAACTGCGTTAAAGAAACAGCGTTTGCAGCCAGACGAAGTTATAATATTAGATTCGGAATCGAGTGATGGTACAGTAGAAGTGTATCGCGCTTTGACTGACAAAGTTGTGCGCGTGAATCGTAAGGATTTTGATCACGGTGGTACAAGGAATCTTGCATTCAAGATGTCTTCTGCCGATATAATTATTTTTATGACGCAAGATGCAATACCTGTTGATGTAACTGCCATACAAAACTTGGTTCAAGGTTTGGTGGATAATCCTCGTTGTGGCTTAGTCTATGGGCGGCAGATGGCAGATGCTAAGGCTGGTTACTTTGCTAGGCATGCGCGAACGTACAACTATCCTTCAGGAGAAGATGTCATCCTAAGAAGTATTGACGATGTGCCGCGACTCGGAATAAAGGCTGCATTTTGCTCCGATTCATTTGCAGCTTATCGACGTAAGGCGATGGAGGGCATTAATTATTTTGACGAAAACACATTGTTTGCTGAAGATAGTATTGCAGCTGCCAAGCTTTTGAAAAATCAGTGGCAAGTGGCCTATGTTCCTCAAGCACGGGTTGTGCATTCCCATGATTATTCGCTAAAGCAGGATTTTTGTCGCTATTTTGATGTAGGTGCTTTTCACAGTATGAACCAGTGGTATATGGATTTCTTGGGGAAAGCAGAGGGTGAGGGTATGAAGTTTGTACGCTCTGAATACGCTTATCTTAAACGTGAAAGTGTATCGATTCCTTTTCTAAGGGTTCTGATTCGAAATTTTACTAGATGGCTTGGGTATCGTGTAGGAAGAAGTTATACTTATGTACCGCTCAGCATTAAGTTAAAAATGTCTACTAATAAATCCTTTTGGTTGCGTTCCGATGAGCGCTGTTTAACAGAGTAATTGGGAGGGGAGATGATAGTTCTAGTGCTGGGGGGAAGTGGATTCCTGGGTTCCTATGTGGTGGATGAGTTGTATGCGGCGGGTCACAACATAATTTCGTTGGATAGAACCCCTGAGCGATTTAGGGCGCAACATAGAAACGTAGAATTTATTCAAGCTGATTTTGGTAATCGAGGTGAGTTGGAGCAAGTTTTGAAACGTGGGGTGGATATTGTTGTTCATTTGATTTCGAGTACCGTCCCCCAAACCTCGAATGATGATCCAATTTTTGATGTCCAATCAAACCTAATTGAATCGATCGCGTTGTTTGAGATGTGTGTCAAATATGCTGTTAAGAAAGTCATCTATGTATCATCTGGAGGCACTGTTTATGGAATTCCCAAGCTGATGCCGATTGCTGAGGATCATGCTACGCTCCCAATGTGTTCATATGGAATTTCAAAATTAGCGATTGAGCACTATCTTCACCTGTTCCATGTCTTGCATGGCTTAAAGTACACTGTACTTCGACTTTCCAATCCATATGGTGCGCGGCAAGACCCTCGTGGTAAGCAGGGTGCCGTGACAGTATTTATGAATAAATTATTGAAGGGCGAAGAAATATCGGTATGGGGGGATGGTTCCGTTGTTAGGGATTATATTTATGCGTCAGATTTCGCGCGCGCTTGCGTAGCAGTGATAGATTCGGACTCAGTGGGGGTTTACAACGTTGGTAGTGGTGTAGGTACGAGCATCAATGAGCTGCTCTCCGTGTTGCAAGAAGCGACTGGTGTGCAGGCTAAAGTGAACTACTCGCCAGGTCGAGGATTTGATGTGCCTGCACTCTATTTAGATTGTTCCAGAATCAAACTTGAGTATGACTGGCAACCGCAGATTAACTTTATTGATGGGTTAGTTGAAACAAGTGTGTGGATGCGAGCGCATCTTAGGTCGGGGTGCTTTTAATTGGTTTCAATTGCGATTTACAAATGATTAAAAAAAATAATACGAACACAAATTGGGGATATTTAATCTCAAAGCGAATGCTAGATCTGATTTTTGGTATACCTCTTCTCTTGATAGCAGCTCCTATTTTTCTTATTGCGGCATTGATAATTAGATTGGACTCACCTGGGAATCCTTTCTTTGTACAGAAAAGAATTGGATTGCGTGGTAAACCCTTTTGGATAATTAAGCTTAGAGGGATGTATGTAGACGCGAAGGAACGCTTTCCTGAGTTGTATGATTATTCAGGACATGGCGGTTTGAATTTTCATTTTCATTATGAGGATGATCCTCGGGTTACGCGCATTGGTCGATATACTAGACGAACAAGCATTGATGAGATGCCAAATTTTATCAATGTGGTTTTAGGGGATATGTCATTAGTAGGTCCCCGTCCTGAAGTGCCTGATGTGATGGAGCTCTACGGTCGGTATGCTGAAGAATACCTTTCCGTAAAGCCTGGAATTACTTGTTTATCAAAGTGCTCTGGACGGGACTCGTTGACTAAAGAGGAAACTATCCAGATGGATCTGGGTTATATTCAAAGTAGATCATTTCTGCTGGACGTTAAAATATTATGGTGGACGTTCGTTGGAGTAGTCTTGCGTCGAGATGTGCATTGATTGTTTTTTCATCTCCAAATCCATCATTCCAACGGGTTAAGCTCCAATATTTAGTCATTTTATTAATTAATATCTTTATAGAAATATTTTTTATCCATGAAAACTATTCTCATCACAGGCGGAGCTGGGTTTATCGGCTCGGCTGTCGTTCGTCAGTTTATTCAAGACACCACACATCAAGTTGTTAATGTTGATAAATTAACCTACGCGGGTAATTTGGCCTCTTTGGCAACTATTTCTGACAATCCACGTTATCACTTTGAACAAGTGGATATATGCGACGCAGCGGAAGTTGCTCGCGTGTTTGCACAACATAAACCTGATGCGGTGATGCATTTGGCGGCAGAATCGCATGTGGATCGTTCGATTACTGGACCCGCAGCATTTATTCAAACCAATATTGTGGGCACCTATACCCTGTTGGAAGCTGCACGTCAGTACTGGAATGGATTGGATGCTGAACGTAAAGCGGCATTTCGCTTCCATCACATTTCTACGGATGAAGTGTATGGTACATTGGGCGATGAAGGTTTCTTTACCGAAGAAACTGCTTATCAACCTAATTCACCCTATTCAGCCAGCAAGGCTTCTTCTGACCATTTGGTGCGTGCTTGGCATCATACCTATGGCTTCCCCGTGGTGACCACCAATTGCTCGAACAACTACGGCTCACACCATTTTCCTGAAAAACTAATTCCATTGGTTATTTTGAATGCTGTGGCGGGTAAGCCGCTGCCTATTTATGGTAAAGGCGATAATGTGCGTGATTGGTTATATGTCGATGATCACGCACGTGCATTGCGTTTGGTGTTAGAACGTGGGCAATTGGGGGAAACCTACAATATAGGCGGTTGGAATGAAAAAACAAATTTGGAAGTGGTGCAAGCCATTTGCACGATTTTGGATGAGTTACATCCACAAGGCGCACCTCATGCGCAATTGATTACCTATGTGCAAGATCGCCCTGGTCATGACCAGCGCTACGCGATTGATGCCAGTAAAATTGAGCGTGACTTAGGCTGGAAGCCGCAAGAAACCTTTGAAACAGGGCTGCGCAAAACAGTTGAATGGTATTTGTTGAATACCGAATGGGTGAATGGTGTCCTCAGCGGTGAATATCAACATTGGGTGCAACAAAACTATAACGCACGAGGTGCAATATGAAGGGCATTATTTTAGCGGGTGGTTCTGGCACGCGGTTGTATCCCGTCACACAAGCAGTGTCTAAGCAGCTTTTACCTGTTTACGACAAACCGATGATTTATTATCCATTGACCACGCTGATGTTGGCGGGGATACGTGACATTTTGGTAATTTCCACGCCACAAGATACGCCACGCTTTGAACAATTATTGGGTGACGGTTCGCAATGGGGCATAAAGCTGTCTTATGCGGTGCAACCTTCGCCCGATGGTTTGGCGCAAGCTTTTATCATTGGAGAGGAATTTATTGGTGATGACTCCTGTGCGTTAGTGTTGGGAGACAACATTTTTTACGGTCATGGATTCGAGACTATATTGAAGAGTGCAGCTTCAAAGCCAAATGGTGGGACAGTGTTTGCTTATCACGTACACGATCCAGAACGCTACGGTGTTGTTGAATTTAATGCGGCAGGACAAGCGATGAGTTTAGAAGAGAAGCCAGTTGAGCCGAAATCTAACTACGCCGTTACTGGATTGTATTTTTATGATAATCAGGTAGTTGAGATAGCTAAATCCATTCAACCATCTGAACGAGGCGAATTGGAAATTACGACTGTAAACCAAATCTATTTAGAGAGGGCGCAGTTGGACGTGCAAGTAATGGGACGAGGTTATGCTTGGCTAGATACGGGTACACACGAATCATTGCTTGAAGCTTCATTATTTATTGAAACACTAGAAAAACGTCAAGGATTGAAAATTGCTTGCCCTGAGGAAATTGCCTATAACAGTGGCTACATCACCACACAACAATTGGAAAAGCTAATTGTTCCACTTGCGAAAAATGGCTACGGACAATATCTGAAACGTATCTTGAAAGAAACATTGCGAAAATGAAACTCGTTGTCACCGCCATACCTGATTTGCTTATCATTGAACCCACGGTTTATGGTGATGATCGCGGTTTTTTTTATGAAAGTTTTAATCAAAAACAATTTGCCGACTTGACAGGTGTAAGTGCTGATTTTGTACAGGACAATCATTCAAAATCAGCTCACGGTGTTCTACGTGGCTTACATTATCAAATTCAACATCCTCAAGGTAAGTTGGTGCGTGCCACGCAAGGACGCGTTTTCGATGTTGCTGTCGATATTCGTAAAAGTTCATCAACGTTCGGACATCATGTGGGTGTGGAATTATCTGCCGAAAACAAGCGTATGCTCTGGATACCACCAGGTTTTGCTCATGGCTTTGTTGTTCTATCCGAAACCGCAGAATTTCTTTATAAAACGACGGATTATTGGTATCCCGCCCACGAGCGTAGCATTTTGTGGAACGATCCTGCATTAGCAATTGATTGGAAGCTAGATTGCACACCGCAATTATCTGGTAAAGATCAGCAAGGGAAGTTGCTAGCGGATGCGGAGTGTTTTGCATAATGCGCCCAAAAATTCTGATTCTTGGTAAGAATGGACAAGTGGGCTGGGAGTTGCAGCGCAGCATGGCCTTGTGTGGTGACGTAGTAGCCTTGGGCAGAGAGCAGGCTAATTTGTTGGATACTCAGTCGTTATTGGTATGGATACAACAAAATCGCCCGAATTTGATCGTCAATGCAGCGGCTTATACTGCGGTCGATAAGGCAGAAGTAGAGGAGAGTATTGCTCATCAAATCAATGCGCTGGCTGTTGGTGAAATTGCAACTGCAGCGCAGGAAGTGGGCGCACTATTTATTCATTACTCCACTGATTACGTATTTGATGGCGGTGCAACGACTCCTTATTTAGAAACAGATGCGCCTTGCCCTTTGAATGCTTACGGACGTTCAAAACTTGCTGGAGAGTTGGCAATTCAAGCAGTCGATGGTGATTATTTGATTTTGCGCACCACGTGGGTATATGCAACACGGGGTCAAAATTTTATGAAGACGATGTTGCGCTTAGCCAAAGAGCGCGACTCTTTGCGTATCGTCGGCGATCAAATCGGCGCACCAACTTGGGCGCGTTTTATTGCTGAAGCCACTGCAGATATGGCGGTGAAAGCCCTATCAAAACGTGATCAATCCAAATTCCTATCTGGTATTTATAACTTATCGGCAGCAGGTGAAACGAGTTGGCACGGTTTTGCCAGTTTGATTATCGATTACGCGAAAAAGCATGATAACCTTATTAAAACAACTGAAGTATCCCCAATTGATACATGTGAATATCCACTCCCTGCAAAACGTCCATTGAACTCACGCTTGTCAGGCGATAAATTAAATAGAGATTACGGTATTATCCTGCCAGCATGGGATGTGGCGGCAGAATTGTGTTTGGCAGATATATTACACTAGACAGCTTAATTTTGATTTGCGCTTTCATCATCAATAACCAACTTAGAGCTTAATGAAGCCCGTAGCTATTTTTCGTCACCTCGCCCATGAAGGGGCAGGTTATTTCGCTGAATTTTTGTATGAACATAAAATCCCCTTCCAGCTAATCGCCATAGATGCTGGCGATGCGATACCTGATATAGCATCAGCATATTCTGGTTTGGTATTTATGGGGGGGAATATGAGCGTTAATGATGATCTGCCTTGGATTGAGCGTGAATTGTCCTTGATTCGAGATGCCGTATCGAAGGACATTCCAGTGCTGGGGCATTGTTTGGGTGGGCAGCTGATTGCGAAAGCCTTGGGCGGGTCGGTTTCGGAAAATTCGGTTAAAGAGATCGGTTGGGGGGCAGTTCGAGTAGCGGATGATGTTGTTGCGCGCCACTGGTTTGGAGACGTGAAAGCCTTTATGGCTTTTCACTGGCATGGTGAAACCTTTAGTTTGCCTGCAGGGGCGACACATCTGCTGTCCAGTGAATTCTGTGCTAACCAAGCCTATGTCATTGGTAAGCACTTTGGTTTGCAATGTCACATTGAAATGACTGAGGAAATGATTGATACATGGTGCGAGTTAGGCGCGATGGAGCTATATGGAGCACGATATAGTCCAGCTGTTCAAACAGCCACCATGATTCGAAGGCAAATGTTTGAAAATTTGTTAACATTGCGCAGCGTTGCGGCAAAAGTTTATTCTGCATGGTTGCAAGGTGTGGTTTAGATGTTTAATTTCCTTGGGTAGAGTGTTGTTTTTTTGTCTATTTGCAGTTTATCTCATTGTAGTAAGCCTGAATTCAGATAGAATGCCGTGCAAGTTTTGAGCTGCTGTTATGTTTTAACTTTTTTATAAAAATCAATTTTGGAGAAAAAAATGAAGAAAAGTACGATGAGTGTTGCAATTGCTGTGGCATTGTTCAGTATGACCGCAGCCCATGCGAGTGAATTTGATGGTTTGTTTATTGGTGGTAAAGTTGGGGTGAATAACTCTAACATCACAGGTTCACCTGCTGCAGCAAGCAAGAATTCAAGCACCTTCGGTTTTGAAGAAGGCTACAACTGGGACATGGGCGGGTTCTTGTTGGGTGCGGATTTTTTCGTTGACTTGAATCAAAAAACGACACACGTGATGTCGAATCCAGCAGGTTCACAAGGTAATTATGGAAGTTCAGCCATGGGGTTGGATCTGAAATTAGGTTTGCCAACTGGAAGCTGGATGCCTTACGCGAAGGTTGGTTTGGATCGAACAACTGGTACTATGGCTTACCCAAATGCTTCCTTTAAATATACTAATCACTTGCACTTAGGTTTGGGTTTGGAGTATAAATTTGCACCAAACTGGAGCGTAACTGGTGAATACACTCGTACAGGCAGCAAAGCAAATGCAGCGACACTTAATAATGATAATTTCACAATTGGTTTGAATTATTACTTTGGTACTCCGCCTGCTGCTGTAGTGGCTGCGCCAGTTGTTGCGCCAGTAGTTCATAAACCAGCTCCAGCACCAGCTTATGTTGCACCTGTTGTCCAAAAGCCTGCACCAGCACCAGTTGTTGCACCAGCCCCAGTCGTGAAAAAGGAAGAAGTGAAGATGAAAACGATCTTCACTGACAAACCTGTCACGATCGAAGGTGCGAGTTTTGCGACTGGTTCAGCTAAATTGAAGCCAACTGCAAATGCTAAAGTGGCTCCAGTAGTGGATTTCGCAAAACAAAATCCAGATGCTCAATTCACAGTTACAGGTTATACCGACAACGTTGGCTCAGCCAAACTGAACAAAAAGTTGTCTGAAAAACGTGCGAATGCCGTTAAAGCTTTGTTGGTTAAAAAGGGTGTTGATGCAAAACGCCTGACTGCAGCTGGTAAAGGTATGGAAAATCCAGTTGGCGACAATAAAACCAAGGCTGGTCGTGCTTTGAACCGTCGTGTTGAAGTGAACTACGTAGAAAAAGAAGCAAAACAAGTGATTGCAAAATAAGTACTTAATCATTTTTTTGTAGCGAAAGCGGGCTGGAAACAGCCCGCTTTTTTTGTTACACATGTTCGATAAGTGGCGAGGTAAAATGCCAGTCCTTGTTCAATTTTTCTTTGCTATGAAGATCGCTATCGCACAAATCAACTGCACCTTGGGTGACTTATCGGGCAATGCCGCCAAAATACTAAGCTATGCAGAAAAAGCCAAGCAACAGAACGCACGATTGCTCCTTACTCCAGAGTTGAGTCTGTGTGCTTACCCTCCTGAGGATTTGCTGTTGCGTGAGGGTTTCTATCGGGCATGTGCTGAGGCTTTGCAGACCTTGGCCGCGCAAATTTTTGACATCAGTGTGTTGGTGGGGCACCCTCACCAACAACATGGTAGGCATTACAATGCCGCATCGTTATTGCAGAATGGGAAAGTTGTAGCTACCTATCATAAGCACGAATTACCTAACTATGCAGTTTTTGATGAGAAGCGATATTTTGATTCAGGCACGGATGCGTGTGTTTTTGAGTTAGATGGAGTGGTTTTCGGGCTTAATATTTGTGCGGATGTCTGGCATAAAATGCCAGCTATGTTGGCTCATTCAGCTGGCGCAGAGATTTTACTTGTCCTCAATGCCTCCCCTTTTTCTACGGGTAAACAGGAATCTCGATATGATGCCATCCGTGAACGTATTGCGGATACAGGTATGTCGGTGGTTTACGCCAATTTAGTTGGGGGGCAAGATGAGCTGGTTTTTGATGGCGGTTCATTTGCGATGGATCACACGGGGACAGTTACGGCACAAAGCAGTTTCTTTAATGAGGATTTGCTGTTGTTGGATATTTCAGCTGAAGGGCAACCTCGTGGTCAGAATGTTCCGTTGCTAGAAACTGATGCCAGAATCTATCAGGCATTGTGTTTAGGTGTGCAAGATTACATAGGCAAAAACCGTTTTCCAGGTGTTTTGCTGGGTTTGTCAGGAGGGATTGATTCCGCGCTGACCATGGCGATTGCCGTGGATGCTTTAGGGGCGGATAAAGTACGCGCGGTCATGATGCCTTCACCTTATACAGCGTCAATTAGCATAGAAGATTCGCGCGAAATGGTAAGTTTGCTCGGTGTGCGTTATGACGAGTTTTCTATTTTGCCGATGTTTGAAGGTTTTCTGCGTACTTTGAATGACTCGTTTAAGGGGCATGAGGTGGATGCGACCGAAGAGAATTTGCAGGCACGGATACGCGGTACCTTGCTGATGGCAATGTCGAATAAATTTGGCTCGTTGGTACTCACCACAGGCAATAAGTCTGAGATGAGCGTGGGTTATGCCACCTTGTATGGCGATATGGCAGGTGGCTTGGCGGTCTTAAAAGATGTGAGTAAAATGTGGGTCTATCGGCTCTCTCGCTACCGCAATACCATGAGCTATGTCATTCCTGAACGCATTATCACGCGTCCACCCAGTGCTGAATTACGACCAGATCAAACGGATCAGGATAGTTTGCCGCCTTATGACGTGTTGGATGCGATTGTTGAATACTATGTGGAGCAGAATAGGTCTATTCTTGACATTGTCGCGTTGGGGTATTCCGAAGAGGTGGTGCGTCGCGTGGTGCGATTGATTCGGTTGAGCGAATACAAGCGTCGTCAATCGGCTGTCGGCATTCGTATCACGGAGCGGAGTTATGGTAAAGATTGGCGTTATCCCATTACCGTGCGCTATGAGGACGGATTTTAACGTAATAATCGTTGTGGGTAGGTGTTTTGTCTACCCGTGAGCCTATTCTGTATGGTTCCAATATACTCGTTCCCTTTGGCGGCAAATTTTGCTATAATGCGCGCGTTTTCGGATGGGCTTTAAGCCCGTTTTTTATTTGTGGAATGATAATTATGGATGTGGTAAGTCTGGTTGAAACTACAGTTGCGGGCTTGGGCTACGAGTTAGTAGCATTTGAGCGTCATGGCGGTGGAGCGTTGCAAGTCTTTATTGATAAGCCTGAGGGTATTTCGGTTGAGGACTGTCAGCTGGTGAGTAATCAGTTGACCCGCTTGTTCACGGTTGAAAATATCGACTTTGAACGTCTGGAAATTTCTTCTCCAGGTCTGGATCGTCCGCTCAAAAAAGAAAGCGACTTTATACGTTTCGCAGGTGAAAAAGCGCGTTTTAAACTGCGCAAACCTTTGAATGGCAGTAAAGTTTTTGTTGGGGTATTGGGCGCGTTAGCGGATGGCATCGTGCAACTGGATGTGGACGGTGTGCCAGTGGCCATTGATCTGTCCAATGTGGATAAGGCACGTTTAGTGCCGACCTTTTAGTTTTTAGGGCTTGTTGCAAGCAAGTCATTAGTCGGAGAATGGTATGAGTCGTGAAGTTTTGTTGCTGGTCGATGCGTTGTCACGTGAAAAGAACGTGGACAAAGAAGTGGTGTTCTCTGCGCTGGAGTCAGCCTTAGCCTCTGCAACCAAAAAGCGTTTTGACGACGAGGCAGATGTGCGGGTGGCAATTGATCGCAATACGGGTGAGTATGAATCATTCCGTTGCTGGGAAGTGATGGACGACGAAACGTTTGAAACGCCTGATTTGCATATCAAGTTGGAAGAAGCGCAAAAACATGACCCCAGTGTTGAATTGGGCGGTTTCATCGAAGAGCCGTTAGAATCAATTGATTTTGGTCGCATTGGCGCACAAGCCGCAAAACAAGTGATTTTCCAAAAAATCCGTGATGCCGAACGCGAACAGATACTCAGCGACTTTATGGCGCGTAAAGAGCATCTAGTGTCGGGTACGGTGAAGCGTGTCGAGCGTGGTAACGCAATTGTGGAATTTGGCAAAATTGAAGCGTTCTTGCCGCGTGACCAAATGATCCCTAAGGAAAATTTGCGTGTGGGTGATCGCGTTAAAGCGCATTTGTTGCGTGTGGATCGCGGTCAGCGTGGACCTCAGGTTATTTTATCTCGTACATCCCCTGAGTTGGTGGTGAAGTTGTTCGAGCTGGAAGTGCCTGAAATCGAAGAAAATATTTTAGAAATCATCAACGCGGCGCGCGACCCTGGTTCACGTGCCAAAATTGCCGTGCGTTCACATGATCAACGCATTGATCCGATTGGCACCTGTGTGGGGATGCGTGGTTCACGTGTGCAAAGCGTCACCAATGAATTGTGTGGTGAGCGCGTTGATATAATTTTGTGGGCGGAAGATCCTGCAACCTACGTCATCAATGCCTTGTCTCCTGCGGAAATCGGTAGCATTGTGGTCGATGAAGATCAGCACAGCATGGACGTGGTGGTGGAAGAAGAAAATCTGGCACAAGCTATCGGTCGAGGCGGTCAAAACGTGCGCTTGGCTTCTGAGCTGACAGGTTGGACGCTGAATATCATGACTGTGGCACAATCAGACGAAAAGCATACCCAAGAGTTTTCTAAAGTGCTGGATTTGTTTGTCGAAAAGTTGGATGTCGATGAAGAAGTCGCGGGTATTTTGGTGAATGAAGGGTTTAACACCTTAGAAGAAGTTGCTTACGTGCCGATTGAAGAAATGCTGGAAATTGATGGGCTGGATGAAGGCATGGTTGAAGAGTTGCGTAGTCGCGCACGTAATGTGTTGCTGACTGCTGCGATTGCCTCTGAGGAGCAAGTCGAACATGGTATTGAAGATTTATTAAAGCTGGACGGCATGGACGACGAAACTGCCCGCGCGCTGGCGAATAAAGGCATTACAACACAAGAACAATTGGCCGATTTGGCCGAAGACGAACTGGTCGAGCTTTCTGGTATGGATGGTAATCGTGCGAACAGTTTGATTATGGCAGCACGCGCACCTTGGTTTGCATAAGGTCGGAAAAGAATCTAAAGGATGGCAATGGGAACAATTAACGTAGCGCAATTTGCAGCTGAACTGGGTATGCCAGTTGCTTTGCTGCTCGAACAACTACAATCGGCTGGCGTTACAAAGCAGCGCGATGTAGATGTTATTTCTGAATCGGATAAAGCGCAGTTGCTGACGCATTTGCGTCAAGCGCATGGTACTGATGCAGCCGCTAAAAAGGTGACGTTGGCGCGTCGTGAAACCAGTGAAATTAAGAAATCTGATAGCACAGGGAGACCACGCACCATCCAAGTGGAGGTGCGTAAGCGCCGCGTGGTTGCGCCTGAAGTGAATGCGCAACCTCATCAAGCCGTCGCCCGCTCAGTTGTGTCGACCTCTTCTGTGTTGGATGCACGCCAATTGGCGATACGTGAGCAAGAAGCACGTTTACAAACAGAATTGGCGGAACGCCAAGCTGCAGAGCTGCAAGCACGTAAGTTGCGGAATAAAGGTAAAGTTGGTGATGCAGCTGAAGTCGTAGAAGTCGTCGTTGCCCCAGTGGTAGAGCCTGTCGTCATGGAAGAGGTTGTGCCTGTTGTCGTGGTCAAATCTACCGAGATTTATGAAGTGAAACCTCCCATCGTTAAGCCCGTGACACCGTCTATCAATCCGACGGTAGCAGTGCCTGCTGTCGCAAATAAATTAGTGGTTGATTCTGCGCCATCTAACGCCGCACCAACGCCTATGATAGGTGCACCCGTGCTGCGTCGTGTTGCACGCCCTTCTTTTAAACCTGCCCCACCACCGCCTCCACCCGTCGTTGAGCCTGTTGTTGTGGTCGCTGAAGTGCCTAAAGCGAGCAAAGAAGGTACTTTGCACAAAAGCACGACGGCTCCTAAGCCTGGTGATAAAGTTGTACAAGCCAAAAAGCCTGCAAAAACAGCTGACAAGCAAGTTGCCAAACGTGATGAGCCGAGTGGCCATAAACGACCTGTAGGTAAAACGGATAACAAACCCACTGGCAAAGCAGGTGCATGGGCGAATCCTGTGCGCGGCGGTAAACGCAATGATAAGCATCACGGCCGACCTGCTCCCGCAGCGGCGGGGGAATCCTTTGTTCAGCCAACTGAAGCCATTGTGCATGAGGTTTCTGTACCTGAAACCATTGTGGTGGCCGAATTAGCCCAAAAAATGGCGGTGAAAGCCGCAGAAATCATCAAAGTATTGATGAAAATGGGTTTGATGGTGACCATTAACCAAGTATTGGATCAAGATACGGCCATGATTGTGGTAGAGGAAATGGGTCATATTGCCAAGGCAGCTAAGTTAGATGATCCCGATGCCTATCTGATGGACAACGAAGAGCATCATGATGCTGAGTTGTTACCACGCGCCCCTGTCGTTACAGTAATGGGCCACGTCGATCACGGTAAAACATCCTTGTTGGATTACATTCGTCGTACCCGTGTAGCTTCTGGCGAAGCGGGTGGCATTACCCAGCACATTGGTGCTTATCACGTGGATACGCCACGCGGCATGATTACTTTCTTGGATACGCCTGGTCACGAAGCGTTTACCGCGATGCGTGCACGTGGTGCGAAGGCTACGGATATTGTGATTTTGGTGGTCGCCGCAGATGACGGCGTGATGCCTACCACAAGAGAAGCGATACACCATGCCAAAGCTGCGGGTGTGGCGATCGTGGTGGCGATTACCAAAATCGACAAAGCGGATGCCAATATTGAACGCGTCAAACAAGAACTGAGTGTGGAAGGCATCCTGTCAGAAGATTGGGGTGGCGACGTCATGTTCGGTGAGGTTTCGTCTAAAACGGGCGCAGGCGTTGATAAATTACTGGAATCTGTCTTGTTGCAAGCCGAAGTCTTGGAATTAAAAGCCCCTCGTGAAACCCATGCCAAAGGCTTGGTGGTTGAGGCACGTTTGGATAAAGGTAAGGGCGCGGTAGCAACGGTGTTGATTCAATCTGGCACGATGCGTCGTGGTGACGCCGTTTTGGTCGGTTCAGTGTTCGGACGGGTTCGTGCGATGTTGGACGAAAACGGCAAGTCGATTCACGAAGCAGGTCCGTCTATTCCCGTCGAAATTCACGGGCTGTCAGATGTCCCTACCGCAGGTGAAGAGTTGATGGTGTTGGCGGATGAAAAACGGGCGCGCGAAATTGCCTTGTTCCGTCAAGGCAAATACCGTGGCGTGAAGTTGGCAAAACAACAAGCGGCCAAGCTGGAAAATATGTTCGAGCAAATGGCTGAAGGCGAAGTGCGGACTCTGTCGTTAATCGTCAAAACCGACGTACAAGGTTCTTCCGAAGCGATTGCCCAGACCCTACATAAACTATCGACAGATGAAGTAAAAGTGAATTTGATTCACGGCGGTGTGGGGCCGATTTCCGAATCCGATGTCAATTTGGCATTGGCTTCCAAAGCCATCATCATCGGCTTTAACGTGCGTGCAGATGCAACCGCGCGTAAATTGGCTGAAACCATGGGTGTGGATATACGCTACTACAACGTGATTTACGGCATGATGGACGAAATCAAAGCGGCGTTGTCAGGCATGTTGGCACCAGAAAAACGTGAAAGCATCATCGGTCTGGTTGAAGTGCGTCAAGTCTTTACCGTGTCCAAAATTGGGACAATTGCAGGTTGTTATGTACTGGAAGGTCTGATTAGACGTGGCTCGAAAGTACGTGTATTGCGCAATAATTTAGTGATACACGACGGCGAATTAGATTCCTTGAAACGCTTCAAAGATGATGCCAAAGAAGTGAAACACAACTTCGAGTGCGGTTTGTCACTGAAGGGATACAACGATTTGGTGGTGGGCGATAAGCTCGAAGCTTACGAAATTGTTGAAGTGGCGCGGTCACTGTAATGAGCAACTACGACAGAACAGACCGTGTCGGACAACAGATGCAGCGAGAAATCGCAGAACTGGTGCGGTTGCAAATCAATGATCCACGGGTAAAGCTGGTTACGATCACGGGGGTAGAAGTCGCGCGGGATTACTCCCATGCTAAGATTTTTTTCACCCGCTTAGATGGTAAGCACGATGAAGCCCTCAAGGGTTTAGAACATGCCAGTGGTTTTTTGCGTAGCCAGCTGTCACGCAGCCTCAAGTTGCGCATCATGCCGCAGTTGCATTTTGTCTATGACTCGTCTGTCGAGAATGGTAGTTACTTGTCGCAGTTGATCGATAAAGCGGTTGCCAGCGATAAACTATCAGCAGAGAAAGCAGAACCTTCAGCCGAGTAAATTATCTGGTTCTATGTGATTTACAGTGAGTGGAACCTAGTTATACCCCACTCCCATCCTAAGAAGGGACTATCACCCTCTCCCCTTCAAGGGGAGAGTTGGAGAGTTGGAGAGGGGATGGGGTGGATTCCGCATTTGAAGGCTCACTTGTGCCACGATGACCCACTATGATTCACATAGAGCCATTATTCTGTAGTCGCTAAAAAAACGGAATACAGGTGGTTTGCCACTATGTATTCCGTTTTGCTTGATACAGACTACTTTCATCACATCAGGAATCCATCATGGCGCGTACTTTTCGCCCGTTCGACGGCGTGTTGTTACTCGACAAGCCGCTAGAACTCAGCTCCAACACCGCATTACAAAAAGCCCGCCGACTGTTTCAAGCTGAAAAAGCAGGTCACACAGGCACGCTTGATCCGCTTGCCACGGGCTTGCTACCTGTTTGTTTTGGCGAAGCCACCAAGTTTTCCACCGCCTTACTTGAAGCCGATAAAACCTATCGCGCCACCGTGCGTCTGGGACAAACCACCGCCACGGGCGATGCTGAAGGTGAAGTGTTGCAACATCGCCCCACAGCCCATTTACAACTAGCCGACATCCATGCCGCACTGGCAGCATTTCGCGGCGCGATTCAGCAATTGCCGCCCATGTATAGCGCGCTCAAACACCAAGGCAAACCGCTGTACGAATACATTCGCAATGGCGAAACCATAGAACGCGCTTTGCGCGACGTGGTGATCCACGAGTTGATTTTGCATGACTTTGATGGCGAGCAACTCGACATCAGCGTGCGATGCAGCAAAGGCACCTACATCCGCACTTTGGGCGAAGATATCGGCGAAGCACTGGGCTGTGGCGGGCATTTGACCAAACTACGCCGCACCGCCATCGCCCATTTTGATTTAGCCCACGGCTACACGTTGGCACAACTCGCCGACATGAGCGAAACCGCACGCGAAATCTGCGTGTTGCCCGTCGATAGTCTAATGCCAGCAATGCCCAAGCTGCACGTGGATGACGTACAAATCCGCCGCTTGGCACAAGGTCAACGCTTAGGTTTAGACACAGGACTCCCCGACGGCAAAATCGCCTTGTATGGCGCGCAAGGCTTTATCGGGGTAGGCGACTTATTAGGTAGAAGGCTCGCGCCAGAACGGCTAATTGCTAGTGTGGCTAAACGGGCAGCGGAGTCTCCTCAGGAATAGGGCGGCTCGCAGAGATCTGGCTCCCCTCACCCGTTTACGGGAGAGGGGTAGGGGGAGCGGACTGGAAACACTACACCTCGTCGATCAATACAATCGGCAGCTCTTTGTCCTCTAACATTTCCACAGACTCGATTTTGGCAAAATGACTGCTGATTTTTTTGCTGGAAATTTCAACTTGTGAGGCTTCGTCGTTGGCGCGACGGATATTGTCAGCAAGTTTTTTCATGCGTTCATCGAAGCGTTTGAAATCAACACTCAGCCCGCCCAAGGCTTTTTGAATAATGTGCACTTGCTCGCGCATTTTCACATCCTTCATGACCGCCCGCGCCGTGTTCAACACCGCCATTAAGGTGGTAGGTGACACAATCCAGATATGTTTTTGCATGGCGTATTCGACTAAATCGCCGTGGTAGGCGTGTATCTCGGCGAACACCGCTTCGGCGGGTAAAAACATCACCGCGCCATCTGAGGTTTCATTTTTAATCAAATACTTGCTGCTGATGTCGTCGATGTGTTTGCGTATATCCAGCTTGAATTGTCGGCGGGCGATTTGCTTGTCGGATTCCGCCAAATCGGATTCCAACATACGGTGGTAATTTTCCAGCGGGAATTTGGCATCGACGGGGACGTTGCCCGTGGGCGACGGCAGAATCAGCAAGCAATCCACGCGGCTGCCGTTGGAGAGTTTTTCTTGGAAACGATAAGAGTCAGGTGGCAAAATGTTGCGCACCAAGCCTTCCAGTTGCACTTCACCAAACGCGCCGCGTGAACGTTTATCGCCCAACAACGCTTGCAAACTCACCACGTTGGTGGTCAATCCGTCGATTTTTTTCTGCGCTTCGTCGATGGTGGCGAGGCGCGTCATCACATTGGTAAACGTCTCGTTTGTTTTCTTAAAACCTTCGTCCAAGCGTTCCGCCACTTTGCCTGAAATTTGCTCCAGTCGCGCATCGGTGCTTTGCGTCAGCCCCGTGATGCTTTGCGTCAGCATTTCTGTATTGCGATGCATCGTGCCTTGAATCAAGGCTTGATCCGCACGGCCTTGCTCCGCCAAGGTTTCCAAGGTTTTCTTGACCAGCTCAATGCGCATCTCTTCTTGCTTGGCTTGCAAACCTGCCGACAACTGCGCCAATTGGGTCAACAAGGCTTCGCGCGTTTCCGCCAAACCCGACTGTTGCGCCAATTGCAAAGCTTGCATGGCTTCGCGAGTTAAATTCAAACCTTGTGTGACATGGGCAAAGGTTTCGGTGGTTTTCTTAAAGCCTTCGTCCAAGCGTTCCGCCACTTTGCCCGCGATTTGTTCCAGTCGCGCATCGGTGCTTTGCGTCAATCCCGCGATGCTTTGCGTCAACAATTCGGTGCTGCGCTGCATGGTGGTTTGAATCATGGCTTGATCGGCGCGCCCTTGTTCTGCCAAGGTTTCCAGCGTTTTACCGACGATTTCCACACGCAGCGCGTCTTGCTTGGTTTGCAAATCCGCCGACAATTGGGCTAATTGCGCCAAGATGGCTTCACGCGTATCCGCCAAACTGCGATGTTGCGCCAATTGCAAAGCCTGCACTGCGTCACGGGTTTGGGTTAATTCTTGTGTGACGGAATCACGCAACCGCGCAGCACTTTCGGCATTGGCTTGAACCATGCGGTCGCCCAATTGGTTTAAGCCTTGGTGCAAATCGCTTAACATCAAGCGATGACGCGCTTCTAACCCTTGGTTCAATGCCTCCGACATTTGACCTTGCGAACCGCGCAACAGCGCGATGAGCCACGCCAATGCAGCCAAAACAATCAACAGCAATACCAACATTACAATTTCTATCATTACTTCATCCAATCAATATGGGTACGGTTGGGGGTATTTATTCTGTTACGCGCTTGGTAAATCAGGGCAATGCGTCTGTAGCCATGCGACAAATTCAGGTGCGGATCTCACGTTATCAAGATCAGTATCAGTTTGTAGATGGGTACAATCGGGCAGTACATTATGGGTCTGGCAAATTTTCAACCACTTCAGACAGGTGGCTACATCGCCTCGAATGCCATAAACACAAGCCAGGTTGTATCCCACAATTTGTGGTGCAGCATCCGCATGTTGCAATAGAATCTGCTCGGCGCGATTACACAATACGGTGGCTTCGGCTGCATTGTTTACATTCAATGCAGTGGCTTCTCGCATCAAAGCCGATGCCCAGTTGCTAGCCACTTTGGGCATGTCAGGCTTAATGGCGAGAACCGCCTGATAGTGTTTACCCGCCTGCTGCATCCAATAAATCAATTCATTGCCATTCAATTTTGTGCCTAAGGATTGTGCCCAATATCCCGCATTGAAATGGTCATTGGCATCATCAGAGGCGAGTTTGGTTAAGGCATTCCATAAGGCGTAGGCTTTATCTGCTTGTTCGGCCTCGCTGGCGGCAATGGCTTCAGCGCGTAATCTGTCGATAGGGTTAGCAGTTGGATCTTGTTGGACGGAAGCAATGATCGTATTCAAATTTTTGGGATCACTATTTTCTTGACCGCTGACAAACGATTTCATTGTGTTTATTTCTTCTACTTTTTGTTTTGCGTCGATTTCATGTCGCTGTATTTTTGAAATGATATTGGTCGCGTCACCCAGCATGCCTTTAATTTTTTCTTTGTCTAGTTCGATCAACTCCCTGTCTTTCCGCCCCATCAACCAAGGAATAAACGCCCCACCTATCGCCAACACGGCTGTAATAACACCCAAAAAACTAAACCACCAATCTATCGTTTTACGTTCACTTTCCATAATTAGGGTGTAGTGCTCACGTTCTTTGGCTTTTAGTTCCTCGACTTGTTTGCTTAATTCGGCAACTTCAGCGGATGTGGACGTAAGGGGTTGGGCAGCTTGCTCAGTTATTTTCGTTTCGGCAGGTTTGGCTGGATAGGCGGGAGTCACGCAAAAAGCAAACAGGCACGTGACAAGCAGTGGAGAAATCACCAAGCGTAATAAATTATAAATTTTTGTTTTCACGGATTCCCTCGAAGCCTACTCAACGTAATCGGCTTGGCTTTATGACATCAAGTTGCGAAAGACTAATTTTCCTCTTTCTTTTCATCCATATATTTTGCCAGCCACACCCCTTGCCCTAGAATAAATACGACCATCATCCCCGTGAAGCCGAAGAGTTTGAAGTTGACCCAGGTGTCGGTGTCGTAGTTAAACGCGACGTAGAGGTTGATAAAGCCGAGTAGGGCGAAGAAGATAGACCAGCTTAAATTGAGGCGATTCCACACCCGCTGCGGGAGTGCCATTTTTTCGTGCAACATACTGTGCATCAGGTTTTTGTGGAAGAACAGGTTGGAGATCAGCAAAATCGCGGCGAACAGCCAATACAGTACGCTGGGCTTGAATTTGATAAAGTTTTCGTCATGTAGCAGCAGCGTCGCGCCACCGAATACCGTGATGATGGCGAAGCCGACCCACAACATGGTATCGACTTTGCCATGTTTCCATTTGGTCCAAATAATTTGCAATGCCGTTGCAATGATGGCGACCAGCGTGGCTAAGAAAATGGCGGGTTTGCCATCTGCGCCTAAGACGATGTGAAACGTGTTCAATATCGCCGTGGCAGTATCGGGATGCGCCGTGCCGTATTTAAAGGTGATAAAAAACAGAATAACGGGAAAAAGGTCGAAAAGGAGTTTCATATTGATTGAGAAGAGGGAAGGGTGAAGAGAGAATGGTTAAGCGGATTTATCCAGCGTCAACGCCGCTGAGTTAATGCAATAGCGCAATCCCGTGGGTTTTGGGCCATCGGGAAAAACGTGACCTAAGTGTGCGTCGCAATGTTGGCAGCGCACTTCGTCACGGATCATGCCGTGGGAGGCGTCGCGCAATACGGCAACTTGTCCCGCTTGGGCTTGCCAAAAACTCGGCCAACCCGTGCCAGAATCAAACTTGGTTGCTGCGTCAAACAATGCGTTGCCACAACACACGCAGCGATACATGCCTGCATCGTGACAATCCCAATAGGCACCCGTGAACGGCGGCTCGGTGCCGCACTGGCGACAGATGCGGTACTGCTCTGGTGTGAGTGCCGCATCGTTGTTTTGAACTGCCTCGCTCATAACACCTCGCCAGCGTGATCTGCCAAGCGCGAGCGTTCGCCACGCATCAACGTCACATGCCCGCCGTGTTCCCAGCCTTTGAATCGATCCACTACGTAGGTTAAACCTGAGCTACCTTCAGTCAAATATGGCGTGTCAATTTGCGCGATATTGCCCATACACACCACTTTGGTGCCAGGACCAGCGCGCGTGACGAGGGTTTTCATTTGTTTCGGTGTCAGGTTTTGCGCTTCGTCGATAATCAAGTATTTGTTCAAAAACGTGCGTCCGCGCATAAAGTTCAACGATTTGACTTTGACCCGTGAACGGATTAAATCGCGTGTGGCGGCTTTGCCCCATTCGCCCGCTTCAGCTTCAGGTTTGTTCAACACGTCCATGTTGTCTTCCAACGCGCCCATCCACGGGGTCATTTTTTCTTCTTCCGTGCCAGGCAAAAAGCCGATGTCTTCGCCCACAGGCACCGTCACACGGGTGATGATAATTTCGGAATAGAGCTTGGTTTCCAACACCTGCATCAATCCCGCCGCCAGCGTCAGCAAGGTTTTGCCCGTGCCTGCTTGTCCTAACAACGTGACGAAATCAATTTCAGGATCCATCAGCAAATTCAACACAAAATTCTGTTCGCGATTGCGTGCGGTAATGCCCCAGATGTTGTGTTTGGTGTGGGTGTAGTCGGTCAACGTCCGCAGCAAAGCGGTTTGCTCATTTTGTTCCAGTACAACCGCATAAAACGGCGTGTCGTTTTCTTTATAGACAAATTGATTCACAAAGAACGCGGCGCATAACGGTCCTTGAATTTGGTAGAAGGTAAAACCGTCTTTTTGCCACGATTTCATGTCCTTATCGTGACGTTCCCAGAAATCATCAGGCAGTTGCAATACGCCCGTATAAAGTAAATCGCTGTCTTCCAGCACTTTGTCATTGAAATAATCCTGCGCCTCCAAGCCCAAAGCACGCGCTTTGATGCGCATATTGATGTCTTTGCTGACCAGAATCACAGGGCGTTTGGGTTGGTCTTTAATCAGCCCGATCATCACGCCCAGTATGCCGTTGTCCGCTTTGCCCAAGTCCAAATTGGCGGGTAAATCATGTTTTAAAAAACTGGTTTGTAAAAACAACCGTCCTGTACAGTTTTTGTACGCTTCAGGATTTAATGGAATACCTGCTTCAATTTGATGCGGCGCGTCGCTGACAATTTCGTCCAAAAAGCGACTGGCTTGCCGCGCATTGCGCGCCACTTCCGTCATGCCCTTTTTCTTATTGTCCAGCTCTTCCAGTACCAACATCGGTAGGCAAATGTCGTTTTCTTCAAAGCGGAACAAACTGGTCGGATCATGCAGCAATACATTGGTATCCAACACGAATAACTTGCTATTGGATTTCTTGTTGGACTTGCTCACGGTTTTTTCAGAACTTTTACGAGGAGGCATGATGATTCCTTTCGGTAGTTTTGCTTATTAATGTGAAATGTGAGGCGTGAAAAGTAAAACAAACCGTCGCATCAGCATAATGTTTTACCGCATTTTGTTGTGAAACGAGAAAGGTGAAAAGTGAAACAAACCGTCGCATCCCCACACGTTTCACTTTTCACTTTTCACCGTTTTTCACCGCCAAAAATTCCAACACCTTTTGCGCATGATCGGGCACTTTTACCCCGCGCCATTCTTGACACAACACGCCGTTGGGATCGAATACAAAGGTGCTGCGCTCAATGCCGCGTACTTGTTTGCCATACATGATTTTCTGCTTCATCACACCAAACAGATTGCAGACGGTTTCATCTGTGTCGGACAGCAAGGCAAAAGGCAGGGTAAATTTGGCTTTGAAATTTTCGTGCGACTTCATGCTGTCACGTGAAATGCCCACAATTTCGGCATTCAGTGATTGAAATTCGGGATACAAATCACGGAAATTTTGCGACTCTGTGGTGCAACCTGGGGTGTTGTCTTTAGGATAAAAGTAAATCACCAAGTATTTGCCGCGTGCGGCGTGGAGGCTAAAAGTTTGTTCGCTGGTGGCAGGTAAAGAAAAATCGGCAAAAGGCATAGTGGTTGACATAAATGCTCTCAAATAGAAGTGCCTCCATTCTTGACAAAAAGCGGCACAAACGCAAGCAACATCGTCAAGATTATGTATGTCCACCGCATAAATGCTTGCCTGCTAGACTACGCAGCATACTTGTCTCAATCTTTATTCCCGAAAAGGAGAATGTGATGTCTTGGAAATGGTTTGCGCTGGGTTCGGCATTCTTCGCAGGATTAACGGCCATTTGGGGAAAGTTGGGCGTAGCTGGATTGAATAGCAACTTGGCAACCTTGATCCGAACCTTGGTGATACTGGTTTTGATAGCTGGCGTCGTTACCGTGCGGGGCGAATGGCAGCTGCCAAAAATTGACGCATCCCGTCCCGTGCTGTTTCTGATTTTGTCAGGCATCGCAACAGGTTGTTCATGGTTGTTTTACTACCGCGCTTTGCAACTCGCCCCCGCTTCGTTGGTGGCTCCCATCGACAAATTAAGCGTGGTGTTTGCGATGGTATTGGGCGTGCTATTTCTAGGAGAAGCCTTGTCGCTTAAACTGGCGCTAGGCGGCTTGTTGATTGTGTCGGGGGTGCTGGTCTTGGCTTGGCCATAAGTCCCACGAGCCAGATAGGATGTATGTGCAGGAATGAGTTGGTACATCGCTACCTCGATTTTGAGTGATATTGCATGTTGACAATATGGGCGTGAATCAGGATAATGCCGCCCTCTTCACGGTGATATAGCTCAGTTGGTTAGAGCACAGCACTCATAACGCTGGGGTCGGTGGTTCAAATCCACCTATCACCACCAAATTCAGCTTCAGGTAGTATAAAAAACACCCAAACCCGCATGGCGCAAGCTTTAGCGGGTTTTTTGTTGTCTCGGAGCTGTGTTTTTGGGTGCGTATATCCCATTTAATCTTAAAAATGAGACGTGCTCCCTCCACTAAACGACCAAAAGCGTACACTTCGCATTCTCTGAATCGAGGGGGGTGTATCATGGAAAACGAGAAACAGGCTTATCTAGCGCATGTGCGTTTATTGCCCAATGGGCAATGGGCTGAGCATACTTTGGACGAGCATTTGCGCGAGGTCGCGAAACTGGCAGGGGAATTTGCCGAGCCGTTTAATAGTGCGGACTGGGCGGCGTTGGCGGGTTTGTGGCACGACTTGGGTAAATACAGCAACGAATTTCAACGCTATATCAAAACCGTCAGTGGCTACGATGCCGAAGCGCATATCGAAGGCGTGAATCGAGTCGATCACTCCACGGCGGGCGCGCTATATGCCATGCGGCAGTTGGGTAAACACGGGCGGATTTTGGCGTATTTGATTGCGGGGCATCATGCGGGGCTGCCTGACTGGTCGATGGAGGATGCGGGCGCAACTGCCTTGGTTCACCGACTTAAACCCGAACAAAACCATTTGCTGGATCGCATTCCTGAACAGGTGATGCCCGCCGACATCCTGACCCAAACCAAACCCAGCTCCCGTCCACGCGGCAATGCAGACGGGCTGCATTTATGGTTACGGATGCTATTTTCCTGTTTGGTGGATGCGGACTTTTTGGATACCGAAGCCTTTATGGATGCGCAAAAGGCGACATCCCGCACGGGCTACCAAAATTTATCCGAGTTGCTAACCCTGTTCGATGCCTGCATGGCAAAAAAATCCGCCGACGCGCCGAACACGCCCGTCAATGCCATTCGCGCCGAGATTCTGCGCCAATGCCGCGAAAAAGCGGCACAACCCTCTGGATTGTTTTCGCTCACCGTCCCCACGGGCGGCGGCAAAACCTTATCGGGTATGGCATTCGCCTTGCAGCACGCCGTGCAACATCAAAAATCGCGCATCATTTACGTCATTCCCTACACCAGCATCATCGAGCAGACGGCAGGGATTTTTGGGGAAATTTTCGGTAAAAATGTGGTGGAACATCACGCTAACCTTGATCCCGACAAGGAAGATGCGCGGGCGCGTTTGGCAACCGAAAACTGGGACGCGCCCATCATCGTCACCACCAATGTGCAATTTTTTGAATCCCTGTTCGCCGCCCGTACCAGTCGTTGCCGCAAGCTACACAACATCGTCAACAGCGTGGTGGTATTGGACGAAGCACAACTGTTGCCCGCCGAATTTTTGCAGCCGATTGCCGATGTGATGAACCAATTGGCAAAAAACTACGGTGTCACTTTTGTCCTTTCAACTGCCACGCAACCCGCCTTGGGGTCGTTCCAAACCTTTGGCAATCTTGAATTTCGTGGCTTGGATAACGTACAAGAAATCATGGATGACCCCGACGCGCTGTATCAAAATTTAAAACGCGTGGAAGTCAGTTTGCCCAGCGATTTACAAACGCCGCAAACTTGGCAAAACATCGCTGACGAATTGCTGAAACATCCCAGCGTGCTGTGCATCGTCAGCCGCCGCGATGATGCGCGGGAACTGTATCGCTTGCTGGTCAAAGCAGACCCCAACACCATTCACCTGTCCGCGCTGATGTGCGGGCAACATCGCAGCACGGTGATTGCCGACATTAAAGCCCGTTTGCAACGCCAAGAATCGGTGCGCGTGATTAGTACCCAACTGGTTGAAGCGGGAGTGGATGTGGATTTTCCTGTGGTGTATCGCACCTTGGCGGGGCTGGATTCCATCGCCCAAGCGGCGGGACGTTGCAACCGCGAAGGGGGGCTAAAAGATTCTGACGGCGTTTCTATCAAGGGGCGCGTCGTCGTTTTTGTGCCGCCCAAACCCGCGCCAATCGGGATATTACGCCAAGCGGCGGGCATTTCGGTCAGTTTGCTGCATGGCTATCGAGGCGAGGTGTTAAGTCGCGCCTTGGCAGGCAAATTTTTTGAACACCTCTACCAACAAGCGCATTCATTGGACAAACACGGCATTCACACCTTGCTCACCCAAGATGCGCGGGAATGCCAAATCCAATTCCGCACCGTGGCAGAGAAATTCAAGCTCATCGACGACACCGCTTATCAAACCATTCTGGTACGCTACGGGGACAGCCCTGCCCTGCTGCAAACCTTGGCAAGCATCGGTCCGAAACGCGAGGTGATGCGCAAATTACAACGATATGCGGTGAACGTGCCAAAATTTGTCTTTGCACAACTGGAAAAACAAGGCGATGTGGTGCAAATTTGGACGGGAATTTATGCGCAAGTGGGCGATGTGTTGTATGACAAAAAGCTAGGTCTAGTGATTGATGGTAGCATCGCCCCTGATGAGCTGGCTATCTAACAATCAGGCGTAATTTGTAGATACGGCTCCTTCCCCCTAGCAGGGGGAAGGCTGGGATGGGGGTTGAAAGTTTGCATACATGCGACGATTTCTACCCCCACCCTAACCCTCCCCCTGCTAGGGGGAGGGAATATGACCGCATGGAACGCAATGAATTTAAAAAGGAAAATATGAAAACCTTTTGTTTAGAAATCTCAGGCGATTTTGCTTGTTTTACCCGCCCTGAAATGAAAGTCGAGCGGGTGAGTTACGACATCATCACGCCTTCTGCTGCGCGGGCGGTATTCGAGGCTATCTTGTGGAAGCCCGCGTTGCGCTGGCGAGTCACCAAAATCGAAGTGCTCAAACCGATTAAGTGGATCACCTTGCGGCGCAATGAAGTCGGTGCGGTGGTGTCGTCACGCAATGTGCAATCTGCCATGAACAGCGGCAGCGGCGACTTGGGCTTGTATATCGAAGACGAACGCCAGCAACGGGCGGGGCTATTTTTGCGCGACGTAGCTTATCGGATTCATGCGGGATTTGAATTGGTCGATGGCAGCAAACACAAACCCAACCATCCCCACCTCGTTAAACACCCCATTCAAGATGCCGACGAACAACGCGCCGCCGATGCCGCCAACTCCCCCGCCAAATTTCTGAATATGTTTGAACGCCGCGCCCGCAAAGGGCAATGCGTCAACCAACCCTATCTAGGCTGCCGCGAATTTGCTTGTGATTTTCGCCTTGTCGAAGACCTTGCCGCCGAACCTGCACCGATTGCCGAAACCCGCGATTTAGGTTGGATGCTGCACGATATGGATTACCGCAATCCAACCAGCCCGAACCCGCGTTTTTTCCGCGCCGAGTTGAACAACGGCGTGCTGGATTTGAGTAATGTGGAGGTGCGGGGATGATACTTCAGGCGTTATGCGACTATTACCAGCGCAATGCGGATTTGCCGCGTTTAGGCTTTGAAACCAAAGCCATTCCTTTTGTGATTGAAATCAATGCCGCAGGCGAGTTGGTACAAATCACCGATACCCGCACGCTCGACGGCAAAAAGAAAGTGGCGCGCAATTTTGTGGTGCCGCAAGGGGCGAAAAAAACCTCAGGCGTTGCCAGCAATTTACTGTGGGACAACGCCGAATATGTGTTGCGTGCTGTCGGGGCGGAAAAATTAGCCGACATGAAACCCGAAAAGCAAAAAAGTTACCGTTCGCGCCTACGCGAGATGCGCAATGAATTTATTGCCCAAATCAAAGCGTTGCCCGAACAAAGCGACGCGGGATTGTTAGCGGTGCGGAATTTTTTAGCGTCCGACTTTAAGCAGATGAAAGCCAATCGGCGGCGTTTAAAAGCCGACCCGTTGTGGGCTGAAATCGTTGCAAGCAATCCCGTGCTGACCTTTCGTTTGAATGGCGATGTGGAGTTGGTCTGCCAACGCCCCGCGATTCGGGCGATGCTGGTCAATGCCAGTAGCGACGCGGAAAAAATCACCTGTTTGATACGCGGTGAAACCGACGATTTTGAACGGCTGCACGCTTCTATCAAAGGCGTGTGGGGCGCGCAATCTAGCGGCGCTAATATCATTTCATTTAACAAAGAGGCGTTTAATTCCTTCGGCAAAGCACAGGGCGCAAACTCCCCCGTCGGCAAACAAGCTGCGTTCGCTTATACCACCGCGCTGAATTATTTATTGAGCAAGGAAAGCACGCAGCGCATTCAAGTTGGCGATACCTCTACCGTGTTCTGGTCAGAAAAACGCACTGATTTTGAAGATAGTTTTGCCGATTTTTTTGATGAACCACCCAAGGACGACCCCGCCAAACAAACGCGTGCGGTTGCGTCGTTGCTCAGTGCCGTGCAAGCGGGGGCGTTTAACGATGAAGGTCAAAACACGCGTTTCTATGTGTTGGGGCTTGCTCCCAATGCGGCGCGGATCAGCGTGCGTTTTTGGCAAGTCGGCACGGTGGCGGACATGGCAGCGCGGGTCTGTCAGCATTTTAAAGACTTGGAAATTGTCCACGCCGCGTTTGAAAAACCGCACTTGTCGTTATTTCGCTTATTGGTCAGCACCGCGATGCAGGGAAAATCTGACAATATCCCGCCCAATTTAGCGGGTGAAACCATGCGCGCCATTTTGGCGGGATTGCCTTATCCACAAACCTTGTTGCAAGCGGTGATTCGGCGAGTTCGCGCTGAACGCGACATGACCTATCCCCGCGCCGCGTTAATCAAAGCCTGTTTAAATCGGCAAGCACGTTATCTTGCCCAACCCCTTGAAACATCCCCCTCAGAAAAGGAGATTGCTGTGTCCCTAGACGAATCCAACGCCAATGCGGGTTACCGTATCGGTCGATTATTTGCGGTACTGGAAAAAATCCAAGAAGAAGCGGTCAATCCCAATGCCACCATCCGCGACCGTTTTTATGGCGCAGCCTCCAGCACGCCTGTGACAGTTTTTTCCAATTTAATGAAACTGAAAAATCATCATCTCGCCAAGCTGGAAGAAGGGCGCAAATGCTACTTTGAAAAGATGATTGGTCAAATCATGTCCGAAGTTTATGATTTTCCAGCGCATTTAAGTCTGGCGGATCAAGGGCGTTTCGCCATTGGCTATTACCATCAGCGACAAGTTTTCTTTACAAAATCTGACAAATCCACATCCGAATCCACCACTCAGGGAGCATAAATCATGGCTTTAACCAATCGTTACGACTTCGTTTTATTGTTTGATGTAAAAGACGGCAACCCCAATGGCGACCCTGACGCGGGCAATTTGCCGCGTGTCGATGCCGAAACGGGGCATGGTTTGGTGACGGATGTGTCGCTCAAACGCAAAGTGCGTAATTTTGTGGGGCTGGTGAAGGGCGAGCAGCCCCCATTTGAAATTTACGTTAAAGAAAAAGCTGTCCTCAACAACCAACACAAGCGCGCCTATATTGGCATCGGCAAACCAGAATTGCTGGAAAGCGACGACAAAAAACGAAAAGGTGGGGATGCAGTCGATGAAGCGCGTCAGTGGATGTGCCGCAACTTTTTTGACGTGCGGGCGTTTGGCGCGGTGATGTCCACGGGCATCAACTGCGGTCAAGTACGCGGCCCGATTCAACTGACATTTGCCCGTTCGGTTGATCCCGTGGTGGCATTGGAACATTCCATTACCCGTATGGCGGTTGCCACGGAAGCGGAAGCGGAAAAACAAAGTGGCGACAATCGCACCATGGGACGTAAATTTACCGTCCCCTACGGACTGTATGCCGCACATGGTTTTGTGTCATCATTCCTCGCCAAGCAAACTGGCTTTGATGAAAACGATCTGGAATTGTTGTGGCAAGCCTTGGCGCAAATGTTTGAACACGACCGCTCGGCGGCACGCGGCGAAATGTCCACGCGGGGGTTGTATGTGTTTAAACACGACAGCGAATTGGGCAACGCACCCGCGCACCAGTTGTTTGACTTGGTGCAAGTGGCAAAGCGCAATCCTGACCAACCCGCCCGTGATTTTGCCGATTACAACGTGACGGTGAATGAAGCCAGTTTGCCAGCGGGCGTTACGTTGTTGCGGCAAGTGGGTTGATGATTAAGTACCAGAATTTAGGAGACCGAACATGGGATATGCCGACCTCATCGCACAGGAAGTAAACTTGCTACCTGTCGATAAACAAGCTGAAGTACTTGATTTTATTGCCTTTTTAAAATCAAGACAGGTACAACATGACGTAGCAAAAACCATTAAAACCCCCGACGAAATTGCCGCATTTTTCCGTAGTATTGATGTGGATACCCGTGGCTACAAATTTAACAGGGAAGAAGCGAATGCGCGTTAAAGCCTTCATTGACACCAATGTGGTCATTTATGCACTGGGGAAAAGCTCTGAAAAAACGGAGCTTGCAGCGGCTCTTTTTGCTAACAAGCCCGTTATTTCTACTCAAGTTTTATCCGAAACGGCAAACGTGGCATTGAAGAAATTAGCCTTGCCACTGTTGGCAACCAAGACTTTATTGGCTACGCTTGGCTCATTGTGTCAAGTTGAGGTGATTACGCCAGAAACGCTTAATTTTGCGCTGGAGATTGCGGAGCGATATAGATTTTCTTGGTACGACAGTCTCATCATCGCCGCCGCACTGGAAGCGAATTGCGCCATGCTTTACACAGAAGATTTGCAACACGGTCAAGTGATTGAAGGTCGATTAACCGTTATCAATCCATTTTTAAGCTGAAAAAACCATGCCCACCCCCGACCTCATTATGCTTTCCGCGCTCCAGCACTGGAGTTATTGCCCGCGCCAGTGTGCGTTGATTCATCTGGAGCAGGCGTTTGATGACAATGTGCATACCATGCGCGGGAATGCGGCGCATGAGCGGGTGGATGAGGCGGGGTTTGAGACCTTTGAGGGCGTGCGCTCGGAGCGGGCTTTGCCTGTGTGGTCGGATCGGCTGGGGCTGATTGGCAAGTGCGATGTGGTGGAGTTTCACCCCGACGGGCGCATCTATCCTGTTGAATATAAACATGGTCAAAAACGCGTCAAGACCCATGACGATATTCAACTGGTCGCCCAAGCCCTGTGTTTGGAAGAAATGACGGGCAAAGTCATCACGCACGGGGCGATTTATCATCATGGTTCGCGGCGCAGGCGGGAGGTGGCAATTACGCCTGCGTTGCGGCGTTTGGTGGAAGACACGGTGGCGGCGATTCGGGCGATGTTGGCATCGGGCAAGTTGCCCCCGCCCGCCGATGATGCGCGTTGCAAGGAATGTTCTTTGAACGACATTTGCCAACCGCACGCGCTGGGTGAACGAGGCAAGTTACAACGCTTGCAAGCGGGGTTATTTAGTGAGGTGGATTGACGGGTTGAATTGCCTCGTCAATCGTTGCCTCATCGGACGCTATCATTGTCCATACTTCATCATCGGCGACTGAAAAATCAGCGGCAATTGCCGCGCTTTCGGTAGATGCGGCGGGATCGGTGGTGAGAAATTGGGCGGCTTGCACGATGTTTGCGAGCAATTTTTCGGGTTCAAGTAGGCGGGACATATTTTCATTCAACAATTTGATTTTGCGAGATTTTACACTTTACGCGGTATAAACTAAACTAAACGGTTCTATGTGATTTACAGTGGCTGAACAAAACTCCCTCTCCTTCAAGGGGAGGGTTGGGGGTGGGGATGGGGTAAAGATGAAGGCTCAAACAAACAGCACGATCATCGGCAGACGGCTTCAGCGAACACTGCGCAACCAGATGACCGATGCGGAAATGCGGTTATGGCAACGACTACGCAGTCGGCAACTCGCGATCTGTAAATTCCGCCGTCAGCACCCTTATCTGGATTATGTGTTGGATTTTGTCTGTCTGGAAAAGTGCTTGATTGTTGAGGTTGATGGCGGGCAGCACTTAGAAAACGAGCGAGATCAAGTACGAGATTGGCGTTTACAGGAAGCTGGATTTCGGGTGTTGCGGTTCTGGAACAACCAAGTTTTGCAAGAAACGGATGCGGTGGTCGAGGCTATCTGGATCGCTTTACAGAACGAGGCGGAGATACCCCATCCCCACCCCAACCCTCCCCTTGAAGGGGAGGGAGATTGCGCACTTGTGCCACGATGAGCCACTATGATTCACATAGGGCAAAATAAAACCCCATTTCAACCCCATTGAGGATCAAATTGCACCATGCGCACCATCGAAAACACTCTGTATGTCATGACCCCCAACGCCTATTTGCATCTGGAAAACGACACTTTGCGCGTGGATGTGGAGCGGGTGAAGAAGTTGCAAGTGCCGTTGCATCATCTGGGCGCGGTGGTGTGTTTGGGCAATATCATGTTGTCGCCCGCCTTGATGCACCGTTGCGCGGACGAGGGCATCGCCTTGGTATTGTTGACTGAACAAGGCAGGTTTAAAGCCCGTTTGGAGGGGGCGGTGTCGGGCAATATTTTGTTGCGACAGGCGCAGCATCGGCTGGCATTGGAGCAAGCCTTTGCCGTGGATGTAGCAAAAAACATCATCGCGGGCAAGCTGCGCAACAGTCGGCAAGTTTTGCTGCGCGGCGCACGGGAAGCGACAGATGACGCGGATCGCAGCACTTTAACCGCCGTTGCCGAAACCTTGCGCATCTCGTTGAATGGCTTGCCGTTTGCCGCCGACTTGGACACGGTGCGCGGGATTGAAGGCAATGCCGCGAAAAATTATTTTTCCGCTCTGCCGTTGTTGGTCAAACGCGATTATCGTGACGATTTTGGCATGGACGGACGCACCCGCCGCCCACCGCGTGATCGCTTTAACGCTTTGCTGTCTTTTTTGTACGCCATGTTGATGAACGATTGCCGCTCCGCCTTGGAATCGGTTGGGCTGGATCCGCAACTGGGATTTTTACACGCCGTGCGCCCTGGTCGCGCTGCCTTGGCATTGGATTTGATGGAAGAATTCCGCGCCATTTTCGCCGACCGCTTGGCACTCACGTTAATCAATCGCGGGCAAATCACCGCCAAAGACTTCACCCTACGCGAAGGCGGCGCGGTGTTATTGGCAGACGATGCCCGCCGCACCGTGGTGGTCGCCTACCAAGAACGCAAACAAGAAGAAGTCCTGCACCCGCTGCTGGAAACCAAAACGCCGATAGGCTTGTTGCCGATGTTGCAAGCCCGATTTTTAGCCCGAACCTTGCGCGGCGAGGTCGAGCATTACCCGCCGTTTTTGTACCGATAAGCACCTGTACCTAAATTTTCGGGTATTTTAAGCGGCTAGTTGTTAGTTGTTAGTCGTTAGTCGTTAGTTGTTAGTTGTTAGTTAATGGGGAAGCTGCCTTCACTATGTTTTTTAAAATATATTCAAATAGATGATAAAAACGTTTCGGTTCTATGTGATTGACAGTGGGTGAAGCAAGACTCCCTCCCCTTCAAGGGGAGGGTTGGGGTGGGGATGGGGTAGAGATGAAAGCCCAAACAAACAGCACGATCATCGGCAGACAGCCCGCCGCCAACATTTCACTCCAGCAACTAACGACCAACAACTCAATATCCAATTACTTGTACAAACCACCTTAGTTGCCATGCTAATCATCATCACCTACGACGTTTCAACCATCACCGCTGCGGGTCGTAAACGCTTGCGCCGTGTGGCGAAAATTTGCGAAAGCACGGGACAGCGCGTGCAAAACTCGGTATTTGAATGCAAAGTCAACCAAATGCAGTTGGAAATTTTAGAACGCCGCTTATTGGACGAAATCGACAACGAACAAGACAGCCTGCGTTTGTATCGTTTAACCGAACCAGTTGACCTGCACATCAAAGAATATGGTAAATTCCGTGCCGTCGATTTTGAAGGCGCATTAGTAATATGAACCGCGAACCCTCAGCAACGGCGAAAACACGGCAGTTTCGCGTTTTCGCTAACTCATTGATGAACTGGAACTTTTCCACTTTATCGTCAAATTGTGTGAGCTCTTGGCAGTCGTTAGGTCAAAGGTTCGCGCATCGTCCGCTTTGCAGCGTGCAGAATCAACACGTTGCAAGCGGACTGTAGCGTCCCCCCGAAACGGGGGACGAGGATTGAAAC